>JAKAQR010000040.1 GCA_021819725.1 Actinomycetes bacterium
GAAGTCACCGCCGATAATGATGTCAGGGGTTGGTCTTGTGGTAACGGTGTCGGCGAACAAAGAGTAATCGCAAACGAAGCATCGTGAAGCACCTCTATCATCCCTATCACCTTGTCTGGCGCGAACTACCGCCTGACCCGCGATGCTTGCCACGTTGTATCGTGGTTGTGAAACCAGGCAGTTGATTGGATCCATGGTGACTGCAGAGCTCAGCGGTCTTCGGGTAACCATGAGATTCAGTCGTTCCTCATGTCTTTGCCAGCACAAGACCGACCACTTCACGCTCACACAACAGATATTGTCTCGCACGACCTCCATGAGGGGATACACGTGAAATACGTCTCCACAAGACCGGACACCACCGTCCGAGTAACGTAGCTCCGGGCTGTCGAGGGTTGGTCACCCGGTCAACGCGAGGTGCAGTCCCCCAAGACCAGAGCCCTCAGTAGTGCGAAGAACCGGGCCTCATCTGAGCTAACTCAGATCAGCAAGCCAAAGCTAGCAAGCTCATCTACCAGTACGACCGGGACTAGACCGGTCGGTCGAGGTCGAGCGATACCAACAACCCAAACAAACGGCGAAGCCAGAGGTCCCGTCTGTAAGGACGGGAGCTCACCAACAAGTCCAGTGGCGTCGCTCCTGAATGCTGTCACGAAAGCTTCTGGCGGACTTGTGCATGATCATCGGCCCAGAAATACCACGCCGCAAGTGAACGAAATGGCCGATATAACTCACCCAACCTTACGACCTCCGGCAGCGAGAGCGAAGCGCCACCAGCGAGATGGCGTTCCACACTTCGGCGCATAGCCAAATCACCGACCGGCCATACGTCAAAGCGTTGGAGATGAAACATGAGATACATATCCGCACTCCAGTCACCGAAACCGTAGAGTCCGACGATAAAGCTCCGTACCGCAGTGTCATCCAGGGTCTCAAGCTCAACCAACTGCGCTGGGTCAACATTCGAGCACAGCCGCTCGAGTGTTCGAATTTTCGGTCCGGAGAGCCCGACAGAGCGAAGCTTGCCCGCCCCTAGCGCCACAATAGCCTCCGGCTCAAGCGGCACCACCTCCATCAGGCGCGCCAGGATAGCTCGGGCCGACGAGCCTGAGAGCTGCTGATACACCAAGGTCTCTACCAGAAAACCAAAGGCATCACGTTCGATCGGGCCCTCAACTCTCCCCGGGTCGAACGAATCCCTGTAGAGTCGTGGCATGCCAAACTCCGAAGAAAAGTGATGCATTAACTCGCTGCGTTGCGCAAGGATGGCGACCGCTTCAACCAAACGATCCTCGGTTTTTGTCTCCATTCGTCCGCGCCACCCTACAAGTTCAGACTCGGCCTTGGCCGCGCTCCCCACAGGCCTGACCAAACAAAGCCGATACGCTCACGCACCAGCGTCCAACCGTGCCACCTTGGGAATATAACGCTGAAAACGATCCGGCACGACCTCTGCAACGGCACGACGAAACCCGAAGATCACCTCCTCGGCCTCGGCCACAAGGCTCGCCCGTCGCCGATAGAGCACCGTAACAAGGCCGGCATAGCCTATCCAGGCAAAGGCCGTCGGCGCACCAAGGAAGTCAATTGGCATCGCCGACAACGTCAAAAGAATGAGAAAATCAACGCTCAGATCGCCAGCACCAATAGCGAGTAAGACAATGCCCCACCCTAAGTACCAGGGCCAAATGACCGGCCCAAGGACCACGGTCACGACCAACACGACGCCGGTAAGTCGGACAATATTTGAACGTCGGCTACCAAGAATGGTAATCCCACCAATCAACAGTATCGCCGCATCGCCGATGGCACGGAATACCCCCACGACGAAGTGCGGACCAAAAGGCAAGCCGATATGAGCAAATACCCATCCGATCGCATAGCCCACCAGAATGACGGGATCCTCAAACGACAGCACCGAACCCGGTGTCGACAACGCCGGAATCCAGCCCATACCCAAGTGCGTCGCTAAGCCCAAGACATAGAAGACGGCGAACGTGAGCCCGACAGCGATGAGAAGACCTCTGAGCTTGCTCAATACCCTATCGGAACTGCTCCAATGATAACCCATGAAACCAATCGCGACGATAGCAGGAACCTTCACTGACGCCGCAAGCGCTACCACGATGATGCCAGCGAGCCGGCGATCCTTGAGGAACAGGTAGATCCCGATCAGCATCAAAGCGGTCATCAACGCATCATTGTGGCCCGCTGACGCGAATGTGTAGAGCAGGATAGGGTTGGCGGCCGAAAGCGCGAAAGCAAGATCACGATTCACACCCAGGAGGTCAGCAATCTTGACGACGAAGACACCGATGACCACGACCGACACCAGCGCTACTAATCTGAGCAGCAGTACCGTCAAGAGAGGCGAATGGCCCGACAGCTCGACCAGACCTCCCGCAAGATACAGGAACAGCGGGCCGTAGGGGGCCTTTGCCATGCCCCAGATGGGATCCACGGTCGAACGATAGGCACTATTCCCCAACAGCGCTGGCCCGCCATTGTATGGGTTGATGCCGAGAGTCACCATCCGCCCCTGCGCCGCGTATGAGTAGACATCGCGTGAGAAAAGCGGCCCCGCAACCATTAAGGGCAGCACCCAGAGGCCAAACAGGAGCCACTTATGGCGGAGCTCCTCTCCTCGACGTGTACCGATCACAATTCGCAACCACGCGACGGCCGTCAGGATCAGCCCGTAGTAGACCAGCGACTGCGCTAGTAGTTCAACAATCAGATTGCCGGGGTGAGGTGAGGAGTCTACGCCAAGATACCAGGAACCGGGGATCTTTGACGTGAACGGAGAATTTGTCTGCAATGACCCGATGAAAACGAGCAATGAGCCAATAAAGCCCGTGGAGATCGGGTTGACCAGCATGAGGTTATCGGTATTCGCCCAGGCAAACCAGCGACGTAGGGCCAGCCAAACGCCACGAAACCCGCCCCTTGCATCGCCCAGTTCACCAAGCGCACTACGATCTAGCCGACCACTATCGTCCGCATGTCCAGAGGCAAAGCGGCCCGGCGCACCGGCCCGCTTCCTTGTGTCTGCCTGACCCTCTTGGGAGGTGGCATCTGAGTGGCTGTCGTCATTCACCATGAGCTCGCTCCAGTCTAGCGTGGAGCAACCGCATCGCTCCACGCTCTACCACGCGGTGGGCCGGGAGGGATTCGAACCCCCGTAGGCGTACGCCGGCAGATTTACAGTCTGCTCCCATTGGCCACTCGGGCACCGACCCTGGTGAGGACATAATAGTCTACCAGTATGCCTTCCTTCGACGTAGTCTCTGAGATTGATATCCAAGAAGTCAAAAACGCAGTTGACCAGGCGAGCCGTGAAATCGCAACTCGATTCGACTTCAAGAATACCGAATCATCGGTGAGCTTGAACGAGAATGATCTCGTGATCACCATCGCATCGAACACCCCCGACCGCCTCAAAGCCGTCATGACGGTCTTGGAGGAACGGCTGGTGAAGCGCTCCGTCTCGCTCAAAGTACTGGATCGCCAAAAGGTGGAGGATGCCGCCAAAGGTACCGTACGGCAGTCGATTCGCCTGCTTGCGGGGCTGGAGGGAGACCGTGCGAAACAGGTAACGCAGGCCATCAAAGCGATGGGAGTCAAGGGCGTCCAAGCGCAGATTCAGGGCGACCAGGTTCGTGTCAGCGGCAAGAAGCGCGATGATCTCCAACAGGTCATCAGTGAGCTCAAGGACCGTGTCACTGATATTCCACTTCAGTTCGTCAACTTTCGCGACTGACAACCCTCGATGGGGAAGGTTTGCCAGCTGCAACCTGGGCAAAAGGCGATCATTTTTTCGACCGCAATCCTCGAACAGTCCCCTGGCGACCTTCGACTCGAACTACTATCGGCTACGGGAGCGCTGAGCACTGGCGACGTTGTGATCATATGTGGACGATCGCCAGGAGTCCAAGCCTTGCGGGACGAGAGCCTGATTGCGTCGATTGTCGGCGACCACAGATTGACCTATGTCGTGATTCCGGAGGATGACCTTTTGGCCCTTGGGTCAAGTGTCACCAAGGACGAGCGCTCTTTGCACGACATCTGCGTGTGCTCAAGCCTTGAGATCACCTATGATGGCCAGGGTCTCGAACGCCTCCTCGTCGACCCAGGACCGTCGACAACCGTCGATCCACGGACCACGCTCCTCCAACGACTCACTCAACAAGGTTCACGCTTTCACGACGCCACGGATCTCGACCCCGAGGCGTCGATCGCTCGTTACATCGTCTCTCGTTCCTTTTACCAAAGGGTCCGTGTTCTCCTCCTCTGGATCACGATTCCACTACTTGCGATCCTTGCAGTGCGTATCCCCTTGTTGCTATCCATCCCTGTTGTCAACCGGAGACCTATCTTTGCGCTGACCAGCTCCGAACTCGTGAGCCTGATGATCGCCCTAGATGTCGCGCTCGCAGTTGCCGTTTCGGCCGTCACAAGCCGCTCGATGCTCCGCGTCCTCGACACTCCGCTCGACACGGCCATGCGCGCGGTCGACCCAAACGCCCAGCAGCGCCATCAGTTGGATGACCTCTCCCAACGGGGGTACCATGGTCTGATCAGCGGCGCCACCCGATCGGCCGAACTTCTCATGATCGCCGGTGAGGTCTTCGCCAGCCCCGGCAACTTTGCGAAGGTGCTCAATCGAACCCCTATGCGCCTACCCCTCCCGTCGCTGTATCTCATGCGAACCAACGCCTCCTGGCTCGAGATCGAAGCGGGGGTTACGTTGCGTCTGAGCCTCTGGTCGCACCAACGTCTCATGACCCGTTCCAGACTCCTCACGCTCCTCGCCTCTCGAGAACTTCGACGCCCCAACGCCACGCTCCTCGCAGCCACGCCCTCAGGGCCCTTCTTCTCACCGATCGCAACCGCACTCCACGATGGTACGCTACGCTTCCGACGTATCAGTGCTACCGTCGTGTTCATTGGAGGCGTCGTCCAGCTCGCCAGTACCCTGATCCCTCCCCTCCATCGGCATGTGCAACTCATTGCGGAACTGTTCCCGAACATGACAGCATTCGTGCGAAATTACGCCAATGCCCTCGCTGCCGCAGCTGGAGTAGCCATGGTTGCCGTGGCTCTCGGCCTTCATGCCGGCCGCCGCAGATCGTTCCAGATCACCATCGGCGTCGGTATCGTGGCCTTTCTCGTCAACCTGGCGCGCGGGGGTGACCTGCTCGCGTCGATTGTTCTTGGGGCTGTATTGATCACGATGGTCGCGAATCGGCGTGCCTTCGATCAACCAGCCCCGAGAAGAGCGAGCATCGCGCGGCTTGGACGCACGGTGGCCACCGCAGCCTTGCTCTGGTTGGTCGCGGACATCGCCACTATCGTCGCCCATGTCCTGTTCTATCGCCACCTTCCGTATCGACCGCTCTCGGCAATCGGGCAGATCATCAGAGTATCCGTAGGCCTCTCCGCTGTGGCGCCACCCCCCTTTGGACACCCTGACCTTCGCGATGCACTACAGCTCTCGATGTTCGTCCTCTTGCTGATCGCGATATGGACCGTCATCGCACCACTCTCAGCTCGAGTTCACTTCGACGGCAGGTCGGCTCATGGCATTGCCGCATTGAGCCGTATGCTGAGTGCCCACCCGCAGGGAACCCTCGATTACTTCGCCCTCCGCGACGACAAACTGCACTGGGTTCGCTACGGAGTCCTCATCGCCTACGGCATATTCGGCTCCGCTGTCATCGTGTCACCGGACCCAATAGGACCTCGGTCAAACTCACGCCTTGCCTTCGTCGAGTTCTTCACCGAGATGAGACGCCAAGGCTATGCAATCGCGATTCTGGGCGCGAGTGCCGAATGGCAAACAGCGTACCAGTCCTTGAACATGCGCAGCTACTACATCGGAGACGAGGCCATCGTTGCCCTTGGCGAGCTCGATCTTGGCGGAAAACGCCACAAGAGCTTACGACAAGCTGTCAATCGAATGAAAAACTACGGGTACTCTGTCACACTAGCGAATCCAAACGAACTGGCGGTGGCCGATCGCGAACAGATCCTCACCATCATGGCCGCCTCCCGGCGCGGCGACAGAGAACGCGGTTTTTCAATGACACTGGGTCGGATCTTCGACCCTCGCGATAGCAATCTGTTGATGAGCATCTGCCGCGATCACGATCGAAGAATCACCGGATTCTGTCAATGGGTACCGGCGCCTGCGGTGAATGGCTTCTCGCTTGATCTGATGAGGCGTGACCTTGCGGATCATCCCAACGGGATGTTCGACCTTCTCATCGTAGAGACGATGCGACAGCTGGGAGACCAAGGCTATCGATTTCTCAGCCTCAACTTTGCAGCCATGCGTGCGGTGCTCGCAGGGGAACGTGGCGGTTCCGGCCTCCCATCGAGAGTAGAACGATGGGTGCTCGGACGACTCTCTGAATCAATGCAGATCGAATCCCTTTGGCACTTCAATGCCAAATTTGACCCTCGCTGGCTCGCGCGCTATCTCGTGGTCGACACCATCGAAAACCTTCCAGCGATCGCGATCGCGGCGGCAAAGGCTGAATCGTTGTGGGACCTTCCGGTAATCGGCAGGTTCCTCAACGACTCCTGACGGTCTGCATGAGAGTTAACTCAGGTCGGCATGATCGGACTCTGGCCTGGAAGTGCCTGCGAGCCGAAGATGGTCATTCCGCGCTGTCGAACCATGAACACCGCAATGCCAACCGATACCATCACTAATGGTGCGGCCGCGAGCGCACCAGTGGCTTCTATGGCGATCACCACCATCGAAAGAGGAACCCGACCAATCGAACCAAAGACCGCAGCGAACATGAGCAGCGCAAACAAACTCGCTCCACCAAAGGTCGCAGATAGGTGTACGAGGGTACTCAACCGCCAAAGAGCAGCGCCGCTAAAGGCGCCGATAATCAAGGCAGGGCCGAGAACTCCAACAGGTGCCTCGGCCGAGAGGCTCAGACCTGTCAGCACCAGTCTCGCAAGCGGGGTTGCAAGCAGTAACCAAAGGGGGAACGCCGTCATATCCGACCCGAATGCAGCTACCAGGCGTATCCATCCACTCCCAGTTGAGAGCACCTCGGGCACTACCAAGGCAAGCGCTGATGTGATCGCCGAGACGACGACCGCAACGGCCAACCACCACAGCACACGCGACCGTGAAAGATGTGTGAGTCGCGTGCCGACCACTACTACCCACCAGCGATAGCCCAGTCCCACAAGCCCCGCGCCTAGGCCTAAGACGATCGCGCTGAGGTAGGCCTCGGGTTGTAGTCGTCCAAGAGAGAGATGCCCAATAAGTGGTGAATTGCCAATGAGTGTCGAACCCACGAACCAAGTGATCGCAGCAACCAAGAGTCCCGGGAGGACAACGGCCCCAAGGAACCCCTCCAACACGAATAATTCACCGGCCAGAAAGACCCCAGCAAGCGGCGCCCTGAATAAGGTAGCAAGCGCCGAACCGACACCCGCAGCAACGAGGATACGCAATTGGCGCTCCTCGATGCCAAACCTGGACAAGAGATTGACTATCGGCCCCCCTACCAGCATTGCAATAGGCCCCTCGGGGCCGCCCGAAACGCCGAGACCCAGCGCCACCACCCCAGCTACCGCAGTGCCCATCGCCTCAGCCATCGGCAAGGCAACCTCTTCGCCGTTGACCACCTCGATAATGCGGTCGGCCCCACGTTCGCGCCGATGTGAAATACCGGACTTCGTAGCGACGAACTTGGAGATGGCGAACCCGAGAAAGATCACTACTGGCAGCAAGAACAGGCGGCTGCCACCCAGCGACACCGTCTGAGCAATCGAGACCAGCCGGGAGATCCCTAACAGGTGCATCAACACATAGCGTAGAACCTGGAGCGCGTAGTGGAACATTACCACGCCAAGCCCTGCTAGGAGACCCGTAGCCAGCACCATAGACACCCTAACGAACCTCGACACGCCTAGACACCTCCCCGCCGGGTGAATCTGAGATCATCGTGATTCGCTCGCCAAATTCCCCATTCCACAACACGCAACCCACTCCGTCGCACCTCGTCAGCTGCGACTCGTCACGACCCCAACCAGCCGAGTCGATGGCAAGTACCCTGTCACCTGCGTAGCGCCGCACCGTCTAGGCCCTCCACCGAGGGCCCTCGCCAAAACTTTCCTTTGCGCGGCCTCCCGCCTGCTCGAGCCCGAAGACCACTGCGTCGCCAGGCTCAAGCGGACGCATTCGAAGACCGTAATTGCTCGGGTGCTCCATAGCGCTACCTCTCTTACAACGAAATTCCACGCCTTACCGTGATCCGCGCAGCGTCGCGCCCAAGGCTAGCAGGGGAAACACGCACCCTCGCTCCAATGACTTCGGCTTACGGGACTACTCGCTCATACCCTCAATGAGAGCTAGACCACAGCACGCACGCATTATTAACGCGCGAGAGCGCTCGGCTCTTGAGAGCCCGAGCCCACAGGCCTACGCCTAATAGAAGATCTTGCCCCTGCTCACCAGGTCCAACAGCAAGGTTGGAAAGAGTCCAAAGAAGACGGTGATAGCAACCGAGGCCCATATTCCGATCCAGATCGGCACCAGCGAAGCGGTGGAAAGGCGCAAACCTTGGTCGCTGCCTCCACGCACCGCAACCGGATACAACGCATCCCCAACCCCGACTTCAGCTTCATCCTTAGAAAACAGTGCAAGGACGAGTCGCAGATAGAACGCAGCGGCAACCGCGGCCGTCACCATCGCGACGACCGCAATCCAATACTCATTCACCGAAATGACGGCCGTAATCACGGAGAACTTCGCGATGAATCCACTCGTGAACGGAGCTCCCGCCTGGGCAAGAATCAAGATCGCCAAAAGTACGGCTACCGCAGGTCGTCGACGTCCAAGACCGCGCACGTCATCTAAGGACAGCGACCCTTCGACCTTGCCCGCATCGACCTGGATAAGCGAAATCAACCCAAAGGTACCTATCACCATGACCGAGTAGGCACCAAGATAGAACAGGGAGTCGCGCACACCCCCACTGGTGGCTGCCAAGACACCGAGCAGGATGAAGCCTGCATGGTTGATAGACGAATACGCCAGCATCCTCTTGATCTCGCGTTGACGCAACGCAAAAACGGCCCCGAACACCAACGACAACACCGCGAGTGCAATCACAATGGGGCGCCAAAACTCCAGTTGGAGATGAAACGCAACCATCATGACGCGCAGTAACGCCGCGAATGCCGCGATCTTGGCCATCGCTGCCATATACCCAGTGACCGACGTCGGAGCGCCCTGGTAGACGTCGGGAGACCAAACGTGAAACGGAACCGCTGACACCTTGAAGCCAAAGCCCACCAGGATCAAGGCAATACCGAATAGCAGGACGCCGTTGTTAATCAGCACATGAGAGGAGAGAAACGCAGCAATCTTCACAAGGTTCGTGGACCCGGTTGCACCATAGACAAGAGCCACGCCATACAAAAACACCGCCGACGAGAAGCCACCGAGAATGAAATATTTGAATGCGGCCTCGCGTGAGAGACCATCACGCAGACGAAAACCCACCATGACATAGAGAGCGATCGACAAGATCTCCAACCCGAGGAAGACAACGATGAGATCGTTCGCCTGTGCCATGACAATAGCGCCAGTCGCCGAGAGCAACAACAGCGTCACGAACTCCGGGCCTTGCCCGGCTACCGACTCGACAAAACCCGGCCCTATCAGCATCGTCAGCACTAAAGCAGCCGCGACAATAATGCCAACGACCGCTGAAAAGCCATCATTGGAAATTGCACCGGCAATAGCCAACGACGGGCCATGCTGGTCAATCAGACGCAATAGATTGGCCGACCAGGCCCCTTCGGCTACCGCCGCGAACAGGCCAATTCCGCGATAGAGTTGGGGGTGCTCGCGCCGACCCACCGTCGCCGATAGCGCAAGCACCACAAGTGCCGCGCCAAACAGAATCAACTCTGGCCCAATCGCCTGATACGAGATCGAAGGGAGCCGAATAGGCAGCTGCGACACAAGGCTACCAAACATTACTTGGCCCCCCCGGTTACTATTGAAGCCACCGCCTGCGGTGCACCCGAGTTGCCCAGCGCAGGAGCTGACGCTACATGGTGCACGATAGCCGATGTGGTTGGATTGATTCGCGACAGCAATGGAATCGGATAGACCCCAAGCACTACGATTAAAGCGACAAGCGGGAGCAACAGCAAGGCCTCACGAGGAGCAAGGTCACGGAAGCTCCGATCGTCCTTCGCTTCGCCATGGAACACGCGCTGATACATCCAAAGCAGATAAACGGCGCTCAGCACGACGCCAAGCACGGCAACCACCGCCCACCAGCGATGAGTGATAAAGGTGCCGAGCAATATCAAAAACTCCCCAACGAATCCATTGAGGCCCGGAAGGCCGATCATACCCATTACCACCAAGATAAAGACTCCGGCAAAGATTGGCGCCTTTTTCTGCAAGCCTCCGAGCTTGTTCATGTCGAGAGTACCACGTCGCTCATAGATCATCCCTAACAACAAGAAGATGGCCGCCGTGTATATGCCATGATTCACCATCTGCAAGGTACTGCCAGAGAGTCCCTCAGTCGAAAACGCAAAGATCCCAAGCACAATGAAACCCATGTGTGATAGCGACGAGTACGCAACCATGCGACCCAGATCACGTTCTCCCGCGGCGACGATCGCCCCGTAAAGGATACCGACTACGCCCAGCGTCAGCATAAGCCAAGCAAGCTCACGAGAGGTGGCTGGGAAAAGCTCCAGGTTAAAGCGGATCAGCCCGTAGGCACCCAATTTGGCCATTACTCCTGCCAGGATGACGACCGCGGGGATCGGCGCCGATCGATAGGTGTCAGGAGACCAGGTATGGAAGGGAAAGATCGGAGTCTTGACCGCAAAGGCAGCCGCAAATGCAAGGAACAGCAATATGGCGGTGCCTTTGGGCAACCTTGTGTGCATGAGCGCCGGGAGTGAAAAGGTTAGATGTCCGGTCTGATGATCGTGGATGAACACCAAGGACACGATACCCACCAGCAGCAGCGCCGATCCCGCAAATGTATAGACAAAGAACTTGATCGCCGCACGGCCCGAAGCCCCAAGACCAAAATCGGAGATGAGGAAGTAGCTTGGCACCAGCGTCAACTCAAAGAAGACGAAAAAGAGAAACAGATCCAGTGCCGTAAAGCTACCCATGCATGCCGCCTCGAGCAGCAGCATCCAGCCGACATAGGCTCGATAGTCCTTCACACCCTTCATCGTGAACATCGCAATCGCGAAGAGAACCGCCGTTAACAGAACGAGCACCAGTGAGATGCCGTCGGCGCCGAGATACCATGCGATACCGAAGGCCCCGATCCAGTGCACCTTCGTCACGAACTGGTATGAGCTGGTATGCAACTTGAAGGCCACCGCCATCCCAATCGCCAAGCCGAGCTCAACGAGGGCTATCGCAATTCCGAAGTAACGAATAAGCCTCTGATTCTCCGGTGGCAAGGACATCATCGGCACCACCAGCGCTCCCAACGCAGGCAGTGCAATCAGCCAATCGAGTACTGTCATTGAATTCCTCTCTACCGCGCCGCACTCACGAGTACGTAAGCAAGCATGACAACGATCCCCCCGACCATGATGAGGAGATAGCTACGCACCAGCCCTGACTGGACCTTTCGTCCTAGACCACCGACCCATCGAAACAGCCAAGCCACACCGCCAACAGCTCCGTCGATGATGGTCGGATCGACCACCCGGTCTCCAAATTTTGCTAATGCCGTACCGCCTCGTGCGAAGGTACGATCGTAGAAGCTGTCAAGGTACCAACCCTTCAAGAGGACTGTGGGCTCCAATGCCTTACGCTCCGAGTGATTGCGCCACAACCGCCAGGCGATAACCACGCCAAGGAGGGCGACCACAGCGTCGGTGGCAGGCAAAAGCACCTTTTCCGATGCTGACAAGTGATAACTCACAAGTGCAGATCCAAACACTGGAGACAGCCAGTTGTGGAGGAATCGCAGACCCGAATATGGCAAATTCAAGAGACCAGCGACAGCTGCGGCGACGGCCAGCACGATCAGTGGGATCGTCATAATGCGAGGCGACTCGTGTGGCTCATGACCTTTGGTAACCTCTTGCCAACGCGGCTTGCCGTAGAACACCACAAAAACCAGGCGCCCCATATAGTAGGCCGTCAACAAGGCGGTGACGACCCCAACCACCCACAGTAGCTCGTTGCGGCCAAAGGCATCTTCGAGGATCGAACCCTTGGAGAAGAAGCCTGAGAATGGTGGTACCCCCGCGATCGACAACCACGCAATGATCATTGTCCATGCGGTGATCGGCATCAACTTGGCCAGCGCGCCCATCCGTCGGATACTCTGCTCACTGTCCAGGGAGTGGATCACCGACCCTGAGGAGAGAAAGATCAGTGCCTTGTAGAAGGCGTGGGTGACCATCAAAAAGATTGCAGCTACGTAGGCTCCCGTGCCGATTCCGAGCATCATGTAGCCGAGCTGGCTCACCGTCGAAAACGCCACGATCTTCTTGATGTCGGTCTGTGAGGTGGCCGCCATTGCAGCGACAAACGCAGTCACCACACCGATGATTGCGATGGTGGTGGAGGCCGCGTGCGCAAGCGCCAGGATCGGCGACAGGCGAGCCATCAAGTAGACCCCCGCGGTCACCATCGTTGCGGCATGAATGAGCGCCGAGACCGGAGTTGGACCCTCCATCGCATCAAGGAGCCAGGTAAAGAGGGGAAGTTGGGCCGACTTCCCGGCAGCCGCCAGAAAGAAGAGCAACGCGATGGCCTCTGCCGTCCCAGCAGGGAGTCGATGCGCGGCAGGGAGCACCTGGGAGTAGCTCACCGAATGAAGGTTCTCAAAGACCAAAAAGGTACCGAGCATAAAGCCCATGTCGCCAATCCTGTTGATAATGAAGGCCTTCTTGCCAGCGCTCGCCGCGCTAGGACGTTCGAACCAGAACGAGATCAACCAATAGGAGCATGCCCCTACGCCCTCCCATCCCAGGAAGGTGAGCGGAAGATTGTTTGCCGTGACCAACACCAGCATCGAGAACACGAACAGATTGAGGTACACAAAGAACTGATGGAAGCGCGCATCGCGCTTCATATAGCCGATGGAGTACAGGTGGATCAGTGCCGCCACCCCGGTAACGAAGAGCATCATCACCACCGAGAGTGGATCGGCTCGAAAGGTAATGTTCACATGGAACCCGCCGGCATGGATCCACTGAAACAGCCGCAGCACCTGGGTGCGCTGCCCTGCGTGCTTGGACAGGAGAAGAATCCACGTCACTACCGCGGCGACGAAGCTCAAGGCGATAGCGATCGTACCAACCCAACCAGCGCCAGGATCACCTATCCGCTTTCCGAATGCCAGCAACACGAGAAATCCGAGCAGCGGAAAGCCGATCACCAAACCCAAAACCAACATGTCTAGCCCTTCAAACTCGAGATATCATCGACCGTGACAGTTGCTCGATGACGAAAGATCGCCACGATGATTCCTAACCCAACCACCACTTCCGCCGCGGCCACGACAAGCACGAAGAAGACGGCGACCTGGCCTCCTACGTCGTTGAGCATCCGTGCATAGGTCACGAATGTGAGATTGACCGCGTTGAGCATCAACTCGACCGACATGAACATGACGATCACGTTTCTCCTGGTGAGGACCCCGAACGCCCCCAGACCGAAGAGCAGCGCCGCTACGACAAGATACCAACTTCCCGGAATGCTCACAGTCAGACCTCCCGGCTCTCATGCGCGCGGGGCTGGGCCACTCCGCTCATGCGTCGTGACAGAATCACTGCACCAACGACCGCGATAACCAGGAGCGCTGCCGTCAGTTCGAAGGGCAACAGGTAGGTCGTGAAGACCGACCTAGCGAGCACGCCAATGTTGGATCCCGCGCTCAGTTTGCCCGCCACCGCGTGCGCACCGGTGACCCAGGCTCCGGTTGCGACGATAAAGAGCTCAGCAAGGATCAAGGCAACACCCACGCCAGCGAGTGCAACCCGAACGGTATCACCAGCAAAACTTGTGATCTCCTCACGATCGACGCCCAAAAGCATGATCACGAAAAGGAAAAGCACCACTACCGCTCCAGCGTACACAACGACCTGAACCGCAGCCAAAAACTCAGCACCCTCTTCAATGAAGAGAACTGCCACCCCGAAGAGCGTCATGACGAGGAACAACGCGGCATGCACCGGATAACGCGCACTCAAGAGGCCTACTCCGCCGATCGCGATGATCACCACCGAGACGATAAATACGATGAGCTGAGGAACAGAGATCACAGTAGCGATCACCAGACCTTCCCTCCAATCTTTCGTGAGATCCGGTCCGCGAGAACTTCACGAAGCCGAAACGTAGCCGCCATCTCGTCCTCGGAGATCTCAGATTGTCCCCTTTCGGGTAGCCGAATACCGTGTCCCAGCTCTCCTGACCATCCGACGACCCCCTCGAAGTGGGGGTCGCCCGACGGCGCGGTGGCGCGAACCCACCCCGAGGTGTCCTCCTCGTCCTCGTCCTGCCAGTCCTCAAACGGCATCCGTCGGGGGTGACCCTCGTCGTCCACCACGAGTTCGGCCTTCGTATAGATCGCATCCTCCCGATTGGTAAAGGAGAACTCGAACATTTTCGACTCCGTTATCGCCTCGGTAGGGCACGCCTCCACGCAAAGATCGCAGTGAATACAGCGCAAGTAGTTGATCTCGTAGACAAACCCAAAGCGTTCACCAGGAGACACAGGTGCATCCGGGTCATTGTCAGCCCCGCGCACATAGATGCACCTCGCAGGGCATACTCCAGCACACAGCTCACACCCGATGCACTTCTCCATGCCATCGGGATATCGATTGAGAACATGTCGTCCGTGGAAGCGCGGAGGCTTCGGCCGCTTCTCCTCAGGATATTGACGCGTTACGCGAGGTTCACCAATCTGTTTCAGGGTAACTTTGAAGCCTCCAAGACCACTAAGAATCCCCATGGTCCTCCCTCCTCTCGCGGGGTGGCTCCAACTCTGCGCGCGCAGGGCGCGCCAGCTCCCGTGCCGTACTCCGATCGCGTCCCACCGCAATCGCACGGTACAAAAGCAACCCTCCAACGATGCCAAGACCCACCATCGCAAACCCAAGGGGACGCGATACCCGCATGGCAGCAACCACTAACAACCACACCAGCATGACCGGAATCAAAACCTTCCAGCCGAGGTCCATCAACTGGTCATAGCGCAGTCGGGGCAAGGCCGCCCGGAACCACACATAGATGAAGAAGAAGACCGCTGTCTTAACGATGAACCAGACAATGGGCCAGAGCCAATGCAAGAAGCTCGGGTCAGGGCCATCGGGACCGCCGAAGAACATCGTAACCATGATCGCCGACATCGTAATGGTGTTCATGTACTCCGCGAGGTAGAACAGCGCGAACCGGATCGACGAATACTCAGTATGAAAGCCGCCAACCAGCTCCTGTTCGGCCTCAACCAGATCAAATGGCGGACGATTGACCTCGGCCGTGATGGCGATGATGAAGACGAGGAACGGTATCACGCCCAATCGAATGATGTTCCAATGCGGGATGAATCCGAAGAACGTCCCGAGCTGCTGAGTGACCATGTCCCTGGTCGAAAGCGAGCCGGTCAGGAGAACTACCGAGGCAATCGAGAGACCCATCGCTGCCTCATAGGAGATCATCTGCGCTGACGCCCGCACCGATCCGATCAGCGGGTACTTCGACCCAGAAGACCAGCCGGCCAACATGACGCCGTAGACCGAGATCGACGACATTGCAAGCAGTAGGAGAATACCAATCGGTGGATCAGCGACCTGCAGCTCAGTCGTGTGACCAAAGATATGCACAATGCCACCAACTGGTACCAGAGTAAAGGTCAAAAAGGCGGGGATCACCGAGAGGTAAGGAGCAAGCTTAAAGATAAACTTATCCGACCGTTCTGGGATGAGGTCCTCTTTGAAGAAGAGTTTGATGCCATCGGCCAGACTTTGGAGGAGACCAAACGGGCCAGCGCGGTTGGGTCCAATTCGGTTCTGCATGTCCGATATGACCTTGCGCTCGATCCAGATCGCGAGCAAGACAGACACCATCATCGCAATGAAAGCGACAATGACCTTGATAACTACGATGAGAACGACAACCCACCCGATGTGGCCCGCCAACAACGGATCACTCCCCATTGATCTTCTCCACTCTTACTTTGATCCAGGACTGATTTTCCAACAGGGATAGCGTCGCAGGCGTCAGCCCGTCCACCACGAGGACTCGCGAATCGCTTCTCACAGACAGATCGAAGGCCTTCGTCAACTCCACGCCAAGCTCTACCGTGGCAGCACCGATGAGACGACAGCGATCGCCATCCATAAGCCCAAGCTGCTCACCCTGCAAGGGAGACAACTTGAGCACGGGATCGCGAACCCACGCGGCCAGGAAGGGATTTGCACTTAGCGACGGTGACACGTCATAAAGTCTCGGCACGAGGCTCAACCAGAACTCATCCTCGGCCAAGGGATCGGGGTCGCGCACAACATCGCCAGTCCCCCTCTCCGCAGAGACCAGTGCCTGTGGAGACTTACCTGGGTCCAGGGCGAAGCCAGTCGCGACCGTGGGTTCAACAACCCGACCAGCAGCGAAGTTCGCTCCTTGGCGGTCCACCGAAGCAATGCCTGGGGTCGCCATAGGATCAAGGATCCGAGGAGCGCAAGGTTCCTCGCGACGCGACAGCGGAAACAATGGACCATCGAGGCTCTCGGCGAAATACTCGTAACCAAGTCCTGCCAGGAGCCCCCCCGATTGGTTGAGGTCCCGCATCACGTCGGCCAAGGTCAAGAATCCCAGCTCGTCGCCGAGCATCGATGCCAGTTCAGCGGCGATCATCCAGCCCGAGCGAGCCTGGCCAAGCGGTTCGACCTGACGGCCAAGGCGCAGATGGCGCCACTCAACGTTGACCGTCGAACCCTGCTCTTCACCAAAGGCGCACAGAGGCAGAACAATAGCGGCGCTGTGAGTCGTAGCGGACTCAAACGTGCTCAAAGCGATAACGGTGACGCGCTCCCCAAGAACTTCCAGGTCAGCCTCCGACATGCCTAGCCTGGTCAATTCGCTGTCGAGCACAATGAGAGTCCCGAAATCTCCACGCAGAGCTCCCGCCACAATGGCATCCGCCGACACCGAAGGAGTTACTCCACCGGAGGAGCGGATGACCTGGGGCGCATTCGGCGTAAATCCAACGGCCACGGCGTTTGCCCCATGAGGCGTACCGTTGAGAACCTTCGCCCCCGGGAGACGCTCCAGTAGGTCTTTGAGCACACGTGTGTTGAGCGCTGCCCCAAACCCTCGGTCCCGAGACCCCGCGACGATGACGACATCGTCGACCTGGTCACCAATGGCAGCAATGACCTCGTCGACAGCCTGACCCAGACGACTCGGCTCGAGCGCAATCGCGTGATCGACAATCGGGGTGAGCTCGGTGGGAGTTGTGTTCAACTCAATAACGCTAAGGCCCGCTCGAATTGCCGCTCGCAAGCGCAGGTGCATAACCGGCAACTCGTTTTTAGGGTCGACGTTGACGAGCACCAACTTGCTCGCACTCAGTGCCTGATTGATTGACGCTGGATTCTCCAATAACAATGAGGCATCAGTTCTGAGATCAGCCGCACCGTCTACCGCATTCGTCCGAATCACATCACTGGCCAACTTCGCCCAGGCATAGGTCGTTTCGAGTGACAGAGACGTGCCCGAGACAATAGCCACTGCAGAAGCTCCGCGTTCGTCAATTGTCCTCTTGATGCTCAATGCCGCAGCCCGCAGCGCTTTGGACCACGAAACCTCGGCACTTCGGCTCTGATCTCTGAGTCGAGGACGCGCTACGCGAAGTTCCAGGTTGTTGACCGCGCTCGTGGTGAATCGACCACGATCGCAGAGCCAACTGTGATTGATAGCATCCGAGTCGATGCCGAGCATCCGCGTCAACTCATTCTGACTCGACTGAAGGCTCACCTGGCAGCCGAGATCACATTCCATACATGTCGATGCCGACTGCACCAGATCCCATGGGCGCGCCTTGAAGCGATATGGCGTCGTAGTGAGCGCGCCCACCGGGCAAATTTGCGCCACATTACCCGAGAAGTACGAGTCGAAGTCCACATTCGAGAATGTTGCAATGCGCAAGGCGCCACCGCGTCCCGCAAAGTCGATCAGCGGCTCGCCAGCAATCTCGTCGGCAAACCGCGTGCAACGATCGCACTGGATACAGCGCTCTCGATCGAGCTTGATGAGCCGAGAGATGGGGATCGGCTTCGCGTAATGTCGCTTCTCCTCGACAAAGCGGGTTTCACCTGAGCCATGGGCGAACGCCTGATCTTGAAGCGGACATTCACCGCCCTTATCGCACACAGGGCAATCAAGAGGATGATTAGCCAGAAGGAACTCGAGAACCCCATGCTGGGCCTTCTTTACAGCCGCGGATTCAGTAAACACCTCCATCCCGTCGGCCACGTCGATGTAACAGGACGGCTGCAGCGAGACTCCGCGAGGTCCCTTGACCTCGACCAAACACATACGGCACATGCCGACCGCAGACATTCGAGGATGATAACAAAACCGCGGCACGTGGATCCCAGCTGCATCGAGTGCATCGATGAGCTTGGTACCCTTTTGCGCCTGAAACGGGTGCTCATCAAACGTTAGGGACACCAACTCGTCAGGCATGAGGGCACCGCCCTTCCTTGATATGGACCAGAAAATCATCACGAAAATGGTTGACCGCAGCGCTCACCGATGGCGGGATCGATGGCCCGAGAACACAAATGGTCGTCTGTGCTGGCGGCCACTTGATACCTGGCGAGATGTTATCACAAAGATCAAGGAGTAGGTCGAGATCGGCCTCCCTCCCCTCGCCCTCCTCGATGCGACGCAGAATCTTGTCGATCCAGGCACCGCCCTCGCGACACGGCGTACACTGACCGCACGACTCGCGTGCGAAGAAGCGCGCGATGCGCCAGGCCGACCGAACTGGGCATGAGCTGTCGTCCATGACAATGACCGAACCGGAACCCAGCATGGAACCCGCCTTTGCCACCTCATCTTGACCAAGCGGAATATCAAGGTTCTCGGGGAAAAACCACGGTGCCGACACGCCGCCTGGGATAAACGCGATAAGTGATCGATCCGGATGGAGACCCTGGCCATACTCCTTGCCGTAGATCAGGTCACGAAAGGTGATCTTCGTCATCTCGACCTCATAGGGGCCCGGACGTTGAACCTGTCCCGAAAGCGCGAAGAGCCGAGTCCCCGTAGAACGTCCCTCGCCAAGTGCCTTGAAAGCGGCACCACCATGTTGCACGATCCACGGAAGATTCGACACGGTCTCCACGTTGTTCACGATGGTTGGCTCGCCGTAGAGTCCGATCACCGCTGGAAAATAGGGTGGCTTGATGCGGGGAAAACCACGTTTGCCCTCGAGTGACTCAATGAGTGAGGTCTCCTCGCCGCAAATGTAGGCTCCAGCACCCGGCTGCAGCAGGATATCAACCGAGAATGACGAGCCAAAAATCGATCGACCCAAGGCATTCCTCGCATAGGCTTCGTTGATCGCCTGCTGAACGCGCTCCAACCCCAGGGCAAATTCTCCACGCAGGTAGATGACGACTAAAGACGCACCAATCGCATAGGCCGCTATGGTGGCACCCTCGACCAATTGATGTGGGTCGCGTTCGACCAGTAGGTGATCCTTGAAGGTAGCCGGCTCGCTCTCATCGCCATTGATCACCAGATATCGTCGTGGCGCCTTTCGCAACATCGACCACTTGCGTCCTGCCTCGAATCCGGCGCCACCACGACCGAGAAGGTTGGCGGTGGTAACCTCATCGGCAACCTCCTCGGGTCGCATCTCGAGCACCGCTCTGCGCAGTCCTTGATCGCCCCCGGTTGCCAGAAAACGCGAGAGTGTTTCAGAGTCTCCATACCCCAGGCGGGCACCAACGATTCGCTCCGTCACTCTTGATCCCCCGCTCTCTCGCGATCGATCTCTGTCATCGGGATTGCGGGTGGAGCCTCACGACGAACTCGGATCAGCGTGCCATGAGGAGGTACCTCATCGTCGAGCTCACCATCGCGAAGTCGAGCAATGAGCGAACGAAAGCTCTCGTCATCGAGGGGACCGAAATAGCGGTAGTTCACCTGTGCAGCAGGAGCGTGGTCACAGTGTGCGATACACTCAACCTCTTCAAGCGTGAACAACCCATCTTCGGTAGTTCCGCCGACCGGGATACCAAGGACCTTCTCGGCGTCCTCGAGCACTTCGTAAGCCCCTCGCAGCATGCAGGCGATATTCGTACAGACTCCAATCACATATCGGCCTACTGGTTCAAGCTTGAGCATGTCGTAGAACGATGCCGTTCCCTGCACCTCGGCTGCGCTTGAACCAACGAGCTCGGCGATATGTGCCATCGCCTCGTCACTGACATAGCCATCCTGCTCCTGAGCAAGATGGCACAGCGGGATCGTTGCCGATCGAGGATCTGGGTATAGCGAAACCAACTCCTTCGCGCGGCTCAACATGTCATCCGAGAAACGTGCCACCTAACGATCCACCTCTCCCATTACCGGGTCCACCGACGATATCACCGCCACCGCATCGGCCAGCAACCCCCCATGCAGCATCACGGGAAGGCTCTGCAGATTGACGAACGAAGGTCCTCGAATATGCATTCGAAACGGCTTCGCCGAACCATCAGACACCATGTAGCACCCCAACTCGCCTCGAGGAGACTCGATAGCGACGTAGCTCTCGCCCGGAGGGATCCGAATCCCTTCGGTAAAGAGTTTGAAGTGATGGATCAGCGCCTCCATGGACTCGTCAATACGCGCTCGCGGCGGTGGAGTGACCTTGGGATCCAACGCCCGGTAAGGTCCTTTGGGCATCTTATCAAGAATTTGACGCACGATCGAAATCGACTGTCGAATCTCAAACAGCCGTACCGCGTAGCGATCGTATGTGTCTCCAACACTCCCAACAACTACATCGAAGTCGACCTGGTCATAGAATAGATAGGGCATCTCCTTGCGCAGATCCCATGGCACGCCGGAGGCACGAAGTATCGGACCCGATGCCGAAAGCGCCACCGCCTCCTGGGGCCTCAGTACCCCTACTCCCACGACTCGCTCACGAAAGATGGGTTGGCCCGTGATCAACTCGTCATAGTCATGTGTTCGCGCCTCGATCGTGTCGACTATGGCGGTCACATCGTCCTCCCACCCATCAGGAAGGTCGGCTGCAACTCCTCCAACACGGATGTAGTTGTTGTTCATTCTCAGGCCTGACGTCTTCTCAAAGAACGAAAGGACCATCTCCCGATCTCGAAAGCCAAAGATCATCATCGAGGTCGAACCTAGATCCATGCCGTTGGTAGCGAGCCACATCACGTGCGATGCGATACGGTTGAGCTCAGACATGAGCATGCGGATCCAGGTCGCTCGCTCGGGCATCTCAATGCCCAAGAGGCTCTCTGCGGCCAGGCAAAACACCAGCTCGTTGTTGAGGGGAGATAGGTAGTCCATTCGGGTCACGTTCGTAGTCCCCTGAAGATACGTCAGGTTCTCCGCTGTCTTCTCCATGCCGGTGTGCAGATAGCCGACGACCGGCTTGGAGCGCAGGACCGTCTCGCCCTCGATCTCGAGCATGATCCGCAGCACGCCATGGGTCGAAGGATGCTGCGGCCCCATGTTGATGATCATGCGACCATCATCGGAATCGCTCTCGAGTTCTGCCTCACCCTCGGGAATCCTCAGTGTGGAGCCAATCTCCTTTGCGAGGGCAGCCGCCGTGGTGGACGAGCGCTCACCCAGCTCCTGTGGACCTTCGGAGGTTTCCTGCACCAAACCAAATCGGCCGTCACCTTCAGGACGAACAACCGTGTAGATAGCATTGCTCATCGGTTGCGCTTGACCTCCTTAAACTGCACCGGAACACGACCAACTCCATAGTCCTTTCGCAGTGGATGACCCTCCCAATCCTCCGGCAACAGGATGCGTGTCAAATCCGGGTGGTTCTCAAAACGCACACCAAAAAGGTCGTATACCTCTCGCTCCATCGCTTCGGCTCCTGGGTACCATCCAAAAATCGATGGCACGACCATGTCAAGCTCTGGCACCTGCACGCGCAGACGTACAATCGCAGCGGGAGCGAACGCCCTCAAGTTCACCACCAGTTCGAATCGCTCGAGCTGCACGTCATACATACGGTCTCGGGTTTGATTGTCGAGATAGTCCACGCAGGTCAGGTCCGCCAGATAAATGTAACCCTCCTCGTGGCGCGCTTGCACCGTTGGGAGGTACTGAGACCTCTCCAACACCATCACCTCAGACAAGGTCCTCAGCACCTCCGAGCATCTTGGTAGTGGCTGGCTCCCCGACCATGCGCAGCGTTGTTCCACGCTCACCAACAGCGCGGCGACGAAGAATCTCACCGGTCTGAATCTGGTGATGCAACGTCAAGATCGCATGCATAAGAGTCTCTGGGCCTGGGGGGCAACCGGGCGCATAGACGTCAACCGGTACGATCTGGTCAACGCCTTGGACGATCGCATAGTTGTTGAACATCCCACCAGTGGAGGCGCAGACTCCCATCGAGATAACCCACTTTGGCTCCATCATCTGGTCATAGACCTGACGAAGAACCGGCGCCATCTTTTGCGAGACTCTGCCCGCAACAATCATGAGGTCCGACTGGCGCGGTGACGCTCGAAATACCTCCATTCCAAAGCGGGCAAGATCGAAATCCGCCGCACCACTCGCCATCATCTCGATCGCACAACAGGCGAGTCCAAAGGTCGCAGGCCATACGCTGGCCTTTCGTGCCCATTGCACAAGCTTCTCGACGTTTCCAGTCAGGAAGTTGTAGCTCAAGTCTTCAAGTGGCATCAGTCGTGGCCTCCTCGAACCATCAACGCGGTCAGCTCCTTGAGATCGATGTGTCCCATGCCACTCGGTGCAGACGACCCGCGCTTGGGTCCCCAACTCAAGGCACCATTAGCCACAAGGTACGCGAAGGCGATGAAGACTACGAGAGCAAAGGTTGCGATCTCCACGACCCCAAAAGTCCCAAGCTCACCGGCGGCGGCGGCAAATGGATACAAGAAGATGATCTCGATATCGAAGATGATAAAGATCATTGCAACCAGATAGAAACGCACTGGAAACCGCTCTGCAAGCTCCGTCCTCGGAACGATGCCGCACTCGTATGGGGCGGACTTGGCTCGATGAGGACGCCGAGGAGCGAAGAGTCCCGACGCCACGAACGAGCCTGACGCAAATAGCGCACCAAGCACAAGCATGATGACTATCGGAAGGTATTGAGCCACCTCACCCCATTTCTGTCGTTATCACTGTATCGCACATACTCCCAAAGCCTGCGCGCGTACTCCTATCTTGATACGAGTTGCCCTCTGCACGCAAATCCGTTGGCCGCTCGCAACCGATTCAGCCGCGAAAGGGTTCCGCTACCGTCCGTTGCCCACGAGATAACCCCTCGCCCTGGTCTACGATGATACCTGTGAATAAAAATATTGTAGACGAGCTGTCTGCTGACGTCGTGGTCGTAGGTGGGGGTCCTTCGGGCGCTGCCACCGCGCTCTGGCTCGCCATTCGCGGCATCAGTGTCATCGTAGTCGAAAAGAAACAGTTCCCACGAGCCAAGACCTGTGGCGATGGTCTCACTCCTCGTGCCGTCGTACAGCTAGAAGCCATGGGGCTACAGCCGATGCTCAATGGACAACACAAGTACCTTGGCCTTCGGGCCATCGCCCACGGTCGCTCCTACGAACTTCCGTGGCCCAACCTGCCGAACTACCCGGACTACGGATACGTGGTACGCAGATCCGTCCTTGACCAAGCCGTTCTGGGACGAGCGGCTGAGGCTGGCGCCTCAGTGCTCTACCAGCATGAAGCCGTCGAGGTATCTCGAGACGCGGATGCCATCGAGTCTCTTCGTGTCCGAGATCTCAGTGCGGGTCATGAGCTCACCGTTCGAGCCAAGGTTTACGTGCTGGCCGAGGGATCCAATGCGAGGCTCGCGCGCTCTCTAGGAGCACTGCGCGATGTCAACAAGCCGCTTGGCCTTGCAATTAGGGGCTACTACACTACCGATCGTTCCAGCGAAGACTGGATCGAATCACACCTGGACCTGCGCGACGAGGACTCTGCAGTCATACCAGGCTACGGTTGGATCTTCCCGGCCGGCGATGGGACGGCAAACGTTGGGTTCGGCTTGCTCTCAAACAGCCAACGGTGGCGGAAGATGAACACCACCCATGCGCTCGAGCGCTTCGTCGCCCTCACCAAGGGAGAGTGGCACTTCCCTGAAGAGGCGGGCACAACTGGCGCGACTGGTGGGAAACTACCGATGGGATTCAGCGTCAACCCACGCTCCGGGCCCAATTTTCTCCTGGTTGGTGACGCGGCAGCAAGCATCAATCCCTTTAATGGCGAAGGCATCTCCTATGCGTACGAGACCGGTCGACTTGCGGCGAACGCGATCACCCAAAGCCTCGGCACACGCAATCCGCGGCCCATCGTCGACTTTAGCCGCTCCCTCGATGCCCACTACGCGGGATACTATGCCGTCGGACGCCTTTTCGTGAAGGCAATATCGGACCCGCGTTTGATGTCTCCAGGGGTCTGGCTCACCATGCGGTCAAAAGCTACCATGGCGCCCGTCGTGGCGATCATGGCCAACCTCATGACACAAGGCTCCTCGTCGCGAATCGAGCAGATCTATCGGATCACCCAGCAGCTGCGCGATCGGCTACCAAACTAACGCAGCGGGCGCCGCAACCATCCCAATTCCCGGGCCCTGATCGACTACCCGAAGCTCACAATCCGCTCCAGCGAACCTAGGCATTCCTAGGCGCGCCTTTTGTTTTCGCTCTCCAGCCGCTGAGTCTCCCCCGAGCACGCCGCGTGCTCAGGACTCTGCGAGTCGGTGGTATTGCCACCTCCCACGAC
>JAKAQR010000099.1 GCA_021819725.1 Actinomycetes bacterium
ACGGCCTCACTGGCCTGACCGGTTCGCATCCACTCAACGCCCCGATCGTCGGCATGGCGGCGGCCCCCAATGGGGGAGGCTATTGGCTCGTAGCCGCCGATGGCGGGGTGTTCGACTTTGGTGACGCACCCTTCGAAGGGAGTCTCGGAGGTCAGACGATATCGGGCCGTATCGTCGCGATCGCTGCCGCTCCCAACCCTACCCCGGTTATCACTACGACAGCCCTGCCAGGTGCGATTGTGGGCCAACCCTACAGCTCGTCGGTCGCTGTCGAGAGTTCTGAGACCACGACAGCACTTACGGCATCCGGTCTGCCGACCGGACTGACGTTAACCCAGAGCGGAACGATTCAAGGTACACCGACCACTCCGGGGTTGTCGAGGATCACACTGACTGCTACGGCCCCCAATGGGGCGTCCAGTACCCGGTCTTTCGATCTCGTTGTTACCCAGCCACTCCAAGGTGCGGTCGCTGCACCGACGCCACAGGCGTCATCGAACTGGTCTGGCTACTATGTCGAACCAGGAAGTTTTGACGCGATTACCGGCACCTTCACCGTCCCGGGACTCTCCGCGAACCAGCCCTCCTACTGCGCTAGTGTGCAAGGGACGCCGAGCTGCTCGCTGTCCGAATGGGTCGGCGTCGATGGCGCAAACAACAGTTCGTTGATTCAGGCCGGAGTCGAACTCACACCGGAGGGCAACGGCTCCACCTATCAGATCTACCCGTGGTGGGAGATCCTCCCTAACGTCCAGACCGATGTCACCACCCTCACCATCTCAGCCGGCGACCAGGTGACGGTCAGCATCTTTCGCGCCACCAATACGAACAACTGGGAGATCCAGATCGTCGACGATACCACCGGTCGCGGGTTCACCACGACCCAGCCATACAACGGACCTGGCACTTCAGCAGAGTGGATTGTCGAGGCACCATCGACGACGAGTCAGACGATCCTTGAGGTGCCAATCATGAGCTCGCCGATTCGTTTCTCAAGCCTCGGAGTCAACACGATCAGCGGCGGATCCATCTCGAGTGAGATCCAGAGTTTCCTCTGTCAGGTAACACCCGAACAGCCAGGATTGGTATCGAACAACGGTTTCCAAGTGACCCAGCTCACCAGCACGCCTACCACCGGACCCTGCGCCTCCTCGTTGTTGAACTCTACGGCCCATCGTGGCACCACGGTGGTGCCCTGAGTACGCCGCCCAGGTCCAGTCGGCCACCAACCATGTCGGTTGGTGGCCGTTCTGTGAGCCGAACCAAGCTAGCCTTTGACTACCATGTGTGCTGATACGCGTCGCAGAGTCGATCCCTCCTACCTGGTCAACTATGCCTATGCTGACCGGGCTCGACTGGGGTCACGCATTGCCCTGTATGGCCTACAGGAGCCGAGGATCGATCTTGTTGCACAGGTATGTGGGGCCCTTGGTCCGACGGACGGGCTGAAGATCCTCGACGTCGGGACTGGTGATGGGCGCTATGCACGAGCGATAGCGAGGTCCGGAGCCAATGTCACTGCGCTTGACCTCTCCTTGGGCATGGTGTCCGAGGTTGAGGGAGTTTGGGCCAGGTTATGCGCCGATGCGCAGCGGTTGCCATTCCGCGACGGCTCAATCGATCGCCTGATCGCCGCCCATATGCTCTATCATCTCGCACGTCCGGAGCACGCTTTGGCGGAGTTCGCAAGAGTTCTGACCGCCAATGGGGTCACGGTGGTAACCTCCAACACCGAACGACACCTGTCCGAGATGGCGCGCATCTGGAATGAGTCACTTATGGTCCAGGGGCTCGATCCGACCGACTCCAATCTCGCACTGAGGAACCTCGAACTTCCCGTCGACCGCCTCCTTGCCGATCTCGAGGTCACTTTTGGTCGTGTTGAGTCGCGACTACTCACGAGTTCGCTCCGCTGCGACGAGGTCGAGCCGGTCGTGCGCTATGTGGCATCCACCACGGCTGCTATGACGACCAGTGAGCTCGGCCACGATGTTGTCACACCCTTCGGTGAGCAGGTTCGGAGGTTTATTGAGCGCGACGGAGGTTTTGAGGTAACTACGGAGGTTGTTCTTATCAGCTGCACTGAGCCGATCCGATAGCCCTTCGACGAAAGCGGCCATACCCTGGAGCGAAAGACCCAAGCGGCGCCTTTTGACTGTTAATTGCTCCAATAGTCGGCGGTGGAGCCGCTGATCCTGACCAACAGGGTGGTCATCGGGTAGCTCGACCGTGGGTTGTGCGACCCAGGGCTACGCGACAAGAGTCGAAGGTCCCTTTTTCGACCGTTGTGATGATCCCAGTTTGTGCATTGGGCAACGTGAACCTAGCCTGGAGGGGGGCCGTCTTGGTGATCGCTCGTTGGAGATTCCATAGACGACAGGGAAGATGTTTGTGAAGGTGGACACTACGATGACGACGCGCGAGATGCTCTATGACAGGGTTCCCCAGCTGGTGTTTTGGGAGACTACCAAGGCATGCCCGCTTGCCTGTCGTCATTGTCGGGCGAATGCAATCTCGTGTGGCCTTCCCGATCAGCTCACGACGCAAGAGGGCTTCGATCTGATCGATCAGATCGCCAGCTTTGGCCAACCAAGCCCGATCCTCATTCTCACCGGAGGCGATGTCTTGATGCGTGAAGACCTCGACGAGCTGATTGTGGCGTCGAAGCGACGAGGACTTCGCGTTGCACTCGCACCGGCAGTGAGCCCGTTGCTTTCACCCCAGCGAGCTGCAAGTCTGCGCTCTTTGGGCATACGTTCGGTATCGATCTCCCTTGACGGTGTTGGAGCTGTGCATGATCGGGTGCGAGGCGTCGACGGTCACTTTGACCAAACAGTGCAAGCGATCGACCTATTGCTAGAGCATGGTTTCGTGGTGCAGGTGAACTCGACAGTCATGGTCGACACGGTGGATGAGCTGCCAAAGATTGTCGCCTTCCTCCTCGCCAAGCAGTTGAGAATATGGGAAGTATTCTTCGTTATTGAGGTTGGGAGGGGGGTGTCGATGCTGTCGCTGGCTCCGAGCGAAAACGAGGATGTCGCAAATTTTCTCTACGATATGAGCGGTTACGGGCTGGTGGTGCGCACTGTCGAGGCACCGTTCTTTCGGCGGGTAGTGCGCCGGCGCCAAGATGGCGAGGTGCCCGAGCATGGCCCGCTCTACCAGGACCTCATCGCTAACGTACAACGCCGCGTGGGGGCACCGCTGCACCAGAACCGCGTAGCGCTGGGGAACACCCGCGATGGTAAGGGCATCATCTTTGTGGCCCACAACGGTGATGTCTACCCCTCCGGCTTCTTGCCGTTGACCCTTGGTTCGGTGCGCAACGCCTCGCTGGTCTCCATCTATCAGGATGATGCGCTGTTGCGGGACATTCGCGCGGCACAATTTACTGGTAGCTGTGGTAGCTGTGACTATCGAGATCTCTGTGGCGGATCGCGCTCACGCGCCTTCGCTGCTTTCGGCGATCCGCTGGCATCTGACCCCGCGTGCGGGTGGGTAGCCTAGCAGGGCGCGACCAAAGGGTCGCCGCCCACGAGGGCAGCGACCCTTATGGAGTCGCATGGTTTAGGTTCGGGGATTCGCGCCAGCCGCTACGGCTTGTGCCCAGGTGTAGCTGTAGGACACGGAGTTCAGCTGGGAGTTGGAGACCTCGGTGAGTACCGTTGCGTCAGACTCAAAGCCTGCCCAACCCCCGAGTGAAGATTCGTTGATGCTCGCTGCTCCCATGACGGGGGTATACCCTGCGACATCGGAGATGAGGATATTCGCGCGATGGCCCCAACACCCGGACGAGGTTGGACTTGTGCACGCCAGGTTACTCGTGTTGCCCGCGCCTCCCCAGCCGTCGTTGTACATCCAGTCGTACATGCTTCCTGCCGTGGAGAAGTCTTCGGCCCAGTTCGCCCACAGACCCATGGCCCAGGGGCCGGTCGAGAAGGTCGCCTGTGAGATTGGCGGGTCGGCGTTGGCCGATGAGCCTTGAGCGGCCAACGCATTGAGCGAATTCACCAATCCGTACACCGGCGTGAGGCCGCGAGAGACTCGAGCTTCGTTGACGAGGACGAAGAGCTGGTCGATTGCAGGGAGCTGGTAGAAGTTGCCAGGCAAGGTCATCGCAGGTAACCCCTGAGACGCTCGAGCGTTGTTCAGGGCACTCACCGCGGCTTGTTCGCAGGCAACGCTGTTGGCAAGCTGGCCGGCCGTGACATCGGCGCTACAGCTGGCGTAGTAGTTGGGACTCGGCGCAATGTTGGCCGACGGATTGAGTAGTGACCCTGCTGGAGGCGGGCTCTGGCCCGAGGTGCTCGTCGGCACCGCGTTGGCCTTTGGAACTTGGGTGGTGTTGGTGGGCTGAGGTTTGGCGGCTCCCGGTGTTGGCAGCCCTGGTACGTCACCCTCGTTGGGGGCGCTACCGAAGTTGTAGACGGTGCCATCACTCCCCACCAGCCAGTAGCCGTTGCCACTGGGATCCGCGGTCATCGAGACGATAGGAGCGGGCAGTGGGTGGCTTCCGCCAAGGCCGGTATAGCCCTTTGACGCCACGTCACCCTCGTTGGGGGCGCTACCGAAGTTGTAGACGGTTCCGGTCGATGAGACGAGCCAGTAGCCGGTACCGTTTGGGGTAGCAACCGCCCCCACGATCCGGCCGTTGAGCGGGTGGCTTCCGCCAAGGCCGGTATAGCCCTTTGAGTAGGTCGAGCCGTAGAACTTTGCATTGCCGAAGTCAAAGACGCCACCGTCGGCAGCCACCAGCCAGTAGCCCCCTCCGTTGGGTGTTGGAACCATAGCGACGATCGGGGCTGCCAACGGGTGTGCCCCGGAGAGTCCAGTGATGCCATAGGTATAGGTCGAGCCATAGAAGTGCGCTCCACCGAAGTCAAAGACGCCACCGTCGGCAGCCACCAGCCAGTAGCCATTCCCCGAAGGGCTCGGAGCCATGCCGACGATCGGGGCTGCCAACGGGTGTGCCCCGGAGAGTCCAGTGATGCCATAGGTATAGGTCGAGCCATAGAAGTGCGCTCCACCGAAGTTGAACACGCCACCGTCTTTGGCCACCAGCCAGTACCCATTCCCTGTGGAGTTCGTGGCCATGCCGACGATCGGGGCCGCCAATGGGTGTGCCCCGGAGAGTCCGGTAAGCCCATCGGTGTAGGTGTTACCTTCAAAAGGTGCATCTCCGAAGTTGAAGATCCCACCATCTTGGGCAGCAACGAGGTAGCCGTTGCCGCTTGGACTCGCTGCAATGGCCGCGATTGGCCAAGCAGCCGTTACTCGGGTTTGCACCGCCCTCGGAACGGGCCTGACCGTAGCGGTGGTGACGCTCGTAGCTCCGATACCGATGAGGCTGAGGCCTCCCGAAAGTGCGAGTGTTCCTAACAGTCGTAGTGCCATCTTTGGCGCCATTTCGATCCATCCTCCTTGTAGGCCCATCAGTGCGACTCCATAACGGAATGAAAACGCCTACAGTGAGGAGTATCGGAGGA
>JAKAQR010000100.1 GCA_021819725.1 Actinomycetes bacterium
TTTACAGGTTGACCTCCAAGTATGTTGCGCACGTCTGACTCATCGAAGTATCGATGCCCGCTTGGTAGGCGTTTTGGGGTGATTTTGCCTTCTTGCTCCCAACGTCGGATAGTACCAGGGCTGTGCCCCAACCTCTTTGCGAATTCACCTATGCTGTAGGTATTGCCCATTACGATAATGTGTAGCATTTACCGAACAGAAACGTGTCAACTGTTTCATGCTCCGAGGAGCCAGGGTTCAGCTCAGATTCAACGCCGCATACTTGACATCGAGATACTCATCAATCCCTTCGAAACCACCCTCTCGGCCGAACCCTGAGTGCTTGACACCGCCAAAGGGAGCCGCTGCATTCGACACAAGCCCTTGGTTGACGCCAACCATCCCGGACTGCAAGGCGTCGATCGCCTGATGGACGCGCCGGAACGACTCCGTGAAAATATACGAAACCAGCCCATAGTTCGTATCGTTGGCGGCTGCGTAGGCTTCGTCATCATCATCAAAGGTGTAGATCGGTGCGACCGGACCGAAGATCTCCTCGCGAAAGATACGCGCACTCCGTGGCACCCCAGCAATCACCGTCGGAGCGTAGAAGTAACCGTGATCGCCTACGCGACTGCCACCGGTGAGAACCTTTGCTCCCGCGGCGGTCGCATCCGCTAAGAGGCCCGAGACCTTGGACAATGCATCCTGATCGATCAGGGGGCCGACTTGCGCGCCCGGGGTGGTGCCGCGCGCCACCTTCATGTTGGCCAGCTCCTCTGCCAGGCGCTCGGAGAAGACATCAGCGAGTTCTCTATGCACGAGAATTCGATTTGCACTGGTGCAGGCCTCACCACCGTTACGCATTTTGGCAAAGATGGCTCCAGGGATGGCCTTATCAAGGTCGGCATCCGAGAACACGATCAACGGCGCGTTGCCCCCCAGCTCCATCGAAAGGCGGAGCAAATTTGTCGAGGACTTGTGCATCAACAGCTTGCCAACCTCAGTTGACCCGGTGAACGAAAGCTTGCGTAACCGGGAGTCCTCGATCAACCGATCCGTCACCTCGCCCGGCTGCGAGGTGGTGACGATATTGAGCACGCCCGCGGGCAGCCCCGCCTCTGCCAGGATCGACCCCAATGCAAGCGAACACAGCGGCGTCTGCTCTGCAGGCTTCAGGATGACCGTACAGCCCGCCGCCAACGCCGGTCCTATCTTGCGCGTACCCATAGCGAGGGGAAAATTCCATGGCGTGATGAGATAGCTCGGACCAACTGGAGACCTCGACGTGAGCACCTTGGTGAGCCCGTCAGGAGACCGGTAATACTCCCCCTTGATTCGCACCGCCTCCTCGGCGAACCACCTAAAGAACTCAGCCGCATAAGCGACCTCTCCTTTAGACTCCGCCACTGGTTTACCCATCTCGAGCGTCATCAACAACGCGAGATCATCCTGCTGAGCCATGATCTTTTCGAACGCACTGCGAAGAATTTCAGCACGATAGCGCGGAGCAGTCGCAGCCCAGCTCGCCTGCGCATGAGCGGCAGCGTCCAGCGCGTCGATGGCATCTTCAGGGCCAGCGTCCGCTACCGAGGCAATGACCTCTCCTGTTGCCGGATCCTCGACCTCAAACTCCTTGCCAGTACGCGCATGACGCCACTCTCCGCCGATCCAGAGCCCGGTGGGGACTCCTGCAATAACCCGTGCTTCCTCCGCATTGATCGTCATCTTCGCTCCTTTTACCTGGTTCAATCCAGCAGGACTCACGAACCACCACCTGGTCACCAACCGACACAGGCGATATGCTGAACCTGCCCTGTACCTTACCCTAGTAGACCCGAGGTCACGCCAACCGATCGGTACCGGGGCTCGCGTCGCACCCGACCAAGTCGAGAGTGCCGACTCACCCCTCTGACGCAAGGCTGGTCATCAACACACGCACCCACCACGGCTGGTCAGCGAACACCGGCTCTCCGCATCATCACGCGAGCGCATTCACCAGCAGATGCCGAGCAAAGGAGGCCTTCAACCCGTACCAAAGTGCTAAACCGGCCTAAGCCGCGGCATCTCTACTGTGCCTGTTGCGACCACGGCGCACCAAGCCGATGACCACGGCGAGGACGATCACCACAATGACGATGGTCGAAATGATCGAGATCAACTTGAGAACAAAGGAGATCAATGCAAAAGCGATGATCACCCCTAGGATCCCTAGGACTACTTTGATGATGCTGCTCATGGCAACCTCCTCTCGCCTACCATCCTAGTCCATGAGGCCTCTGGATCCCAAGGCCACCCATCCCGGTCTACCACGATCCTCTCAGCCTCAATGAAGATGGATCGAACTCTACGTTAGGCGGTGATGTCCCGCTGAGAGAAGTTGAACACCGCCAAGAGATAGAAAACCGCCATCCAACCCAGCTGTTCGAGTAGATCCTTATAGATCGGTCCAGTCAACACCGGAGACCGGAAGATGTTGATGAAGGCACTCCAGTAGTTCGAGAGAAGGATCGGGCGGATCTTCTCGAGTTGAGGTATGGCATCAAGAACCTCAGAGGCGATCGCCACCGTCACTGCAATCGAAGTGGCAGCCAACGAAGAGGACGTGAAGGTAGAGACCGCAATACCGACCATAGTCACCGAAAAGATCGATGCACCCACGACGAGCGCTGCGAGCAGGGCCTCAATCACACCGTGAACGAACGATATCGACAAACCTGAGAGCGTTACCACTTGGTGGTGAGGGAAAAGGATCGAGCCTGCCCCAAGTCCGACGGCCGCAATCACCAAACTCAACGCCAAGGTATAGACGAGGGCGGCCACGATCTTCGCATGAATGATCCTTGACCGAGAGACGCGGCGAACAAGCAGGTAACGCAGCGATCCGTTCGCCGCATCACCAGCCACCGAATCTCCGGCGATAATGGAGGCGGCCAGCGGCAGGATGAGCGTCTCCATCGATGCAAGTGCGGCCAATGGAAGAAAGATCGCGTTCTGGGTGATCTCGGCGAAGAAAGCAGGCCCACCACCTCTAGGCCCACCATGGCTCGCAAACCGCACGACAACCCCGAGCAAAATCGGAACGAGCGCAATCAGTCCTAGAATGATCAGGTTTCGAGGCCGACGAAAGATACGCTTGAGCTCCTCAACGAACATCAAAGCCCTCCCCAACCTCAGCAATGAAGATGTCCTCAAGGCTCGGGGTTATCCATGAAAACTCGCTCACCTCGATACCGTCGGCGAGCAGCGATTTGAGCAGCTGGGGACCGTCCTTGGGATCACAATCCACCAACACACTGGAGCCTTCGCTCCTGGCCGAAGGACCCATCAGCGCGCGTAGTCGCCCAATCGGGCTACCCACGACTCGTAGCCGCTGAGGGTAGCCGCTACGGAGTTCACCAAGTTCGCCCGTCTTGATGAGGCGGCCCTGGGACATGAAGGCCACATGAGAACAGATCTGTTCAGCCTCAGACAATAGGTGTGTCGAGATGAACACGGTCTTACCCAGAGATGCAAGTTCGCCGATGAGACGGCGAACCTCCCTCATACCACTCGGATCAAGGCCGTTCGTGGGCTCGTCCAGGATATAAAGATCCCGATCCCCCAACAACGCCTGGGCAAGCCCAAGGCGCTGGCGCATCCCGAGTGAGTACCTACCCACGGGTTTATCCATAACCATCTCAAGTCCAACCGCTTCAAGCGCATGGGCTATCAATGGAGCCCTACCACGACGATGAACCCCTTCCGCTGCCAGGAAACGGTCGAGGTTCTGGCGTGCGCTGAGGTACGGGACATACCCGGGGCCCTCGATGAAGGATCCCACCCGCGGTAGGACACGGTGGAGCCGTGAACTCTTGTGTTCACCAAGCAGGGAAAAACTCCCCGCATCCGGGTAGATGAGACCAACAATGATGCGAATCGTCGTAGTCTTTCCCGCACCATTGGGACCCAAAAACCCAAAAACCGAACCCTGGCTGACCGAAAACGATACCCCATCCACCGCTCGCTGAGCGCCCAAACGCTTGGTCAGGCCATCCACCTCGATGACGCTAGTCACTGAGCGCGTTTCATCGGGATTGCGTGCGGCCTCGCCTAGAGCCCAAGCGCATTAGCATCGCTCTCCAAGACGGATGCCCGTACCGCTCCAGCCAGGGTCGAACCATTCGGTAGGACCAGTAGGTTGACCAGCTCGGTGTGGATCAAGCTCGCAGTCTCGCCGTTTGCCAGCGCCACCGGTGTCTCGAGATTCCTGACGATCCCCTTGGACCCTAGCGCGGAATCGAGTCTTGCGAGTACACCTTTGGGCAGCTCAAACACCGTCTGCCAACCTGCACCCAAGACAGCTGGCCTCGGTGCGCTAGCGCCCATCGGGTCAAACAACGTCTGCAGCTGGGTGGCCGTAACCAACTTGACCGTCGCATTGGCAGGCGGCGCAAAATTGAAGTTCGTGACTGATGGGTCGGTGAAGCTGATGGACTGGTAGCCCATGGAGAGCACCGGACTCGAGGAGTACACGGAATACACCGAAACACTCAGAACGTGATAATTCTTGGCGTCTACCAAGATCCTCACCGAGGAGATGGAAGAGCCAGACTGACGAGGAGCCAACACCAGGGTATACGCAGCATGACCTGCAACATAGGTATTCGACCCAACCGTCACTCTCGAAGTGGGTGCGAGGTGTTCCACCAACGAATCCGCGACCTCCGTTGGGTTCGCGGTATGAGCAAAACTCCGCGACCGCGTTGGTGAGAAGATGAGATGATCAGCGGTCGAGTTCGACGAACTCCACAGCCAAGCGCCGGTGCTCGTCACGTACAGATCACGCTCCGACTGTGTGTTCACCATTTGCAAGCGCAGGTCCGGACCCGCACCCCGATACACCATGACCTGAGACGTGCCCTCCGGCACGGCAATTCCCTGTCCGACGCTAGAGAGCAGCGAGGCATCGGAGCCAAGTATGTTCGAGGTGACCTGCAGCTGTCCTGAATACTGCACTGGAGCAGCGCCGAGAACCGCCGCGATCAACTGCGACGCCGACATAGGCTGTAGTAGCGGCGTCTGGGCATTCGCGAGCGCCGGTGTCAATGACGCAGCACCCAACGCCACCGCGGCACCGACCAGAGGGATCCCAAACCGATACTTCCAACGCGTCATTCTCATCTCCTTCAACCACTCGGCTCGACCGCTGTGCCTGCGCCAACTCAATGGCCCACGGCGCCTCTTGGGCCGCTCCCCTTGTTGGCTCCAATTCTAGCGTTACTGCCTTGGGACTTTCATAGCGTTTGCTGAGAGCGTTCGACCGTGCCCTTACCTGGCTAGGCCTGCACCAGTTAACGCACGCATGTACCATGAGAGACTCCGTGACCTTAGGTGAGTTGGCGCTGTCTCAACATATACACCCGCAGACGACATAGGACAGGCAAGATGTCCGTGCCAACTCGTCGCGTAGGGAACAAACTT
>JAKAQR010000041.1 GCA_021819725.1 Actinomycetes bacterium
CCCTCCAAGCCTCGATCGCCTCGTTGAAGGTGGTGTGTTTGTTCCACTTGGCTCCCTCTAGGACTGGAGCTGGAGCCTCCTCGACGAGGAGTAGTTGGCGAGCCAGTTCTCGCTCTGCATCACGTTTGGATCCGACGAAGGTGGAGTAACGGTGCTTGACCTTACCGTTAGTGTCCCTTCCAAGGTAGACCCGTAGCTCCCAGACGTTGGGCTGCTTCCTGAGACGAATCGATCCTGCCATAACCACCCCCTGTGACCAATGTTGGGTTTTCTGTTGGGTTAATGGGGATCATAGCAGAGATAAGATTCAGATTAGGCCTCTGAACTGGGATATTTAAGCGCGCTCGGAGAGATTCGAACTCCCAACCTTCTGATCCGTAGTCAGATGCTCTATCCGTTGAGCTACGAGCGCTAGCAGCAGACATATTAGTTTACCGGCCAAAGGAGCGGGTCAATCTTCTGCGCGTAGGGATGAGACCGACCCCGCATCAAATACTCGGTCGCAGGCCGAGTAATTCAAGCGTCTCACCTCTGCCGCAGGGCTGTCCGGAGAACAATGATCTACCCCGTACCATAGGAGTGTGGAAACCCATTACTGCTCTGAGGCGTTTGAACTCATTACAACGACAGATGACCAAGTGACAAGTCAGCGAATCAGCGACCAGCTGGTACAATCCCGTCGAACTCCATGTGTGAAAATTTACCCGGGATGTCTTAGCCGCTATTTTTGGAACGGAAGTTGGCATGAGGCGACCGAGTACGTCATCGTGACGTTAGCACTGGCGCCTGATCTCGAGCAACTCACTGCAATCATTAAGTCGGTCCACAACTATACGAATCCCGAGATTGTTGCTCGCCAACTTAAGATCCTCTCATCCGACTATGCAGACTGGATCCAGGCTACGATCGTGGAACTCGGGGTCGACGAACATCATGACTGATGAAACTAGCATGCGCGTCGCGCTCGATCTCGCCATCCGGGCCAACACTCTTGGCGAAGTACCTGTTGGCGCAATCGTAGTGATCGACGAGGAGGTCGTCGCGCAAGCACACAACCAAACCATCGCCGAACGGAGTGCATTAGCCCATGCGGAACTCATCGTCTTACACCAGGCGATCCGACAGATCGGAGATCGCTATTTGCCCACCGCAGAACTCTTCGTTACGCTGGAGCCCTGCGCGATGTGCGCTGGCGCCATCGTCTTGACTCGCATTCGACGCCTGGTTTTCGCTGCTCGTGACCCAAAGGCCGGCGTCTGTGGCTCTCTGTACAACCTGTGCGCCGACCCACGACTGAATCATGAAGTTGAGGTAGTGCCCGATATCCTGGCTAGCGAATCTAGCACGCTCTTGCAAAGCTTCTTTCAACGGCGCAGGCCAGGTTAACTTCCCCTTAAACTGGTGTCGGCTCGGAGGGATGCGAGAGTGGCCGAATCGGGCGGTCTCGAAAACCGCTGTACCCGCAAGGGTACCGTGGGTTCAAATCCCACTCCCTCCGCCATCCAACCGAGGAGTGTCATGGTCGTTTGTTAAGTCGCCTCGCTTGGCAAGCCACCGTCCAATACCCATTGCGTTTGCGTGGACGCCACTAAGTGTCAACAGGCGATCGCGGGCCACAGGGTCCAGCTCGGCAAGTCCCGGTACAAACGCCATCTCGAGAGCAGACTCGATATCACGACCAGACCGCATCGCTTGTTCAGCAACTTGACACCAGTCCCGAAGTAGATTCTTACCCTCCTCGAGGATATCGACTGCATCCGCGAAACGCCCATAGTGGGCAAAGGCAAGATGCGACGGCGATCGAGACTTCATCACGTCGAGGCTCTGAACAGCCAACGGGAGGTCAAAATCCGGTGGAGGCGTCGCCGGCCAGAGGACTCCAACCTCCGGGAGTTTGACTCCGACCGCATCCCCGCAAAACATCGTCCCCGTTGGTTCGTGCCAGAGTGATAGGTGGTGTTTGGCGTGTCCAGGCGTGAGTAGCGCCTCAAGGTGCAAGCCCTCAGTGACTTTGATAACATCCCCCTCCTCCACGGCTATAATTCGCTCTTTGGGGGTCGGATCGAGGCGACCGTAGAGAGAGTCGAGCAGTGGCCCATACACCATCGAAGCCGAGTTGATCAGACGGGTCGGATCTGCGAGATGACGAGCACCGTTCGGGTGCACATAAACATTGGCATTTGGGAATGCGCGCGCAATGTCCCCGACGCCACCAGCATGATCGAGATGAATGTGGGTAACAACCACAGCAGCCAGATCCGAGGCTCCGACTCCAAGGCTTTCAAGCTCGGCGATCAACAGCGGTGCACTGCTTTGAGAACCTGTCTCAATCAGAACGGGGCTCTCTCCAGTCACCAGGTAACCGGCCGTAATATGTTCCCAGCCTCCGAGCTGTGTGTCGATCTCGATAATGTCATCTGCGATACGTTCTGCCATACCCAGCAAGCCTAGCTTCGGTCGAGAAGAACGTCTAGGGTACGCAACCTTGCGTGGAGACTCGATGCTGGGGTCCTGCAAGGGCTTGGTGGACCTCCTGCGCAACTGCCGGCGCCGCGAGAGCAAAGCCGACATAGTTATTGGTCGTCGAACGTGAAAATACAACACCGAGGACCTGACCGGCAGCATTGACGAGCGGACCGCCCGAGTTCCCAGGCCGCACAATCGCGTCGATCTCGTAGACGAGCCTAGTAGTAAGACCTTCGTTGTAAATGTCCCGCCCTGTCGCATCGAAGCTTGCCATCACTCCTGCTGAGCCATACGTCAGTGGACCGCCCTCGGGATAACCCAGAACCACGGCTTGGGTACCGCGAGACTGCACCTGGGTGTCGAAATGCAGAACCGGAGCGTTGAGCCCGGGAACCTTCAAGACAGCGAGGTCAAGGTGCGGATTATACCAGATCACGGTCGCCGCGAGCTGCGAGCCATTCTGAATAACGTAGGTATTCGGCTCTCCCGCCACCACGTGTGCATTCGTGGCGACATAACCTGGCGCCACAACGAACGCTGAACCTTCTTGAATTTCGGAGCAGGCCAAACCCTCAACCTTGACTACCGATGCAGCGACCTTACTCTCGATCGCCTTGACCTCCGCTGCTGAGGGCAGCGGGACTGGTCCTGCCAGCGCAGGGGGAATAGAGGCAAAGACCGGAGGGAAACCCGCCGTCGAGAACAACGAGTCGACCTTAGAAAACACACTAGGTGCCGGAGGGAGAACATCGTCGAGTGACTGAACTATCTTCGAACCAGAGACCTCTGCGGAAAGCGCCTGGAAAGGAGCGTTCAAAGCCAACGCCGCAACGATCCACACGATCAGCAAGGTCGCCAAGATTGAGATTACAGCGCCCGCGCCGGCATCAACGGTTCCAAGATGGAATCGATCTAGCCGTCCACTCAATCTGCTACCGAGACTTCGACCAAGGGCGGAGGTGATGGATGCAAGCCCGAAGAGAATAACAAGTGAAACGAATGTCCGAATAATACCAGCCGGCAACAGTGCTGCCGCATAGGGCGCAAGTACGGCTCCCGCAAGCAGGCCAACCCAAAACCCCACGTAAGAACCGAGTTGAATAGTCGCGCCTACCTTGAGGCCGCGAGCAGCCGAGAACGCAACCAGTGCAAGGATCACCAAATCCACGAGATTGAAGCCAAAAATGGCACCTAGTAACGGAGTCGACACTTACGGTCTAACCTCGACACAACCTTGCACATCGAATAAGTGTAGGTTCTCAAGGCTCGAAAACAACTGAAAAGCGACACTGATAGCCAACAACGGCATGAGACTTCGACCCATCTGCCATGACTGCCCACGGGGGCGACGGAGCCAATGAACACCGGCTGGGATGGTCGGACGAGCGACGCCATACTCTATGATGAATAAGCCACGGGTCAATGGGGTCCCTTCCATCGTTCGATACGAGAGAGGATCGCCAAGTGATACCGAGTCCCCTTCCGCCGCTATACCCGCGAGGATCTGAGCATGACGCCTGCGGGATTGCATTTATCACGGACCTCCACGGTGGGGGCTCGCACAAACTCATCGAAATGGGGTTGGGTGCACTGGTCAACCTGGAACATCGAGGCGCTAAAGGTTCAGACCCGGACACCGGAGATGGCGCAGGGATTCTCATCCAGAACCCCGACGACTTCTGGCGCCTCGAGCGCAACCTACCACCGAAAGGCGCCTATGTCACCGGACTCCTCTTCATTGAGGGAGATCGTGCGACACTCCTAGCCAAGCTCCACGATATCCTTGTTGCCACCGGGTGGCACCTTCTTGACGTCCGAACTGTTCCGCGCAACAGCGACATTTTAGGTGCAGGCTCTAAGGCTTCAGAGCCGGACATGGTTCAACTTTTCCTCGAGGACTCCGAGGGCCGGACCGGCGATCGCCTTGAGCGCAAGGCGTGGCTCCTGCGGAGTAGGGTCGAACGTGCACTTCCCGAGCTGTACTTCCCATCGCTATCCTCACGGACCTTTATCTTCAAGGGAATGCTTTCAGCCCCGCAGGTCGAAGTCTACTTTCGCGACTTACAGGACCACCGCCTCACAACAGGTATCGTTCTGGTTCACTCTCGCTTCTCTACCAACACATTCCCGTCATGGCGCCTCGCCCAACCATTTCGGATGATCGCCCACAACGGCGAGATCAACACGATTGATGGAAATCGCAACTGGATGCGGGCTCGCGAATCGTTGTTGGCATCGCAGCTGGTTGAAGGTGATCTCCGAGACGCGTTCCCGTTGGTCGCTACCGATGAGTCCGATTCCGCGTCGCTTGACGGTGTCTTTGAGATGCTAGCACTTCACGGACGATCTCTTCCTCATGCCATGATGATGATGATCCCCGAGGCGTGGGAAGCGAATACCACGATGAAGGAGGGCGTTCGTGACTTCTACCGGTTCCATGCCTCGCTCATGGAACCCTGGGATGGACCCGCTGCCGTAGTTTTTACGGACGGAACTCTCGTTGGGGGAGTGCTCGACCGCAACGGCCTTCGCCCTGCGCGCTACTGGGTAACCGATGAAGGACTAGTCATTCTTGCCTCCGAAGTCGGCGTCATCGACATTCCACCCTCGTCGATCATCACCCGTGGAAGACTTGAGCCGGGGCGAATATTTTTGGTCGACACCTCAAAGGGCGCAATCCTGGACGACGCTGAAGTCAAGGAATCTCTCGCGGAACTTCGTCCTTGGGGCCAGTGGCTCACAGAGCACCAGGTCTCGCTCGACTCGCTAGCACCCCGATATATGTTGGTTCCCCAGCACGGGTCGATCGTCCAACGCCAACAGCTCTTCGGTTATACCGAGGAGGAACTTCGCCTCATCATCACCCCCATGGCGACCCAGGGACAAGAGCCAATCGGTTCCATGGGATCCGATACCCCGCTGGCAGCTCGCTCAGAGGCAGCCAAGCCCTTTTTTGACTTCTTTTACCAACGTTTTGCCCAAGTCACTAATCCACCACTCGACGCAATTCGTGAAGAGCTTGTCACCTCATACGAGGGGGTGATCGGCCCCGAGCGAAACCTGCTTGAGCCTGGACCAGAGTCAGTACGCCAGATTCGCCTGCCACACCCAGTTATTGACAACGACGAACTAGCCAAGCTCATGTACATCAATGAGGACGGGGAGTATCCGGACCTCAACGCCAAGGTTATCGATATTCTTTACCCTGTTGGAGAGGGTGAGTTGGGTCTGCGCAAAGCCATCAACGACATCCGCAACGCAGCCGAGGAGGCCATCCGAGACGGATACGCAGTCGTCATTCTTTCGGATCGGCATGCCAACTGGGAACTCGCTCCCATTCCTTCACTGCTCGCTGTCTCGGCAATTCATCACCACTTGGTGCGTACCAAGCTCCGTACCCAAGCTGGATTGGTGATCGAATGCGGCGATGCAAGAGAGGTGCATCACTTCGCAACACTCATCAGCTTCGGTGCCGCGGCCGTCAACCCCTACTTGGCCTTCGACTCGATCGTCGACCTCATTCGCGAAGGAGTGCTCGCTGACATCGCACCACGCCTAGCTGTTCGCAACTACGTCAAGGCAGCTACCAAGGGCATCATTAAAGTTATGTCCAAAATGGGGATCTCAACCATTGGATCCTATACCGGAGCCCAGGTCTTCGAGATCTACGGCTTGAGCAGCGAAGTTGTCGAAGAGTACTTCCCCGGCGCGCGGTCACCAATGGGTGGCAATGACCTCGCCGACATTGCAGCTACAGTCGCCAGACACCATCACCGGGCGTATGCCTCGCATCGAGAGCAATTTATCCACCAGAACCTCGAAACCGGCGGACAATATCAGTGGCGTCGCGACGGCGAATACCATCTTTTCAATCCCGAGACTGTTTTCCTCCTTCAACACTCAACTCGTCGGCGTCGTGAAGACATTTTTCGCCGCTATACCGCGCTGGTAGATGACCTAGGTCGGCGAGCCAACACCTTGCGGGGCCTGCTCGAGCTTGCGACCGACAGGGTAACCCCCATCCCCATCGATGAGGTTGAGCCAATCGAGTCGATCGTCTCTCGGTTCTCTACTGGCGCAATGTCATATGGTTCAATCTCACAGGAGGCACATGAGACACTCGCTATTGCAATGAATCGCCTTGGTGGTCGATCGAATACAGGGGAGGGAGGCGAAGATCCTGAGCGGGCAGCCCCAACCTCAGATGGTTTAGATCGGCGATCAAAGATTCGCCAGATTGCCTCTGGACGATTCGGAGTATCGATCGAGTACCTTAGCGCTGCTGATGATATACAGATCAAGATGGCCCAAGGTGCAAAACCAGGAGAAGGAGGACAACTGCCTGGAGAGAAAGTCTATCCGTGGATCGCAAAAACAAGAAACTCGACCCCTGGAGTTGGCCTCATCTCTCCTCCCCCGCATCACGACATTTACTCCATCGAGGATCTTGCCCAGCTCATCTACGATCTCAAGTCGGCGAACCCTCGTGCTCGCGTCCACGTGAAACTCGTCTCGGAGGTCGGTGTTGGCACCGTCGCAGCAGGAGTGGTGAAGGCCCATGCCGATGTAGTGCTCATCTCTGGTGGAGACGGCGGTACGGGCGCCGCCCCGCTCAACTCGCTAAAGCATGCCGGAGGGCCATGGGAGATCGGTCTCGCAGAGACGGTACAAACGCTCGTCCTCAACGGTTTACGCGATCGCGTGGTCGTACAGGTCGATGGCCAACTCAAGACTGGGCGTGATGTGATTGTTGCAGCTCTCTTAGGGGCCGAGGAGTACGGGTTTGCCACCGCTCCGCTTGTTGTGTCTGGTTGTATCATGATGCGGGTCTGTCATCTCGACACCTGCCCGGTAGGCATTGCCACTCAGAACCCTGAGTTGCGAACAAAATTCACCGGAAAGCCCGAGTTTGTTGAGACCTTTTTCCAATACATCGCACAGGAGGTTCGCGAGTATCTCGCTCAGCTCGGCCTTCGCTCCTTAGACGAGGCCATCGGTCGCGCCGACCTCCTCAAATCGATCAATACTCCCGAGGCACTGCGCCTAGGGCTCGATCGCTTGACTTATTTCCAGGAAGATACGGCGAGACGATTTCGTAAGGAATCAACGCAAGATATCCTTGCGGACAGTCTTAACCAACGGATTGTCGCTGACATCGAGCCTCGACTCTCCAAGACAGTCACTATTCGCCTTCGTTACCCCATCACCAACACCGACCGGGCAGTGGGCGCTACCCTAGGCGACTTGGTTACTCGGCGATTCAGCGCCGCGCCTCTCGCGCCTGACTCCATCGCACTCACATTCGACGGCTCGGCAGGTCAAAGCTTTGGTGCCTTTGCTCCCCTCGGCGTCACCATGAAGCTCCATGGCGACGCGAATGACTACGTCGGTAAGGGCCTCTCCGGTGCCCGCCTCGTTATCGCTCCAGATATGCATGTTGGCGTCGTCGCCGAAAACACGGTCGTAACAGGCAATGTTGCTCTATACGGGGCAATCAGGGGAGAACTCTTCGTGCTCGGGAGAGCGGGCGAGCGGTTTGCAGTTCGCAACTCGGGTGCGACTGCGGTCGTGGAGGGCGTGGGAGATCACGGTTGCGAATACATGACTGGAGGTGTTGTTGTGATTCTTGGAAGCATCGGCCGCAACTTCGCTGCCGGTATGTCGGGTGGATTGGCATTTATCTGGGATCCGAGTGGTCAAACAAGCGCAAGGGTGAACCAAGAAATGGTCGATCTCGATCCTCTCGACGACGAACAGTTTGCACTCGTCAAAGACCTCCTCGAACGCCATGCTCGTTACACCGGGTCCTCGAAGGCGGCATCGATCCTTGCAATGCAGGAACGTTGGCAGCGAAGTTTCGTCTGCGTCTACCCCAAAGATCTCAAGAGAGTGGTTCTTCAGGAGAGAGCTCATCGTCACCAGGGTTCGCGCTACTCCGTCGCCACCACGAATCGAGGCTACTGATGCCTGCTGATCCCAGAGGTTTCCTCAAGTTTGCTCGCAAGGATCCAGAACGTAGACCGGTAACGCTCCGACTTGGAGACTGGAAAGAGGTCTACACCAAACCGGACCCTGCTGAGGGCATCATCCAAGCCCAGCGGTGCATGGACTGCGGCATCCCCTTTTGTCACCAAGGATGCCCCCTTGGCAACCTAATTCCTGAGTGGAATGAACTCGTCGGCCGCGATCGTTGGGCAAGCGCGTCCGAGAGATTACACGCCACCAACAACTTCCCTGAGTTCACGGGTCGACTGTGTCCGGCGCCGTGTGAAACCGCGTGTGTGCTCGCACTAAACCGAGATGCAGTCACGATCGAGTACGTCGAGAAATCCATCAGCGAAACGGCTTTTACCCATGGATGGGTCCAGCCAGTTGTTCCAAAAGAATCCACTGGGCGTGCCGTAGCAATCGTGGGCTCTGGTCCGTCTGGTCTCGCAGCAGCCCAGCAACTTGCTCGCTCCGGACACCGGGTGACCGTGTTCGAACGGGCTGACCGCATTGGGGGGCTTTTGCGCTACGGCATACCGGAGTTCAAAATGGAGAAAGCGGTCCTCGATCGCCGTTTGGCGCAACTCAGTCAAGAAGGCGTCGAGTTTCGGACCAGTGTAACCATCGGCGACGATATCGACCTTGAATCTCTCGCTGAGGACTTCGATGCGACTGTCCTTGCCCTCGGGTCCACTAGACCTCGTACTATCGACGTTCCAGGCAGCGATGCCGCTGACATCCTACCTGCCATGGAGTTCTTACCCCATGCCAATCGCGCCCTATATGAACCTGAGTTCGCTCCTCCCGTAACCGCTGCAGGCCGAAGGGTCGTGATCCTTGGCGGAGGTGATACTGGCGCAGACTGCCTCGGTACTGTCCTTCGACAAGGAGCGACCGCGGTAAGCCAACTTGAGATCATGCCGCGCCCCCCGGATACTCGTCCAGATACGGCACCTTGGCCGACCTACCCCCCGCTCTTTCGCATTTCGTCAGCACATGAGGAGGGTGGCGACAGAATTTTCGCTCGCGAGACGCTGAGATTCGAGTGTGACACCGCGGGAAAAGTCTCTGGTTTAGTAGTGGCCACGGTCACCGTTGGCGCTACCGGCAAACTTGAGCGAGTGCCAGGGTCAGAGGAGTTCATTGCCGCTGACCTCGTCCTCTTAGCGATGGGCTTCGTCGGGCCCGACCTGTCAATGTTTCCTACAGAGCCGCCCCTGACAACAACCGCTCGAGGTACGCTACAGGTCGACAGCCGCTTCCAAACATCCATCGAAGGTGTCTTCGCTGCCGGCGATGCACGCCGGGGTCAATCGCTCATTGTTTGGGCTATAGCCGAAGGCAGGTCGGTGGCCCACCACGTAGATGAGTACCTTATGGGCTCAACTGACCTTCCATGCCCTATCGCACCAGACACCGCGCCGCTCGCTATCATGTAGTGCATGCGCTCGTAGCTCAACGGATAGAGCACCTGACTTCGGATCAGGCGGTTGGGAGTTCGAATCTCTCCGAGCGCGCTTATTATCCCAGGTCAGAGGCCATATTGCTCAATGAGTATCGAAACTGACTTGCAAGAATGTCACAATTGGGTATAGCCAAAGGTTCTGTTACCGAAATCAAGGCAGGCGTCTACCGGTTGCGCGTCGATGCTGGACCAGACCCCGCCGCAGGAAGACGTAGAGAGGTCTCCCAGGTTATCCATGGAGGCAAAAGAGAAGCCAACAGTACGCTCCGTCATCTCATCAATGAGGTCGAGTCGGAGTAGTCGCCAGCACCAAGCAGGCGGTGGATGAACTCTGGGGCGAATGGTTGGAGTTCAAACGGGGAACAGCGTCACCAAAATCGATTGAACTCTACTCATCCTGCATGCGACACTATATCTTGCCAGCCCTCAGTAGAAGAAAGCCTACCTCGCTCAATCCTCATGACCTCGACACGTTCTATGGGGCCCTTACCAAGGATGGTGTGAGCGCTCATGGGGTACGCCAAATCCACTCTATTATGGTAGACCTTTTCACATTTGAGCGGCTCACATAAGGTTCACCGGCGCAAGAATTCGGGCAGCATAGGAGCGAGGCAAGTAAACTGCGGGTGGTCCTTCTTACAAACGAAGTGGACCACGCTCAAGGGGTCGTCCAGTATTCTGTGGTTCAGTTTAGAGGACGAGGTTGGGGACTGATTTCGCAATGCTCAAGTCCAATACGGGTCGCTCCCGCTCGAGCATTGATGCCTGCTCTAACACACGGTGTGCCCCGGAGCTGTTCCAATCAGGCTCCGCATGGGATAAGCGGTGCTCTGCTAGCAGCCAACCAGGAAAGCCGCCTTTTGATCAGGGATTCACGAGATGGGCGTCTGTGGTCGGAATGGCGCTGTATTCTTCGAGTGATAGCTCGCGCACATCCACCACTTTGCCGACATCGTCAATGATGGTCATGGCAGAATCGATGGGGAGCGGAGATACAGCGCCTTCGATTCCACTTGCATTAAAGATAATGTCGTGTAGCGTAGTATCAACCTTACGGAGGCGTGTTTCCCATTCGCTGATTCGGCTATAGACAGGAAGACTCGCTTTTGAGCCTAGGTATGGCTTGACCATTGCTCCAGGAATGGCCTCAAAGGGAGCGTGAAATTTCCAGTGTGTCATTCGATGGACGATGTTGTCAACCAGCGCAATCAGTGTATCCACTTGGCAACGTTGCGCAAGTCTGGCTACAGACTGGTAAAGCGCTAGACTGACGAGACCTGCTGCCAGCGGCGCCTGATATTCTGGGGCGATCACAAGCGTGCCAATATCCCAACAGTCGCGGCCCGTAAGCAATGTTCGCACGACCTCGGGATCAGCATACAGCTCGGGCCATAGCTTTTTAATGTCGTTCACGGTCTTGAGGCCGACTCTGTCGTTTGGCATGATGATTCTTGTAAGACCAGCAGTAGTATTGTTTAAATTGTCGACCACATAAATGACAACACCATGGTGTTCATACGGGCCATATTCCTCGGCCAATTGTTCGGACGTGTTACCAAATTCCTCGAAGAAGAGGGATGCTTCAAGTTCTAAAGCCCGCTTGGCCTTTGGGTCATTCACAGCTAAGATGTGCACACTGAATGGAGGGCTATTTGTCACTGGCAACTCCATATGCGGAAATTCGGTTGTATTGAGTTCCTCGGATATTGCAACATGTACCTCGTCAAAAGGCGAACCAGTTGATCCGGAGCTTGTATCTTGTCATTAGTTTGGCTGCTGGCTTTCATGATGAAATCAGAATGATTTGGCGGTTATATGTGTGGCATCGAAAAAGTTTTTTGTGAACTTGATCGCGTCGGTTTCATCGAATGCCAAGCACGTGTAGATGTCCACGCTAAAAAACACTAAAGGGACTTCCCAGGCATAGAAGTGAGCACCGGAAGTTTCCCAGTGAACCCACCCTGCCCAGCCAAAACGTTCAGATTTATGGGTCACTGGATCAATCAGAAGAGTCATACCGCACACCTGCGAGAGTTGGGCAAGATAGTTTTGTATCTCAAGACTCCCAATTGGGAACTCCCTCCGCCCCTCTACTACTAGGCGTTGTCGATAAATTGAGGGAGCTAGATCGATATGCTCGTCATGATAGCTTCCGTCCACTTGTTGAACCATGGTCTAATCCTAGCAGTCCAGCTCAGCCCACGCCTGTTGATGCCGGTACAGTCGCTATAGGTTTCGTGCGTGTTTGTCTGATGGTGTTTGGCATGCTGATTCTGGAGGCCCTGCGGAGCATTCAGGTATGCGAACTTGTAAAGTAGTGGTCTGAGCCTGACTCCACGACAGGACCGTGAGTTCATCGGCGACAAGGTGGTTGACGTGCTTGGGACCCTCGCTCTTTAGTGTTGGCGCGCCACCGACTGTCGTGGAAGGTAATCGCCGTTTTGCAAGGTGGCTGACAGCTGCGTCGCAGGCCATCGGGGGCGAGGGCTCTCGTTGGTGCGGGAGCCTAGTTACACGTGCCTGGGGCGTAGCGTTAGCCGCGGCGCAGGCGTCAGCGCTTTTCGTTCTGACAGTCACGGACCCTGGGCGCGGCGGCTCCATAGCACCTAGCCCAGCACGAGCTGATCTGAAGATTGGTACGTCATCGCTACCCCATGACCATGAACGTTGAGTGCGTCGTACTGTGGTGGTGACAGTCTAAGCCGCGTAGCGCGCCAGAGGGTGGTCCGTACCCGATTGCAGTCCGGATCTTGGTGAGTGGTTAGACCGGGTAAGCCGGGGCGGGTGTCTGTGTCTGTGAGGCAGGAATGATTGAGCGAATGGGATTACTGAGGAATACTCCAGATCGCCGGGCAGTGCGCGAGATCTCAGGACTGGCCCCGGCGTGACCGCCGACGGTGTTTGAGGATTTACATTGATGCCCATCTTGGATTGTGTTGAGTTCTGGCGCCTCGTCTCCGCTCTTGCTAGCGGGAGGAGTCAACCTGGTCAGAGGCTGGTCTGCTCAAGCCCGTGAGCCTGCAAGCCGATTAACTTACAATGGCACCTACTCAGCCGAGGCCTCAATCTGCCGACCGAACTGGGGGTCGATGGTCATGGCTGTCGCTCGTCACAAGGATCTCGAATACGCCGACCCTAAAGTCCGTCGATTATCGGTACCACACGAAAGTGGCCCTGGGTATTGTCGGTCTTTGGGTTATCCTCGAAACGTTACAGCTTGCCCAAGCCGACGTTTTGTACGCCTACTTCGTGTTGGCCGCGCTAACGCTCGGGAGTATTGCTCTGCATGTGCTACAACGTCGGCCTGCTAGGCGATGGATATGGGTGCTGATGGCAACCTCACTGATCCTTTTCATGTTAGGGTCTGTGCTGAGAATTAAATTTCATTCATTCGGTGACCTGACTGATCATAGGTCATGGGTGCCAAGTCTGGTCAGTTTTTTGGGTTACGCAGCGTTGGTGATTGTGCTGTGGTCTATCTTGAGGATTCAGACCAGCACGACTCGTAATCCTCGCGGTGTGTTAGTCGAGACCATTCTTATTGGTCTTATCGTGTTTGCGCTTGCCTGGGCTTTTATCATCGCGCCAATGCAGGAGCACCATGTTTCATTACGAGTCATTATTGTGTTAGCCCTATACCCAACGTTTTCCTCAATTTTGGTCGCCCTAGCCATACGGATTCAAATATTAAGCCAACGGCGCCATTATGTAGCCGATGTATTGATGTTGGTCACCATATTGTCTATTTTTCTTGGGGATGTTATCTATCTGCTTGATGAAGTTCATCGCATCACACTGTCATACAGTGTGCTCGATATACCGTATTCTTTCGCTCTACTGGCTATCCTTTTGCTGACCAGCCATCCGTCGGCGAACCACTTGACGGAAGCATCACATGGTCCTGAACAGCCGCGACTACTTCCACAGGTGGCGATCATCAGCGCTGGATTGCTGGTGTTGCCACTTCTGATTCTAGCCACAGCTCGAACGTCAGTCATTCGTGTAGTGCTTCTGTTGAGCGCGTTCTCTATTGCAGTGCTAGCCGTGATCAGATTGATACAGGCGATCGTCGATGCTGATCGTTTCCAGCAACGCCTTGTGTACCAGTCCACCCACGATCATCTCACGGGTCTTGGCAATCGTCAGCTTCTTGCGTTGGAGTGTGGGCGTAACCTATGTCGGAACGTTGATACTCAGTCGATTGAACAAGTCGCCGCCTTCTACATCGACTTAGATCGCTTTAAGCTTTTAAACGACACCCTGGGCCATAGCGGTGGGGACATCGTTCTGCGTGAGGTGGCCGACAGGCTGACCAAGGTTGCTCGCGAGACCGACAGGGTGTTTCGCTTGGGTGGAGATGAGTTCCTGCTAGTCGCCAAAGACATTCGAGACACGGCACATGCCATAACGATCGCCGATGAGATCGGTTCGGTACTCAGAACGCCTATTACGCTGCGTGAGGCTGTCTATCATATTTCCGCTGCGATAGGTATAGCTGTTACGCCGAGGACTCCTGAATTCGACATTGAGACACTGATCGAGGATGCGGATCTTGCAATGTATGAGGCCAAGGTGCGTAGCCCGAATTCTATGGCCATTTTCAAAGGGAAGATGCGACAGTTGGTTGAGGAGAATGCAGGGCTCGAACACGATCTCTACAACGCTATCAATGACAATCAGCTCTTTCTTGTCTATCAGCCTATCGTCTCAACTGAATCTTCGAGGATTGTGGCTGTCGAGGCGCTATTGAGGTGGCATCATCCGACGAAGGGGATCCTTGCCCCGGATCAGTTTATTAGAATGGCCGAGCAGAGCGGGACGATCGTGGAGATTGGGAGATGGGTTGTATCGAATGCATTAAGAGATCTCCTCTTAATGCGGGCGTCGCATAAAGATCTAGCTGATCTACGAGTCAACGTCAATATCTCTGTTGAGCAGTTCCGAGGAGACAGGGTTGATACCATTGTGGTTGCTGCGCTGAGGGATAATGGGCTCACAGGTGAGGCGCTTTGTGTTGAAATTACTGAGTCCTCGCTAATGAAGGACCTGAATGTCGCCGATGATCAGTTACAAAAGTTGCGCCGCCGTGGCGTTAGGGTGGCGCTCGATGACTTTGGGACCGAGTATTCGTCGCTCGCTTATCTGCGGAATCTGCCGGTGGATTGCCTGAAGATAGATCGGTCCTTTGTGGAACCTCTAGGTTCTGGCATGTCGGTTGCAGACACCCTGGTAGCAGCCATCATTGGTATTGGGATGGGTTTGGAGATGGAGATCGTTGCTGAGGGTGTAGAAAGCTCTAGACAACTCACCCGGTTGGCCGAGTTGGGATGTGGTGAGGTTCAAGGATACTTTTACTCTCGACCTGTGCCAGCACAGAAGCTGGCTGGGTTAGTGAAAAAGTTAAAGGACCTTCGAGCAGCTGGTGTATCGCCAGAGTAGTTGCCTCCAAACTTTTTTGCACACTGCTGAGGAGGTATGCACAAATGTTGTGTGCGAACCACTTCACAACCGTGACCTAAACCAGTTTGGATGCGGTTGATAACCAGACGGCTAGCGCAGGATCGGTTTGTCTTAAAAGACAACCCGGTGCCTAATATCTAAGCGTGATGCGGCGCGCTGGCTCACGTTTAGGATGGGATCGCATGGATGTACCAATGTACAGCCATCACATATATCGTCAAGAGCAGTCCGACAGAACCTGCTTACGTATGTATGGCAATGACGCGCAACGTTTTAGCCCCAGGAGTTGAGGTAACCGAAATCGGCACGCCCTGGATCTTCGTTGCCACGGTCACCGACTGCATCTTGGTGCCCTTAACATACTCCACGACATTCACCGGAGTACCACTGGAATAATGCTCGCCAATAATCGATGGGATACTAATGCCGGGCGCCAAAACGGAAGTCCACAACGCGTGCGTTTGCTCGGCAATCCTCAGTGCAGAGAACGCCTGCAAACCCCTGCTTTCCCAAAGTAAGGGAGCAGGCCCATCCTTCCAAGCAAGCGCAGGTGAGCCGGTAAAAGTCAATGTTCCGGCCAGCCAACCTTGATCGAAGAGGTTTGGCGGAGTTGGAATGCTGCGTGGCAGCTGCGCAGCCAAAGGCACCGCCCTCTTGACAGCACCAAAAAAATCGATCTTCCGCACATTTGTGAGTACTGCTGTAACAATGAGGCGATCAGGTGTGAACCAAAGTGCATTAGTTGGCCAACATGAATCCAGCACAAGCCCGCTTGGACCTGGTGAAGTAATGGTTTGTCCTGGGTGAAGGACGTAATGCCCGACAACTCGATACACGTAGGTCTCACATGCCCTTGTGTAGGTCACTACATCTCCGGATCGAAGCAACTGGTTGCTCGCAAAATATCCTACATCATGAGCTTCAAGGATGGAGATACCGTGTTCACCTGGCCACGGGCTCGATAAGTCGTGCCCAACGCTGACCGCCAATACGGCGCCCGAAGTACCCTCCAAAACCGGCGCAACCACCGCTACCGCCGGGATGCGAAGTACGCCAGGACCAAACGACGACGCCCGAGCACAGCGAGAGGCCACGGCTCCGCTCAGTCTACGAATCTCCTGCGCTCCATCAACCGCTTGTCGATGCTGCCACCACAGAGGATAGGCCACGCCTAGGATCGCCCCGAAAAACAGCAGTGCGCCTACCGAACGAAGAATACGGCTCTTCATGTTCCAAAACCAGCTATCGGCTTTGTAGTCCTGCAATGTACTTCCCGCTCACGTCTACGAAACTGAGCGACCGGGCAGCAAATCACATCGGAACGCTCCAGGCGATCCGTCAACTCAAGATAGGTGAACTCCAATAGTTGAATCGACACTTCATCCATCCGCACATCGATTGCGGATACTGTCACCTAATCCGATGAAATCTAACGATCTTTGGTCGTAGGAGAACTAGGCCCGTCGACCCTATCAAGGCTACACCAATCCACCACAGCCAGCCAGACCAGGGCTCACCGGTATGCGTCGCGGGTACTACCAGCGTGGTCGGAGGTGTGGACGTTGTGGTGGTCGGAGGTTTAGATGTTGTCGTGGTCGGAGGTGTGGACGTTGTGGTGGTCGGAGGTTTAGATGTTGTCGTGGTCGGAGGTGTGGACGTTGTGGTGGTCGGAGGTTTAGATGTTGTCGTGGTCGGAGGTGTGGACGTTGTGGTCAAACATACCGGATTCGATATCCTATTTGAATCCAGCGTGACGGCACCGTTTCTAGCCAACAAACGCCCATTAATTGTTGCACTCGTATTGGCGGTTATTGAAGTGAGAGCTAAAACTGTACCTTGAAAAGAAGAATTAGTACCCAGTGTTGCTGAACTTGTAACTTGCCAGAAAATATTGCACGGATTCGCATCGTTCGTAAGAATAATACTACTCGAACTGCTAGTAATTAGCGTCGATGGCATTTGGAATATAAATACGCCGCTCGGGTTACCTTCTCCGTCGAGGGTCAGTGTTCCCGTCAGATTAGAAGTGCCAGCTGGTACTGAGTAGACTCCAGGCGAAAGCGTTAAGCCAGCAAGATTGGCTGGTTGGGGGGTGGCAGGTGTCATATCTGCAGCCTGGGTGTAGGCCGCCGAAGCATCCGTCTGCGCCTGCAGTGCATTAGCATTATCTACATTGGTAGCGCCACCAACCAGTCCCGGCGGGAAACCAGTGACGGCCGACCCCGGAGAAAGGCCGAGATCACCTTGCAGTGTCGAACTTCCTGTGTTGGTAACCGTGGAACCCGCCAGTACTGAGTACGACCCTGCCGTTCCCAAGACAACGCTCGACACGGAGCCGGCGAAAGCTGACGGTGAAGCGATTGTCACAAAAGCACCGACGACGACAGCGCTTGCACCCGCAGTAAGTACCGGCCAGCGGGCATTTCGCCTGATTTCCGCCATCGCATTTTTTAACCTCATGACATAAGAGTACTCTTTTGCTCGGTGATATAATCGAAAACAATACGTTTTTATTAAATAATCCCGCTTTTTCTGAAATCTAGAGTCCTCGATTAGCAAGAGGGCTCACGCCGCGCAACAAATATGTGGGCTGACCTGGTCTCCGACAAAGTGGACCACGATTCATAAGATACTCCTAGGTGTAGGCGGTTGATTCTCAGCATGGACTGATTTGAGCGCTCGGTTCTCGAATTTGGTGTAACGAACGATGGAATAATACCCCTTTGGGATAGCAGCAGTACTTGCCGGGTCCGCATTTGCCCTACTCATGGTCCGCTCAGCAGGGCAACGGCAGAGATAGACTTCCCCACCTCCGCCTCACATCCAATCTGCTGTGCCAGGCGGCAAGCGCGAGCGGGTTCTCTACACTAGGGACTCCCGTATAGTTGAACCAATCTTTGCGCTAGCATTGGCGGACGGACGGTCTAGATACAAGGCGTTGACGATGATGCAACACCGCCCCTCAAGCACCCACATAAAAGCGGGTTACACCCATACTGTCACCTCACACAGGGAAGGTTGCCATCGCTGCCAGAGACTGGTCCACAACCTGTATCGGACCAAACAGCCCTTTGACCACCGATCGTCGAAGTGACCACGAGGCCAACCGGTGACTGCCGAATCGCCTGGTAGCTAGAGGGCCAGCTAAATCTAATACTGATCAGTTGGCCGGACTGCTCCGGCGACGAATCGGAGCACGCACATTGTAACTGTTCTTGACGACCCGGTGGATCCTACATGAGATAACTTATGCAGCAAGTGCTCGTCAGGATGCACTGTCCAGCCTGCCCGCCCCGACCTAATTCAAAATGCGTTGAGACACCAGTCAACGCTTGCAATGGCTGCACCCCGTAGGGACTTGGAACGCTAGCAACCAACGGACGACGCTGGCGCTAGAGCAGCAGTGAGGACCCCAAGGTCGAAATTCGCTCGTGCTGCGAACGTTTGGAAGCCCGCTGAGTGCGCTTGGTGGTTCACGCAAATAGCGCTTACGCAAACACTACTGGCATCGTCCGAGGAACTTCCATACGTCCCTTCAATCTTGAATGCCGTACCGACGAACCGCCCACTCAAGTTGATAGATTCGCAGTCGACACCGCTAGCTCGGTCACTGCCACCACTCGCTGCCACAACCCTAGCAATTGAACGACCACTGCTGTTCGGGCTAGTTACGATAAATACCCTGCCATGGGTCTCGTCAAAGACTGTACCGAACAGTGAAAGGTCATCCGCAGGCTTTCACCTGAGGCTCAATTCTCGCAGCCCAAACGTTCACGACCGTGGCTTTCCTGCGCTAGGTTGCTGTCTTGGGAGACATCTTCGCTGAATGAGTGGGGTGTTATAGCAGGTGGAAAAGATTAAGGTGATGTAGCTGACTCAGATGCGCTGGAGCTCATACCACGATTATGGCACAACAGGTAAAGCTCACAATCTTGAGCCCTTTGTGCCTACCCTTTGGTATACCGACCTCAATAAACTCCGGTTAGTCGGTCATATCGGGCACCTCATCTATCTCAGTATGATCTACCCTTCGTCCAGCACCGCCAGATGGCAGCGAGCTTTATGGGCTACCTGATTTCGAAAGTATAGCGATGCATCCTGCAGAATAAGGGGTAGTGCCTGCCGACAGAATCTACCGTAACGCACAAATCGTCTTCAATTGACCCGTTGCTCCCCACTACCCGCACCACCCGGTGGCGCAAGCCGACCAAGCTTGGTCGCAAAAACACCGGTAAGCGTAAATATACCCACATCCGGTCGTATGGACGATATCTGGTTCCGAAATGATTGATCTTGGAATCACATGCTTGAAAGTTCAGATATCACCCAAAGCGCTCCCAATCACGAATCAGATGGATTCATTGGTCGCCCTCGATTATGCCGACCGTCCAAGCGCTCAGCGCGCTGATCGTCGAGAGATATGAGCCACAATCCAGCTCCACAATGACTTCAGGTCGCACACAACGAGGCAAGACTTTCAACTGGCTCCACAAATGCACAGTCGAAATCTCCATCCCATCGCATGGCTTCCACAGGCTCAGAAACATTACTGATGCAAGCCTCGGACAACAAGTGGGCGGGTATCTGATACAGGTTCTCTATCACAAACAGTGTCAGAACAGAACCTGGCCGATCGGCTGGAGGTGGAGCGTGGGCGCCTGCTCCAGCTGCTTTATAGTCCATGTATCGCCGCTTAGATGACCTATGCCTGCGCAAACTGCCTATCAAAGGTCTTGTCACAAGGATTCCCCACACCAACTGCTATACGCTCAAGTCTGAAGGGAGACGCTTTGTGAATCACCTAGACCAAGCGAGGTCAGCGCGTTCTGCCACACCCTCTCGCTTCCAATCAGCAGCGACCCCCACCGGGTCGCAGCGTGCGCTGAACACGATCGCGAACTATGTCGGCAACCATCTCGAATGTGCAAAGCTCAAAGTCGCTACTTGAAAACTGAGATCAAAATTCAAGATTGGGATCCCAGAATCCGGACAAAACAATCTGTGCTGTCATTCTGCGATCATCTGGGGCCCGTAGTGTCTCTAAATGTTCGTCTATTATGGAGGTAGGAAATGATAAAGAAATCACTAGTCGTCGGACTACTCTCGGCTGGCTTCGTCGCAGTGCCGGGTATGGCTTTGGCAAGTACTCAGTTCAATCCGGCACCGGTTCCAGTGGCAACCACGGTGTCCTCCTCGATCACGGCAAGCCAGGCTGACCAGGCGGCAATTGCGGCCGTCGGTGGTGGCACCGTAACCAGCACCTCGTCGGACACCTATCAGGGGTCTGCCGTCTTCGACATCCACGTTCTTTACAACTCCACGGTCTACGACGTGAAGGTTCTCAAAGCAACTGGAGGTGTAGCACTCAAGAAGGTCTCGAGCGAGCAGCCCTCTTCAGCGCCGGCACCGACACCGACACCCTCCTCGATCACGGCAAGCCAGGCTGACCAGGCGGCAATTGCGGCCGTCGGTGGTGGCACCGTAACCAGCACCTCGTCGGACACCTATCAGGGGTCTGCCGTCTTCGACATCCACGTTCTTTACAACTCCACGGTCTACGACGTGAAGGTTCTCAAAGCAACTGGAGGTGTAGCACTCAAGAAGGTCTCGAGCGAGCAGAGTACGTCGGCCAACTCGTCAGATCAAAAGGATGCGGTTGACAGTTCTACTCCGGAACATTCATCGACACCTTCACAGGATAAGCAAACCCCAGCGACTCCGCCGTCGTCGTCCAATGGGATTACCTTTGGCGTGAAACTCACAGTCGCCCCTAGTGCATTTCAAAGCTTTGTGAACCAGGCACTCGCCCAAAACAACGGAACCCTGAAATGGATAAAGTTGATCTCCCATCAAGGAGGAGATGTTCAGGCTAACATCAAAGTGAATCTGAGCCAGGGCGGAACAGTGAAGGTCATCGACTTATTCAGCCCGTCAAATCAGCTTATCAGTCAAACTGTGGGTAGCTAGACCTATCTAGCCAGGCGCCGACTCACCTCTTTGTTCCACAAGGAGGTGAGTCGACCCGCGATTTTGCCGTACCTCCATTCTCATGAGTAGCAACACGAACGCCGGCCTTTGAACATCTAAGACTAAGAGGAGCATGTGATTCGACAAGTGGCGCTCAATTACCATAGGTTTTGGTCGCTGCGCTACAAGCGAAGTCCTCAATCGCACCGTGAACAATATCCAACCACTCCCTTGCTTCCACCAACAGAGCGAAGCGAGGCTGCGACTCCAAGTGCCACCTATCCGATGGCCGTTCACGCATTGGACGCTAAAGTGGTCGCGATGCACATCTTCTAGCAAGGACCCGGTCAGCCAAACCAAGAACAAGGGGCATAGAGTGCGAGTTCTAATAGTTGAAGATCATCCAGAGATGGGGTCCTGGATAAGGAAAGAACTGCTGCAGCTACAGTGGGAGTGCGACATCGCAGAAACCCTCTCTGCTGCCCGAAGGTTCATTCGCCAGGCGGCCTACGATGTCCTCCTCCTGGATATTATGCTCCCAGATGGCAGCGGCATCGAGCTATGTCAAGAGCTACGAATGTCAGTGAACGCAGCCATTATCATGGTAACAGCACGAGACGATGTATCGGACAGAATCGAAGCGCTCGACAAAGGTGCTGACGACTACGTCATTAAACCCTTCGCCATCGAAGAGCTGGTCGCCAGAATTAGGGCGGTGTCAAGGCGAATAACTGGTGACAGGGGACCGGTTCTCGAGTTCTGTGATCTTCGCCTTTGGACCGAGGAGAGAAGCGTCGAGCAACACGGACAACCACTAGAGCTTAGCCGCCGTGAATTCGATCTTCTCGAGGCATTTATGCGTAACTCCAAGAAGGTCTTGACCCGCGACCAGTTGTTAGAGATAGCTTGGGGCTACGTGTTCTTTGCTGAGTCCAATGTCGTCGATGTAACAGTGAAGCGCCTACGTGAACGCCTGGATCCGGAGGGACAAGTTGCAATAGATACCGTGAGGGGAGTCGGATATGTCTTACGGTCGTCTCGTGAGTAAGAGGCTGCTCTCTCGCAATTGGCGGATCTCATGGGTGCTTACTATTGGTATCGAGCTTGCGCTAATCTTCGCCGTACTTGGTTCCGGATATTTCGTATATTCGTTGGTGCGTAATACGTTGATAAAGCAGGGAATTAATGACGTCAGATTTTCCGCCAAGACTTCAGCAAGTAGGTTGGCATTAGAACATAAATCTCATCCGACAAGTGCTCCAGTCGAGGATCTCGCGTACCTTGCCATTTCGATGAGCAAGTATGTACTCCTCACAACAAATCAGGGGCGCTTCATAGCTGCGAGCGGCACCAAGCCGCCGATTACGCCCCTGAATGGTTGGGCTAACGTCGGACAATCTGGCTGGGTTCAGTTCCACGGAACACCATACGTGTTTGCGTCTGCACCAATACGAGTTGGAAACGTCCAGTGGAGGCTTATTTTTGTTGAGAGTCAGCACCAGGTAGCCTCCTTGCTTTACACATTGCGGATCGCATTAGCACTGGGAAGTTTGGTACTCATCATGAGCACCTTGGCCGCCGTTTCGCTCATCGTTCGCCGCGTTACTGATCCTCTGCGCGAACTCGAAGAACTCGCAAAAACCGTTACCCTCAATGTTGACGGGGCGATCCCCACAAAAGTTCACTCTCGCTTGGCCGAGGTACATTCGCTGGCCGAATCATTTGATAGTATGCTCGAACGTTTGGGACGAGCTCAGCTGCGTGAGCGTGAGTTTATCAGTAACGCCGCGCACTCTCTCCGGACTCCAATCCAAGTGATCCAAGGAAATCTCCAATCCTTGGGTCAACGACTGATCGAGCACCCTGACTTGGCCCGCCAGGATCTCCGAGCCCTTATGAGAGAGTCTCAGGCTATGGCGACCCTGGTGGATCGGCTGTTACAGCTTTCGAAGGCTGAATCCGGCCCTCCAGCCCGTTTGGAACTTATAGATCTACAACTCTTCCTCCACCATATAGCTGGTGACCTACGAGACTCGTGCATGCATCACCCTCTTGAGATGCAGGTACAAGACCTGGCGGAACCCCATGTCTTCACCGATCCAGTTCTCTTGGAGGCGGTGCTGAGAGTACTCGTGGAAAATGCCGACTCCTACGCCCAGGAGATGTCGACAGTGGTGGTCTTCGCTGCTACAAACACAAACCCACGCACAACGCGCATAGGGGTTCAGAACGAGGGAAAACCAATCCCTCCCGAAGCCATCGGCCAACTCTTTGAACGATTCTATCGAAACAGGCAGGCCGCCTCCAGCGATCACTATGGCCTTGGGCTAGCGATAGCAGACAGCATCGTCAAGCGTATTCGAGCCCAATGGTCCATCACAAGCGACACCAATTGGACCGTATTCGCAGTCGACCTTCCTAGTGCCGGGCACACTGCGTGAATACCCTCAAGCGCCTTCTTCATCCACGTCAGTCTCGCCTACGGGCTGCCTAACATCTACTGATGGCCAAACATACGCATGGCGTCACTGCAACTCCGCTCGGTTTGCTCTGCGGAAAACATGAGTGGCGCAGCGACCGGGCCAGGATGAAGAACGTCCTGCATGGTCGTAGCCAGCAATTCGCATTCCCGCAGACCCAGTCCTGGACCTCACATGCACGGGCGCGATGGATCGCTATA
>JAKAQR010000042.1 GCA_021819725.1 Actinomycetes bacterium
CACGGCTACGTTGTCTACGGGTGAATTCTTGGACATGCCAGAGCTGCTCTCCAAGGGAGAACAACGAAGAAAGCGACGATTACAGAGAAAACTCGCCCGACAGGTCAAAGGCTCGAACAGGCGTAACAAAACCAAGCTTGCCATCGCAAAGCTCTCGGCCAAGGAGTCCGACCGGCGCAAGGACTGGATCGAAAAGACGACAACCGAGCTAGTTCGCAACCACGACCTGATCGTGCTAGAAGATCTCAAGGTCAAGAACATGACCCGTTCAGCCAAGGGGACAGTTGAGAGTCCAGGCAAGAACGTCGCTCAGAAATCCGGCCTCAACCGATCTATCCTCGAACAGAGCTGGACCATGTTTTGCCAACGGCTCTCCGACAAGGCAGCCAATACCACCGAGCAAGTCGAAGTGATCTTTGTCAACCCTGCATACACAGGTATGCGTTGTTCTAAGTGTGCTCACACAGAACCGAAGAGCCGCAAGAGCCAAGCTACGTTCCTCTGTTTAGCGTGCGGTCATATGGACAACGCAGATGTAAATGCAGCCAAGAATATCATTGCCGCAGGGCTTGGGGTCACAGAGCGTGGAGGACAATCGCACGCTGCCCCTACCAAGGCAAAGCACAGCGACCCAGTCAAGCGCACCACCAATCCTCAAGCTGCGTGAGCAACTTAGGAAGCCCCGTCCGTAAGGTCGGGAAGGATGTCACTTTCTGCAGGCCCTCGGTGGAGTTCAACCCTGAGACAGCCCGCACTCGTGAAAGGTCATGAGATCACCCGAAGGTAATACATTGCGTCCGTTAGCTTTTGTGACCCGCTTATGCTCGTTGACCGAAATTTCCATCTCCTGGGCCCTCCGTCGAATTCACTAACGGCTGGAATGGTCCCCTTCGACTGAACGCCTTCGGATACCGAACCAACGAGCTACGTGAGCGCGGTACTCGCGATATTCGTCACCAAATGCCTCTTCGAGATAGGACTCCTCCACGCCAATGACCTTCGATTGCAGGATCGCGACGGTGACCGGGGTTAGTCCGAGGGTTGCGAATGACCCACGGGCAACGCCGATGGCAACCTGCGCGCACAACATACCGAGGTAAATCGGGTTGCGGCTGATTCGGTAGATGCCATGCTTGTTGAGCAAGCGGACTGGGCTTCTTGGGTTGGGGCTGTTGCCGGTCCGGACCATGGCGAGAACGGCTGATGCAATGAAGGCTCCTCCGCCCGTTCCTATGACGCAGCTTGCGACCCGTCGCCTGGGATGGGAGGGTGCCGTTGTACCGAGAAGGTGATCGACACCCAAGCCCGCGGCGGTTAAACCAGCCACGACCAACGGAGGTGGAATGTGGGGTGTTGCGATGGCTCCTTGGGTATGGGTTTGACTTGTTCTCATCTGCCTTACCCTAAAACGCTGTGGTATTCTTCGTGCCTTGGAAACTGAGCATTGTGCACGCACAGCGATCAAGATGTACGACATTGGAGCAGATCGCAGGTAGTTCTTCTCTTTGGAACGATGATTTGAGAGGCTTGGAGTCGTGAGTGCTCCCAGGCTCGTTTAAGGTTTGCCAAAGCCACGGTCATCGGAGTGTCCACAGACCCTCCTGCCCTCCAAGATACCTGGTACTCCCTTGTCTCTCATGCTCCAGCTGCCTCGGTGATTTGCGTCCAACCGAGCGAGGCGGAGCTGACATGAGCGCGCGCACTGGCGGCGGCCTGGGCTAGGGACAAGCAGGAGGGGCGATGCGCTCTGTCCGAACCTCGTGGGAGACGTGAGCGCCGAGAAAGGGTGATAGAGAAATGCGTTGGCATTTTGGAGCGGATAGAGTGAGTACGGTAGTAGTTGTGATGGACAGGGACACAGGCCTGGATGAGCCGGATGGCTGAGAGGTCGGTGTCGCTGTGGTTGTTGCGGCCGACGCGCACATCACCGCGGCGGCCGTCGAAGTGGTGGAGCTGATATGGAGACGATGACCGCGGTCCTTTTTGGGGGTCCCTCACCGGAGCACGATATCTCAATCTTGACGGGCCTACAGGCAGCGCGCGCGCTCTTGAGCACGCAGAGTGGAGTCGTTGGGATCTACTGGTCCAAAACCGGTGAGTTCTTTCGGGTGCCTCCAACGCTTGAGGCACCTGCCTTTGCTCAAGGCGTCCCAGCAGGGGCGGAGCCGTTGATGCTGGTCACCGGCACGAAGTCCGGTTTTGGGAGCCTGACCTCTGGGCTGCGTCCCAAGCTGGAGTTATTGCCCATCGATGTGGTGGTCAACTGTTGTCACGGCGGCCCTGGAGAGGATGGATCCCTCCAAGGGGCCATGGATCTGGCAGGGATTCGGTACACCGGTCCATCGGCGGCGACGGCGGCACTCGGCATGGACAAGTTGAGCTTTGGGGCGCTCGCGAGCGCCGCCGGGCTCCCGGCGCTACCACGCGTCGTGGCTGATGGTGTCATCGACTTTGAAGGCCCCTACATTGTGAAGCCACGTTTTGGTGGTTCTTCCATTGGTATCGAGGTCGTTCGGGATCGCGCAACCTTGCTCGAGCGAGTGCGTAGCTCGGTCCATCTGCGTGCTGGTGCGGTGGTCGAGCCGTTTCGAGAGGATCTCTATGATCTCCAGGTCGCAGTGCGCAGCTATCCCGAACTGGTACTCTCTGCGATTGAGCGACCGATGCGCACTGCGGGGGCAGCCTCGATTTTGAGCTATTCGGATAAGTACCAGCCGGGAACTGGGATGGCATCGGCACCGCGTGAGCTGCCAGCTCAGATTAAGCCCGAGGTCGCAGAGCAGATTCGCCATGTCGCAGTGAAGACGGCAAACCTGATTCAAAGCCGAGGGGTAGCGAGGATTGATTTTCTCGCCAACGATGCTGGTGAGCTATACTTGAACGAGGTGAATACGATCCCTGGCTCGCTTTCGCACTATCTCTTCGTCGACCCAAGGGAGAGCCTGGCCGAGCAGCTTGCCAAGGACATCCGCGAGGCCCGGGAGCGATCCACGTATACCCCGGTCACACAAGGAGCCGACGGTACGGTGTTGCAGTCGGCTGCGACGATCGCCCAGAAGCTCGCCTAGGAAGTTGGCATGGGCCAGTACGAACCACAGAGTTCAGGACTCGACCAGCTTTCGAGTCGCACCCAACGCGTTGTGGGTACAATGCTTGACTCGGACGAGCGCCTGGTCGCCGTAATCCATCCTCACTGGTGGTTGGTACTAGGCCCAGCGTCGGTTTTCGTCGCCGCCAGCGTGATCGCCGTGTTGCTGACGACCTTGAACTATCCGTTACTGAGCCTCGTGGGTCTCGTAATTCTCGGGGTGGCCGTCGTCAACATGGTGGTTCGAGGACTACAGTGGTATTTCGAGATGCTGGTGGTCACCGATCGTCGGGTGCGTTTCGCCAGGGGTGTGGTGCTGCGTCGCACGAGTGAGATCCCGCTGCGCCATGTCAATGACATCACCACCGAGCAGGGGATCATCGGTAGATTACTCCACTTTGGGCGCTTGAGAATCGATTCGGGCAACGCGAGTGGCAACGAACTGGTAACTTTTATTCCCAATCCTGCACGACTTCAGCAGCTACTTGCAAGCCTCGAGGACCGAGGGTCGAACTACTCGCTTCCAGCCACGTTGCCTGGCGAAGGGGACGATCGATTGAGTCGCCTCGAGCGCCTGGCTATCCTGCATGCCGGCGGGTTCCTGACTCAGAGGGAGTTCGAGCAGGCGAAGGCCTCGCTGTTGCGCGAAGCCGATGGTCAATCATGACGGCGACCGAGGCGGGTCGCCGAGCGGTGGCACAGCGTTGGTCGCAGGAGCTTTCGAGGTGGGCCATACCCGACGATGTGCTTGTCGGGGCGCCGGCCTCGCCATGGGTGTTCGACCCTAAGGCGTTTCGGCCGGTGCCGAACGCTCCGCTCAATCAAACCCAACTGGCGATCCTCACCTTGCTCGATCGATGTGAAGAACGCAGCGTCCTCGATGTTGGCGCTGGAGCAGGCGCTGGAGTGCTCCCGATCGCTGGGTCCATACGTTCGCTGGTGGCCCTTGACCAAGATGCGGCGATGCTGGAGGAACTTGCGCTTGCGAGCGAGTCGGTGCCAGAGGCGATGGTGGAGACTCGGGTAGGGGACTTCTTCGCGCTCGAGAATGGTCTCGGCCGTTACGATGTGGTCACCTCACAGAATGTGGTTTACAATATTGACGATCTCTTTGGCTTCCTCGAAGGACTGATTGCGCATGCGCGTACCGGCGTCGTCTTGGAGATGACGCTGCACCATCCGCACTACGGACTCAATCTTTTATGGCAAAGGTTTCATCAGCTCCAGCGACCGACGACCCCTGATGCCACCGATGTGATTGAGGCTCTTGTTATCCTCGGGGTGACGCCGCGGGTCTTCGTCGGACCCCCATTGGCACGCATCGAGGAGCCAGCTCAGCGGATCGTCTCCACCCGCCGTCGCCTCTGCCTTGCTCCCGGCGATGACGTGGCAATTCAAGAGGCACTCGACGAGGGACTGGTACTCACCAACCCCTCCGTGACGTTGGTCTGTGAGCTTCTCGATGCCTGAGCACGCGACGACGCAGCTGTGCTACGAGCTTTATGGCGCCGCTGGCGACCCGGTTGTTGTGATGATTCACGGTTTGGGGGGGCAGTTGATCGACTGGCCCGACTGGGCTATCAACTACTTTGTTAATGCGGGCTTTCGGGTGTTGGTCTATGACCAGCGAGACAGTGGCCGCTCGCCGAGGTTGATCGAGGCCGGAGTCCCCGATGTGCTTTCGATCTCGATCGGGCGCCGAGAGCTTGCGCCATACACGCTGGCCGATATGGCGGACGATCTTGTTCAGCTCCTAGACGACCTTGGCATCGGGCGCGTGCATCTCGTTGGGGTCTCCATGGGGGCCATGGTTGCCCAGCAGTTTCTTATCGCCCAGCCGGATCGGGTACGGTCGATCGTGAGCATGTTGGGAACCACGGGTCGGGCTGGCGTGGGTCAGCCGAGCGAACTCGCCCTAGCTGCGTTGCTGAACCCCAATCCAGAAGAGCCGCTCGAGGTCGTTGTCGCTCGTCCGCGTTCTTTGGCCCAGCGCCAGGCGGTCGCGAGCCGGATCCAACGCGGCAAGCAGCGGATCCAGGACGCGGGAATCGACGATCCGTACGGCAGCGCTCGACAGCTTGCGGCTATTTTGGCTTCGCCAGACCGATCGACGGCACTCGCTTCGCTCGACGGGCTGCCCGCGCTGGTCGTGCATGGGGTTATCGATCCTCTTGTGCACGTCTCTGGCGGCTTTGACACCTTTCGCGTGTTGCGGGCATCTCGCCTATTGCTCTTCGCCGAACTCGGTCATGACCTTCCGGCGTGGTGTTGGGATAGGCTAGCGTCGGAGCTGCTGGCGACCATTGTCCAGGGGGAGGAGTAGTACGTGGGACCGCTGCAGGGTATCAGAGTCGTAGAGATGGCAGGGATAGGTCCTGCGCCGTTCGCCGGAATGGTGCTTGCGGACCTTGGCGCGACCGTGATTCGCGTCGATCCTCCCAAGCGTCCTGGGATCGGTGCAGACCTCATGGGGAGAGGCAAACGTGCGATCGCCATCGATGCCAAACAGCCGGGCGCCACCGACGTGATCATGCGAATAGTGGATCGTTCGTCGATCTTGATCGAAGGTTTCCGTCCCGGCGTTATGGAGCGGCTCGGGCTTGGTCCGGCTGAGGTGATGGCGGTGAACCCAAGGATTATCTATGGCCGTATGACCGGCTGGGGACAGAACGGACCGAAGGCCTCTCGCTCAGGGCATGACATCAATTACATTGCGCTCTCTGGTGTGCTTGGGTCGATCGGCGACGAGATGCACGGCCCCTCGATCCCATTGAACCTCGTGGGAGACTTTGGTGGTGGTGGCATGCTGCTGGTCGCTGGCGTGCTGGCTGCCCTTATTGAGTCGCACCGAACGGGTCATGGCCAAGTGGTGGACGCCGCGATGGTCGATGGCTCGCTCCTGCTCATGACCATGATCTACTCGATGTTTCAGGAGGGGGGCTGGTCGGGGAAACCGGGGCGCAACCTGCTCGATGGCGGTGCCCCGTTTTATCGGACGTATCGAACCCGAGACGATCGCTGGATTGCCGTCGGAGCACTTGAACCCCAGTTCTTCGACGAACTGGTTGCAAAGCTTGGTCTTAGAGATCGCTTCAGCTCGAACAACCAGTACGACCATCGCCTTTGGCCCGAGATGCAGGTCGCTATCGAGACCAAGTTCTTGAGTAGGACTCGCTCGGATTGGGAGCAGCTTTTTGAGGACTCCGACGCATGCGTGACGCCGGTGCTCACGATGGCGGAGTCGCTGGAGCACCCTTTGCACCAGGCGCGCCGCAGTTTCGTCAAGGTCGGTCCTTTGATTCAACCAGGACCCGCGCCACGGTTCGGTTTACACGCTGAGCAGGATCGGGGTGCTCATGCGGAGCTAGCCTACGATTCTCGCGGAATCCTTCGCGAGATCGGTCTCAGCGAAGACGAAGCGGAGCAGCTCTGTGCCCAAGGGCTTGTCATTGAGTAGCTAAGGTGTTCTACCTCGGGCGCAGGCCAGATTCGCTGCCGTATTTCAGCTCGGAGCGCTCGCATCTACTGGTCCTGGGTCCACCCAGGTCGGGGAAGACCTCGTCACTGGTGATACCGAATGCTCGTCTGTTTCCTGGTGCAGTCGTCGTTACCTCGACGAAGAATGACATCCTGGACTCGATCTACCTGCGCCGTTGTGAGGTTGGAACGGTGTGGGTATTCGACCCGAGTGGCGAGGTGTCTGTGTCGGCCCAAGTCCGTAGGGCAAACTGGTCACCGGTCTCTGCCGCGGCAAGCTTGGAGGAGGCGGTGCTAGTGGCAGAGGGCTTCGTCGGCGTGGCTCTTGGTGCTGGTGGCCCGTCAGAGCGCCACTGGATCGACCGAACGAAGGCATTGATGGCCCCTTTACTCCTTGCGGCCCATCTGCTGGGAGCCTCGGCGACGGTGGTGGCGAGCTGGGTCGATCGGCGTGACTTCGCCGAGGCGATCGATACGCTCCAGTTCAATGGCGCCGATCGCGCACTCGAGGTGCTCCAAGGAGTGCTTGCCACGGAGACAAGGGAGCGCTCCGCGATTATCTCCTCGGCCTCGGCGGCGCTTGGGGCCTACCGATTTCGCGGCCCTGATGACGGCGAGCCGTTTGATCCATCGACCTTTGTGCTCGGTCATGATCTCTTGTTGATTGTCTCGCCGGCCGTGGTTCAAGCGGTTGTCGCTCCCATCGTGGTATCGCTGATCGACGAGATTCGCCGAGCCGCCTACCGGGCGACGGCAATGGGTTCTTGCCCAAGAGTCGCCCTGATCCTCGATGAGATGGCGAATATTGCACCCTTACCGTCGCTTGGCTCCCTGCTCTCTGAGGGCGTTTCGCAAGGCATTTATCTGCTCGGCGCGTTGCAGGACCTATCGCAGGCACGGTTGCGTTGGCCAGAACTCATGCGTGGACTCTTGACACTTTTTGGCACTACGGTGGTGCTTGGCGGTATCGGTGACGTCGAGACGTTGCGGATGCTCGAGGAGCTATTTGGCCTTGTCGATCAGACGGAGGTCGGTTGGCAGCGTGGCGGTCTCTGGCGAGTGACGACGAGTACCCATAGGGTAGGCCGACCACGTCTGAGTCGTGGTGAGCTTCGGGAGCTAGGGGCATTTGAGGGCGCGGTCCTTGACCTTCGCAGTGGTCCCGGCAAGGTGCAGTTGACGCCCGATTTCTGGGGGGGTTCGGGTCAGAAATAAGCGTGTCCTTGGCGAGGTTGCCGGTGATAGGCTGGGGCTTCGATGCCTACCCTTGTTGCCATCTTGTTGACCAGAGTCAAACGGAGCCAGGTTATCGTCTTGCTGGTCGCATCCTTGGTATGCGTGGTCGCGGGTGCTATTGCCTTTGCAGCCACCCAGCACGTTAGCTTTGGGATCGGTCTGTACTGGGCGATCACGACAGCGACGACAGTCGGTTATGGTGATGTTACCCCGCACAACACCGTGGGGAGGGTCATTGCGATTCTCGAGATGGTGACGGCGATCCCACTCTTTGGTGCTGCCTTCGCATTCTTGGCGGCTGCGCTGACCGCGACGAGGCTCGCTAAGCTCTTGCACATGGAGGATGGACCGCCACGAGGTAGCTTTGTCGCGATCTACGGTATGCATGATGCGGTGCGCAGGATCGCCCAGGAGGTAGCTCAGGCGGGCGAACGTGTCGTAGTGGTCGCCGATAGCAACCTCGAGAGCCTTCCGATGACGGTCGAGACCATCAAGGGTGACCCAACCCTCGAGGCGGTGCTTCGGCGTTCAGAGCCCGAGCGCGCCTCTCGTCTCTTGATTGCGGTCGAGGACGAGAAGGATGCGCTACTGATTGCTGTCATGTTGCGGCACCTTGCGCCTTCAGTCCCGATGATTGCGGTAGCGAACTCGTCACGGATAGCAACCGCGCTTACCGACCTCGGAGTAGAGACTACAGTTTCGGTAGAGGATCTGCTGGGGCACACGCTCGCCAAGAGCATCGAGACTCCTCACGCCGGCGACCTCCTGCTTGAGATGGTGCGATCTCCAGATGTGATCTTTAGCGAGCTTGCTCCTCCAGTCGCGCTGGTGGGACGTACGCTGAGCCAAGCTCGGTCTCTCGAAGAAGGCCTGCTCCTAGGTGTCGTCAAGGATGGCCAGGTCCACATGGGTATCTCTACGGATCCAACGATCGAGGCTCAAGACGCTATCTTAGTGCTGCGAAGGCGGGAGAGGTGATCGAGAGCGCTCGTGCACGGTTTAGTGGGTTCAAGTTGCGTCGAGGTCGGCCAGAATGGCGATTGACGTAATGACAAAGACGGCACCGGGGGTGTTCGCCCATGTTCGCCAGCCGTGAGCGATCTCGCTGAGTTCAGTTTCGTTGGCGAGCCCTAGTCGGAGTGCTTCGCTCGCATATGTCGAATGGAGAACCCTGTCGGCCCAGGAGCTTGCCCACCATTGGAGAAGTTCGGGAGTGGCATACGTCCAGCAGATCGTGTGAACCGAGTGTTTGGGCAAACCGCACTCGATAGCGAGTTCACTGAGCTGCCTCCCGATGTTGGGGTTTACGTGGTTGTTCGAGGCGATCTGTTGGTAGATCGCCATCCATTGCGTGAGCAGCGGTGAGGTGGGCCACCATAACATCTTGTCGTAATCGGCATCAGCAAAGGCGACATGCCGGCGGGCGACTCTCGCCATCTCTGAGACCGCACGAGCTGGGTAGCGCAAGTGTTGAAGCACCTGATGGGCATGGACGATGTCAAAGCTTCGGCTAGCAAACGGTAGTTGGTATGCGTCTGCAACGATGCCAATGACACCACTGTCGTGGCCGGCAGCCTCGTTGACGATCGCGGTCGTGCGATCGACCGCGACGACGCTCCCCTCTGGTACAAGTTGCACGAAGTCCCTGGTAATTGTCCCAGCGCCAGCCCCGACGTCGAGGATGCGATCGCTGGCGCGAAGGGATGCAAGTAAATAGGGAGCCGAGTTGCTCGCGCTGCGCCAGCGATGCGATGCGAGCACGCTGTCGTCATGTCCATGAATATAGGTGTCAGCCAATTTGCCCCCACTAAAGGCTAGGTGTCACAGAGATCATCGATCGAAGTCGGATTCTAGGGGTAATATGTGGACCAATTGGCGACCGATGGATTGGTGATCCCGCTTGGACCGGCTCCGAAGAGCTTGAGGATGTTCCCAGTCATGATTCGAACGAGATGGGAAGGACACGAGGACGTGGATGATCCACACGGTTGCATCGCGGCGATCCAGTTGTTCGTTCCGCTCTCAAAAATCCCGGCCTGGCTGGTTCGATTGGTGACATAGGTGGTATCGGCATACATCTTCTGGTTGTCAAAGCCGATGACAACGGGTGAGTGGCTCAGAATTTCGACACCCGGTGGATTGGGGCGCGATGGGTCATAACCATCGAAGTCATATTTCAACAGGTTGGGGATCGTGGAACCCTTGGTGAGCCCGGTTCTTGCATAGAGCCATGAGTGGGGGTCGGTGACTACCAAGGGGAAGCTCTGGTTGTTGTTGTAGCCGATATAGGTGTTGCCGATGAGTTGAGCAGCCGGAAGATTCGCTGGAGGCTGCCCCCACCAGTTCTGAGTCACCCGGGCATTGTCGACCCCGTAGAGTGGGTCGGCTTGTGGATCGCGGTAGTTGACGACTTCTAGGTTTGGGCCAAGCGGCGAGGATTGGAGCCGAACCTTACGCAGGATCGGACTAGCGCCGAAGAAGACGAGATTCACCCCCCGGTTTGCGGCGGCGACCGTATTGGCGCGCATTCGCGTCGACCATTCCTCATCATGGCCAAGCGAGAGCAGCGCCCGGTGTTCGGTGAGGAGGCCTCCGTGGACGGTGAGGGTGATATTAGTCCAGTAGGTGACGTTGAGGCCGTGTTTCTCCATGTAACGAACCAACGGGTACTCGTTGGTGAGGAAGTTGGCGGCGCCGTTGCCGTAGCCGTAAGGGCGGTCAAACGACAGCACCCGCGACCTATTGGGTGGGGGGTAGCCAGGTTCAGGTGTGGCACCCTGGTACAGGTCGTAGCCGCCAAATGGGTTGAACGCCTGCCAGGTGAACACGGCGTTCATCACGACGTACGTCGCAGTCGAGCTGGGATCCCAGACGGTGAGCGGTATGTAGCTCTGTTGACCACCAGAACCTTCGAGTTTGAGGAGGTAGTCTCCCTGGACAAAGGCCTTGGTGATCGTGAAGGTGGTACTGCGTGACCAGTTGCATTGGACCATATACAGGGGCGCGCTAGCGCCGCAACTTGGTTGGGCGACCCCTCTCAAACGTCGCGACGTCCAGATAAGACGGGCACCGAGGCCTTGGTAGTAGCCCATCCTGAACGCCTGGATGCGAAACGTTGGAGCCACCGTTGAAACATAGACGTTGACCGTCTGTCCAAGTCGTGCCTGGGGACGGTTGGTGTAGCCCATGATTGCGCCGGGGGCTTGGGTGCCTGTGATCTTCCACGCCGAGGTGCCTGGGAGTTTGTTTTGCTCGATTACCCAGCGAGCCTCAACACCGTCTGGGCCGTTGAAGACCGCTGGGAGGTGATGGGTGACCTTCGGTCGAGTAGATCCCGACCTACTGTCCCTCGACGTCGGCGCTGATCGGCCCAGCACGAAGGTGGCACCCACCACGACAATCACGAGCGCCACGATGCCAACGACCATCCGCCTGCGATACGTGATGCGGGTTTGTTGGTGCTTGGCCTTCAATCTGCCTCCTTCGTGTGTGCATTTGGGCATTGGTCACGTTCAGTCCGGGCCGGGATTTGAGGTTTTTGCGATCTCCAATTGTGTGTTGATAGCGTGACGGCGTCAGTGGCGATACAGAGCAAAGGGCGATGCAGCATCGAGGTGGTGCTGAGCGCCATTTGGATCTCCAACGCCTTTCCTCCATTCACCATAGGGTCGTCGCACCATAGGACTCGACAGCCGGTGCGTAGACGGGCTGCGCAACCCACCCTACTTTGTGGTGATCGCCGAGACCTCCACGCCACTGCCACTTTGTCGCTCGAGCGTTCATCCTAGGTTGAGGAACGGCCGGCAAACGGAACGGACAGTACATCGGAAATACGGGAGGGATCCCCTACAGGGCTACTCCGGCGTGTGATTTGGGAGTCCTCCGGTTCTGGTAGAGCACCTGCGGTGTCGTGAGGAGCGTCGTACAGCACGCTCGTCCACGACAAGCCGCTTCGGCGAGCTAACTCGCCTCGTTGTTGGGGTTGTGAACGGCCTTGGCGTGGGCCAGCTTCGCAAGAGCGGTGAGGTACCCGGTGGGATCATCGTACTCAGACCGGGCTGAGTAGCCAGTGGCTGGCGCCGTTGCGACCTCGCCGGTTGTGTTCCAAGAACTCGACTGTGCGACGCGCTCATCGTGCGGGTCAGGCTTGGATCGCGGCTGCGACGCTTTGCGGTGCATCAAGAGGAGGACAGCGGCCACTACCACGACAACGACGACCACGCCGTAGCCGGCTTCGGATACGGTATGTACCATATGTTGCCACGCTGACCCGACGGAGTACCCCAAGAGGGTGAGCCCTCCGTCCCAGACCAGTGAGCCCAGTAACGTCAAGATGCCAAACGCAAGTGGGGGAACCTCGGCAAGTCCAGCGGCCAATGCGACAAAGTTGCGCACGACGGGGAGGAGTCGACTAGCAAAGACGCCCCAGCGGGGATGGCGTTCGTACCACGCTTGCAAGCGGTCGAGTTGGTCTTGATTGACCCGGATAAGGCGCCCATAGCGTAGGACGAGGGCACGCCCACCGGTGATGCCAAAGGCCCACGCGATGTAGGCTCCGATAAGTTCGCCCAACGCACCGACTACGACGACCTCGGCGATGTTGAAGTGCCCGGTATAGGCCAAGAATCCGGCAAAGCCAAAGGTGAGTTCGGATGACGTGGGAACGCAGGCTGACTGTGCAATCGAAAGGAGAAAAATTGCCAGGTAGCCCCATGTCGAGATGAGGTGCTCCATAATGACATACGAGGTTAGTGTCGGCGTGTGGCTGGCGCTGTCGTTTTGGCGCCATTGTTAACCCAACATTTAGATGTGGACCAGAAAAGCTGGCCAGGACCTGACTACCTAAAGTACCTGCGGGCAATGGGTACGGCTCTGTGGCCAGCTCGCTGTCCTCCGTTTGACCCAAAGGGACGGTGCCACGGTGAGTCGGTGCGTGTGCACCTTCTACGATTGGCTTGCCGGTCCTGGCCCGCTTGGACTCTGGCCGCGGTCGTTAGCTCCGGTGCGTCGTCATAACCTTGCATCGGTGATGTTCACAGCCCTACGGTACCTAGCAAGACCAGCTCCGTGGTTGCTCGTGTATTCATTACCCTTCGAGTCTCGATTCAGGATGAGTGTTGCTGAACAGGCGTTGAGCAGATAGGCTGACAGGGCACGGTTTGTCGGGAGTTCGGTCTACTTGGCTCATACACAGCGCGTCCAGCGACCGGGTGACCTTAGGTCGATTGTCTCGTAGCCATCCATGTAACAGGGCAAACGTTGTGTCGACCGGTTTGCGTAATCAGATCTCGGGAGTAGCGGAGGTTTCGATGGTGAGGGTGCTGGTGAGTGCGGGACAGTTGCCGAAGCGTCGTGCTGGGGTGCATGAAGGTTACCTCAATGCACTGTCGCGTCTTGGGGCCTACGGACTGATGGTGCCGGGCCAGGTTGGTGACCTCAGTGAGTCGGAGATCAAGATGGTCGCCAAGGAGCTCGTGGGGTCGACGGATGCACTGATGCTGACGGGCGGCGGTGATGTTGACCCCCAACGCTATGGACAGCCGGTGACCTCCGACAAGGTCTATGGCATAGAGCAAAACCGCGATCGGATAGAGTTGGCGCTCCTCGAGGAGGCGCTGCGCCAAGAGCGCAAGGTGCTCGCGATTTGCCGGGGTATTCAGTTGGTCAACGTGTATTTTGGCGGAACGCTTATCCAGGATCTCGAATCGGATGGCAAGCAGAGCCATTCGCTCACTGAGCAGGAGTACGAGTATGCCCATGCGATTTCGATCGTGCAAGATTCGGAGTTGGATCGCCTGATTCCGTCGGTCACGCAGGCGAACTCGCTCCATCATCAGGCCGTCGACCGCCCAGGGGATGGTCTTGAAGTGACGGCTGTTGCCGACGATGGGGTGGTGGAGGCGATGGAGCGGCCTGGGCTGATTGCGGTGCAGTGGCACCCGGAGAGACTGATCGACTTCGATCCGATCCAGCTCAAGCTGTTCGAATGGCTGGTTCGTTAGCGGTTCTCGCGGAAGTTCGCGGATCGGGGGACCGGGAGTGTCCGTCGCCCGTGTAGACTGAACACAGCCTGTTCGGTGGTCGAACGGCTTCTGCCCGTTCGGGCACGAGGGATGTGGAGTTTCTACGCACGTGGGAGTTCCGCGTGTAAACAGAGGAGACTTCATTGTCCAGTATTTTCGATACCTTGGGCGTCGATGCCCAGATTCAAGAGCGCTTGTCTGCAATCGGCATTACGGAACCTACCGCCGTTCAGGCGCAGGCTATTCCGGCGTCATTAGCCGGTCACGATCTTATCGCCCAGGCTCCAACGGGCTCGGGAAAGACGTTTGCCTTTGGAGTACCGCTAGTGTCATTGCTCGAAGGGGTGCGAGGGCGTGCGGCGGGTCCCTTGGGGCTCATCCTTGTTCCGACTCGGGAGCTTGCTCAACAGGTGCAAAAGGCGTTGGTGAGTCTCGCTCCGCGCGACTTCTGGGTTATGGCAGTCTACGGGGGAACACCCTATGGCAAGCAGATCCAACAACTCAAGCGTGGGGTTGACGTCCTAGTCGCCACGCCGGGTCGATTGATGGATCTTGTCGATCGCCGAGCGGTATCGCTTGATACCGTCTCGCATGTCGTCCTTGACGAGGTCGACCGGATGGCGGACATGGGTTTTGGACCGGTGGTAGCCGAGATTCTTGGATCGCTGACCTCGCGCCGTCAGACCGCTTTTTTCTCTGCGACGCTCGATGGTCCCGTGCGCTCGCTGGTTCAGCGTTACCTGAAGGATCCAACGTTTATTACTATCGAGGCTGATGAGCCCAAGCTCGAGCACCGTTTCGTGCCGGCCGGTCGATACGAGAAGGCAGCTCTTGTGTCTGATTATGCGCTCGGGCATGGTCCGACGATTGTCTTTTGCAATACTCGCGACCAGGTTGATCGGCTTGACGACGAGCTTGCCGACCTCGGGATGGAGGCATCAGCGGTACATGGAGGTCTGTCCCAGCGTCAGCGAGATGCGGCGCTGCGTAAGTTCTTGACCAAGCGAACGCAGGTGCTGATCGCGACTGACGTGGCTGCCCGTGGGATCCATGTCGACGAGGTTGCTCTCGTGCTGCATTACGATCTCCCAAATAACTTCACCGATTACCTCCATCGTTCTGGTAGAACGGGTCGTGCTGGCAACACTGGCGTAGTGATCTCGCTCGTGTCCGACCGTGATCGTTCGAAGGCCCGCTCAATAGAAAATCAGCTTCAGACCGGGGTACCAGGCAATGACGGTGGTTCTTACGGTGGTGGTGGTCGAGGCGGACCCCGACGTCCGCGACGACCTGCTCAGCAACAGTATTCACGGAGGTCGCGCTAGTCTCCGTGTGAGAAGGAGGGTGGACGATGACACTTGAAGCGGTATTCTTTGACGTCGATGGAACGATGGCCGAGACAGAGCGTGAGGGTCATCGTGTCGCCTATAACGCCGCGTTCGCGGAGCTTGGCTACCCGGTTCACTGGGATCCAGAGCTCTACGGCGAGTTGCTCGCCGTTATGGGTGGCAAAGAGCGAATTCAACACTACTGGGCTCAACACCCGGAGCTGCCACTGCTCAGTGATGCGCAGGTTGAGCGGATTCACTCCGTCAAGGCCCGACACTTTAGCGAACTGATGGAGCATGGTGGCATCGGCTTACGGGTCGGTGTTCGGCGGCTGTTGGATGAACTCAATGAGCGCAAGATTCCGGTTTCGATCGCCTCGACGATCACCTTGGAGGGGCTCGATGCACTTTTGCGACACAACCTCGGTGCGCAGTGGCGGGATCGATTTCGGTTCCTGGGTGTCGGCGACGTTGTCCCTGTCAAGAAGCCGGATCCAGCCATCTATCGTTGGTTGCTCGAACAACACGGGGTAGATCCACGCTCGGTGGTAACGCTCGAGGACACTCGCGCCGGGCTGTTGGCGAGCGTCGGGGCTGGAATCGCTACGTTGGTGACGCCGAGTGACTATACCAGAGGCCAGGACTTCTCGGAGGCGGCCTGCGTCGCCTCGAGTCTCGGTGATCCCGGTGATCCCGCACGGTGGCGCCTTGCCTCCGGTGTCGAGGGCAGTGGCCTCATCGACGTGGGATTCCTGGAAAAGCTGATAGCGAACTAACGCTCGTCATTAGACTGGCGCGTGTATGAACTGGGCACTGCTGTTTGCGGTATTTCTTGCCTGCAGCGTCGAGGCGGTCGAGGCATTGACGATTGTATTGGCGGTGGGTTTCACTCGGGGCTGGCGGGTCGCGTTGCGTGGGGCTGCGTTGGCGTTCGTGCTGCTTGCCGCTTTGGTTGGATTCCTTGGCATAGCCATCGTCGATTATGTCCCTCTTGCTATACTCCGGACAGCCGTGGGGCTTGTGCTGCTGATTTTTGGACTGCAGTGGCTGCGTAAGGCGATTCTACGGGCGACTGGAGTCAAGGCCATGCACGATGAGGCAGCTATTTTTGAGCGTGAGGTGACGCTAATGCGAGGTCACCGCGACGCGATGGCCGACCGCCAAGGGTTTCTCATTGCGTTCAAGGGAGTGGTACTGGAGGGGCTTGAGGTGGCGGTAATCGTCATCTCACTTGGGTCAAGTGCACACGCTTTGGGACAAGCATCGATTGCGGCGTTCGCCGCCATAGTGGTTGTGGCTGCTTTTGGGGTTATGCTCTCGCGTGCACTGACAGAGGTACCAGAGAACAAGCTCAAGATGGTGGTAGGGGTGATGTTGACGAGCTTTGGCACATTTTGGATGGCTGAAGGCATTGGCCTCAGTTGGCCAGGAGGGACGGTATTTCTTGTGCCACTGGTGTTGTGGTTCTCTTTTGCAGCTTTGACGATCGTCCTGTGGGGAAGGCGTGCCACTGTGGCGCAGGCTCGTTAGTGCAGTTGTGCGAGCATTGGGTCGTGGTTGGTTGATGCGCATCGTTGTGTTCCTGTGGCACTTTATCGTTGGGGATCAGCCCTGGCTTGCCTTCGGAGTTGTGTTGGTGGCGCTGGTGACGCTACTTGTGCGGACGGTGGCCACTGGTTGGTTGCTGGTTCCCGTTTTTGTAGTGATCGTGTTGGCGTTATCGCTCAGGAAGGGCTTGGGATTTCCACGACGCACACAGAGCAGCGACGGGTAAGTTAGGTTTGGCGGTTTCGATTCCATCCATTCGGGGCACCCTGGTGCGATTTGGGAGGAAGGTGGGGACAGCCACAGCGCGCAACCGGATGACGCTCGCCGCAGCTGGGCTCGCATTTCATGGTTTTTTGGCGATCTACCCGGCGCTGATCGCCGCGATTGGACTTGCTCGACTAGTTGGCCTTAGCTCGTCGGCTCTTACGACCGTCATTCGAGAGTTGTCTGTGCTGTTCCCTCATGCGGTGGCGGCGATCCTCATCGGTGCCTTACACAGCAGTGGATCGCGGCGGGCAGACCTCATCGCGGTGGTAGCTGGCTTTCTGGTGGCAGCGTGGTCCTCGATCGAGGCGATTGCAGCACTCCAGCAGGCCCTCGACGCAGCCTTCGATGTCGTCAAACCTCATGGCTTTGTGGCTCGCCGAGTTCGCGGTATCCCGCTACTTGGGGCGACAATCGTCTTGGCTGGAATCGCAGTGACATTGATTGTCTTCGGCTCCGCGGTGGAGCAGGCCATCGGGACTCAGCTTCCTGTAGGGCTACGTGGGGTCTTTGATGTTCTTGGATGGCTCGTGCGCGTCGTTGGTGCACTCACTGCCATCACCTTGTTGCTCTCGCTCTACTATGGGGCGGCGACTGGAAGATCCTGGAGGGATTGGAGGGCTCTTTCGCCGGGTGGAGCCCTCGCAACGGTGGGTTGGGTGTTGGCATCTTTTGGATACTCGTTGTACCTAACACATTCAGCCGGCACTTCGACAACCTATGGGCCGCTAGCCGGGGTGGCGGTCCTCCTTTTGTGGCTCTATCTCACTTTTATCATGGTCCTTTTGGGTGCTGAGGTGGATCACGCTCTGGATGGATTTGACTTCGATGCTAGATCGCAAGACGAGATTCCTGAAACGGGTTCGATCAGCAATGATTGCTGAACACGGTGGAATCGCCCTGCGTGTTGGTAGCTATGATCCATTCGCTTGTCCGGTAGCGGTGTGCTCGGACAAAGCGATCGCCTGGCAGCCGGACCCCTGGGATGGTTTGAACCACCCCCGGCTTCTTGGAGACCCAGTTACTTGAGAACCGGGCGGTTCCCAAGCGTCCTTTGAGAGCGTAGCAGAGGACTCTGATAGAGCTGACGGTTTCGCGCCAATTGAAGCGGCGGATGACTCGTCGATGGAGGTGGGTGATGGATGAGTTGGGATCCGGGAGCGGTTGGCGCTAAGGGGTCTGATGGCTAGGTCAGCGCAAGTGAACGTCGATGGGTTGAGATGACGCACTCGCGCGACATGTTGTTTTCGTTACGTTACGTTACGTTATGAGCGAAGGGTGTTGTGAGTGACTCTGAATCTCAGTCGCTTCACGATCGCGTGTTCCGTCTGCCAAAGGGCTGACCCCCTCATCGGGGACTAGAGGTTATAGTAGTACCCCTTGGCGCGTGCATCGGTCCTGGTGGGCTCTACACACCCCTTTGGAGAGCAGTTGTCAGCCATGGTGACGCAATCGGGCTCTACCTCACCTGCTGTAGGGGACCAGTCGCCAAGGAGGCCTGATGTGCACCGCTAAGGAACTCGCCCATGAGACGAGTTGTGAGAAGGTTAACCGGCTAATCGAGGTTGGGGACCGAGCCAACCGCTCGATCTCCGTGCGTTACGATAGCGTGGATTGATCCTGGCCCAAGGAGTCAGAGGCTCGAAGTTTTGCCTCCTCGGTTGCGTAGTAGTTCGCTTTGAACTGAGGCCGGTGGGATCATACCCAGTGCCCATGGAGACGGCGTCGATTGAACCAATCCACGCAAGGACAAGGTAGCCCACTCGAGATCGACGATCCCTTCAAAGGTCCCATGGGGGTAGACCAGCTCGGTCTTGTAGAGACCATTGGTCGTCTCGGCTAGAGCATTATCATAGGAATCCCCGGTGGTGCCTACCGAGGCGGTCAGCCCCGCCTCCTTGAGCGCATCGGAGTATCTGATGGACAGATACTGTACTCCGCGATCTTAAATGATGAATGCATTCGTTCAACTGTGCCCGCCTTGCATTAAGGGCCATGAGAAGAGCATCGGTTGCCAGATCGCTCCTAAGCGACGCTGAGACCTTCCACCCGATGATCATTCGCGAGAACACGTCAACGATAAAGGCGACATAGCCCCAGCCGACCCTGGTCGGGACATACGTTATATCCGCCACCCAAAGCTCATTTGGAGCGCTGGCGCCCAAGTCTCGTTTCACCAGGTCGACCGGGCGATCGGCCATCTTGAGACGGGATCGTGGTTCGGACGTAGCCTCGTCCCCGCCTGGCGCCTTGTAGCCCCAACTCGCCAATGTTTCGCTCAACGCTACAGCGTGCTACCTGGATCCCCTCGCGCTTGAGGGCATGGGCACACCTTCTCGGCTCCATAGACCGAATAGTTCTCGGCGTGGATACGGCTGATGGCACTTTGGAGCTCGACATCGCGTTGGGTTCGAGCTGAAGGCTTTCTCGCTTTGGCTGCGTAGTAGGTTGAGGGAGCGAACTGGGCAACTCTACCGATCGGTTGGACTCCCCACCTGCCTTTGTTGGCATCGATGAAGGCGACTACTTGTGAGCGTGTCTTCTTGATACCATGCGTCCAACTCGCGGTCGTTGAAAACCGAGGCCGCGCCCAGAATCTCATTGGCTCGTTTGAGCTCTTCGTTCTCACGTTCGAGCTCACGCATTCGCGCTTTGGCATCTGTGGTGATCCCAGCACGTGCTCCCGTGTCGATCTCAGCCCTGCGGACCCAGTGCCGAAGTGTCTCTGGGGTCATGTGCAAGCTTTGATGCTACTGACTCAATTGCTGCCCACTGCGATCGGTGATCGACAACCATGCGAATGGCCCTCTCCCTTACCTCCGGCGAGTATCTCGTTACTGTTCCCATAGCTCCATCCTCTCAAGGTTAGGAGTCTCTATAAAAACCGGGGTGGTTCAGGGTAATGAGACAGGTTCGGACTGGGTGGGGCGTTGTCGGACACAATCGATGGGTGAAAAGTTGGGTCACCGACCTTCGGACAGGAGATCGGGTTGTCCCTAGTTGAGGACTATCGAATCGTGGACAAGGAGTTGAGGGCCAGAACATAACGCAGGCTGGCGACTGACACGTCGATGGACCTTTTCGAATCGAAAACCACAGAGCGCAGTCATTGGGCAAGCCGTGTTCAAGCTGTCCTGTCCCGGCTAAGCAGCAGCTAGACTGGGGCTGAGCAGAAAGGTCGGAGACAGGTGGTGTCTGATCGTATCACAATTGACCCTTCGCAATGCAATGGTCGCCCATGCATTCGTGGCATGCGGATTAGAGTGCAAGACATCCTCGAACTGCTTGTAGCTGGTGCGACGAACGAGGAGATCCTAGAGGAGTACCCCTATCTGGAACTAGACGACATCAAGGCTGCCCTCCATTATGCCGCAGTACAGCTGGATCATCCGGTGCTCTTTGTTGCATAATGCAATTTGTCGTAGATGCGCAGCTTCCACCCGCTCTGGCTCGTTGGATCGCCTCTCAGGGTTATGACGCACGACACTTGGTGGATCTTGGCATGCTGGGAGCCAAGGATCAAGAGATCTGGGAGCTCGGGCGCCACGAAGGTTCAATCATTGTTAGCAAAGATGGCGACTTTGCCGCGCTAAGCCTTTCTGACAACCAGGGTCCGTCTGTCGTATGGCTTCGTTTGGCCAATTGCCGCACCCCAGAACTGTTAAGGATCCTCACCCCACTGTGGCCGTTGGCCATTGCTCGACTAGCAGATGGCGAAAGACTCGTGGAGCTTAGAGGGTAACGGCGAGTCAATAGGTCACTGCCCGACCGTCGGGCCTTATCGGATCTGCAGTCGGGCGGTCGGTGTAGCAAGCTATGACTCGCATCCGTATACGAGGTATACACAAATGTTGTGGATACCTCGCTTTCTGCCATGCAGGCCTCCAACTTCGAAGCAGGTGTTGGACGTCTCGTGGGCTGTAGCGTTGTGAGTTTTAGGACCCCTGACCCAGTGGGCGCTAAGGGACTCGAACCCCTGGCCTGCTGGTTGTAAGCCAGCACGAAGTTGTCCGAATCCGTAGTCATAGCGTCTGAGTACGTCCCATTTATGCAGCTCGTTGAAGTCATTTGGCACGGGCGGTGAGACAGCCTCGGACTGGACGGTACGTTCTCGGACACAATTGTTGGGTGAAAAGTTGGGTGCGACGCATCGAGACTACCGCAGTAAAGGTGCCCACAACCTCGTATGCCAGACCGTCTTGTCAGACATTCAAACCAGTCCCCATCATCAACTTGATTCCCGCAATTCCACAACCGCCACATCTGGCTGTCCCAAATATGTCACCAACTCTTTATGCTTCCTAATGATTGGAGAGGCCATATCTCGCCAACGGCAATTTGATATCTGCAAGACAATCACCTTGGGTGGCGGACCATGCAATGCGGCAAGTTCGCTAAAATCGCTATCTCTCGTTACTATGACAAAATTACTTTCACCAGCGAACGACCAAATCTCAGCATCCTTTGCACCTTCGAGTCCTACGAAGCTAACGTGAGAACTTTCCGGAAAATAAGGCTCCAACATTCCAAGCATGCGACGCGATAGATTTTCATCTAAGAGCAGCTTCAAGCAGTAACACTCACGCTACGATGTTCTCGTTCAGCAGCATATGCCAGGCAGGCCAGAATATCTTCTGGCTCCAGTTCCGGATAGTCTTCGAGGATCTCCTCATGTGCCATACCTGAAGCCAACATGGACAGGACGTCGTAGACCGTAACGCGTAGTCCGCGGACGCAGGGCTTCCCGCTCCGCTTCCCGGGTTCTATAGTGATGCGTCCGAAGGTATCGATTTCGATTCCTCATTTCACTGGCTAGAGACATTCCCCAACTACTACTGTATCTGCTTCACTTTCACCATGCGACACTTACCTCCAACTGAAGCTGCCCTCAGAACTAGCATTGCCTTTTCTGAAGCCCAGCCTGCAAACAGGGATGTCGCGCCGACTGTGTTGATCCCCGAGCTCCTGGTAATGTCGAACCATCGTTGGGCTAAGGTTACCCCAGCCATTCTCACGCCATGCCGCGATCGCGTCATTGATAGTGGTTGAGGAGTTCCAGGCAAGCTCCGACTCGATCAGCGGTGCAGGTTTATCCTCTAGATCAATCACCAGCCGTACGAGTTCACGCTCAGCCTGTCATCTCGTGCCGTGGAAACGGACATAGCGATGCTTGATCTTGCCGAGGCTGTCTCGTCCAATGAAAACTCGGAGCTCCCAGGTGTCCTGCCGAGCCACGAGGCACATTCTTTCTGCCATCAAATCCTCCAACTTCGAACCTCTTGTTGGGTTTGTCGGTGGGAATTAGTCTTGTTAGTTTTAGGAAACATGATCTGACCTGGTGGGCGCTAAGGGACTCGAACCCCTGACCTGCTGGTTGTAAGCCAGCCGCTCTAACCAACTGAGCTAAGCGCCCGTGTCGCCGTTACAGCCTACTCGTCTTGACCAGGTTGGTCCGTCTGGTCTCGTAGTGCATCCAGGATCTGTGTGTTGCAGGCTGCGATAACTTTCCGGCGTGTGCGATCGATTGTCGGTTTCAACAGGTCTTCACCGGTGACGCTAACCACGCCACCAGCTTCTGAAAGAATCAAGGCTGCTGCGAGATAGTCCCAGACGGCGAGGCCGTCGGAGCAATCGATAAAGCCCTCGCCGCTACCCTTAGACAAAAGAGAGATCTCCAGAGCAGCTGAACCAAGAGCTCGCATTTGCGCCCAACCAAAGTGGTGTCGCGGATAGCCGTTGACAAAGATGATAGCTTTCCGCAAGGAGGTCGTGGAAGATGGTGCTATGGCCTTGCCGCCAAAGGTGGCCCCGTGCCCTCGTGTCGCGGCAAAGACTCCCTGGTTGCCCGACAGACGGACAACGGCGACAGCTGGGGTTCCCGATCGCAGGAGACAAATGGCACTCGTCCAGAGTGGGATGCCTCGGGCTGCGTTCGTCGAGCCATCGATCGGATCGAGAACTGCCGTGATTGATGATGTTTGATCAAGTACACCGGATTCTTCTGAGAAGACGTTGACGCCAGCGTCGATAAGAATCTTCAGGGCGGCATTGTCCGCAACAACGTCGCCAAAGTGCTGTCCGCGAAGCTCTCCGGTGGCCGACCAATCTGAGGAGTCATTGACGGTGGTTAGGCACGCGTCCGTGACCCGGAGGGCCAGATCTAGTAGTCGTTGATTATCCCACTCCAAGGCTCCCATCCTACCAGGGCTTGCGGTCTGTCTTCAGTTATCGCACCGGGAGGACTGAGAAAAAGCTCGACCACTGCGCAATTGCTGGGGAGACTGCCCACGCGAGTAGGACTCCGATGACCATAGCTAAGAGGATGCTGATCAACCTTCCTTGTTTCCCGATGAGCGAATGGTAGCGCGTGTACCTAAGGTCATAGCCGGAGGTTCCGACTGCCCTTCGCGCATAGGCGAGCACGTGGAAGGCCATGAGCGCGAACCACGCGACGAAGTCGTCTCGATGAATGTTCAACCAGAATGCAGCTGTCGGAGTATCGGGCTTGGCATAGACGAGCACAATACCGCTGGCCATCAGGATGACCGTGGTTGCTATCAGAAGGGGTCCAATGACGCGCAGTAGCATCTCTGGCGGACCAGCGTGTTTGAAGTCGGGGGCGCCAAGATAATACATGGCGAAGCGATACGTCGCGACGATGATCTTGTAAGCCATGATGGGCAGCAGGATCATCCCGAGTATCACATGAATCGATATGAGCTGGCCAATAAAGACAATCGTGACGCCCTCGATGGCGAGACCAACGAACAACACTGATCCAAGGAGAGCGAGGAGTCTCGCGACTGCTCGTACTCGGCGAGACGAGGAGAGTTCCTCTGCCGGGACCGTTTCAGTGAAGACTGTGTCAAAAACCCTCTGAAGCAACGATAACCCTACCTCTTCTTAGTGCACGCGGATTTACCCTCATCATTGTACCGATGCAACCGGCCCGAGGCCTCCGCGATGGTGGAGCCCAGCGTTGGGCATTGGTGGGGATCTCTTACGAAAACTTCACAGACTTGGTCATCACAGGCGCTCGCTGGACTCGA
>JAKAQR010000101.1 GCA_021819725.1 Actinomycetes bacterium
GAGGTAGATAGAGAGGAGCTGGCGGGGAGGATCTGCATCGCCGACCAATTGGCACCGCCGTCAGAGGTGTAATAGAGGACCCCACGGGGGGCCCGCGCTTCGACCAAGTAGCCGGTTCTGGCCGAATTGAAGCTGATCTGTTCAAGATATCCGGTCATTGGTAAGGCTGATGAGGAGTACTGGTTAGGCGACTTTGACACCTCCCGCCAGGTCTGTCCCCTATTGTCCGTCCGAAAGAGGATCTTCTGTTGTGATCCGGCACCGGGGGCGCTGCCGATTGCCAAGTAGCCCGTCTTCGGTGATCCAAATGAAAAACTCACGTAACGAGGGATCAGGTAGCCAATGCTCCCCAATGGAAGCGAGCTCGCATAGTTCCACGTTGTCCCGGAGTCCATGGTGGAATATACCGACAGAGAGGGAGCCCTATTGGAATTGGAGGAGGAGCTGCTAAATAGGGCAATTCCGTCTCGTGCGTTGAAAAAGTGTACTTGCGCGAAGGAAGCGCTAGCTACCGGCCTCCATGATCTGCCAGCGTCAGATGTCGAGTACAGGTCAAGAACCGAGCCTGGCCCCTTGACCTGAGTAAGGGCAAATCCGTCGTAAGAACTTGGGAAATCCAACTGTACCACGTCGCCAGGTAGGTTCCCGAGGTTGTCCCACCTCGACTTTGGTGTAGTTCGGACAAAGAGCTGACTTTTTGCTCCAACCAATCCTGTTACGTAGGTCGCTCCGAATTTAGTGATCAGTTTCGTCCCTTGAAGGTTTAAATTTGGCGAGTTCCCCCAGTTGATCCCTATCGCCGAAGCGAGCTTGATCTTCGGATATTCGGTAGCAAGCAGCTTCCCGGGGGTCTTGTTTTGGACTATGGGCTTGGCGTTTAGCGTTGTTCTTGGCGAACCACAGCTCGCCAGGAGTGCGATCAGCGGCAAAAACGCCAATGGCACTATCTGCTTCAGTCGCTTGTGGCGGAGCGGTGCCATTGTCCTAGCTTAACTGATGGGGGATGTCTGGGGATGATCGACGTTCAGTTGGAAACGCTTGACTAATCTGGCTCCGCCGTTTGGTTGGGGCTCCCATCACACTACCGCGACCGACTGGTCTAGTACCGATGAATCGGTACTGGTAGATGAGTTTGCTAGCTTCGGCTTGCTTGTCTGCGTTATCCCAGACAAGGCCCGGTTCTTTGCACTACTCAGGGCTCTGGCCTTGGGGCACTGCACCTTGCGGTGTGGGCCGCGTTGATCGGGTGACCAACGTTCGACAGCCCGGAGATACGTGACTCGAATTGTAGTATCCGGTCTTATGGGTACGTACTCCCCGTATATCGCCTTCTGGGCGATATTAATTGCTCCTACAGCGTCTCGATGGCAAGTAAATCCACAAACTGGGTTCTTGCATCGGTAGTGTCAACCTGACGGTCGGTTGCGTGTTAAGCACGCGGGGCAGGTCTTGGTGGAACCTGATTCGTTCAGCAAGTCCAGGTCTAATCCAGTTTTGTCTTTGAGGTAGCGTCCCTGGCGTCCTCTGGACCACTGCGACAGATGGTGATCATGCTCGCCTACCCGCCTGTCGAGACTGGTGATGTCCATGAAGACCCTGTCGGCTATGAGAGTACGGCAAAAGCTGTGGCCAGAAGTACAGAACGCCCTGTGGGGAAGGCACTTTTGGTCGCCCTCATATGCTGTCGTGTCATGTGGTGGGGCACCACTGGAGATTGTGAACAAGTATGTCGAGAATCAAAGACTCCCCGGACGTACACCAGGTAGACCGAGAAAGGACGAGGTCGCTTGATCCCTCCCTTACAGAAGGGGATTGCGCTCCCGTTTGTTCAACGCAGGGAGACCTGGATTCTGTTTTGGTCGTATCTCGCTGCTGTGACGGAGGCGTTGATGGCAGCTGAGGATGGATTCAAAGCCATTCGGGATCTTCAGCGTCTGGCTCCTCTCCGGAGTGTCTCAGGGCCGAGATCGCAATGACATACGAGGCGAGTGCCAAGAGGGCGGTTGCGCCGAGGAACGCTTCGCCATTGGAGAGCGTGAGGTCTGCCAGCGTAGCGACGAATGCCCCGAGGACCCACGAGAGCTGGAAGTAGGATTCATAGCGGGCGAAGAGTCGGCCGTACTCGTGTTTGGCCATCGCGGTTTGCACGCTGGCATCGAAGGCGATCTTGGCACCTCCTGCGGCAACACCGAGTACGAAGGCGATCAGGATTGCCCCTGCAACTCCAATGTGCATCGTGGCGGCAGTGATGGCCACCGCGGCGATTGCGACCGTGCCGATGATCACAATGGTCGTCTCGCCGAATTTTCGCCGAATGAGCGGTGTGACCTGAGTAGCGAGCGCCGAGCCCACGGAGCTGGCAACTAACGCAACGCCGTAGAGCCAGGTTGGACTGTGCGCGCCTTTGAGTGCGAAGGCGAGGAGGAAGACAAAGAAGCCGACCTGTCCTCGAAGCACGCTCATGAGCAGTGAGAGTGTGAGGGTCATCGCATAGGCGGGTCCACTTGGATGTCGTCTTCTGGCAGGTCGTGCCTTGGGTTGCTCGACCGAGCGGAGCGGCAGATGTCGAATGAGGGCTCGTGACTCGTAGATGAAGACAGAGAGCGGGAACAGCTCGATGATCAGATCCCATTGGGCCCCAAGGAACGGGGTCTTGAGAATTCCGGCACCAATCAGGCCTGCGATGGCGCCAGAGACGGCGGCAAGCAGTGTGATATTCGCATTGGTCCGTACCAGGCTGCCAAGTTCCGAGCGCGAGTCGCCATCGAGAAGTTCGGGGATCAGCGATGATTTGGAGACGAGATAGGCCTTGGAGGCGACCAGGTTCATCAGCGCTAGTGGAAAGATGAGCAGCGATCGCAGCTCGAAGATCATGAGGAAGACGCCGACAAAGCGCGTGACCCCTGACAGGATGACGACGACACGGCGGATCCGTGGACCGCGGTCGATGATCGGAGAGATGAGCGGCGCCAGAACCGCAAATGGCGCCATGGTAAAGAGCAGGTAGAGCGTGACCTTGGACCGAGCTTCTCCTGGCGAGATCGAAAAAAATAAGGAGCCGGCCAGGGCGATGGTCATCAGAGTGTCAGACGAGATGGAGAGGGCATGAATCCGCCGCAGGACGCCGAGCGGCGAGCTCGCGTCGAAGTAGTTCGCGAGCCAGAGCTTTGACCGTTCGGTCATACGTCGACGGGGCTGTGGCTGCACTCCCATCATGCTAGCCAGATGCTCCTCGTTGCCCTTGGTTCGGTTCGACGACGGTGGCCGCTGGCATTCACGGGGGTGCGCTGACACCAGCGGCATAACCTATGGTGAGTCAGGACGAGGACCCGTAGAGTTCTCAGCGAGGCATCGGTGGCGGAGGAGCCCAGATGGCGTGTGGTGGACGCCATCTGGGTTGTGGGGTGGGTAGGAGTTAGGCTCACGAGGACTCGACGCTGACTCCCTGCGAGCCTTCCTGAACTCTCGGTCCGAATGTGGGCAAGGTTGAGGAGTTTTGTCCGATCAGAGAGGGACCTTGGTCCCTCTCGAAGCGATGTGGGTCGTGCTAGTGTGAGTCCAAGGTGTTCGGGTAGCCGCCTGAGAAGGGTCTGCGAAGGCATGGGATCTGGGTTGCGAGGCTTTAGAGGGCGGCGACCAACACCTGGGGCTGATCGGCGGACTCGGGTGTTCGAGATGACCGGAGCGCGGAGTTAAGGAGCCTACGATGACGATTCGAAATTTTGGTCGAGTGATATTGGGTTACGACGGCTCTCCAACGGCGAAGCCAGCACTGGAGTTTGCACTTGTGGAGGCTGGGCTACGCAACGCCGAGTTGGTGATCGTCTACGCCTGGACGGAGCCGGATTATGGCTTTGGGCTCTCAGAGTCGGTCATTGAAGAGTTTGAGGCGAGAGGAAAGACCCTGCTGGCTGAGGCCGTCGAGGAGGCCGCCAAGGCGCACCCGAACGTCAAAGTCAAGACGGTGCTTCAGAGTGGAAATGCCGCCTCTCGGATCATCGAACAGGCGGAGAATGCCGACCTTGTGGTCGTTGGGGCTCGGGGTCATGGTGGCTTTGCCTCGTTGATGCTCGGGAGCGTGAGTGACCAGCTCGTGCACCACTGCCCGATACCTGTGACCGTTGTCCGTGATTGAGACCGTAGCACGATTTGGTCACTTCGGGCTCCGGTCCAGGAACGGGTGATTCCATGACGATCCGGTTGTTCATCGTCGAAGATCACGAGGTAGTTCGACGTGGGATCGCGGCGTTGCTCGCCAACGATCCCGAGATCGCTGTGGTCGGCGAGGCGGGTGGGGTCAAAGAGGCGCTTGATCGGTTCCCCCTGATCGAGGTGGATGTCGCGTTGCTCGATGTTCGTCTCGGGGATGGGGATGGGGTGAGTCTTTGTCGCGAATTGCGATCGCGCTCGCCGGAGCTGCGATGCATCATGTTGACATCGTTTTCCGATGATGAGGCGCTATTTTCGGCCATCATGGCGGGGGCCTCGGGTTACCTATTGAAGAAGATCAAGGTCGATGAACTGCTCGACTCGATTAAGCGAATCGCTAACGGTGAGAGCCTGATCGATCCAGGGCTCACGACACGACTCCTCGCGCGTCTGCGAGAGGGGGCCGATGATCCACTTGCTGCACTGACCGAGCAGGAGCGCAAGATTTTTGATCTGATTGTCGAGGGTAAGACCAACCGTGAGATCGCGAACGAGGTTTATCTTGCCGAAAAGACGGTCAAGAATTACGTCTCGAATCTGCTGGCCAAGCTCGGCGTGCGCCATCGGAGCGAGGTTGCAGCGCTTGGCGCGAGGTTGGCCGAGCGCAAGCGCCTCGATCATGAGAATCAATAGACAGGTGATACCGTCTGGTCGTCGACGACGCCGTGTGGCATCGCGAGATGACCGGTGTGGCGCAGACGCGATCGTGAGGAGTTGGATAACCTCATAGGAAAGCGGGTGTCGTGTGCTTCGGGAGATGTCTGATCTGCTTGAGAAGAGGTTCTTCGTGTCTCGAGTTCGGCACTTCATCGAACTCGTCCACCGCTGTTGAGGTCGCACTGCCTTGGTGCCCGGCGCTGATCGAGTTGTCCGGTTTTGGCTCCCACCGGTCGATCACCCATCATAGCGTCCAGCTCCTTGGGACTGAGATGTACGTTCACGTGTTCAGCTTCACCTGTGGTGCTGTCGTTCGTGTGAGCGGGCTCTGAGCCAGCATCGGGTGGTGTGCAGA
>JAKAQR010000102.1 GCA_021819725.1 Actinomycetes bacterium
AGTTCCTCATTCCCAGCGGTGGAAGTCGTTCTCTTGGTAGAGGTGACAACCACATGGGATAGATAAATCTAGTGTGCTCTACTCGGTGGGGGTGACGGTTTTGGGGAGGAAATTTGGGGGATTGGCAAATTTCTTGCCCTAGAGGCATCCAGACACCTCGGAACAGGCCCTCCCAACGAGGAGACCCGGCGGAGCACTGCACTCCTGAATGGGCACCAAGCCGACCAAGAGCTCCCCACACAAACACGGAAACCACGACCTCAAGGACCATACACCCTTCACCCCCATCCGCTCGCGCAAAACGGTTACGAAAGCTAAGAGCTGCAATACGTAAGGGAACGACCGCCTATGAATTCTCCCATAGAGTGAAGACGTGGACTACGGCATGGTTCATCTTGAAATCATCGGATTCGTAGTCGGAGCTCTCTTCACCGAGTTTGCGCTCGTTCTTGACACCATTCCAAACGGTACCCCACCGAAGCGAGTACGCTCGCTACTGCCCGTCATCTGTCTGTGGATCGGTTCATTTCTGCTCCTCCTCGCACCACTCCTCCTCATCATTAACCGTTCCTTACACTCACAGACCACAATCTGGTGTCTATTTGGTACAGCCGGCCTAGTCGTGGTCTTGTTGGCTGTTCGGAAGTTCGTGGCAGAAGACCGCCCAACAGGGCCGGAGCAGCTAACCCACCTAGGTCGCATCTTTCTAGCTAGCTGTTGGATGGCATGGGGATTACTTGCCGCGGCACTCCTTGCCGAGATCTACCGATTTCTTCCTCTCATCAGCCTGGCTGCTGCGACACTGGCAATCTTGGGCCTCATCTTGGCTATTGTCAGTCATGTCGAGGTTCCCGACCCCAAACTCCTCCTCCGGCTTCCGATCGCACTGGTGGCGGTCTTGTCACTCGTTGGCTTCGGTACCGCATTCGTCGGTCATTCAACCACCCTGCAGATCGAGCTGGGTGCCAACCAACAGCCCGTACTTGCCACTGCAACTCAGGGAGCACCCGGAATTCTTGACATCCGTGGCCTTAGGGCAGGCATCCTGACCTCAGGCTTAGGCCAATCTGATCGAGTGCTACAGCTCGACTTCCATGGCTATCTCCGTGTGAGCAAGCCGAACTTTCACCAACTCGTGACACTAACCATCCACGGCCGATTCGGAGACAGCAAGACACAATCGTTGCTATTCCGAGCACGCGGAGTCCCACAACCGGGCGGCTCCCTCGACGTGATGTCATCATCGCTCATCCTTCGCTCACACTCACCACGATTGGTTGCACACGGTCACGCCGACGCTGTCCTATCGGATGCAATCTTTGGGACCCTACGACTTCACCGTCGTTACTACGCCTATCTTCTGACGTATGAGCCAACCGGCCTCTATGTTCTCACTGGAACCATTAGTTTTTGGCCCCAATCGGCGAAGCTCGGACACGCTGCTCTCGAGTAATTGGCTGCCGAGCATCCGATATCAGGATGTAAGCTAGTTAACCGCGATGGTGATCGTAGCTCAGTTGGTAGAGCGCCAGATTGTGGCTCTGGAGGTCAGGGGTTCGAGCCCCCTCGGTCACCCCAGAACAGTGATCGCACCGCGAAGTGGTATGATCGTTCAGACCGAGCGCCTCTAGCTCAATGGCAGAGCAACGGACTCTTAATCCGCAGGTTCTGGGTTCGAATCCCAGGGGGCGCACCAGGTAGATGCTGGTTTTAGCATCCAAGCCTTCACTCTCTGCCCACATTCTGCCCACATTTCCTCTAGACTAGAGGTCGTGAGAGGATATGTGCGTAAGCGTGGGAAGGACGTATGGCAGATCGTCGTTGATCTGCCGAAGGATCCGGTGAGCGGCAAACGACGACAGCGTTACCTTACCGTGCACGGGACCAAGCGCAAGGCAGACGCCGAGTTGACGAGATTGCTCACCGAGGCCAGCAACTCCAAAGCACGAGTTTCAACCTCTTCGGTGGATCATGCCATCAGAGAGTGGATCGAGCTCGTTGGTCCGAACCTCTCCCCCACCACCGTCCGAGGCTATATGGGCTGGATCAACTCAGAGATCATCCCAAAGCTTGGCGTGCTACAGTTGGCCGACGTGAGCGCTGCTCATTTGGATCATCTCTATCGGGATCTCACGGCTAGGGGATGTGCACCGGCCTCGGTGCGCCAAGTCCACGCTATTGTCAGGCGGTTCTTCAACCAAGCGATGAAGTGGGGATGGGTGAGTTCCAATCCTGCTCTGCTAGCTTCGCCGCCAAAGGTTCCAGCGGCACAAATCGTTACCCCGAGCATCGACCAGCTCCAGACAATCCTCCAAGAGGCCAGAGCAGTCCATCCTCAATGGGAGGCGTACTTTACTCTCGCAGCGCTGACTGGTATGCGTAGAGGGGAGTTGTGTGCGCTCCATTGGGATGATTGCATCGGTACCGGCCTAAGCGTAACCAAGTCATTGATCTATACCCCAGCCGGAGGTACTAGGGAGGCTCCAACCAAGACCCACCAGGGTCGAAACGTCGCGCTTGATGCCATTGCCAAGGCGGTCATCGAAGAGCAGAAGGACCGCCTTCGGCACGCAAGCTCAAGTCTCGGGCTCTCAACAGTGGAGAATCCCTACCTGTTCTACGCTGATCCCGACGGATCGACCCCTGTACATCCAGATAGTCCGTCGAAGCTCTTTCGGCGGATCGCGGACAAACACGGATGGAGGCAACTGCACCTGCACAGCTTGCGTCACTTCTCAGCGACCCAGCTCGTTGCCGCTGGGATGGATGTAAGAACCGTGGCAGGGCGACTAGGTCATGCAGACGCATCCATTACGCTGAAAGTCTACTCTCACGTCCTTGATGCCAAGAATCAAGAGGCGGCATCGATCATGGGAGCGATACTTACCAGCCACGACACCTGAAGAGGCCTAATACCTGACCTCAGAGTCGGGCCACCCCACCTCATGTCAGCGGACCAAATGCCCACCTCACTGTCCTAGGACAGCGATTCTCCCTTGCTTTGCCATGGGCGAGCTCTTTTGCAGAGCGATCTTCTCGGGTGCGGCCGTCTTCGCCGGCGATGCAACGCTCTGGCCGAGCTCCGTCTCCACGCCCTCGGTAGTCCTTCCGATCTTGACCCGGAGATGATCGTTTCGCACCGCGGGAAGGGTTCGAGATGGTGGGGTGAGCCAGGTTCTCTCCGGTCTGGTTGGTGAAAACTTTCTGCTCCCTTTGCCTGTGGGTACTATGAGCAAACAACAGCGACGAAAGGAGCAGTGAAATGGCAAGTATACAGGGGTTATTGAAGAATTTGGATTGGCAACTCACCTGGCTAAACGAGCTCGCACCAGCTGCGTTCCGCCAAGCGACGTTACCCCTTCTCGGGGCTGATGCGACAAAGTGGGAGATGGCTGACAAGGTGCTCTGGGTGCTTCTCTATTATCTCGACCACGATGACACCGAGAGATTCATTCGAGGGGTCAAGCAGATCGTTGAGTCCATGGAGTGTGCGTGCCAGAACAAAATCGTCAACCATATCCTTGGGTCTATGAGCCTAGAGATCCGCAACGAGGATGAGACGGGATTCCCCCATAGCTCGAAGCGCCTTGGCTATGACAACTCTTACCTGGAAAGCGCTCGCTCCTTGTTTCATTTCTTTTACCAGTGGCAGCCGGGTATGACGCAGTTCCCTGATGGGACGCCAATGAGCGAAGCCGATCTCGCCAACGCGAGGCACGCCTATGACTATGGATGGGTCGAAGACGACCGTGCTGAGGAGCTCTATGGTGCCTGTGATAGCGATGGTCATCCCGATGGACAGGGTGGTGACGAGGACTACGAATTGGAGTGGTCAGGGCGCTTGGCAGCTCTGTTGCCACGCTCTATCCCCGATGCCAGTGAGCGTCGAGTACTCTTTGATCGACTTAGCCCCGTTGGGGTTCCTGATCGTCGATACCAGCTTGCACTCTTTAGCGCGCGTGACCTTGATGCGCTGTCGGACTCAGGCACGAACTATCGAGATCACCAAGCGACGAAGAGCTATGCCAAGACAGTGGAGAATCTGGCTACCTGGGGACCCTATCGGGACTTTGGTTTCCGCCGTGGGGCAGTCCATGACCTCATCGACCTTGGTGCTGATCTCCCCAACTTCGAAGGAGTGATTGGACACCTAACCGAGGCGATCAACCTTGCGATGAGCTGGGGAAATCCTCTGAAGCTCACCCCTATCCTGTTAGTTGGCAAGCCTGGGACAGGAAAGTCGTATCTGGTGCGACGTCTAGGAGAGATCCTTGGGGTGACCCATCACCAGCTCGAGGCTGACAACCTTCATCACTCGAGTGCCTTGGCGGGCTCTGAACCCATCTGGTCAGCGGCAGCACCAGGGCTCGTCTTTGAGGCCTTGACATCTGGGAAACATGTGAGCCCGATCATCTCGCTCGATGAGATCGACAAGGCAGCGCGAGATTCGGGCCACGGGGATCCACTCGCTCCCTTGCACAGCCTCTTAGAGTCCGAGACGGCGAGGCACTTTCGCGACTCCTATCTGCCCCTTAGCATTGATGCAAGTCATGTGATCTGGATTGCAACCGCCAATAGTCTCGATCGACTTAGTGAGTCTCTTCTGAGTCGCTTTGTCGTCTTTTCAATCAAGGCTCCGACCCCATCCCAATCTCGATACATCACCGATTCGATTGTGCGTGAGCTCATGGACCAGTACCCGGGAGTTGGTATCGACGAGGAGGTGATCGACCAACTCACCTCCTTCACACCTCGAGAACAACGCCGTCTCCTTGAGGCCCTGATCGCGAGGGTCACCTTCTATGGTTCCGAGTGCATCGTCATTGATGATCTCAACGATGTGCTCGAGCGTCTTGGCACAGGACAGTCGTCACGGAACGGGCTTGGGTTTGCAAGCTAACGATTTCGATCCTTCCCCCTGGGTCTCGGCTAACTCGCGAAGGGGCCAGGGGGAAGACAATCTACGGACAGCTTCGGAGGTGGAGTGTCTGACCAAAGTGAAACCTGGAATTGCTCACCAAATGAGACACTGAACTCCGCTTACCTATGCAGCCTGTAGCTTAGCGACTTGTTCGAACTGAATCGGCGATAAATAGTCGATGCTCGAGTGAAGCCTCTTCCGGTTGTACCAC
>JAKAQR010000043.1 GCA_021819725.1 Actinomycetes bacterium
ACCACGACCACCAAAGCCCGAGAAGAGCTCCGCCCTCTCGTCAAGAGAGCGGCTGGTTCCAAGCGTGTCCGACACGACCTCACCACCAAGCAACAACGAACCCACCGTAGACATGCAAAGATACCGCCGCGAACGATCGCGGATCAGGCGATCAAAGTAACCATCGATGACGAGCAGAGCCCAACGAGAGCGCGCGACAAGGTCACCAGAGTTCCTCTGCACGATGGCGCTCCATCGTCACCGAAGACCCGATCCCCACAGGATCGCTCCCAACGGCCAGAACGCATCTCTCCAGCTGCCTACGTTAGCGAGTTCTGTGGTGCAAACGAGCTACGCGGCCTATCTGAGCCATCTGTGCCTTGGTCTAGCGCGTGGGCATCGCTGTCGAGACAACCACCACTCGTTCTACGGTGTCGATCCCGATTGGGATATGACCATCAAGGCGAGGTCGATTACCTGGCCGCCATGGAGCCCCGATGCGAAGAGGAAAGAGGCAATGCCACCGCCGACTCCAAGCAAGCTACGTGGACGGTGAACAACCGTCGGCTCCGTCTCATAGGGTCAGACGAAGGACGCCGTAATGGCTGGAGCGATGCACAGGTGGGGTTGCGCGGTTCCCCAGCCTATCAAAGACGACCATTCAAGCAGCTCGGACGGCGACGTGCGCCGGAGCAGAGCAGCCCCCGCTCACTGCTCGTATTTGCCCTGGCTGTAACGGATGAGACGCTCGAGCCATGTCGGATCTGCCAACTGGTGATGAAACGCGATGAGGTCGTCGTAGTCAACCGGTGGACCGCAGATATCACCCTCAAGCTCATCCGGTAACCGCCAGAAGTGAATTTTCACGCCAGAGGAGACCAGGATCTCCACGATACGCTTGTCAACTGGCTTGGAGACCACCATGGCACAACTTGGGCAGCGAAAAACATAGCTCGCTTCTCCATTGGACGAACAGAGCATCACCGTCATCGCATCAGGCGCTATGTCGACGTCACCACACGTCGGACATGAAGCCCTAATTATCGGCATTGCGACTCCCTTCGCACCATTGAATTCATCCAGTGACCACAGTATCGGTTCATTTACCCCCGAATCTGAGCCCCAATCCGGATATCTAGCAAACAATCTACCGACCAGCAATGCACTGCTCCCTTCGTTGTACCCGCCGCGCTGGCCAATCGGGCGGCACTCGACAGCTCCAGATACCTCACCGCCTTGTTGTCGGCACCGCCCCAGTTGTAGAAGTGGAATAGCTGCGCTCCATGTCTCTCGGGGTTCTGCTCCTCCAGAGCGAGAACTGCTTCGCACCCCGCGCCACCTGCATCCTCGGAGCTGACTCGGAACGACACAAATACCTCTTGGGTATCGGCCTCACCCCAACTCGAGCGCCTATGCAGCGATCGGATAGCGTGGAGTGACATCCTCCCCGCCCTCACAGACGGGGCTTGTGCTCCCGGTTGGTGAACGCCTACGCTGTCCGGGTCACGCGTTGACGTGGCTCCGATCGTCGTTTGCAGCCTACGAGAAGTAATGCCACTGCGAGAGCGGCCAATAGATCAGGATCACCCGACCGACGATAAGCGACCGTGAAATCGGGCCAAAAACCCGTGAGTCAGCTGAGTCGCCACGATTATCTCCGAGTACGTAGTACTCATTCTTCGGAATATGAATCGCTCCCCCTGAGGGTGTGTGGATACCATGGGTTTGCACCCCCTTTGGCAAGAAGGGCTCGGCAATAGGCTTGCCGTCGATGTACACCTTCCCATCGTGACTCCAGATCGTCTGGCCAGGTAGACCAATGACGCGCTTGACAAGGTAGTGAATCTTGGCGCTCGTATGGTCGTTGGCCGGTTTGTGAAACACAACGATGTCGCCAAAACCCACCGGATGCAGGTGATAACTTAGCTTGTCAACGATCATATGATCCCCGATCTCGATCGTGGGGATCATCGACCCTGAGGGCACATAGAACGACTCGAAGACGAAGCTGCGCACCATTACCGCGGCGACCAAGGCGACGATCAAGACGATCAACCAGTTCCGCAAACCATGAGATTTACGTCTAGTGGACCTCGCCTTCGTGGCCCCTGTTGCCTCTTGGGCGATCCCGTCGGTCATAGTCCAGCGATCAACCTCTCCACCCGATCGTCATAGGAGGCGAACGGGTCCTTCAACATCACCGTACGTTGCGCTTGATCGTTTAACTTCAAGTGCACCCAATCTACCGTATAGTCCCGGTGGTGGGCCTTGGCCGCCGCAATGAATTCACCCCGTAGCCTCGCCCGTGTCGTCTGTGGCGGCACATCGACGGCTCGCTTGATCCGTGCCTCATCGACCAGCTCAACGGTCCGCCCATGATCAACGAGCTTGTAATAGACACCTCGACGTCGATTGATATCGTGATACTGAAGATCCACGAGTGAGACCTGCGGATGGGAAAGCGGAAGATCGTGCCGCCTACGGTAGTCCTCGATCAATCGAAACTTGGTGACCCAATCAACACGCCCGTCAAGCTTCAAGGGGTCATCGCGTAGCAATGAAAGCGCCTCGCCCCACATTGTCAATGCACGCTGCTCATCGGCTGGGATTGCGTGACCTTCAGCAAAGCGCTGGACGCGTTCGAAGTAGCTCTCTTGAATTTCGAGAGCCGTCATCTCTCGACCGTTGATCAAGCGCACCCGTTTGGTGAGCGACTGGTCGTGGGAAATCTCACGAATGGCTCGAATCGGATTCTCCATCGAGAGGTCGCGCAGTACCACATCGTGCTCGAGCAGTCGCAGCACCAACGACATCGCGCCTACCTTGAGATACGTCGCCCACTGCGACATGTTCGAGTCGCCGACTATCACGTGCAGTCGACGGAAACGCTCCGCGTCAGCGTGAGGCTCATCTCGGGTATTGATAATCGGACGAGAACGGGTGGTAGCAGAGGAGACGCCCTCCCATATGTGTTCGGCACGCTGGGAAAGCGTATAGACAGGGCCCCGGGACGTCAGCAACACCTTGCCAGCACCGGCATAGATCTGCCTCGTAACCAAAAATGGGATCAGGACTTCGACGAGACGCGAAAGGTCATCGACGCGCAGGGTGAGAAAATTCTCATGGCACCCATAGGAGTTGCCCGCTGAATCCGTATTGTTCTTGAGTAGATAAACCGCGCCCCTGATGCCCTCTTCTCGCATGCGCACCTCGGCAGAGTATGCCAGCGACTCAAGGATCAGCTCGCCTGCCTTATCATGGCTGATGAGATCGTCGAGGCTGTCACACTCTGGTGTCGCGTATTCCGGATGACTTCCGACATCGAGATACAGCCGTGCTCCATTTTCGAGGAAAACGTTCGAGGACCGACCCCAGCTGACCACGCGACGAAACAGGTAGCGCGCCACCTCGTCCGGACTCAGGCGTCGCTGGCCTCGCAACGTACAGGTAACCCCATACTCATTCTCAATACCGAAGATTCTCCGATCCAGCTCGCCAACCCTGCTCAACCAGCGTCACCTAGCAGTGCTTGCAGTTCAGCACCGTTCACTCTTCGAAACGTTCTTCGTTCCCCGCGATCCTCAAGCACTGCAACCTCAAGATCTTGAGGGTTGAGGCGCTCATCGCCATCCTCAAGCGCCGCTACCGAGGCGCGCAATGCCTCCCTGAGCCCCCAATTCTCAGAGTAGTGTTGAGCGACCCGCTCAGCAATGCTATCGGAGTCGCCTCCAATGACCGCAAACTGTCGCTCGTCGACAACCGTTCCGTCATAGAGAACATGGAACAGCTCCGCATCCCTGCCACTTCGTCCAAGTTCGGCCACCAAAATCTCGACTTCGAGCGGCTTTACCTCATGGGTAAAGACCTGACCAAGGTACTGCGCATACAGATTGGCAAGACTACGGGCATCGACATCGTCACGCGCGTAGGCAAACCCCTTCGTATCGGCATGTCGAATCCCCGCAACCCTGAGCTGGTCGAATTCGTTGTACTTGCCGACGCCGGCGAACGCAATACGGTCATAGATCTCGGAGACCTTATGCAGTGACCGCGATGGATTCTCGGCACAGAGCAAAACCCCGACCTCATAGACCATCCCCACCAGAGCGCGGCCGCGCGCGATACCCTTGCGGGCGTAATCCGCACGATCCTTCATCATCTGCTCAGGAGCAACGTAAAACGGCATACTCACCGGGCTCGTCTCCTTGTCGTCAACTCCTGCTCAAGCTCCTGGGCCAGTGCGACGAGCTCCTCATCGCCCACACGTTGATAACCCGTCTCGTCTATCACCCCAATCACTGGGAAGATCCCCCGCAAAAGATCGGGCCCGCCCGTGGCCGAGTCCTCCTGAGCTGCCTCGAAAAGTGCCTTCGTCGCTAGCCGAACCACTTCATCACGGCTCATACCTGGGCGGAAACCGAGGCGCAGGGTAGCACGGGCATCACGCCCTCCCGACCCGGTCGCGTAGAACGCCTCCTCCTCGTATTTTCCACCCGCAATGTCATAGGTAAAGATCCTCCCCTGACTACGGTGCAGATCCCAACCGGCGAACAACGGCACAACCGCGAGACCCTGCATCGCCATTCCCAAGTTCGCTCGGATCATCTGAGCCAGCTGATTCGCCTTGCCCTCGAGAGAGAGAACCGACCCCTCCACCTTTTCGTAGTGCTCCAACTGCACCTGGAATAGGCGGACCATCTCGACAGCGGGACCAGCCGCGCCCGCGATAGCTACCGCCGAGTACCTATCCGCCGGGAACACCTTCTCAATCGTGCGGTTCGCGATGATATTTCCTTCGGTAGCGCGCCGATCTCCCGCGATCACCACACCATCACGGAACCGTGCAGCAGCGATCGTCGTCCCGTGTGGCACACCATCGACCGACCCACCTGACATCGGTACTGCCCCAACGGCACCCCCGCTGGCTCCAAGAAGCCCTAGCAGTCCGGCAAAATCAGGGCCCGGGTCCCGAACTACGTCAAACAATGGCAGCGCCAACGCTTACCGCCTCTCTCTATTCGCTTCGATAGCCTACTGTCCACCCTTTTGCACATAGTTCCGGACGAACTCTTCGGCATTATCCTCAAGCACCTCGTCGATCTCATCGAGGATATCGTCAAGCTCGGCCTTCAACTGATCAGAGCGTTCCGCCGATGGTGTCGCCTCCTCTTCGGCTACCTCTGGCCGAGTTGAGGACGACTTTCGAACTTGTTCACGTTCAGCCATGTATCCACCTCACCTTTGCACTTTATCCTACTTATGAACCTAGTGCTTCGACCAACTCTTGTGCACTGTGTACCCGTCGCAATAGCTCACCAACATGGGCCTCGGTTCCACGCAAGGGGTCCATCATGGGAACCCGCCGCAGGGGATCCGTCCCCAGATCGAAAATGATCGAATCCCAATTCGCCGCCGCAATCGAACCAGGAAACTTGGCAAGACAGGTCCCTCGAAAGTACGCCCGCGTATCCGGGGGCGGGTTGCTCGTCGCCCAACTCACCGTCGTCTCATCAAGCATTCGCCGCATAGGCAGACGACGAAACAGGGACCTCTCGGGTCTGAGATCGTGGTATTGCAGGTCGATGGCGGCGAGCCTCGGATCCCCCACCTCGATCTGATGACGCTCCTGATAGCCCCGCACGAGCTGCCACTTCGCCACCCAGTCAAGGGTGTCTGCAAGGGTCATGGGATCGTCATCGAGCGCCTGGAGCACACGACCCCACTCCTCCAGTAGCGCCGGACCGTCGGTCTCATTGCCGAGGTAACTGACGCCGAAATGCTCTACATACTCGAGCGCATGCTCGAGATAGGCGTATTGAACCTCCAGGGCGCGAATCCGTCGACCGTCTTGGAGCAGAACTGAGCGCTGCAACGTTGGATCCCAGGAGATCTCTCGCAGCGCCCCCACCGGGTCCGCTAACTCTATCTTGAGGTCCTGAAGGAATCCGTCTTCGATCATCGCCAAGACGATCGCAGTCAAACCAAGCTTCAACCATGTCGACCTCTCAGAAAGATTGGCATCACCCAGAATCACGTGCAATCTGCGAAATCGTTGCCCATCCGAGTGCGGTTCGTCCCGCGTGTTGATGATCGGCCGCTTCAACGTCGTCTCGAGCCCAACCTCCTCTTCGAAGAAGTCAGCCCGCTGCGAGAGTTGAAAGTCGACATCCGTGGCCTTCGATCCAGAGAACTCAGAGCCTACTTTTCCGGCACCGATTACTACCTGACGGGTGACAAAGAACGGCACCAGCTCCTTGACGAGCTGCTGAAACGGAACCTCACGATCGACAAGGTAGTTCTCATGACATCCGTAGGAATTCCCTTTGCGATCGGAGTTATTCTTGTACACCACGATCTCCTGACCGGCGGGCAGCAACCGGCGTGCGCTGGCCATCGCACGAACCATGACCTCCTCACCCGCCTTGTCGTACAGAAGCGCTTGCGACGGTGAGATGCACTCCGGTGACGAATACTCAGGGTGAGCATGATCCACATAGAGTCGAGCGCCGTTGGTCAGTACGGCGTTCACCAGGTGCGTATCGAGCTCGATACCCGAGCCGCCATCGATGGCGAACCCTCGGGCATCGACCCCAGGTGACTCGTCCACGAAGTCCCACTCGACCCGGTCAGCCAGGCCCGCGACATAGGCGTTGATCAACGTCGATGACGTCGAAATCGGGTTGGCCTCCGGCGCACCAGCGACGACGATCCCGTATTCAGTCTCTATGCCGAGTACCTTGGGTATTGGCATCGCCTCTCCTCTCGCTTTGGGATGTAACGAACGTCGACCTCACAGATACTGACCAGTGGCTACGCGCTCGATCGCGCGCCCGCCCTCCGATCCCTCCTCTTGAGAGAGAAGTATGCGCATGAACACGATCCGCTCTCCCTTCTTGCCAGAGATCTTGGCCCAGTCATCTGGGTTCGTTGTATTCGGAAGATCCTCGTGCTCTTTGAACTCCTTGGATATGGAGTGAATCAAATCATCCTGAGTGATTCCAGGAGGATCACCGGCAATCTCGCGCTTGATGGCCAGCTTCTTTGCTCGCCGGACGATATTCTCGATCATCGCTCCGGAAGCGAAGTCCTTGAAGTACAGAACCTCCTTCTCGCCGTTCTGATAGGTAACCTCGAGGAACCGGTTCCCATCGACCGCGGCATACATCGTCTCTACTGTCGCCTCAATCATCCGCTGCACCGTCAACTCGACATCGCCGTTGCCAAGCCTGTCCACTTCGTTCTTGTCGATCGGCAGCTCTGACGTGAGATACCGGGAGAAGATCTGACGCGCGGCAGCACTGTCTGGTCGCTGGATCTTGATCTTCACATCCAATCGACCGGGACGCAGGATCGCAGGGTCGATCAGATCTTCGCGATTCGAGGCTCCGATAACGATAACATTACGCAACGTCTCGACTCCGTCAATCTCAGCAAGCAGCTGCGGAACCACCGTCGACTCCATGTCAGAGCTAATACCGCTTCCTCGTGTGCGAAACAACGAGTCCATCTCATCGAAGAAAACGATGACCGGCATGCCCTCTTCTGCCTTTTCTCGGGCACGTTGGAAGATGAGTCGAATCTGGCGCTCGGTCTCACCAACATACTTGTTCAACAACTCCGGGCCCTTGACGTTCAAGAAGTAGCTCTTCACGCTCCGTCCAGAGGTCGCCTCGATCTTCTTGGCCAACGAATTCGCGACCGCTTTGGCGATCAACGTCTTACCACAACCTGGCGGGCCGTAGAGCAAAATGCCCTTTGGTGCTGGTAGCTGGTACTGCGAAAACAGTTCGCGGTGCAGAAATGGCAGTTCGACCGCGTCTTGGATCTCCTCGATCTGGCGATCCAATCCACCGATATCGGAGTAACTGATATCCGGGACCTCCTCGAGGGCCAACTCCTCCACCTCAGGCTTCGGTAGTAGCTCGAGCACTACCGACGATCTCGGGTCGACCAGCACGCTGTCGCCGACTCGGACTCGGCCAGTCCGCAGCGCACCACTGAGGATGCCCACCCGCTCATCGTCCCCACGTCCAACAACGACAACCCGCTCCCCGTCATCGAGGACGTCCTTGACCATCGCGACCTCGCCACTGCGGTCCGCCCCACGTACACCAATCACCGCAAACGACTCATTGAGCGTGACCTCTTGACCGTGCTGCAGGTCCGCCAGTGCGATGTCGGGATGGACGGCGACCTTCATCTTTCTCCCAGACGAGACGACGTCGACGGTCTCGTCATCGTTCACACCTATAAAAACACCGTAAGCGGCCGGAGGTTGGGTGAGCTTCTCAACCTCCTCACGGAGGTTCGCAATGTGCTCACGAGCCTGTTGGAGCGTGAAGGTGAGCTTCTCGTTCTTTGCCTGCAGCTGCGAGAGAGCTCCCGACACCTCGAGCAGCTTCTCCTCGAGAGCTCGCTCGCGTGAGGGCGCGTCATTCATACGACGGCGTAGCTCCTGGATCTCAATCTGGAGCGCATCAACCGTCTGCCGCTCGTCGGCGGCTGCATTGTCATCGATGGGATCTCTGCGATCGACCATTACGCCTCCTTCCTTTCTTCACGCTACCCGAGTGCCGACTAAATTAGAACCCTTCCTGAGCAGCTAGACTCGAAGCTGTTCTTCACCGCGAGGTGCTGCACCGCGAGGGGCAGATATCCGAGCCCCGAGATCAACCCCCTAATGGAAAGGACCTTAATGAAAGTCTGGATTGACCAGGATCTTTGCACCGGTGACGGCCTCTGCGAGGAGATTTGCCCGCCGGTGTTCACGCTGCTCGATGACGGGCTCGCCTATGTGAAAGAAGGCCAAGAGGTCATGAATAATCCTGGTGGTGCAGCGCAGATGGCAGCAGTGCCGACCGATCTTGAGGACGCGGTCACTGAGGCGAGCGAAGAGTGCCCTGGAGAGTGCATCTTTGTCGAGAGCGACTGACCACTATCGAGGGGTCCCAAGGTGGCCAATGCGGTATTCGACATCTACCTCAATAAGGCTCTGACCACAGCCACGAGAGCCAGGGGGTCGTACCTCGCTTGCGCCATGTCGTGCCATCCTATCTCCGCGAGGCCGCTCACGTTCACGGACAAACGCGATGGCGATGCCCGAGGGTGGATCGGTGCTCGCCCACTCCAGAGCCCGCGGGCCTCTACGTAGCGACGCTGACGTCACCGGCCGTGGGTTCAGGACTCGAGGGGTTCTCTGATCTCGAGGCTCTCGCGCTTATGATAAAGCCAGTATGGCCGATCATCTTCTGTTCAGGACGCACGATGTCGCCGTTGACGATCCAGCTGCGCTCTAGGATCTCCTTGACCGAGTCGACCGACAGGCTGTGAAGCCGCATCGCCCGTACCGTCTCTTGAACTTGGTTGATATTGGTGACGTAGACTACCACACGGCCGTCGGAGGTCAACAGCGGCCTCACGCGAGCCAGTACCCGCCACGGGTCGAGCAGATCGAGGACTATCCGGTGGAATGGGCCCGAGATCTCGGTCTCCATGACATCACCGAGCACCACCTCTAGGTTACTGCTCACCTCAGGTGGCAAAAAACTCTCGACGTTCTTGCGTCCCCGACTGGCAAAGTCCTCACGCTTTTCCACCGCGACGACGCTGGCTCCATGTCGCAACAGCCCCATCGTCAGTGCTCCCGACCCAAAGCCGGCTTCAAGCACGCGCATCCCAGGCAGTAGCGACAGCTCGCCGAGCATGGCGGCGATGTCCTTCGGATAGATGATCTGGGCACCACGGGGCATCTCGAGCACGATGTCCTCGAACGATGGCGCATAAACGGTCAGACTTGATCCTGACCGGGTGACGACCGTCGCACCCGAAGCAGCCCCGATCACGGCATCGTGCTCGAGCAACCCACGATGAGTGTTCACCAAAGCACCTGCCTGCAGCGATAGGAGGAGACGCCGTCCCCGCGGGTCGACCACAAGAGCCCACGACCCAGCCTCGAAGACCCCCTGAACCTGCGTCACTTGGAGATGCGTGACTTCGTCGAGATCACGTACCGTGCACCCTCGACCACTTCGAGCCTGGTGGTCCCTCGCGGGGTCGGAAAGCGTCGGCTCAGGGGTCCCTTTGTCAAGGACCGTAGTACATAGACCGCGAATGCACCCGCAAGCAACCAACGATTATTAGCGCTCGAAAAAATGCGCCTCAAACCGCGAGCGAGCACAGTAGAAGGGCGAAGTAGCGACAGGGTGCGTCCAAGACGTGTCACAGCGCTCACTACAATCGGGTAATTTCGATCACTGATGTCTTGTTATGCCCTCGGCGATAACCCGCGACGAAGGCCACCAGAACGAGCAATCCTGCCGCCAGCCCTACAAAGCCCGGAAACGCAGGCTTGAGCGCGCCCAACGAGCTGTTTGCCGATCTCTGCACGCCACGAAAGGAATCCTCGACATCAGCAAGGCTGATTCTCTTATCGGCCATCGTCATCCTCCTCGCTTGCCAATGCGCTTGAACGTAACCGCCAACACGATCCCCACCACTACGAGGGTAATCAGATAGGGCAGCCAATTGAGATGACCGTGGAACGCGGAGCCGGTCTCGTCTTGGAGCAACCGCAGCAACCCGAGGGCTACCAGCACAAATCCAAACGCCGTCAGTACCGATGCAACGACACCCCAAAGTAGCAGTCCACCCAGTCGCTTGACGGGATCGATCGTCTCCTGCTTAACGTAGCTCAACGACATCGACACTGCCGACTTGAGATCATCTCGTTGACTCACGTCAAAAGCCTCCCCACCGAAGATCAAACTGCTCGGTTCACACTAGGATAGCAGCGTAATCACCGCTCAACCCCATCCAAGCTGTTGCGCTGCCAGCCAGCGTCGTAACGTCAATTCGCGACCGTTGGATGGAGGTGGTCGCGCGGCCAAGACCGGTACGAAGGAGTGAAATGGCGAATTTTACCTATGAAATTACCGACGACATACCAGAGCGCTTCGCCGTCCACGTGAACAGCCACCTCCCCAAAGGGGGTCTCCTCCTCCTCTCTGGAGGACACACTATCCTGGAACTCCTGGCCGCGCTACGCGACTCGCTCTCCGCCTACCACGGGGACCCACTCGCCATTGGGCAGGTCGACGAGCGACTGGTTCCCTCCGACGACGAGCGATCCAACTGGTACCACATCGCCAACGGACTCAAGGACCTCGAGTACATCGATCTGCCCATGATCAAGTGCCATACCCCAACCGAACGGGCGCTCCTTGCCGACTGCGATACGCCTGATCGCAGCACCGCTGAGGCTCGCGCCACCCTTGCCAAGGGTTATGCCAAGCGATACGAGTTCCTGCTGGCTGAGTACCAACCGTGGTCCGTTGTCCATCTTGGTCTTGGCGCCGATGGGCATACCGCTTCGCTATTTCCCAACTCCTCGGCCCTCGGCTCGATGAGCAGCTTCGTCACCTCGAATGTCGATCCATCGGGTGCCAACCCCATCGAGCGCGTCACCTTGACATTTCCGGCACTCAATCGCTTCGACTTCCGGATCATCGTAGCTACTGGCCAGGACAAAGCGACGATCGTTGAGCGTGCACTGCACGGTGACGGGTTGCCGATCCACGCCCTCGACACCAAGAACACGTTGCTCCTCATCGACCGAGCTGCTGCCAGTGCACTCGAGGCCTGACCCACAATGGGGCTGTCGTTGGTGACATGAGCGTCGACCGCCCCTATGGGTGTCGACCAATACCACTCGTTCGGCACACCCCGTCTTCCAACGATGACACGGTGCGCCGAATACTCCAACGGCCACGCCTCGACGATTGCTAGGGTGGTCCCATGCACATAAATCTTGCCCGATGGTCAACCGACAGACTTCTGGCTGAGGCGTCAAAGCTCCGCGACCGAAGCTTTGGCCGCCTGACTACCTACTCGCCAAAGGCGTTCTTCCCTTTCACCATGCTCTGTCGTGATAGCTGCGGATACTGCACCTTCGCCAAGGCGCCTGCCCGTCTCGCCCAGGCGTATATGACCCTTGACGAGGTTACCAATCTCGCACGCTCCGCACATGCCCGAGGCGCCATCGAAGCGCTCTTCACGCTGGGAGAGCGTCCAGAAGATCGCTACGCGATCGCCCGTGAGGAGCTCGATAGGCTTGGGTATCGCTCGACCGTCGACTATCTACGCCAAGGAGCTGAGACCGCCCTCAAGGAGCACCTACTGCCTCACATCAACGCTGGAAACTTGGCCCCTGACGAGCTCGCGTTGCTGCGACCGGTAGCCGTCTCAATGGGCATCATGGTTGAGTCAATCAATGAGACGCTGCCGTGCCATCGCCTCGCCCCCGACAAAGAGCCACAGCGCAGACTGCAAATGCTCAAGGATGCCGGTGAACTCTCAATCCCAATGACCACTGGCCTCTTGATCGGTATCGGCGACACCGAGGGGGATCGTATCGAAGCTCTTCGTGCGATCGCAGCAATCGCAGAGCGCTATGACAACATTCAAGAGGTGATCATCCAGAACTTCGTACCCAAGCCAGCGACCCAGATGGCCTTAGTTCCCCCACCATCGCGTGCGGAGTACCTCAGGTCTATCGCACTGGCGCGGCTTATCTTGCCCCCCACCGTCAGCCTCCAGGCTCCACCTAACCTCTCGGATGATGTGAGCGAGCTTCTCATGGCGGGGGTCAACGATCTCGGTGGAATCTCTCGAGTGACCCCAGACCATGTCAACCCCGAACGCCCATGGCCCAACACCACAGAGCTCTCCGAACGCCTTGAGCGTCTGGGCTTTGCCCTCACGCCGCGCCTACCGATCTATCCAAGCTATCTCCAGACGCCATCAAGATGGATTGACGACTCTCTGATACCAGCGATCAACTACCACCGCGACCAACTCGGATTTGCGCGAGAGCACCGCTGGTTTTCCGGAGAGCCCACACAGCTACCAGATCGCGTTTTCTTGAAGCCAAGCAATTCTCTTGCTACCCCAGCATGGCTCGACGAACTACGAGATGAACTTGACGCGGGGCATGAAGCGCCAACTGAACTGCTCGTCGAGGCTGGATCCGCGAAGGGGTTCGACGTCATGGGCGTGGTCGAACTGGCGGATGACTTGCGTCGCAAAACCGTCGGCGATGTAGTCACGTACGTAGCCAATCGCAATATCAATTACACCAATGTCTGTACGTTCAAGTGCCGGTTTTGTGCCTTTTCAAAGGGGCCACTCTCACTAAATTTGCGTGGAACGCCCTATCTCCTGAGTCTCGATGAGATCCTGGACAAGGTGGGCGATGCGCAAGAGCATGGGGCAACCGAGGTCTGCCTCCAGGGCGGCATCCACCCTACGTTCGATGGTGAGTACTATCTCACCGTAGCCAAAGCCATTCACACCCAGTTTCCGGCGATCCATCTCCACGGATTCTCCGCTTTGGAGGTATTCACCGGCGCAAAGCGCCTTCATATCGAACTTGATGACTACCTTCGACAGTTGCACGATGCGGGTCTCAAAAGTCTGCCTGGAACCGCTGCTGAAATCCTCTACGATCCAGTTCGAGCGATTTTGTGTCCGGACAAGCTAACGACTGATGAGTGGTTGCAGGTTCATGCGACCGCGCACGCCGTTGGCTTGCGCTCGAATGTCACGATGATGTTTGGCAGCGTTGAAGACATCGGCGCCGTCGTGCGACACTTTGATGTCACCCGACAATTGGGCCAAGCCACTCACGGCTTTACGGAGTTCGTGCCACTACCCTTTGTTCACATGGCGACACCCATCTTCCGTTCGGGAAGAGCTAGGCGTGGACCAACACTGCGAGAAACGGTCCTGATCCACGCGCTCGGTCGCATTGCCTACCACGGAGTTATCGATAACATCCAGGTCAGCTGGGTCAAACTCGGAGTAGAGGGCGCAGCACTCCTGCTCGGTTGCGGCGCCAACGATCTCGGCGGTACGCTCATGGAAGAGAGCATCTCGCACGCTGCCGGAGCTACCCATGGCACAGCGCTCACCCACGATGATTTTGCACTGGTCGCCCAGCATGCTGGACGCATACTGCAACAACGTACAACCTTTTACGAACCAGTGTCGAACGACCCCAACCAGAGAATCCCAGTCCAAGCAATGCCCGGACTGGCACCATGACTGAAGCGCAAACCTCAAGCCCGACCACTCCTCAGGAGCGCTCCGTCGGTATCGAGAATCCTAATCGGGATCTCAAGCTCGCGCTCGTCAACGAACTCGAGTCGACCCTGGGCGCCAACATGGATCGCCTCGATCTCAAGATGATCACATCGGCGATTCGTGAGCTCAGAGAAGCCTTCACCACGTTCGCCCCCTATCGGACACAACATAAAGTCACCATTTTCGGCTCTGCCAGGACCACACCGACCGACCCGCGCTACACGCTTGCCCTCGCGCTTGGTGCCGCATTCGCCCAGCGCGACTGGCTCGTCATCACCGGAGGCGGTCCTGGCATCATGGAGGCAGCAACCGTCGGCGCTGGCCCAAAGCACGCCTTTGGGATCAACATACGCCTACCACACGAGCAAGACGCGGTAGCCGGACTCGAGGGCATTGGGCACTTGATCGAGATGAAGTACTTCTTCACCAGAAAAGTGCTCATGATCAAGGAGTCCTCAGCGTTTGTCTCGATGCCCGGGGGCCTTGGGACCCTCGACGAGACCTTCGAACTCCTCACGCTGCTCCAGACTGGGAAGGCCCAACTCGCACCCCTGGTGCTGTTAGAGCCTCCCGGACACGATTACTTCTCGACGCTCCTGTCGTTCCTGACCGAGGTCCTCGTTCCACAGGGTCTTGTCTCCGCGTCGGATCTCTCTCTCTTTCGCCGCTGCTGGACCGTCGAAGATACCGTGGATGAGGTCACGCACTTCTACCATAACTTCCACTCGGCGCGCATCGTCGGACACCGCCTCATCCTACGCCTTCAGCGACTACCCAACGAATCGCTCCTGAGCGCGCTGAACCACGACTTCGTCGATATCGTCCGTTCCGGTAGCATCGACGCTACCGAACCGACCGCGTGGGAGGTCCGTGAACACGATAACATCCACCTCAAGCGGTTAGCACTCGATTTCGATCAGCACTCATTGGGGCGACTCCGAACCATGATCGACCGCCTGAACGAAGTCTGAACCCGAGGTGGCAGCACACCTTTAGCGAGTCCAATAAGCGCTTAGGTCCTCGCGCACGGTTCCTGTCCGAGCCTCGATCCAAACTCAAAGTATGAGAAAGGCACAATTAGAACTCTTCGAGGAAATGACCACTGTCGACAACTCCGATTTTCGGCGCCAACAGGGCCTCCATGGTGTCGCAAAGCTGCGCCAGACCCTATCGACTGCGAACCAGCGATGCCGAGACGTCGCCTGATTCGAACCGGCTCGCTACAGCGATCCCCATCGCCCCAATGTGACCAGCTCCATCGACTCTGATCGCCGATGCGAACCAGGACCGTTATGCGACGCCGACACAGTCCACAATCGTGCGGGAAACTCAGCATGTCCAGTCGCGGGCCTCTACGTGGTCACGACCATCAACCGACACCGATATGGCCGCACTCTCTGGCTAAGCGTGCCGACTAACCCCGTCCTTTAGGACGCCAAGGACGTCTGGCGGACCCAACTCACACTCGGCAGGCACCGATGCCCACCACTACATCAGTACGAGGCGATCCGTCCATCAGACAAGATATTTCGCTAACATGGACTGTTTTTACCACCTCATGCGCTTTTCAACGTCAATACCACCATATGTGTTCAGTTATGTAGGCTGAACTGCCGATACTGCACTTGTGAACGGTCGACTGAGAACCCTGGAGCGAGAAGAACGAGGGGTCTCACTAATTAGCGTGCTTGTGGCATTCACCATTCTTGCCGCCGTAGTAGGTCCTGCGACCTACCTCGTGGAGCGCTCGACGCAACTGTCCGCCTCGTCACGAGAACAGGTGGTCGCCTCGAATCTCGCACAGTCAGAGATTCAGGTCCTCGATGCCGAGGCTACACGTTCATTCACCAACCTCACGAACATGCTCGGCACCTCGACCCATACCGCCACAATTGGTTCGATCGTGTATACCATCACGGATAATCTTTACTGGACCGAAGGCACGTCAAACCCTAATGGATGCAACGCTAATGCCACGAGTTCTCAGGTGCTCGAACCAATTCTTTCGGCATCCGTCACCGTTACCTGGACAGGGATGGCACCGTTCCCACCAGTACGCAGCACGACCGGCTACCACGTCCCAGCGGGCTATAGCTCGCCAACCACAGGGTCGGTCTTGGTGGTCGCCCAAAATCAGGCTGGAGTTCCCGATAGCAATGTGATCGTGTCGTTGGTAGCACAAGGGGCGGCGAGTGACACGGCGCAGACGGTCCAGACCGATTCCCAGGGGTGCGCACTCTTTCCGTTCATCACCCCTGGGGTCTACGCGGTGTCGTTATCCGCTCCTTCAGGCCAGACATGGATTACCCCGGCCAGTACCCCCGATCCCTCTCAAACGGTAACTGTGAGTGCCTCACAGAGCACCCAAGCAGACTTCACGTATGCCCAAGCAGCCTCATTTAGCATCACGTACCCCAATATCCCGATACCTTGGGCGTTCGGGGTTTCTCTTGGATCGACGTCCTTGCCCGGCGGTGAAACCATCTACTCGCCGAACCCGAGCTCCTCTCCAGTCACCGGCATCGCTCCCGTGTTTCCTGCAACCACCGGTTATCAAGCGTGGCTGGGACAATGTCAGTTGTACACCTCTTTTTCCGGAACCGGACTGGGACAGATAGCGATCGCTCAGCCGGGAACTACCAGCGCCATCAACCTTCTTGGGCAGCCGGTCACCATTACCGTCACCAAGGCCAGCAGTCCAGTGTCTGGTGCAACGGTTAGCGTTCAGCAAACCGATGCCAACGGCACACCCCTCTCCGGATGCTCGAACTCGATCACCGCCGTCGGAACCACCAACAGCAATGGCCAACTGACCTTTCTTGCGCCAATCGGCTACGTGACCATCACTGTGACCGATGGGTCCTCGAGCACCCCCTATCCATCGACAGGAGCCCTGCAGACACCCGGGGGAGGATCGATCGATGTACCGATCGCACTCGGGTGACCGAGACGCCGGCTTCGGCATCGTCGAGCTATTGATCGCCACAACGCTGACTGGCTTGTTGAGCCTGATCAGCTATAAGGTCATTACGTCGTTCGAAGTCATCCAGCAGGCTACGTTGAGCGCCCAGGCAGCAACGGCATCGACTGACCTGGGATCGACCGAACTCACGAGACTCCTTGGCGAAGCCACCAACACCGGTCAGGGTGCGCTCTTATCCGCATCTCCATCGTCGGTGAGTTTCGACGCAATCGATCCATCCGGGCAGCTCGGTATCGAAACCATCTCGCTCGCAAGCACAACCTGTCCCTGCCAGATTCAGGCACAATTCCAATACAACAGCACCTCCCAGCCGATCACTAATCTCGGCGTAGCGGTCGCAACACCTCAGCTGTTCTCGTACTATCAGACCCCATCTAGCCCAAGCACCCTTACCCAAGCGGTAGTTCTCATCCCAAGCCAAGGGACAACGAGCCCAACGTTGCTCGCAAGCGTGCACCTCGTCGGGGTAGATCTGACCGAAGATATCGTTGGCCAAGGACTGAGCACTACCCAGACCCTCGTTGCACTGCCTGGCTCTATCCAACCCACACCAAGCACCTAGGAGAAGTCTATGATGTCAAAAACCCCAAAGGGAGAACGTGGCGATGCCTTGATCTTGGTGATCATCGCGACCATGCTCATCACCCTGATTCCCGCTGGGCTCGTTGCGGCCTCCATCGGCCAGCTACCGCAAACCAAGCAGCGTCAAGAAAATCAGGTGGCGCTTGCCGCCGCTGAGGCCGGCATTGCTAACTACGAAAACTTGTTGGACCAGTACTCGATCAATCAGCTCGGCAACTACTGGCAATATGATGCGTCGAATCCACCGCCGGTTGCGAACCTCGCCCTCACTGGTTGGGAGCCAGTGGCAGGCTCCTCTACCGAATATTTCCATTACTCGGTCGACAACGCGCAGACCGCCTCCAGCGGGATAGTGCGACTGCTGGTAAGTGGCGCCGCTGCAAGTGGAGCCAATACGCAATATGTCACGCTCAACGCAACGTTTCGCTCGCAGAGCTTCCTCAACTATCTGGTCTTTAGTAATAAGATGGTGGTCGATCCCGTTTTCGCGGTCCACTCTGCTCAAATTCCGAACACCAAGGCTGAGCAGTACTGCAACTTCTCTTTCGCTCAATCCAATGGCTCCAGTCAACAACCAACTCACGGACCCGTCCTCCCCTACTGCGAGTCCCTCCTCAACTTCTACGTCACGGGACAGACCTTCAACGGACCGGTATTCTCCAATGACATGTTCTATCTTGCTGGTCAACCTGTCTTCAACGGCCCCGTCTACTCCGCCTCTGCCGTCACGAGTGGGATCCCTGCGCATCCGTACTGGATCGATCCTATTAACGCCTATCTTGGCGGCAACAATATCGACAATCCGGTCTTCAACGTGGGCGGCAACGTGCAATACCATACACCGCTTGCCCTACCACAGTCCGATGCCACCCTTGAACAGACGGCGGCCACCGGTGGTTGTCTCTATTATGGGCCTACACAGGTAACCCTCAACGGGACAACCATGACGGTGGTCTCACCGCAGACGAAGAATGCGACCTGCGTTGGCGCCAATGTACCCTTGCCCGCCAATGGCGTCCTCTATGTGGCAAGTTTGCCAGGAGCCCAAAGCCAGACGTGTGCATCGGGTTCGCTCAACATCGATCAACAGTACGCGCCATGCCAGGAAGGGAATCTCTACATCCAAGGGACCCTCAACGATCAACTCACCGCCGCATCGCAGAACAATATCACCATTACCGGCAACCTGGAGTACGCTGGCTGTGGCGCGAACGGAACCTCAAGCCTCCTCGGCCTTATAGCCAACAATTTTGTCCAGCTCAGCAATAACTTCGCCAAGACGAACACCACCCCCGATAGCTGCTTCGCTCATCCTGCGAATGACCCAGTTATCATGGCGGCAATCTTGACGCTTCAGCACTCCTTTGCCGTCAAGGACTTTTGGAAGTTGCCTTACGAGGGAACCATCTATCTCTACGGAGCGCTGGCTGGCAACTACAGCGACATCGAAGGGGTATTCCAAGGAACACAAATCACGAATGGCTATGGCACCAACTACACCTACGACACCCGCCTCGCCTATCTCTCTCCGCCATATTTCCTCACTCCTGTGGCAAGTTCATGGACCGAGCTCAGTTCGGTGGCCGTCAACAACCCGAGCAGTCTCCCAGCACTTCCTGGCTCATAATGAGCTATGCCCAAAGCCCATACACTACCCAAGCTGTGGGCGTCGCGGGACCGGGGTCAGCTGATATGAGATCCTAGGGGGCGCCGACTTCGACGACCATCTTGCCAACATTCCCCCCACGAAACAGCGAAAGAAACGCCTGGGGAAGGCTCTCAAACCCCCGACTGGTGGTCTCCAACGAGACAAGTTGACCTTCGCGCACCCATGTCATCGCCTTCCTTAGATACTCGCTATACAGCGAGAGATGATCCGAGACAATGAAGCCCTGTATCTTGAGTCGACGGCGCACCACGATACCCTCGAGTCCTCGCGGTCCAGGTGGGAGTTCGGTATCGTTGTAGTGCGAGATTGCACCACACGACACGATTCTTCCAAAATCCTTCATGCGGTGCAGTGCTGCCTCAAACTGGCGTCCACCGACATTGTCGAAAAACAAGCTGATACCTGCGGGAAAACTCGACGCCAGCGCCTCAGAAAAATCAACCGCATGGTAGTCAATGCCCGCGTTAAAGCCGAGCTGGGCCAGCTGTCCAACTTTGTGAGCACCACCCGCCGACCCCACGACTCGGGCTCCAAAAATTCTGGCGAGTTGGCCAACCACCGAGCCAACGGCACCAGCCCCTGCGGTCACTAACACCTCGTCGCCTGGCTGTATCCCACCGAACAGCGTAAGCCCCACGTACGCCGTGAGTCCGGTCATTCCGAGAACCCCCAGGTACGCCGACGGCCTGACATCGCTCGTCTCTGGTAACCTCCACAGGTTTGCTGCGTTTGCAACATATGACGTCGCCCACGGTGACTCACCACGAACGAGATCTCCGATCCTCAGTCCGGGTGCGCTCGTCTCGAGAACCCGACCGATAGCACTCGATGTAATTGCCTGACCCACCTCGAAGGGTGCGACATATGACCGGGCATCCGACATGCGGCCGCGGAGGTAGGGGTCCACTGAGACGAACAACGGCTCAACTCGCACCTCACCATCGTGCAGCGGCTCGTCCGCCCATGTGGCTTCGGCGAAATCGTCAAGTGTCGGTAAGCCCTCCGGTCTCTTTGACAGCACAAATACTCGAGCCATGCTACACCAACCTCATATTCACAATCTCGGCCAGGCTGTGAGCGGCGAGACTCACCGGTATCTCATGGTCATGTGCCTCTTGGATACCTGAACTCACGAGTCCGAACTCGACCCCCAAACGGGCTGCAAATCTTCCATCCGTACTCAACCGATCACCGACCATAATCGTGTGTTCCTCCAGGAGGGGTCGGAGCAACCCAACCATGGGATCTTCTGGTTTTCCGGCCACCGTTGGGCTGACCGAGGTGGCTGTGACCACGGACGCGACGAGGGCGCCAGTACCAGGCACCACAAGGCGCTCAAGAGGATAGGTCGGATCTGCATTGGTAGCAACGAACCGTGCTCCCGACAGAATCGCTACGCATGCGTTCGACATATCGATGTAACTAAACTTGCGATACCAACCGAGCACGACGCTGTCAATACCGACCACATCCTCAAGCGATCTCGGCACCACCAGATCGGCACCTACTGCTTCGAGCTCCTCAACCAGCCCCAGCTCACCTATCGCCAGGACACGGTCTCCAGGTTTTACCAGGGTCGCTGCAGCCATCGCCGAAGTCAAGATCTGATCACGTTGCGCCTCAACACCCATGCGACCAAGCTTGGCCACGTACTGCGATCGTGAAAGTGAAGAGTTGTTCGTGACGAAGCGAACGTCATGCCCCTGCGCAAGCAGCCGATTAACGGCTTCAACAGAGCCATCGATAGGCGTATCCATTCTCCAGACCACTCCGTCCAGATCAAGCAACCACTGCATAACTCACTCCGCTTCTCGCCTAACCTAACGGGTCAAATGTCAACCTCGAACCTTAACGCCCCAGGCTACCTTCTCACGCAGCTAACCCCCACGGCGCTCGGCAGGGTCCAACCAATCCGTCTTGTGCATCTCGACCCCGAGGGCTCCGGTGCCGAAGGCTTTGACAGCACCACGACCGCCTTCCAGGAGACGCAAATGGCGGTCGATGGAGCCAGCGGGCTCTATCGCTATACGCTCGCCAGCACCGGAGGGGACATTCGCCGCCGCGTAAGGGGCCTGGTCGCCGGCATGTCGGTCAACAAGGGGCCGCTACCTCTCTGGATCGCAATCGATGCACCCGACTTAGAGGCAGTCCTGGAGACCCAAGGAAACTACCTCGGCAACATCGCTGACAACCATGGTGTCCTCCACCGCCTCGAGCGCTACGATGGGTCGGCCCTAACCGCGATGATCAACGCGATGCTATCCGATCACCCAGCGCTCACCGTATTGCCGCGTCCGCAGTCCCCCCCAGCTGGAACCGCCTTGCCGGTCTTTATCACCACACTCGAGGCGACTACCCACTGCCTGTTTGAACCTGTTGAACTCCCAATGACAGCTCCTATGTGGCGATGGTTGTCACTCAACATGCGAAGGATCAAGATAACCAAGGAACTCGTCGATACACCAGTGGTGCGCTATCACCAAGATGGTCAAACCTATGGCTTCATACACGACTCTTCAGCCACCACCGACCTCTTAGCCGAGGAGAATCATCAAAATCCACTGGGCGCGAAGCCAACAACGGTTACTTGGATCCCAGATATCACACTGCTCAGAAAGTTCGCGACAGCCTCGCGCCGAGGGCTCGAATGTCCTGCGATGCTCCTGATGTATCCGGCTCCCGGAATCCTCTACGCCGCCTGGCACTAATGCAGTGGTGAACTTCACGTCATCGAGCCCAGACAAGAGGGGCCTCACCCGAACATGGAACGAGACCGCGCGGCCCAGACCAACTTAAGTCAACCCCGCCAGACGTTCCGCAACGTCATAGAGGTTGTGATCCTCCTTGAAAAGCTGAAGGTAGATCTCCCTGGCACCCGATACATCACCAGCTCGCTCGAACAGCTGAGCCAACAGGTAGCGCTGGCGAATGCTCGTGAGGGTGGAGGCACGTCGCTCCTTGGCGACCCCCTGCTCCATCAAGGTGATTGCCTCGGATAGCTTCCCTTGGTCAGCAAGTGCACCAGCATAGACAATTCGACCCTCAACGATCACCTCCTTGGCTGGCGACGCCTCACGTAACCTCAGCCACCACCGTTCAAGTTCGCTGGCGCGTCCCAAAGCACGTGCACAGTCCATGATGACCGGAACTTGGTCGAAGCTTTCCGTAGCTTTATGAATTTTTCTCAGTATCCTTAGCGCCGCGTCGTAGCGCCCAAGACGATACAAACTCAGGCCCATGAGCTCCAATACCTCAGCCTCGTCTGGATCCATCGCATCGATTCGCCGGGTAATGCGAAGCGCCTCCTCAAAGCGGTCTCGCTCGTACGCATCAGCCGCCCTAGCAAGGAGTTGCGTCATGGCGCTCCTGCTCTTGGTGCGCATCGACGGACGCTGCGAGCGGACTTTGGAGTGCGACAAACCAGTATCGGCCGTTGTCCGTTCTCGCGTCTCCGGCCTCATCCCCTCCTGCTGGAGCCAGCGCGAGGCATGAAACCGCAACACGGGAAGCTCCAGGGACACCCCGTCAGCCATCTGCGGGTCCGCCTCTATCGGTGACGCATCATCCACCCCTAAACTATCAACAACTTCGTCCGAACGGTCCGGCCTCATCCATCCACGAACGCGATCGTCGTCTCGTGGACGAGCGTAGCGAGGACGGTCGGTGTCATCCCTGCGGGGACGGTCACCGCGATCGGGTCGAGGACCACCTCGTGCGCTTGCACCAGGGCGATAACCGCCGCGATCGTC
>JAKAQR010000103.1 GCA_021819725.1 Actinomycetes bacterium
TCAGCGACGCTGAGATGGCGATGGTCACCCGCCAGATCAAACCCTACGCGTTCCACGGCGAATGGAACTACACCATCGGAGCCACCAAGCAGACTACAACCGTGTAACTAACTTGACTGAGTTATTTGTTGGTGCGTCCTAACTGTAGCTTCCTGAGAGCAGGGAACTCCAGCGCCGCGCCGGGTTTCACCTGGAAGTCAGCAAAGAACTATCAGTTCAGGAAGCTATGCGGCGTTTGGGATAAGAAACAAGGTTGTCGCATGAGCACGGATACGTCGATACTGGTAAAAGAGGCAAACCTACCTACCGAACGCGACAGTAGTTTGGAATTCTACTGTGACCGCCTTGTCACAGTGCGAAGTACACCCGGTGATATACCCAGTAGACGTTTCACCTGGCGCGTCATGGTGGCTTGGTCGTAAAATCCACAGGTCAGTGCGACCTCGACTAAGGGGATTGTGCTGTGGACGACTCGATGAAAGGCCTCTTCGACTCGCACGCGAATAATTAGTTGCTGAGGCGATAAGCCCAGTAGACGTTGCATTCGACGCCCGAGTAACTCGGAACTCATATTCGCATTTTCGGCTAACTCAGCTACCGTGAGGGGTTCTGCAAAGTGCTCGTGGATATAGACAACTACGCCCTCTAGTTCGGATATTCCCGCCCGATCCACCGGTGACTGCTCGTCTACCGAAGCCGCTGCTATGGCTGTTTGCGATCCGTCCGTCCCAATTAGCAGGCTTTTGTTGGTGACATACCAGCCGAGGTTGCCATCTGGTCGGGTGACGAGTTCGAGTTGACGGAGCATCGGTCGCCTGCTTCGCAATAGAGCGGCATCTTGTGCTTCGTAGGACGCTGCGAGTTCAGGAGCGAACAGATCAGCTGCCCTCTTGCCCCGCACTGCCGTGGGCGACTTGCACGATGCCCGTTCGGCGAAGGCTTGATTCGCGACCAGATAGCGACCGTCGATTCCCTTCAGGCTGAACATGACATGGGGTAGACCTTCAAAGAGACTCATGAGTGGATCGGCCATAAGTGGCAACATTCAAGAGATTGTATTGCACTGCGGCCCTTTTGGGGCAGATCGGCACAAGACAGCGGGTTAAATACCGGCCACAATGATACAGGAAGCAGTTATTCAGCGTCGTTAAGCGCCGCCTAGTGTCTCAACGGGAGTGTATGTGATGGTACGAGATGATACCCAGGCGATCGATCAAGTCGAGCGTCTCGCCAGCGAGCTTCTTGCCTCTGCTAACAGCGGCCAAGGCTTCATTGAACGACTCCGTAGCGCTCGTATCTCGCGCCTTCTCAATGATCCGGAGGGGCTTGACTTTATCCTGGCGCTGACCGACGAGGTTCTGCGAATTCGCAATCCCAAGCGGGTGGCTCGCCATCTGGTCGAGCTGGTCCACTCTACCTCTAAGCCTGCCTTCCTTGGTCGACTTGACGCTCTCGCGCTTGGCGTTGGGACCGCACTGGCACCCTATCTCCCCGAGATCGTGCTTCCAATTGTCCGGAGGCGGGTTCGTGCTGAGTTTGGTGGCGTAGTTCTGCCATCTGAGGAGCGAGCCTTGACTCGCCACATCGCGCGTCGACGCCGTCAGGGTATTCGCCTCAACATGAACGTGCTTGGAGAGGCGGTTCTCGGTGAGAACGAAGCTGATCGGCGTTTCAACGCTGTTCTTGGTCAGCTTTCTCGAAATGATGTTGACTACGTCTCGGTAAAAATCTCCTCGATCTGCTCACAGATTAATGTACTTGCCTTCGAAGAGGAGGTCGATAGGATCGCCACCCGACTTCGTGGACTCTACGATGTGGCCGCTCAGTACCGTCCTTCGAAGTTTGTGAACTTGGACATGGAGGAGTACCGTGATCTTAGTCTCACTTTTGCGGCATTTCGTAAAGTCCTCGATGAGCCAGCCTATGTCGGTTTGGACGCCGGTATCGTTCTTCAAGCCTATATTCCGGACTCATTCATCGTTATGAAAGAGCTGTGTGAATGGGCTCGCTCCCGCTACGAGCGAAGTGGAGGATTCATCAAGGTGCGTATCGTAAAGGGTGCGAATCTGGCCATGGAGCAGGTAGAAGCGGAGCTTCATGGATGGCCGCAAGCCCCATTTTCTACGAAGGTTGAGTCGGATGCCAACTACAAGCGGATGCTAGATGTCGCGCTTGACCCTGCAAACGCGGGTGCGGTGAGGGTGGGGATAGCCAGTCATAATCTCTTCGAAGTGGCGTGGGCGTTGGTGCAGAGGGAGCGCTACAACGCTAGTGATCGCGTGGAAATTGAGATGTTGGAAGGGATGGCGAACTCAACGGCGTTGGCGGTTCGTCGGGTAGCTGGCAAGATGTTGCTTTACGCTCCAATCGCACGCCGTTCAGACAACGAGTCAGCGATTGCCTACCTTGTCCGCCGCTTTGACGAAAATACTGGGCCGGAGAACTTCTTACGTAATCAGTTTGGGCTCTCAGTAGGATCGCCAGCGTGGGAGCTGGAGCGTAACCGATTCCGGGAGGCGGTTGCCGGACGCCTTGAGCAGACCGTCCCCACCTACCGGATCCAAGACCGCAACCACGAGCAGGTGGTCTCGTCCTCTCCGGATTCGGCGTTTGCCAACGAGCCCGATACCGATTTCTCGATCGCTGCGAACAGGCGTTGGATACAAGGTCAGCTCCAAGCGTGGCGTGAACGTCCGATGTTCACGGTGCCAGTGATTGCCGCCGGAGGGACTGTAACTACGCCAGCTGAGGGGGCAGGGATCGACCCATCTGATCCAGAACGACCGATCTATGAGTGGGTTCAAGCCGATGTCGCGACGGTGGATGCAGCGGTCGAAGCTTCAGCCGATGCTGGCAAGCTCTGGCAGTCGATAACTTTGGCTGAACGCAAGGCTGTGTTTTTCCAGGTGGCCGCCGCTCTTTCGGCGGCCCGAGGTCAGTTGGTCGCCTTCATGACTTACGATGGTGGCAAAACTGTGGTAGAGGCCGATACCGAGGTATCCGAGGCTGTGGACTACGCCCGCTGGTACGCCTTGAATACTGATCAACTTGTCCGCCTCGAGTCCGATGGAGCCAGTTTCCAACCGTATGGGACGGTTGTAGTCGCGTCGCCGTGGAACTTTCCGCTCGCCATTGCCGCCGGTGGTGTGCTTTCTTCCCTAGCGGCCGGCAGTGCGGTAATTCTTAAGCCCGCCCCGGAGACCGTCGCTACCGGGTGGCTTCTCGCAGAGGCATGCTGGGCAGGGGGCGTCCCTCGGGATGTCTTGCAGTTCGTTCCTTGCGCTGACGACGACGCTGGTCGTCGGCTTATCACCCATCCGGGAGTCGATGCCGTTATTTTGACCGGTGCTTGGGCTACAGCCCGTATGTTTCTAGAGTGGCGCCCGGATCTTCGGCTCCATGCAGAGACCAGTGGCAAGAATGCAGTCGTAATTACTGCGGCCGCAGACTTAGACGCTGCAGTTGCTGATCTCGTTCACTCCGCCTTTGGCCACGCTGGCCAGAAGTGCTCCGCGGCTAGCCTCGGCATTATAGAAGCATCGGTCTATGACGACCCTAGATTCCGTCGTCAACTTAGCGATGCGGTACGCACCCTTGTGCCCGGCCCTGGTTGGGATCCCAGAACCACGATGGGTCCCCTTATCCGTCCACCGGAAGGTGCGCTAGACGCGGCTTTGCACGGTCTCGATCCTGGTGAGAGTTGGCTGGTGGAGCCGGCTCAGGTGGGGAATAGTTCATGCCAGTGGTCACCGGGCGTGAAACTCGGTGTGCAGCCAGGATCGTCGTTTCATCTGACCGAGTGTTTTGGCCCGGTACTCGGGTTGATGCGCGCGGCCGACCTCGATCAGGCGATCGCCTGGCAGAATCAAACCGAGTATGGACTCACCGCTGGTCTACACTCTCTTGACCCTTTGGAGATCGCCAAGTGGCGCGATAGCGTGGAGGCTGGGAACCTCTATGTGAATCGATACATCACAGGCGCTATCGTCCGTCGCCAACCTTTTGGAGGATGGAAGCGCTCTTCATTCGGGCCCGGCGCTAAGGCCGGTGGGCCGAACTACGTTAGCACTCTTGGAACCTGGCAGGCGACAACCGCCAGATCTGACGATCCAGAAGCTTTCGTCCAGAGCGTTGCTCGGATATGGAACGACGAACTATGCATAGGAACCGATCCAAGTGAACTCAAAGCGGAGGCCAACGTCTTTCGCTATCGACGCTTGCCGTCGGTGTTGGTGCGTGTTGGATCCCAGGTGAGTGATGACGACCTTACCCTTGTGCTTGGGGCGGCTGCGGCAATCGGAGTGCCCGTTCAGGTGTCAAGCGCAAACAGTCGGCCCAAGTGTGCTCTGTCGGTGATCGTCGAAGATGACGACGCCTTCGGAAATCGGCTACAGACGTTGCGTGTGACCAAAGTCCGTTTTCTTGGATCCGTCGAAGATAAGCTTAGGCTTGCGACGATCGACGCGGGCCTCAGTGTCGATGACGTTCCCTTCGTCCGTCATCCTCGTCTTGAAGCGTTGCACTGGGTTCGGGAGCAGGCTTTGAGCGAGACTCGGCACCGCTACGGCAACATCACCGATCGACGACCAGGCCCCAGTATTCCTCGTCCGCCGACACCCAAGGGATGATGATCGCCCTTAGGCTTCCTGCGGGCCGGCACGAGGTGTCGAATCAGATGTCGTAACCGAGGATGCACAACAATGGCATCTCATCTATTTCTGTAACTGTTCAGGTTACCACCACCGAGAGTCGGCCGGGTGAATCTGCGAGGAAGGTGTTTCTCGGTCGCTAGCCCGAAGCGGTTCAAGGGTTCGTAGCGCGTCTCGGACAGTAGCTTCGTTGTGTTTCTGTCCGAGGAACGTCCAAGGTGCTGTCGGGCTCTGGTTGCATACGTTCTAGCACCGTTACCGGCCAAGCACCG
>JAKAQR010000104.1 GCA_021819725.1 Actinomycetes bacterium
ACCCAACAACAAGTGGGTAGACCTCTATCTCCCCCGCCGGGGTGGAGTTGCGCGCCACCCGCCAAAAGGCTCGATGACTTGTCAGCCTCACCCATCTGGCTCTCGACCCAGAGTTGCGTCGCACGCGACAACGCCACCGAGTGCTCAGCTGCTCGACACGACACAACTGCTCTCCAAAGGCGGACAACACCTCCACTCGCCCAACAACGCAAGGGCTTAGGTCGACCAAACAGAGAAACTGGCTCTTGGCCAGAGAGTCCAGCCAACACAGGGACGGGATCGAGACACGCCCTGGTGTGAGCTGGGACCTATGGCCGTTGAGGGCTTCAAGGTCAAGAACATGGGCCGGGGTCTTTGGCCTCTGGTCTTTTGCGCAAGGGCTAGTGGACACCTGGTGAAGCTTCGTTTTGGGATAACAAGAGACGCGACGGCACCCGCGGGCGGTGAAGCCCTGATACTTCCATCATGGCTCGTGCAGTTGCGGCACCGACCAATGCCGTCTCACGAGCACGAAAACAAGACAAGGCCGCCCATCGCGAGAGCAAGGGCGGCCTTGTAATCAGTCAAGGCAAAAGCCTTAGGCGAGGAAGCTCTAGTTAGATGGCGTCCGCGAGGTCCGAGGACGACTGCGACCTCTCTCCTGTCTCAGCATCGGAGCAGATGGTGTTCATGATCAGTCGGCAGACTACGTACGGATCCATGTTGGCATTCGGCCGACGATCCTCAAGCCAACCCTTGCCAGCCTTTGCCGCAGCCCACGGAATGCGCACCGAAGCACCGCGATTCGAGACTCCGTAGCTGTACTGGTCATATCGAGCTGTCTCATGCTTGCCAGTCAGCCTGCGTTCGATGCCCTCGCCATAGTTCGCGATGTGCTCGTCGACGTTGCGGCCGAGAGCCTCACACCCGGCGATAATCGCATCGAAGTCGTTGCGCATTGCCAGGGTCGAGAAGTTTGTATGCGCCCCCGCGCCGTTCCAGTCCCCAGCGATCGGTTTGGCGTCCCAGTTCACTTCAACCTCGAAATCCTCCGCGATGCGCATGAGCAGCCACCGAGCCACCCACAGCTCATCTCCGATTGACGGCGGTGGAAGCGTCCCTACCTGGAACTCCCACTGGGCCATCATGACCTCGGCGTTCGTTCCTTCGATGTGCAAGCCTGCCTCCATACAGGCGAGGGTATGCGTTTCGACGATATCGCGTCCAACAATTTTTTGGCCGCCAACTCCGCAGTAGTAGGCGCCCTGAGGCTCAGGGTAGCCATTGACAGGCCACCCTAGCGGGCGTCCATCCTTAAAGAAGGTGTACTCCTGTTCGATGCCAAACATCGGCTCCTGTTCGGCGAAGCGCTCAGCCGCTGCGACGCAGCTGGAACGTGTGTTGGTCGGGTGGGGTGTGAAGTCCGTCAGCAACACCTCGCAGAGAACGAGCACGTTATCGCCGCCGCGAAGAGGATCCTGACATTGAAAGACTGGCTGAAGGACACAGTCGGAATCGTCCCCTGGTGCCTGATTAGTACTGGATCCATCGAATCCCCAGATGTCAGGTGCCTTGCCGTCCTGGATTATGCGCGTCTTGTTACGCATCAAAGGAGTCGGTGTGGTCCCGTCAATCCAGATGTATTCCGCCTGATAACTCATAATGCATCCGCTTTCGGTTACAGGTGCTGGCACTCCAAGAATTGGCTGTCAGTCACAATCCAATTGCTACGCCCATCAGGCTAAGTGATAGGACGGATGAATGTCGATGCCTTATGTTAATTCCCTGTAACGATGCTGGGGGGCTGCGGTGGGGGACGTCACGGCGCGCCGTCTGCAGAAACGGTAGGCGCGGGATCTGCGACGCTTGATTAGAGGATCTTCTCGCGATCGAGGAGGCTGATGGCCTGGGCGGTTTTAGTAGAGGCGACGTGGTGGCCTGCTACGCGCGCAGCAGGGAGTTCCCGTGGGGTTTGCTTGGCGGGGTGGCACACTCGATGAGGAGCCCGCTTGTCGGCGCTTGAACGTTGACCTAGAGGCATCGAGCCCGGGCTGACCATATTTGAACGAGAACAGGGGGACGAGCGGAACTACCGGGGCGACTCGCTGGTGGTCGTTCACGCTGAGTGGAGCCAAAGGTCACGTGTTGTGCTGACATACGCTGCGCACGACCTGTGAATAGACAAGATTAGCAGAGAGGCATTACCCGGTCATTGGCATTATTAGTTACCTTCACCGCACGCCTCGATGGGTGATGGTGTAATCTTGTGGAACTTGGAGATGAACGGGAGTCGTTATGACTGAAGATGTGAAGCCCTCGGTGGGTTCGACGCGGTTACGACAGAATTCGCTGAGCACCGCAGATATCCTTGGGGTATCTCTTGCTGACACCGCTCCTGCGATGAGCTTTTTCTTCTCGTTCGCCGCGATCGCGGCGGCGGCCGGCGTGGCAAGCCCACTGGCGATCATCGTTGCTGCGGTGGCGGTGTTGTTGAAGCTCAACAGTCTGACCGAGTTCACGAAGGTATCTCCCAGCTCAGGGTCGTACATTTCGTATATCGGCAAGGCGTTTGGCGCTATCCCTGGCGTGATGACCGCATGGGCACTATCGATCGGTTATATCATCGCCGTTGGCTATGTCATGGCGATTATGGGAGGTTGGACCTCTCTGATCCTGGCGAAATACCTGCACCTCACTGTAGCTTGGGAACCCATCACCATTGTCTTTGTCGCTTTTGTGAGTTTTTTGGTCTATCGGGGCGTGAAGGTGAGTGCACGGTGGGCGACCATCGCCTTTGTGTTCGAGCTGTTGTTGATCCTGGTGAGCATGGTAGCGATTGTGGCCACGAACTCTTCGCACCTCAATTTCGCGAGTTTTGAACCAAGCCTTGTGAACCGAGGTATCTCCGGTATGGGGCTGGCTTTCCCCCTTGCGGTCTTTCTCTTTATTGGCGTGGGCAATCCTGGCGCAATGGTGGAGGAGACCCGCAATGCGCGACGGTCGGTACCGCGGGCTATCTATATCGCTACCATTTCGGTTGCGATCATCTACGTCTTGATGGCCTGGACGACCTCGATCGCCTTCCACAATCATGCCGGTACAATCGCGAACCTGTCGGCTCCCTTTGTCACCGCAGCTGACAAGGCCCTCGGTCCGGTCTCCATACTGGTCTACCTAGCCGGCCTCACGAGCACCTTCTCGTCACTGATCGGCGCCACAACTGCACAGACTCGGATCATCTTCAGCGCTGGTCGCGAGAGACTTCTTCCCAGCGTGCTGGGTAAGTTGAGCGATCGTTATGGGACACCGGTCGTATCATTGATCGCCTATTCGGCCATCGCGTTGATTATCACTTTGCTGTGGGCAAGTCACGGCAATCCGCTCAATCTTGCCGGCGACATCGCGACGTTGGGCACCATTCCCATCATCTTGGTCTATCTGGCGCTCAACCTCGCCCTGCCGGTTTACTTTCTACGCGAGCATCGTGCCATGTTTTCGGTGCTCCGCCATCTAATCATCCCGATTCTCGGCGTCGCAGCGCTCGCGTTGCCGCTCTGGGGTATGATCAAGCCGGGACAGCCATACCCCTTTAACGTCTTCCCCTGGATTATCCTGGGTCTTCTCGTTGTCAGCTTCATCTTTGGGGTAGTTCGTAGCCGTCAGATCCCCGACTTGGGTTCTAAGATTGGGAGTGTGCTCGCTGACGATTTTGAATGAGGGTGAGTGTCGCCTTGCGGTCGTGATGAGTGTCCGCAGTGGCGCAACGTCCATTTGGGAGCGGAGTGGGCATCGATTGCTAGGGTGCAGGTGATTCGATGGTATTGCCTGCGTCGAAGGAGCGCGCTCATGCTGGGCCCTTCGGCCTCAACGAGTGCGATGCAGCACGTTGGGGTCCCGCACCTCTCGTTCTGAGCACCTATTGCTGCAATAAAGTGGGTCGTGTGGCTATCATCGGCACCTTCGTTTATAGATCCGAAGAGTCCGACCTTTACAATCGAGCGTGCTCAAGCTTGTCTGATGGCATGCCTGTGACGGCTGCAGGTTTGCAGTCGGTCGGTCAACGCAGGGGCACTCCGACTCGTCCGATGTTCGCGCACCCGACTGGCTTGCTCCGACCTGATGGACTGCAAGGCGTACTTGTGGCATCGCTCTCCCTGGTCTTGATCGGTCCTTCGTCGATCCGAATGATAGCGTCAACGAGAGAGGTGGTTGATGGCCAGCACACGAACATGGTTTGAGTCGGTTGCCGAGGCGGAACGTCGAGCTCGCCGTAGACTTCCGTCGTCAGTATTTCAGGCAATTCGGGCGGGAGTGGAGGCCGGAACGACCCTGTCGGAGAACGTAGCTGCGTTCTCGCGCCTAGAGCTGCTCCCAGCGATCGCAGGCCAACCTTCAAGTCGAGCGCTTTCGACCGAGGTCATGGGCGTTCCCGCCAGCCTACCAGTGCTCCTATCCCCCACAGGGGTACAAGCAGTACATCCTGATGGTGAGGTGGCGGTCGCTTCCGCGGCCCGAGATGCGGATACCATCATGGGCGTTTCGGCCTTCGCATCGTCCCCCGTCGAGGCGGTCGCAGAGGTAACGTCGAAGTTCTTCTTTCAGACGTACTGGTCAGGTTCACGGTCGCTGATCGCGCATCGCTTGGACCGTGCCAAGTCTGCGGGAGCATTGGGTCTGATTGTAACTCTCGACTGGTGTTTTGATTTTCGCCGTGACTGGGGAAGCCCTTGGATCCCTCGCCGTATGGATGGCAACGCTATTCTTCGTTATATGCCCGAGCTGCTGGCGCGACCGGGCTATGTACAGCGCTACGTAAGAGCCGGAGGTCCGCCAAGTCTGGGAGTGCCGAATATGGCCGACGAACGTGGTGAGGTGCCCGCCTTCTTCGATGCCTTTGAGGAGTGGATGCACACCCCG
>JAKAQR010000105.1 GCA_021819725.1 Actinomycetes bacterium
CAGCCGGATCGCTACCCCGCTCCACCAGGCCCCGTTGTTCTAGTCGCATTACCATGGCGGTAACGGTCGGCTGGCTAATCCGCTCTTGCTCGGCGATCTCAGTGATTCGACACGGACCTGACCGGCTGAGAGTGGCCAATGTTGCCGCTGCCGAGAGGCTCACCTCTCGACTCGCAGAGGTCTGACGGATGACAAACAGTGCGATCTCAAGAAGGGCCTCTGCTATCGCACGCGTTTGCGCAGATTCTGAGTTCAGTTGCATAGTGAACCTATTATATCGATTTATATAGCTGCACTATGTAACCAATCCTAAAACAAGCAAGGCGAGACTGACCTCCGCCCGGGGAACTGCTGTGATGCCCGAGGGGACCCACCCACCGAAGGTGGGATCGGACTCTTGAGACGTTGAGACGAGTCAGTTGGGTGCCAGTAGGGGTAGATCGTGGTGCGCTGACGGCCCTGGAGTGGAAACGCTTGACTAATCTGGCCCCACCACGATTGACTGAATTGGCCCCACCCTCAACACCACGGTTCGTAGGCTTGAAGCATGCGAATTGTTTCAAGAAGTCAGAAAAGGATGTTGAGAGTGGAGCTCTATCAGAGTATCAGGAATGCCGTTAGTAAAGAGGGTCGCTCGATTCGTCCGACGGCCAAGGAGTTCAAAGTCCATCGGCGAGAGGTGCACCGGGCACTTGCCAGCGCCATGGTGGCTCTAATAACACTCCCACAAAGGGCCCCCGCCTGGTGGAGGTTTTGTACAATTTTAGAGTAGTGTGTCTCGCGGACGCTAGTGGCTAGGGTAGAGGATCTGACCGCCTGTTGCAAGTGGTACCGAGTGAAACGCGTACCGTTCAAGTTATGAACGTGAGCAGTCGATGAAACACCTATGGGTAGATCGGTACGTATTGCCTAACAGAGAGACGGTAAGGCAAGGGTCCGTAACTTCACTCTTAGCGAACAGTGGTGAGGCTGAGCGCCTACGCAGTTCAGCACAATCGGCCAACGACGACGACGCCGTCATAGAATTGGACCCGGCAGGGATCATCAAGGGATTCAACGTAGCCGCAGAGCGACTATTTGCTTGTCACTCTTTAACAGTCCTCGGGAAACCGGTTGCAGTACTACTGCCGGGCCGAACTCTCGAGAAGGTCTTCGCCACGTTGTTGGAAAACCTAGACTCTAAACGCGACATTGAGTCCTATAGCACCAACTACCAGCGTCCCGGCGGCGAGATGCTCAAATTGTGGATGATAGCTGTGCCTTTGACACACCAGGGTGATCGTCCTATGGGACTCACGGTCATCGCCCGGAACGTGACGTCCGCCCATCGAACCAGCGCGGATGTGACAGCCCAAGACTCTCTCTATCGCACCATAGTGGAGACCACACGCGAAGGTATCGCAATCGTTGACGCCGACTTTAGGATCCGTTTCGTTAACACCCGCCTAATCAACATGGTTGGTTGCAGTGCCACACAGATCCTTGGTACCTCCGCAGAGGCCATACTTTTCCCCGAAGACGTTCCGATGGTTCGAGAGATGGCGGCTCGTCGGCGTCACGGAGTCTCCGAAGGCTATGAATTACGCCTCAAGCACAAAGACGGCACCGCAGTATGGACATGGATCGAAAGCTCGCCCATACCCGACGAGACGGGTCAAACCCAATCGCTGATTATGTTCACTGACATCAGCGACCGCAAACGCGCCGAGACGGTTCTACGTGAACGCGAGGCAGTCTTTCGGGGTCATTTCGAGTATGCAGCGGTAGGAATCAGTAGGGTTGGATTGGACGGCACGGTACTAGAGGTCAACCCCGCCATGTGCCGGATCACCGGTTATGAGATCGACGATCTGGTCGGCCACTCGTTCTCCGAGATCACCCATCCCGAGGACCGTATTCCAAACGGTGAGACATTGCGCCGGGTGGCGACAGGCCTAGATCGCTGGGCCGAGTTCGACAAGCGCTACATCCACCGTGACGGCCATGTGGTCTATGCCCATATCACGATTTCAGTCGTGCCTGATCCCCATGGCGCGCCCGCCTACCTGGCAGTCGTGGTTCAAGATGTCACCAACGCGGTAATCACTGCCAATACCTTGCATCTGCTGGCAAACAACGCTCAGGACCTGATCTTCCGGTACCATTTCGGAGTCGAACCCGGATTCGACTATGCGAGCCCAGCCCTTGAGTCCCTCTACGGTTACGTCCCCGACAACTTCCCCGCCGGCGTCGACCCTATGCACTGCCTACTTGGTGACACCCAGGCCGAGGCGATGTACGCTGCTTTGGGAAGCGGCCATGCTAGCATCGCCCCTCTCAGTTTCGAAGTCGCCCACAAAGACGGCCGAAAGATCTGGAGCGAGGCTCGTGTCATCGCAATTGTCGACGCGACCGGCGAGACGATCGGCATGGAGGGCATCGTACGCGACATCTCGCAACGCAAAGCTATCGAAGACCAGCTCGCACACCAGGCCCTGCACGATCCCTTGACCGGCCTACCCAACCGGGCACTGCTTATCGACCGTATCGCCCAAGCCCTAGCCCGCCTCGAGCGCGAGACCGGCGTCACTGCGGTGTTATTCTTAGACCTCGACGGCTTCAAACTGGTAAACGACTCACTAGGTCATGCCATAGGCGACAAGCTGCTCCAAAGTGTCGGCGAACGCTTGCGCGGTGCCGCACGCAGTGCCGATAGCGTAGCACGCCTGGGGGGCGATGAGTTCGTGGTGCTCTGCGAGAACCTCGTGGACCCTGCGGAAGCCATGACACTTGCCGAACGCCTGCTTCAAGACCTGGCAGTTCCCTTCGATATCGCGGGACACCAGCTGTTCATCTCGGCGAGTATCGGCGTGGCCACTACCCCAGCCGGTGACCCCGACACCATCATCCGTGACGCGGACGCAGCGATGTACCACGCCAAGAAGTCTGGACGAAACCGTTGTGCGGCATTCACCCACAGCCTTCACGAACAGACCAGCCGCAACCTGCGTCTCGCCTCCGACTTGCACAGAGCACTAGAACGAAACGAATTCCGCGTACAATACCAGCCGCTCCTGTCTCTGGCCAGTGGAGAGGTTACGGCTCTCGAGGCACTGATTCGCTGGCAGCACCCCGCAGAGGGTCTTCTATTCCCAGACGAGTTTATCGCCGTGGCTGAAGACGCAGGACTTATAGTCAGCATCGGTGCATGGGTGCTCATCGAGGCCTGCACTCAAACAGCCCGTTGGACCCAACACTGCCCGGAGTTGTCGATCAACGTGAACGTGTCGGCATACCAACTAACCGATGAGCTTATCGGCCAGGTCACAACCGCCCTATCGGAGTCGGGCCTACCCGCCAAGCAACTCGTGCTCGAGGTAACAGAGAGCGCCGTGATGTCCAACGCTAGAGCCGGGATCTCGGTGCTCCAGCGTCTCAGGGGTCTTGGTGTACATATCTCGGTAGACGACTTTGGCACGGGGTACTCATCCCTGGCCTACCTCCATGACCTTCCGGTCGATGAATTGAAGATCGACCGCGCCTTTGTGCAATGCCTGGTCGGCACGGAGGCTGACACAGCGATCGTGACCAGCATCATCGAACTCGCACACACAATGGGATTACGCGCGGTGGCGGAGGGCGTGGAGACGCTCGCCCAGGCCTCCGCAGTGCGCTCCTTGGGCTGTGACAGCGGCCAGGGCTTCCTGTGGAGCCGACCGGTCGGCCCTGAGTCGGTTCCCGCTCTTTTGAGGCTGCGTCCGCATGCGTTCATGACCCAAACATAATGATGCATATCTACCAGGGTCTTTACCTTCCAGAATCCGTCGAAAGGTGACGCGGCGTCACATTGTTGATTGTTCTTTGCCCCCGTGATCTTGAGAGACAACTCCATCTGCAGCGTAACTCGCCTTGTTCTAGAGAGCGAGGATCAGGTCAACGACATGGTTTGAATCCGCGATCTGCATAGTTGACATGAACTCCTTCAGCCCCTCGATGAACTCCTCGGGATGGTCATCATTGAGATGGTCGACCAAGATCCGATAGACCTCGCTGGCGGCATCCCGCCATGCCTGGATACATTCCAATAGCCATCCCCGCACGGGAGAAGTCAGATGGGCTGAGTGCATTGAGCCACTCAAGCCGCCAATCGAGCTTTGCCAGTATTGATTCGATGTTTGCCATGTCTCTCCTTTGCTCGCAGTGAACCTTCTACCCTTACGTATTACCCAGGAGAAAGGGGACTCAAAAAGATTCGCATAACCCGCGCGACTCCGAGCACGACGTATACCTTGACCCAAACATAATGATGCATATCTACCAGGGTCTTTACCTTCCAGAATCCGCCAAAAGTGACGCGGCGTCACATTGTTGACTGCCCTTTGCCGGGACTTCGGATTTAAGTGGGGAATTTAGTCAGGTGTAGCCACCAGCTAGGGGTGAGTTTGGGAGGGTCACAGGGGCTCTGCCAGAATGGGATTAACGATAACTCATCACTGGAGGGCCCCTGTGGAACAAAATCCTATCCGCATTGCAGAGATCTTGCTCGGTCTAAAGGACGTCAATTTGATTGGTGTCGAGGATCTGGGTGACGAAGATTCAAAGACACCCCTTCGGGTCCATATCGAGTGTCTGGGTGAGCGGCCAAAATGCCCAGTCTGTAATGGGATGAGTTATTCCAAGGGAGGCTCCCTGGTAGAGCTGATTGATCTACAAAGCTTTGGCCGTCCCGTCAGACTCATCTGGCACAAACGCAGGTGGGTGTGTAGAGATGGGAACTGTTCTTCTGCGTCATGGAGTGATGTGGACACTAGGATCGCAGCCCCAAGGCTAAAGCTCACCGATAGGGCAGCTAGATTCGCAA
>JAKAQR010000106.1 GCA_021819725.1 Actinomycetes bacterium
GTGAGCAGTGGCGGGTGGGGGTGATGGGTAGGGACGACCAAGATCTGGCTGGCACGGAGCGATCCAGGCCGATAGGTGTCTAACCTTAGCCGTTGCGTGGAATGGGTCTGTCGGCGCCCTTGGTCACTGCGACATCTTGCTCGCTAGACTGTCCTTGAGGAAATCAAAGTTCATTGCTACGAAGGGAACGACACACATGGCACAGCGGAGCAGTAAGTTATCTCGGCAACTCGGACGTGCGATGGTAGCATCTCCTCTTATCTATGGCGGCCTTGGCGCTGCTCGGGAGCCAGGTCAGCGGCATAAGGCACTCGAGCGCGCTGGCCTGCCAGCAAGTCAGGAACTCGTTCGTCTCAACGGCGCCGCCATGGTGGTTGGCGGTGTTGCTTTGGCACTCGGAATCAAACCAAAGCTCGCGGCTCTTGGGCTCGCATGCTCGATCACAGCCACGACCGTCGTCGGACATCCATTCTGGCGAGAGGAGGACGAGGTCAGCCGCAAGAGCCAGACCATCCAGTTCTACAAGAATGCCGCGATCCTCGGCGGCCTTCTCCTTGAGATCGCCGCTTAAGCCAGACCAAGCCCCCGGCCACTCGAATCCGTAGTGTAGCAAAAACCCAAAGGAGCATCGCGTGAGACCTCAGCCGATTGCACGGCCCTTAACGGAGGCTGCGCTCTTCATGGTCGCTACCGTTCCTCCTGATCTCTCCGACGACATCCGAAGCCTGCTCGGTGACGCTGAGGGGCTGACCAAGGCGGTGGGCTTTCGGTATCCACACGCGCAGCTGAGCTGTGTGGTTGGCATTGGATCAGCCCTTTGGGATCACCTCTCACCTATGCTCAAACCCAAACAGCTCCATCCCTTCATCCAACTCCACGGCGTGGTACGCGATGCAATTGCCACTCCTGGCGATCTCTTCTTTCACATTCGTGCTGAGGAGCTCGGGATCTGTTTCGAACTCGCGCGACTCCTGCAAGCCCGACTACCGCCAGGATCTGTCATCGTCGATGAGGTCCAAGGCTTTCGATACCTTGACCAGCGCGACCTCCTCGGTTTCGTCGACGGAACCGAAAATCCTGATGCCGGTGAGGTGCTCGGGGTGGCCATCATCGGCGACGAGGACCCTGACTTCGCCGGTGGCAGCTACGCGACCGTCCAGAAGTACCTCCACGACCTCACAGCTTGGAATGCCCTGACGACCGAGGAACAAGAGCAAGCAGTTGGGCGACGTAAGCTCGATAACGTTGAGCTCGACGAGGCATCGAAACCGAGCAATGCGCACGTTGCCCTCAACAACATTCATGACGACGGCGGCGAGGAACTCGCCATCTACCGCCTGAATATGCCCTTTGGCAGTCTGAGGGAGGGAACGAACGGAACGTACTTCATCGGCTATGCCAAGGACGTCAGCGTCACCGAACGCATGCTTCGTAACATGTTTCTCGGCGATCCGCCTGGGAACTACGACCGGCTCCTCGACTTCTCCACCCCCACCACCGGCACTCTGTTCTTTTGTCCATCGTTGGAGCTACTCCAGCGGCTCGCGGGGTTGTCAATTTGATAGACGACCTCCGCTCACGTCTGAATAACGGTCACCATCGTGCCAGGTATGGCCCTTAACACGCCGTCGACGGTGACCAGCAGGCCGCGAAACTGCCTCTGTTGAGCGATCTTCGCGAGAACCTGTTCTCCGCCGGCAACCACAGCGGTGGCGAGCGCATCCGCTAAATACAGCGGTGCCCCCACGACCGTTGCCGCGTACGCACCGAGCTCTGCACCCAATGGGTTCACGATATGACAGCCTCTCTCATACAATCCAGAGGTCGCAACCGCGGTGTTGCTCTGCACGACAGCACAGAGTCGATCGGCCTCACGGGGATGGCGAACGCCGATATTGATTGGCTCAGCGCTGTGAATCGCGATGTCGCCACCGGCATTGACCACAGCCCTTTCCGCCCCTGCATCGATCAATAGCGCCAGCGCGCGCTCGCCTGCCCAACCCTTCACCAAACCCGAAGGATCGTAACCACCAGGTACTGCCCAGGGGTCGAAAAAACCGTCGGAGAGTTCACGCGCGAGCTCGCAAAGTGCAAAAACCTCATCAAAGCTTTCGCTGTGCGTACCGTGCTCATGTCGGCGAAAGTGGCTGACCTCACTGTTGGTCCGATAGGTACTAAACGTCCGGTCAATACGCTCGAGTTCGTTCGTGACCTCGGCGACCAGTGCACTTGACTCGCTCTGCGCTCGCCCGTCCCCCTCGAACTCGAGAGTAAAGACGGTACCCATAATCGGAATCTCCGCCAACATCACTTGCCTTTAAGTTTGCTGAGGGCTCCCTGGAGTGAATAGGCAAACCCTTGACTCGTGTAGGTAGCGCCGGTGACAATCCCAATGGGCAGGCCCTGCGCCTTCAAAGCCTCAGCCCGAAGCGACGGCACTGCCGCCTGCTCGATCTCGATAGAGTACGCCTCGAGCGCCTGGAACTTCGCAATCGAGATGTCAACTATCTTGTGATTGGCAACGTCGACCTTCACGGCGATATCGCCAAAACCATAGTTCGTCAACGGGCCAGTCACCGACACCGGACCAACGGGGAGCGGGGCGGAAGCCGCAGCAGCCTTTTGTGACGACGACTTCGAACCTCCGTGGTTCTTGTTGACCGAAGCGGCGCTGAGCTGACTCTTCGCGCGTGGATAGAGGGTAAGAATCCCAAGTAAGCCAACCACCATCGCACCGAGAACAGTAAATGCCCTGCGTATCACATCACCCTCTTATCGCTTAATTGCAACTTCACTGCTTCCCTCTTTCTCCCCTGATGATCTCTATCGAACTCCCACACTGCCTCAAATCGTGTACGCCTCCACATGGAGCTGGCGTCGCTTTACCCCCAGCGAAATGAACACGTCACGCACCGCCTCAACGAAACCTGGTGACCCGCTGATAAAAATGTCCCTGCTCTGGAAGTCCTTGATGTTGCCCGCAATGGTCCGAAGGTCCACCATGGTACGGTCGCCGCTCAGGATGTAAACCTTGCCATTGCGTTCGCTGGCCAAACGCTCGAGCTCATCAAGGAGTACAAGGTCGGTCTTGGCGGTCACACGCAGCACCAGCACTGGTCTACTCCACCGAGGCAGGTCCTCGAGCAGGCCACGGATCGCCGTCACCCCGATACCGCCTGCAATTAATAGCACACGATCCTTGCGTTGTTGGGCTGCAGTGAAATTGCCATAGGGGCCCTCGAACCACACCCGCGTGCCGACACCGAGCTTGATGAGATTCGCAGAAAAGTCACCAATTGGCCGTACCATTAGCCGCAAGGTGTCTCCTTGACGGTCGACAACCGAGAACGGATGCGCTTGCCACCACCTTCCGCGCGTTAGGAAGCGCCACTCAAAGAACTGGCCACCCTGCAACTGCAGATCCTCCAAATACTGCCCTTGAAGGAGTATTTTGGTGACTCCGTTGGGTTGAGGTTCCACCGCAACCACCGTGAGCTCGTGGCGCAGGGACCTCAGCAGCGGAACGAGCACTCGGTAGACGACGATAGCAAGGCCGGCCAGGATCCAGGCACCTGCCCAGATCCATTGGACTACCGGGTGATTCACAAAGCTTGGTCCAAGGACCAGCTCATGAGCGAAGGAGAGGACAAGTGCCACATAGATGAGGAGGTGCAACAGCCACCAATTCTCCCGCGAGAGTCGCCGCCGCAACCAGGGAAGTGACACCAGCCCGATCAAGAGCATCAGGCCTAGCGCCACAAAGGCCGTGATCATGTCAGGATACGAGTCGATCAGTACCCCGAGCTCGTGGGCAATACCGACCTTGGCGATCTTCGCGTAGGCAGCCGTCGTCAACACAGCGTGCGCGAGAATGAAGGAGATAGTAAGTACCGAAAGATTCTTATGCCATCTCATGACCCCTCCACGGCCCAGCGCCCGCTCGAGCGTCGGTATCCGTGCCGCCATGAGTACCATCAGGAGTGCGAGGTAGGTGCCGATGAGGCCCGTTACTGAGCCAAGGAAGAGCGTCCACCCGCCAGGAGCCCCAATCTCATGAACCGTGCCATCGACCAACGGCAAACCCAGGATGATCCCAAGGCCAATGCCGCCCGCCGCCAGGCTCAACAGCAGACCCACCTCGCCGGTGCTGGTCCGGCGCGATGGCCGAACCGCTGGTCCAACTGCATCATCGAGGGTTGAAGCCTTCATTGAACTCCTTCTCATACGTGCTCCTGCACGCAATTCGCTACGAAACCAATCACGCTCTGGATGGCGCACCGCCGGGCGCCTCACCAGAGCGATCCCATCAGCGTGTCACCGCAAGCTTGGTTGCAACTGAAGCACAGCTGAGACTTGGCACGTCACGCCTTTGCGTCCAGCTTGCGATGTAAGTCGGCAACTAACAGCTGCAGCTTTGCCAGTTCACTACGATGCTCCCGATGTGACTTGATTAAGTGGATGGTCCCGCCCGCCGCGATGCACGCACCCAGGTCACTCGTTACATTCGTGTAGTTGCCACCGACGAGCTCCGCGAAGGCGGAGACGTGCACCGACAACAGGGGTAGCACGACCAGATAGACACCAAGCACAGTCAGAAATATGATATGGGGCTTGGATGACAAAATACGTGGCACGAACGCGAGGATTCGCACGATCCTCGACCGATCTCCATCGGTGTGGGATAGCTGATCGACGGTATCCATTGATGCTCCTTTGTACAAGCCGGCGCACCCACGGCGCCAGACATTCACCGCACATGCTAGCTCGACGCTGCTGAAACGAAAAGGAGAGAGCATGAGCGTACCAACTTCACGTACTTCCCATTC
>JAKAQR010000044.1:0-2342 GCA_021819725.1 Actinomycetes bacterium
CCCTACAGGCCGGAATGCCTCGCTCAGAATAAAACCCCTGCTAATAAAGGGTTTTCCCGCTAAGCCCATCACCAGCACCTCGCCGGTCTTCCCACTTATAGCGTTCCCGAGGATCGAGGTTAACGGAATTACTCGCTATACCTGGCGTTGACAGCTAACCAAGCGCACTGCGTCGCGCCGGTCGCGGTCCACGGCCTTGACGAACCCACATGCGTCCAACAGCTCCGTGCCAACACACTCGAAGTCCTGCAACAGATCAAGATGCCGTCGATCTCCTTGGGATCTTCAAGTTGAATAGGCGCGCTGGTGGCTACTCAGCTTGAATCGGAACACTGTTTCGTATGTCGACGAGGCGTAACTCATGTCAGAGCGACAGGAGCGGTCGATGGCGGTTGGTAAGCACGTGAGTGCTCCTGCGTGACGTTCGGCCTGTCTCAGGACCAAACTCAGGCTTCGATTCCGAGTCTATAGTCGTAGGTGTTGGCGAGAGCGTGTTAGGAATTTGTGGCAAACCGTTAGGGATGGCAATCCCAACTTCCCAACTTCGATCCACAAGCCCTGGACGGGGAGGATATCAGCAACCACCAATACCCTTGTCCGCCAAATGGATGACATAGACCTCAATTCCGCATGAGAAGTGCTCAACTCCTTGGTGACCGGCATCGCAGGCTGACGATACCCCAACGCAAGAGAGCAAAGGCCAAAGACCGTCTCGATATGCCTGAACTGCCTAGATACAGCCGTGAGATCAGCTTGCAGACTGCGTTCCTCTGTCGAATGGACCTGTGACGCAGCTGACGTAAACGTTCACAATATCCACCCTCCGCTAACCCTGGCGCTCTCTCATGACGCCTGCCAAACATGCTGGTAGCAGATAGAGTTTCGTAAATATCCACAAATGCTGTGAAAACGTCGCCAACTTGTGTTAGGTTCCCCAATGTACCAGACGATAACTCTGATACCGACGAATACCGTCACGGGGGTAATTACGAAGGTAAGGTACATCGTACGGGGAGGGGCTGTAGTGGCCCTTAGTCTTGGACTCGCGGGCATAGGCAGTGGGATGGGGTTGACGGCAAGCGAATCCACTCCGACTCACGCACAGCCAGAGGAGCTTGTTGGGGGTGGAGGTGGTAGTGGTGGGGAAGTCGTTACCTACTTCTCGGCGAGTTTCGTTCAGAAGGCGTACGATCTCGACCAGGGCTATGCTCCATCAATCGGCTCTGCTCTGTGCAATCACATGACGCCCTACAACGCGGCTGCGGTCAGCTATTGTCAAGATAACGTCAGCGTTTCTTTGGGACACGCGATAGACCTCGCGTGTGCACCGGGACCGAATTGCCCGGAGGTAGCGCTCACCTACGACGTCAATGGCGATGTCTGGTATTCAATTTTTTAGCCACTCTCGATTCCACCTTCTTGTCTCGGGGTTTCAATGCCCATTGATATTTCGGACTGGAAGTTCTGCCGAGTAAGGAGAGCGATATGAGTTTCAATCCGATCAGATCAATCACGCTAAGCAACGTTTTTCGTGTACTGGGTATCACCCTGGCGATATGTCTGGTCTTTGGAATCGCCGATTCCGGCGTTTCTTTGGCTAGCACACCAGTCGTTCGAAGCATACCGACCGCTAACAGCAGCGCTCTCTCTTTCCTGATAAGTCTCGCGGTTAACCCCACCACCGACACGGTGTATGCGACCAACGGTCATTCCATCTCGGTCATCAGCGGGAAGACCGATAGGGTGACTCACACAATTTTGGCAAAGTCTGGCGGACTCGCGGTTAACCCCACCACCGGCACGGTGTATGCGACCAACGGTCATTCCATCTCGGTCATCAGCGGGAAGACCGATAGGGTGGTCCGTAGCATCCGTATGCGCTATAACGTGGTTGGACTCGCGGTTAACCCCACCACCGACACGGTGTATGCGGCAACATATGAAGACTCCTATGCGACGTATCTTGGTCAAGCTCCTGAAAGCACGTTGTCTGTAATCAACGGGGCTACGGACAAGGTGACCCACACGGTTGACTTGAACTCGCAAGTGTTAGCACTCGCGGTTAACCCCACCACCGACACGGTGTATGCGGCTGACGATACTGTGTCCGTGATGAACGGGGCCACAGGCAAGGTAACCCACACAATCCATGGAGACCCTGGCTCTCCCTCCTTCTTCTTCAATCTCGCGATTAACCCCACCACCGACACGGTGTATGCGACCAACGGTCATTCCATCTCGGTCATCAGCGGGAAGACCGATAGGGTGACTCACACAATTTTGGCAAAGTCTGGCGGTCTCGCGATTAACCCCACCACCGACACGGTGTATGCGACCAACGG
>JAKAQR010000044.1:2352-21514 GCA_021819725.1 Actinomycetes bacterium
ATGCGACCAACGGTCATTCCATCTCGGTCATCAGCGGGAAGACCGATAGGGTGACTCACACAATTTTGGCAAAGTCTGGCGGTCTCGCGATTAACCCCACCACCGACACGGTGTATGCGACCAACGGTCATTCCATCTCGGTCATCAGCGGGAAGACCGATAGGGTGACTCACACAATTTTGGCAAAGTCTGGCGGTCTCGCGATTAACCCCACCACCGACACGGTGTATGCGACCAACGGAAACTCTGTTTCAGTGATTGCTCTTGCGACCGGGAGCCAAACAAGTGATTCAAGAGTCATTATTGGCTTGGCTGCTGTTGGTCTTGTCATCGTTGTTGGTGGAGCAACGCTCCTAGTTGCATTGGAGCGCCGTCGTGCAGCGTGAGCAAGGCATAACTATGAACCCTCAGTCGGCGGATCTCAGTTGAGATCGACCACACTGAAGGAACCGCTCCACCTCGTTATCAAGAGGCAAGACCCCAGTGAGTATTGGCGATCTGAGCATTCGCCGTCATCAGAACGGCTGGAGTAGTCCAGTCGCCTCGATACCAACTGTCCTGCACCCTGGCCAGCAGCCGATCCATGGGGAATCATAAAAAAGGAAAGTCGCTAAGTTAAGAGAGGATTTTGCAATTTTATATCTGACATTCGGGCAGGTCACACCAGTTTCGCAAACGGCCCACCGACGGGGGCGGTGCGCGAACCGTATCGTTGACTGAATAGTTTGTGGCGAATGGCACTCGCCGGGCATCTTTGCCACCCGGCGAGTGCTTCTTCCAACTAGCAGAACATGACGTGTGACAAGTTTCTTTACGTATTCGAGATTTATGATCGTACGGGTCGACAGTGGAAGGATTGAGGCATGCAAGAGGTGCTTCCGGTCGTGTTTGTTCATGGTCTGTTCGGCTCATTTCGAGATGCCGACATGTTTCGGCTGCTGGAGCCAGCGCGAGCTTCGGCTCCAGACCTCGACGGTTATGGCACACGGGCGGATCGGCCAGTCAGCTTCGCTGGCCAGATCGCGGCATTACGGAATCACATCGTGACGAACCATCCTGGACAGCGGGTGCATCTCGTGGGTCACTCGATCGGCGCCATTTACGCATTCACAGTGGCCGATCAGTTCCCGGACTTCGTTGCTTCCGTGGTTGACGGACGAAGGTAATTTTACGCTCACCGACGCATTCTGGTCACTATCGATTGCAGCGATGCACGATGGCGATGCCCGCGCGTCAATTGAGGTGCGCCCTAAAGATCCTGCCGGGTTCTTGGCCGGTGACGGTATCCCTATCACGAGTGAGATGCTCGGTCACGCGAAGAGCGCATTGGCGTACCAGCCGTGGCGAACCGTTTGGGAGTCGGCGAAGGCGATCGTCGAGACGACCGGACGACCGGAGTACGTCGCGATGTCGCAACGAGTCTTCACGCGCGTCCCCGTTCACCTGATCGTGGGAGAGGGGACGGTCGGGGGTTGGGATGTGCCCGCGTGGGCGCGAAAGACTGCGAGAACTGACACGGTACTGCCCGGAGTCGGGCACATGATGATGCTCGAACGCCCCGCAGATCTCGGGCAGGTTCTGGCTACCGTCCTGACCTGAAAGGAGACCAGCGGGGTCGCGCATGGCCTGCTGCTGATGACTAGGAGAAAGCTGAGCCAGGCGGCCCCGGCGGGGGCGGGGGCGTCCGGTGCCGGTAGTGACGAATTGCCCGGTTCTAGCTATTGGGGTGGGATGGTAGCTGCCGTGGGCGGCGGAGATGGCCCAAGTGGTGGCACAGACGATGACCATGAGAAGCGGCGGGATCCTCTTTGTTACCCGCGTCGCCTGGGCATCCTTCCTCGACTCACCTGTTCACTGCCCGATTGGCGTGAGGAGGTGTTATTCTTTACAAATATGGAACGAGTAAAGAATCGGTGGCGTGGCGCCAAGATTAGCGAGAAGCATCAGGTAACTATTCCGATTGCTGAGATGCGAATCGCTGGTTTGGAGGCTGGTGAGCGTGTCATAGCCAGAGCTGATGGCCCCGGACGGGTGGTGCTCGAGCGCGAAGAGGATGTTCTGGAGAGCTTCTCTGGATCCTTGACGGGAGTATTCGATCACGGAATCCTTGAGCAACTTCGCAACGAATGGGACTAACCGTCATCGACGCGGGTATTCTCATTGGTTTCTTCGACGAAAGTGATGCACACCATTCAGGGGCAAAGAGAGAATTGGCGAACGCCCGAGAGCGTGGAGACCAAATAGCAGTTCCGGCTTCAGCCCTTGCCGAGGCACTGGTGCCACCGGCGCGTGATGGCCAGTCGTCGGTCATGGCGATTCGAGAGTTCATCGAGCGTCTTCCACTCGTGGTGGCTGAACTTGATATTGAAATCGCCGTTGTGGCAGCGAGATTGCGAGCCCGTCACGGCCAGAACCTCAAGTTGCCTGACGCCCTTGTAATCGCTACTGCTATTCAAAAAGAGGCGGGTGTACTTGTCACAACCGATCGGAGTTGGCCCACAAAGAGCAAATTGGGTTTCAAAGGAAATCTCATCAGGCTCTGACCATCGCCCGTTCGTCTGTCCTGATTCCGGGAAGCGTAATCGTGGATGCTGAGTAGGCGAGACCATCGGAGTGGGATGCACTAGTCAGGGCGATGTCTATTGCCGCAAGCGCTGGGTCCCGGTTTTTATTGTGTCCCTCAAAGTCCACCCAGCCATGGTGTTTGCGTCGTCAAAGATGCCGACCTCGTCGTCGATTCTGCCCGCCTTGGTCTGATTTACCTGCATGAGATTGACACCCTCTAGACTCAACACCGGTGGCCAAAGACCTGATCGGTGACAACGACATGAAAGATCTCGATGCCAAAAGGGCGATCTTCGATGCATTTGCCGAGATTGCTACAGCCCTCTCAGCAGGTCGTCGTCTTGAAATCATCGATGTGCTGGCCCAGGGGGAGCGGTCCGTCGACGCCATTGCGATTGAGATTGGCCAGAGTCGGGCCAACACCTCGCATCATCTGCAAGTACTTCACCAGGCCGGGTTGGTCGATACTCGCCGCGCAGGAACTCACATCTACTATCGGCTTGCCAACCAGCAGGTAGAGACACTGTTTGGCGATCTCCGAACGCTGACGGCGCTCACGCAGGCGAACTTCGACCAGCTCACCTCGATCTATCTGGGTGCCGTCCATGAACGAGAGATCATCGAACAGGATGAATTGGACAGAGATTTGCAAGTCGGCAACGTCACCATACTCGATGTGCGGCCAAGACCTGAATATCGAGCCGGCCACATCCCAGGCGCGCGCTCACTACCATTGGCGGAGCTCTCCAACGATCTCATTACCCTCTCGCCAGCCGCCCTAGTCGTCACTTATTGTCGTGGCCCATACTGCAGCTTCTCCCCCACTGCGGTGAGAATTCTGCGAGCTGCCGGCTTTGATGCTCGACGGCTCAGAGACGGCTTCCCAGAATGGCGTCGCTCTGGGCGGCCCGTTGCCACTGGCGATGCGCCAGAACACGCTCGCTATCCGCCACTGACTTGAACGAAAGCAACCGCTATCTGTGCCGTTTCACCGGCAGCGCACAACGATGTCTTCCATTACCAGTACACAGGGCCACCACAACTGACGCAAACCACTTGCCGAACATTCGTACATCGAGGACACATCCATCGATCAGTTCAGCTCAACCACCAATAGTGTCGAGGCCAGTGCCCCTCGCTCAGCCCATACCGCCGAGCCATTGCGTCAGACCTCGGGACGCCACAGTCGAGCCGACCTTGTCCAGGCCGAAGGCACGCCACCGTGCCTTTGACGGTTGCACTCTGCCATGGCGAATGCAGCGTCTACACCATGTTGCCGATTACCTGTCCCCCAGCCAATTGCTCTTCGCATCCAGTCTCGCTATCGGCAGGTAGAATTCCCTACAAGCACTTGGAATCGACAGCATGATCCCAATCCAAAGACACCCGGGGGGCCGGTTGACACCGATCGATGTAACGAGAGAAAAGCAAGCGGCGGCCCAAGAGGCGGCTACCTTGGTCAGCGATGGCATGACCGTGGGCCTTGGGACCGGCTCCACCGTTGCCTTCTTGTTGCCTGCCCTTGCGGATTTGCATCGCAACATACGGTGCATCGCCACCTCGCCCCAGACCGAATCGATCGCCCGTCAAGTCGGACTCATGGTGGAACCCTTCCGTGACGTGATCAGCCTCGACATCGCGATCGACGGCGCCGATCAGATAGCACCCGATGGATGGCTCATCAAGGGAGGTGGTGCAGCGCATACCCGAGAGAAGCTCGTCGCCATAAGCGCCCAACGTTTCATCGTGATTGCCGACTCCACCAAAACCGTCAACAATCTGAAGGGCCCGGTGCCCGTGGAACTGCTAGCTTTTGGTCTGGGCTCCACTCTGCATCGTCTCGGCAACGTCACGCTCAGAGAGGGTGTGCCCCACAGTCCCGATGGGGGCATCATTGGTGACTACCACGGGCGACTTGATGATCCGCAGTCCACCGCCGCGTGGCTATCGGGCACGCCCGGTGTCGTCGAACACGGACTCTTCCCACCTGAGATGGTGACGACCATAATCGTGGGACATACCAACGGCAAGGTAGAGCAGCGCATAATTACCAACAACGGCCAGTGATGAACTGCGTGTTCTCGACCGCCACCATCGAGGCTAAGGGCCAGCGCGGACTACACGCGACTGCTGTCGGGGCTTCGGCGGCCGCCATCACGTGATGGAGGCCGCAAAGACCTGCTCAACGGCACTCTTGAACTCGGCTTCAAAAGCTGCATCACTCATGTCAACCGTCAGGCCCTCGGTAAGGGCACGCGAAAAACTGGCAATCATGCCGTGATTGCGCGCGAGGCGAGCGGTTGCCTCATCGCGGCTGTAGCCACCTGAAAGCGCAACGACACGAACGACGTTCGGGTGCTCAATCAAGGGCCGGTAGTAATCATCATCTTCTGGCAATGTCAGTTTGAGCATCACCAATTCGTCCGGGCTCAGACTCCCAAGCCCCTCCAACAGTGCATCACGCAGCAGACTCTCTGCTAACCGCTTCTCAGGACTGGTGATGTCAATCTCCGGCTCCAAAATTGGCACCAGGCCCCGAGCAACGATAGTCCGGCCGACCTCAAACTGTTGCTCAACGATAGCCCGGACTCCCCGTGGGTTCGCGAGCCGGATAAAAGAACGCATCTTGGTCCCGAAAATACCGTGAGCGAGTGCCCTCTCCATTAGTGCCTCAAGACCAGGGATCGGATTCATGCACCGGACCCCGTCCTGTTCGGCTGCTAAACCCTTGTCGACTTTCACAAAAGGGACTACTCGTCGCATCGACCAGAGATAATTCGCGGTGTCAAGACCGGCAACCTGTCGATCCATAGTGTCCTCGAAGAGGATCGCACCAATGATCTTGTCACCACGAAAACTCGGATCGGTCATAATCCTGGCCCGCATCTCGTGGATGAGATTCAACATCTCCACGTCCCCGTTGTACGCCTCCGGAGGAATCCCATAGTGTGCCAGCGCTGACGGGGTGCTCCCGCCGCTCTGGTCAAGCGCTGCGATAAATCCCGACCCGTATCGCATCTGTTCGAGCTGTTCTCGATTCATCTCTTCCCTCCGTTCCCGTCCACCTAATCGTGGATATCGCCCTTGAGGACTGCCAGCACCGTTCGTCGCACCCACACACCTATCCCAATGGACACATTTGACAATCTGTCTTCTTGATTGGCAATTGTCCCGGCCACCATCTGAGGACCAACTCTACAGCGTAGTCTCGGCTGACACCGGTGGCACGATCCTGGCCGTTCGCTGGGACCAATACATCAATGGTGCCTGGCGAGTTTCACCCCTTGAACGCCTGGCAAACCTTTCATACCTTCGTCCGCTAGTACAAGAATGGACGTCCGTAGCCGCATTCACCAACGACAGCGACCAACCTCGGCACGAGCACTATGCTTTGGCACGAATCGCACTATCCATGGCCTGATGAACCCATACAGCAGCCAGCTGAGGTAGGCCAGGCCATCGCGCAACGCGGCTCCCTCTTCACAAGCAAAAGGCTTGATAGCGACAGCGCTCGTCGGCCAACAGGATCGGCGGCGGTAGGAACCCCGTTAATCGATTGCTTGGCAGGGCTATGACGCCATCGTCGCTGATCCACAACCGCAGCAGTTCGAAGAATGCGAGGACCACGTGAAACCTTGCTTCCGACAACTCGCCTTTCACTCACATGCAGCCGCGAACGCGCAATCCTTGTCCTCATACTCTTCGCCATTGTCTCTCGTATTCGACCTTGAACGACCCCTTTGTGCCGAAGCCAACTTTTGGAGGGTGTCGACGGTGTCGTCTACAATTTGATTGACCGAAAGAGCAAACAAAAGTTCCACTCTCACAGGAGCTGAACCGAACCTCGAGAAGAGGGCTAGGAGCAATGGTGAGCACCACCGACACAAGACGACGAATCACGGTTGCCGAGGGCGATGGCATCGGTCCTGAGATCATGGCAGCCACACTCGCGATCCTGGACGCCGCTGGAGCCAAGCTCGAGATCGAGCGTATCAAAGTAGGAGCTCAAGTATTTGAACAAGGCATCTCATCGGGTGTGGAGCAGGGGGCATGGGACTCCCTTCGTCGAACCAAAGTGCTATTGAAGGCGCCGATCACGACGCCCCAGGGTGGAGGGTTCAAAAGCGTGAATGTCACTATTCGCAAGACCCTCGGACTCTATGCCAATATCCGGCCATGCATCTCGTATGCGCCGTTCGTACCAACCCTGCATCCGGGTATGAACCTCGTGATCATCCGAGAGAATGAGGAGGATCTCTACGGAGGGATTGAGCACCGCCAAACCCAGGACGTATTTCAGACGCTTAAACTGATCACGCGTCCCGGTAGCGAGCGCATCATTCGCTACGCGTTCGAATACGCGCGCCGTTACCATCGCCATAAGGTCACGAGCTTCACGAAGGACAACATCATGAAGCTCTCCGACGGAACCTTTCACAAGATCTTTGACGAGGTAGCGGCCGAGTACCCGGACATCGAGGCGGAGCACTGGATCATCGATATCGGCACCGCAAAACTCGCGACCGCGCCGGAGCAGTTCGATGTCCTCGTACTACCCAACCTCTACGGAGATATCCTCTCCGACGTCGCTGCGGAGATCACGGGTTCAGTTGGCCTGGCTGGCAGCGCAAACATCGGCGACCAGATCGCGATGTTCGAGGCGATCCATGGCTCAGCACCCCCCCTTGCCGGCCGCGATCTCGCCAACCCATCCGGCCTTTTGATGGGGGCAGTCCTCATGCTGGTTCACCTTGGACTCGGTGAGATTGCCACCACGGTTCACAACGCCTGGCTGAGAACGATCGAAGACGGGGTCCACACCCAGGACATCTTTTCTCCCGTTCGCTCCAACCGCCAGGTAGGCACTGCGGCATTTGCCGAGGCGGTAATCGAGCGCCTCGGTCTTGCTCCCAAGGAGCTCTCGCGGGTGCACTACCCGGACTCAGAGGAGCCGATCTCGGTTCGTGCACACGAGCGTCCCCTCGAAGTCAAGACGATCCAAGGTATCGACATCTTCCTCGAGTGGCGAGGCGACGCCGACGAGCTCGGGCACAGGATTGAGGCGAACCTGAACCCGAAACTTACGCTGGTCATGATTAGCAACCGCGGGCAAAAGGTCTATCCGGACGGAGCCGCCGAAACCTTCTGTGTCGACCATTGGCGTTGCCGGTTCCAGGCGAAGACCGCGACGACTGACATCACAACCACGGACCTCATCGATCAGCTCGTTCGCCTCAACGAGGCTGGGCTGCCCTTCATCAAGACCGAGGGCCTCTTTGCCTTCGATGGCGTCCCAGGTTACTCGCTGAGCCAGGGGCAATAGCGCCTCTGCACTGTTCGAGCGACCCCTGGTCGGCTCGATCAGATGGAGGCAAGCAGGACTGCCAGGAGGCCGGTCAAAAAGACACCGTCAAAGGTTCCGGCTCCGCCGATGGAGACGATGGAAGCGCCAAGAGACCGAGTCTTACTGAGGTTCGACAGGTCGGCGCCGATCAGGACACCCATCACGCCGATGATGTAGGCCAGTGCAGCGAGGTAGTGTACCGTCAGCAGTGACGCGAGGATCACGGCAAGAAGAGCCGGAAACAGGACTGGCACCGCGATCCCTACCCCTCGCACCGGACGGGCGACCTGTCTGACGATCACTGCTGCAATGGCGACCCCGATCAGCGCAAGAAGTTCAAGATGGTCGTGTACGACCAGATAGACCGATAGACCCGTCGGGATGACGGCACCACCTACGTTGACTGCGATCAGTGTCTGACTGGGGCGCGATGGCGCGGGGATCACATAACGAATACCGAGAAAACTGACCCATCGCTCTACGGGTTGTTCCGTCGGGTTATGCAGTCGTGCCACTGGAATATTCACGAAGCTACCCACGATCGTGGCAATCAAGATAGCCAGCAACCACCCCGGCTCGATTCCGATCCGCCGATAGGCGAAGCTCAGTAGGTCCAGAGCCAATAGCCCAACCAGCACCACGAACATGAGGGTCAAAGCTAGGTAGAATGGCCAGGCTAGGGCCCAATAGACCGAACGACGCATGCTGCAAGCTCCTCCTCGCTTTCAGTCCAACTTAGCATCGCCAACGAAAGGGTCATCGAAGTTCTGTATTGGTCGCCATGACATCAAGTCAGCCTTCGGGCCTGCCGATACCCCAACGAGGAGAGCGCTGGATCGTCCCACATAAGGAATAAGGACCGCGACGACGTTGCCATAGTCGGTCCAAAGGCGCTAGGTTAGAAGCTAGATCTACTCGACAAAGGAGTCGAAGTTGACACTCACATCGAAGAAGCCTGCGAATAATCCAGTATTTAACGGCTTGAAGGAGCGCCTCAGGGAGCTTGGCACCCATGTCGGGACGCCAGCGGAGCGAAAGGCCTTTTTAGGCTTTGCACGTCAGTTTACGGCGCACATCGATCCGGAGGAGGAGAGCGCGTTCTCTACCGAGTTCGTGGTCGCCGCTCTGAGCGCCCAACTCCATACTCTCAACGCCATCACGGCTGATGACACGTGCGTGATGGAGATTGTCCGTGGTTCGGACGTGCTACGTATCAGATGCCAACCAGAGGGAGTCTCCGAGCTTGAGTCGGTGTTCTCCACGATGAGGGCTCCGGGGACCATGATATCGATCGTCTCCAACGACATGGAGTTTCTCATCGATACCTTCCTCCAGACCATCCGTGAGAAGTCCGATCGCCTAACGACCATCCATCCAATCCTCGAACGGTCAGACCTGGCGGCCTGTGGCTGCAACGTCGCTTCGGCCCAACCAAGCGATCTCCTATCCTTCTTCGCCGCGCAGATTCCGATCGCCGTTACGAAGGTCGAGGCCGAACTTTTGCTTCGCACCCTGGCCAAGCGCTACCAACAGCTGCTTCACTTCAATCGCGATCGCGATCGCATGCTCTCGGACCTCCTGCATCTCATCGAGGAGCAGGAGTTCCCGATCAACGGGAAAACCGAACCACCGGCGAGCAACTCTGCCTTCTCGCACTTCCTACCTTTTGCCGAGATCCGGCGTCCAAAGAATGGAGAGCGGCTGGATCTGGGTATCACGCGCGAGGATGTCGTCATCGATCGGCACTGGCCCCAAGGCTTGGGCACGAACTACCGAATACAGGTTCTTCCAGCGCGATCTGAAATCCTCGACTTCTCTCAGCTCCGCGCCGTCTCATTCCGTGCACCCGAGGGGGAGGTCGACTTCGTCGGTATTTTTCGACCCCAACAAACCGGGTCGATCGGGCTCTCTGTACCCGAGGTTGCACAGCGCTTGGAGATCGCCCGGAAACGTCTCAATCTGCTCCCCACAAGCCACTCGTATCGCGTGCTACGCGACGTAGTAACCTCGCTCAATATCGACACCGTACTCGCGTTAGAGATAGAGGACTTTCTTGAACTGGCGAGAGCTGGACTCCTGGTCGAAGAGGTATCGCGCACGCAGATCTTTCTCAGCCAAACGCCTACTGGACCGCGGCACCTCCTCGTGCTCGTCCCAGGTGACAGGGTCGAATTCGGCATTGAAGATCGGATCGACGACACGCTGGCGCTGTTCTGCGAAGGTGTACCAAAGCAGATCGGCCGGTCCTACTCTGACCGTCGGTTGGTTCTTGAGTACATCCTGCTCGGCTCGCTCGTACCGGAGAGTCTGGAGAAGTTGGCTCAAGAACTGGACCGCGTCACCACACCATGGAAGACCCGACTACGCACCAAGCTGCGTCAGGAGATCGATCCAGACTTTCTGCCTAAGGTGCTCGGTGCGCTCGACCTAGTCGCGGAATCGGTCGAGGAGAGTTACCAGCAAGAGGAGAACGATGCCTTCATCGTCTCCGACCTTGCCTCGATCGCCTCGCTACTGGAGTCCGATCATCGTCTCTCTACACGGCTGCTCGTCAATGCGAATGGCGAACTTCGACTCCACCTCATCCTGCTGGGAAGCCGATTATCTCTCTCGCAGATCTTGCCGGTCGTCGAAAACTTTGGGCTCAAGGTCTCTGACGAGCAGCCCTATCATGGCCGGGCCGGGAACCGCGAACTCTGGATCATCGACCTTGGCCTCGTTGTTGACGATGACCAGACTAAGGAGCGGCTCCAGAGTCAACAGGTTCGCGAACGCGTCGAAGCGTCACTCGCTGCCATCTGGCACGGCGACGAAGAGAACGATCGCCTCAATCAGCTTGCCATCAGTGCGGATCTGAATCCAGTGGAGATCTCAGTTCTGCGTGCACTTGCAAGCTACCTGCGCCTCACCACCCTCGGCTACTCCGAAACCTATTGCCAACAGGCACTCGTGAGCCAGCCGGCACTTGCACAGCTGCTGGTCCAACTCTTCTATAATCGCTTCGATCCCGCAGTCTCTGACCTCGACCGCCAGTTAGTAGAGGAGCAGCTGACGAGCGCACTCGAGGAATCGCTCGTCGAGGTCACCTCCCTCGACCAGGATAAGGTCCTCCGTGGTATGGGCGAGCTCGTTCGCGCAATGCTGAGGACCAACCTCTTTCAGCGAGAGCGCAAGGCGGTCGCCTTCAAGGTTGATCCTCGGCAGCTGAGCTTCCTCCCAGAACCCAAGCCCCGCTACGAGATCTACCTTCGCAACGACACTACTGAAGCCGTGCACCTTCGTGGCGGACCGATCGCCCGCGGCGGCATCCGCTTCTCGGATCGAATGGAGGACTTCAGGACGGAGATCCTCGGTCTTATGAAGGCGCAGACCGTCAAGAACGCAGTGATCGTACCCGTTGGCTCCAAGGGTGGATTCATCGTCAAGGACCTCGACCCTAGGGGTCGCAATACCGCCAAGATTGAACGTTCTTACCGCATCTTCATGGAGACTCTTCTTTCACTCACCGACAACCTGGTGGCCGGAGATGTCGTTGCACCGGAGCTCACCGTATGCCACGATGGACCCGACCATTATCTGGTGGTAGCAGCCGACAAAGGAACTGCGACATTTTCTGACATCGCCAACGAGATCGCGATCGCTCATGGTTATTGGCTTGGGGACGCCTTTGCCTCAGGCGGATCGCATGGATTCGATCACAAACAGATGGGGATCACGGCCAAGGGTGCGTGGGTCTCCGTCGAACACCTCTTCGACGCTCTCGGGATCGACGTCGCTCGAACGCCGATTCGCGTTGTCGGCATTGGTGACCTCTCGGGCGACGTCTTTGGCAACGGCATGTTACGATCGCATCAGCTCAAGTTGGTTGCGGCATTCGACCATCGACACATCTTCCTTGACCCAGACCCTGAGCCGGAAATCTCATGGCAGGCTCGTGCCGCCATTTTCTCCCAGGGTCCCGGAACAACCTGGGAGGACTATCCCAAGTCCGCGATCTCAGAGGGCGGTGGGGTTTATTCTCGTAGTGTCAAACGTATCACTATCTCGGCACAAGTCGCCGAGGTGCTCGACGTCCCGGTTGGTTCGTATGAACCGAACCAGCTGATCAAGCACATCCTGAGGGCGCCGGTGGATCTCCTGTTCAACGGCGGCGTCGGGACCTACGTCAAGGCGTCAACCGAAGGTAACATCGAGGTGGCCGACAAGGCCAACGATCCTGTTCGTCTCAACGGTAACGAGGTGCGAGCGCGCGTCATCGGCGAAGGAGGTAACCTCGGGCTGACCCAGCTCGGCCGCATTGAGTACTGCTTGAGTGGCGGGCGGTGCAACACTGACTCGATCGACAACTCCGCGGGAGTCGATACCTCCGACCACGAGGTCAACATCAAGATTGCACTCGATGCTTTGGTGCGCGAGGGCGTGGTCAGCTTCGACCAGCGCAACGAGATTCTGACCCAGTGCGTGTCGGAGGTCGAGACTCAAGTACTTGCTGACAACGTTTATCAGAACTGGGCCCTTTCGGCGGCCGAGGCGCGATACGATCACTCCTGGGGCGAGATCACTCGGCTCCTCTCACATCTCGTTGACACGGCTGGCTTGGCACCCCAAGTCGAACATCTGCCCGACCCAGCGGTGATCGCAGCGAACCCACCTACCAGGAGGTTGACGCGATCGGAGCTCGCCATCATCATCTCCTATGTCAAGCTCGACCTCAATCAACAGCTCATGGCGAGTTCATTGCTCGACCATCCTCTGACTGACAGTCTCTACGAAGAGTATTTCCCACTGCCGGTTCGCCAGCGGATCGAACAGCTTTCTTTAGGGCATCCTCTGCGCCGAGAACTGATCGCTACCACCATCGCCAATGCTATCGTCAACCACGTTGGCGTCTTCGGCGTCCAGGCAATCGCCGCTGCTGCCAACATCTCGATCGTACGGGCGGCGGAGTACATTTACCTTGCGATGCTGCTCACCGATGCCCGCACTACTGTACGTCGCCTGTTGTGGTCTACCGGGACGTCCTTCGATGCGCGAATGGCTGCGTATCTTGGCTTTCAAGACCTTGTCTGCACCTCGGCACTCGAACTGCGCCTTGTGGTCAATCAGCCAGACAAGCTCTTCGATGCCGACGATCTCAGCTCACTCGTCGCACACGTGAAGACCGTCGCCAACAGCTTGAGTGCACGCGATGAATTGCCACCGACTTGGCAACAGCGCCGTGACCAGCTGATGGAGGCACAGCTTGACCAGCAGGCCATCGACCTGCTGGTTCCGGGAAGAGCGCTCGCCCTGTACCTCTCGCTCCTCGTTGAGCTGGCAAACGGGGTTGGAGACTTAGAGAACTTCGCCAACTCGCTCTTCCAACTCGAGCTTGACAGCGGCATCGCAGCCACCCGAGAGTGGCTCACGAATGCCCCGACCTCCGATCTCTCGTCTGTCTTGGCCCAGCAGCAGGTGCAGGACCGGTTGAACAACCTCTCACGAGCCGTCTTCCAGGGTAGACCACTCGATGACAGCGTACGCGCTACCGTGCGCACAGTAGCAGAGACCCTACGCCAAGGCAACATGCTCCAAGCGCTATTGGAGAGTTTGAAGTTCTAACGTCGCTGAATCTCGTGCCAACGTAGCAGTTGCCTCGCTGAGGTCATGGATCCTTCGTCCCCTTGTCGTGTGGGATGACGACTAGGTCGTTCGCGCGCTCGCTCTGCCCAAATTTACCGACAAAGAGATGAGGTTCGAGCGGCCTTCGCGCCTGCCAGTTGAGACGCTCCAGATCAGGTATCCGTTCAAAGTGCGTGACGGGGCCGACGCAGAGCCAGGCGACTGGCCGCACGCCAGCGGGCAAAGCTACCAGCTCGGCCAAGAACTCCTCCCGATAAAACGAGACCCATCCGACACCGACCCCCTCAGCGGTCGCCGCCAACCACAGGTTTTCAATCGCAAGGCATACCGAGTAGAGTCCGGCATCTGCAATCGCGTGTCGTCCAAGGACATGGGGAGAGCCCCGCTCTGGATCATAGGTGACGACGATGCCAAGCCCAGCGTCGAGGATGCCTTCGATCTTTATCCCTCGAAACCGCTCCTTTGCCTCTCCATCAAGACTGGACTCGAAGACGGCCCGCTCGTGCTCTACGTGCCGATGAAAAGCCTCCCGTGTCGCTCGGGAGTCGACGAGCACAAAGTCCCACGGCTGCGACATTCCGACACTCGGGGCGGCGTGCGCCGCAGCAAGCATTCTACCGAGCACCTCCGGGTCGAGATCCTCCCCGTTGAACTGTCCACGGACATCGCGACGTCCAAAGATCACGTCGTATATGCTCGTCTGCTTCATGCCAATCCCCTCCAACCAGCTCTGGGTCCCGACCAAGGCTACTCCACGCAACACGATGACCACAAGATACACACGCCGCCGATGATCGTTACGAGAGTTATGTCAACGACTGCGGAGCGGACGCACGGCGCGGTAAAAACTTTTCTATTCTGCTGGCGAACGTTCTCTCGTGCCGCACGTGCACCCGAACCCTCACTGGTCTTCGCGCGCTCGCAGTCATCGACATCCACGACGCATCAGCGCCACGATAGCGATGCCAGCGCGCCCAATATCGCCACATGATCGGCCGTCGCGGCGTGCAAACCCAGAGAATTTGCAGAAAATGCCGGCGCGACTGTCACGGCGGGACTAAATTAGGCCAATCGAAGTGCCGCATGCCTTCGATTGGGCCTCATGGGCCCGACGTATCGGACTGAAAAGTCAAGGGGGACCTACTCAATGCAAACAAGTAAACCTGCTGGAGGAGGAAGATTACGGCGCGAGATGTCGTACGTCGACCTCAGCTTCGCTGGACTCGGCGCGATCATCGGCTCCGGTTGGCTCTTTGGCGTGCTCTACGCAGCGAACTACGCGGGCCCAGCGGCCATCCTCGCGTGGATCATCGCTGCTGTCATCGTCATTTTTATCGCGCTCGTGTACGCCGAGCTCTCAGGCATGCTGCCCGAGGCTGGTGGTATCACTCGATTCCCACACTTTACGCACGGCTCACTGGCGGGCTTCATCATGAGTTGGGGTGCCTTTCTTGGCTATGCGGCCGTGCCGGCCATCGAGGCCGAAGCCGTGGTCCAGTACGCCGAGCACTACATCACTTCGTTCCAGAACAATAGCGCGCTGGACTTTGTCGTTGAAGCGATCATTTTGCTCGTCTTTTACGCCATCAACATCTATGGCGTAAAAGTCTTCGCCAAGATCAACAGCGTGGTCACTTTTTTGAAGTTCATCACGCCAACGTTGACGATCATCGTGATCCTGTTCGTCGCCAAGCACTGGGGTAACTACACGGCAACGACCGCTCACGGCTCCGGCTTCATGCCATACGGAACCGCCGGCATCTTCATCGCAGTGTCCTCCGGTGGAATTATCTTCTCGCTGCTTGGGTTTCGACAGGCGGTTGATCTTGCCGGCGAGGCCAAGAACCCTCAACGCGATGTTCCGCGTGCTATCTTGACCGCAATCCTCCTCGGCGCGCTGGTCTACACCCTGGTCCAGGTGGTCTTCATCGCGGCGCTCCCACCGAACGCCATCGCCAAAGGCTGGGCTGCGCTGGCGTATACCTCGCCATTCGCACAGGTCGCCACCATCATTGGCCTGGGCTGGCTGGCCTCGATTCTCTATGCAGACGCCGTGCTCTCGCCCTCGGGCACCGGATTGGTCTACCTCTCATCCGGCGGTCGAGTCGTCCTTGGCTCGGCGCGCAACAACTACCTTGGGAACAAGTTCCGCAGCATCTCCGAGCGGTTCGGCGTCCCGATCTGGGCCATGTCAATCACGGTACTCTTCGCCATCATCTTCCTCCTGCCGTTCCCGAGCTGGCAGAGCCTGGTAGGGGTGATCTCATCAGCAACTGCCTTTACTTACGTAATGGGACCGGTCTCCCTCGCGGTGTTCCGTAAGTACCACAACGATAAGCATCGACCATTTCGCCTCCAAGGCGCGAAGGCCTTTGGAATGCTCGCCTTCATCGGCGGCACTCTGATCATCTACTGGTCAGGATGGGCTGTTGACTGGAAGCTCGTTGTCGGCATCCTTGGAGGTGCGGTAATCTATCTGGTCGCCTCATGGCTCGGAGCACCGGTGCAGAAGATCACCAGCGAAGATTGGAGATCGGGCATCTGGTTGCCGGTGTACCTCATCGCGATGTTGGCAATCGCGTACCTCGGTGCGGCGCGATTCGGGTCTCCGTTTAACCACAACAAGGGTCTGATCCACTACCCCTTCGATATCGTGGTGGACATCATTATTGCCATTGTCTTTTATACCTGGGCGGTTGCATCCGGCCGTAACAGCCCAGAGACCGAGTTGGCGTTCGAGAACGCTGCCGAAGTGCGTCGCAGTACACAAGGCGGCGACGAGGTACGCCTCGCCGACTGACCAGCGTTACGAGGTTGATCAGAACCTAACGGGTAAAGGGGGCAGCGTCACCACGCTGCCCCCTTTCTGGATCGTGTCAGCTCCCGAGGTAGTACTCGCTGAGATACTTCTCGCCTTCATCGCAAAAGACCGTTACAATGGTGGAAAACTCGGGGTGCCGTTCCTTGAGACGCCGAGCCGCGACAAGGTTCGCACCGGAACTCGGGCCAACAAGATAACCGCGCCGGGCAAGTGCGTACATCTCGGTGATTGCATCGAGACTCGTCACTGCCACCAGCTCGTCCACCTCATCTCGATGGCGATCGAAGATCCCTGGGATGAAACCGTCGGCAATGCCTTCGATCTTATGCCGATGCACGTCGCCGCAGAGAATTGTGCATGACTCATCGGGCTCCATCCCAACCAACCAGCACGAGGGGTTCGCTGCATGAAGACATTGCCCAACCCCGATCAGCGTTCCGCCAGTACCAATCCCCATGACAAAGGCATCAGGCGTGCGATCGTTGCCAAGGTCAGCAAGGATCTCGGGGCCAAAGACCTCACGGTTCTCCTCAACGTTGAGTTCAGAATCGAACTGACCAGGGCAAAAATACCCTGGCTGGGAGCCAAGCAGTCGCGCCTCATGCAGCGCGGTATTGACATGGAAGTCCCCCAACTCCCGCACCTCGGCTCCGAAGGCTTTAGATATCGCCACACGCTCGCTCGAGAGTCCCTCGGGCATCAGCACCACCATCGCATAGCCCTTGTGGGCCGCCACCATAGAGAGTGCATTGCCGGTGTTTCCACTCGAGGCCTCCACGATCGTCATGCCTGGCTTCAGGAAACCCTGCTCCTCCGCCTTGTCGACCATATACTTCGCGATCCTGGCCTTGATCGACCCCGAGGGGTTGAGGTATTCGAGTTTTGCGAAAATCCCGTCTTCAATCTCCACCAGTGGGGTTGCACCGATGTGCTCCAACAAATCCGATCCAAGCTGCGTCGCCATTGACCCATCTCTCCTTCTAAACCACCGCTACCATTGCAGCCGACTTAGGCTGTCTGTACAAGAAAAAACATCTCGGCCAACCGACCCTCCGGCAACCCCGCTGATGCGGCACCAGCCCCAAGCCAACCCCGAACCATCTCCCGCATAGCACCGGGATCGGGCAATTGACTCTTGTGTTGCTTGATCGCCTCAATCTTTGCCTCAAAGGTGTCGGTCACGTCTACGTAGTGCGTCGGGTCAGGATAAGCCATCAAGGCGACATCGAGCACCGTGTGTGCCTCAAGACCTTGTTCGAGGAGATCCTGATGCGTAAACGGATTGCGCGCGTCTGGATACACCGCGCAGAGTGTGGCTTCGCCAGCTGCCAGGTGATCCGGATGTGACGAGCCGATTCGAGCAAAGTTACGGACAGGCGACTGACATAGAACCCGCTCGGGCTGAAAGCGCCGGATCATAGCGGTGATATCGTGTCGCAGCTGCATCGACACCTCCAGTGAACCATCGTGATAACCAAGAAACTCAACGGTATCGACACCGACCGACTTGGCAGCAGCAACCTGCTCACGGCGACGAATCGAAGGAATCTGAGATCGCGGGATAGAGGGGTCAAAACCACCAGCATCACCGTCGGTCACAATGCAGTAGGCAATCTCGGTGCCCTGCCTGCGCCACGCGGCAATCGTACCCGCGATGCCAAAGTCAACATCATCCGGATGGGCCGTAACGACCAACACAGACTTTGTTGGCTCAAGTGCGGTCAAGGACATAGACAACCTCCATCATTTCTCCCTCCATCCTACCGGGCGACTCCAATGCGCGGTAAAAGCCAACATGACTGGCTTGTGGTCGACACCGATGAGCTTGCCTCAGCGTCCGTTAGCGACAATACCGACCAATCGAAGGCCTTCGTACCACAGCGCGACGTGCACTCTCTTAGAAGCGCCGGGTGGAGAGGGTAGTGCACACATGGTTACCCCCAGCTGAATACAGCGTGGAGCACTGATATCACGAGCGCCAGGTTGGTCACTGAAGGTGAGTTGGATGTCTGAATCACCGGCTCAAAGGGCGCGGCCTAGCCCCACAGGGTAGTCACGCTTCACCAAGTGAGGTGGCATTGGAAGCCCTGGTTCGTCGATGGACCTGATGCTCGTTTGCCCCGTGAACGCCCACGCAGCTCTAAGTCGTCGAGCTAGGGGCAGAGCAGCCTCTCGGCACCCAAGGGCAGTTAGGGCGCACCAATAAATAAGTCAGGCAAATAGCTCTCGGCCGGATAGTCCTGAGGTGTGGCAATCAATGCGGCAACTTTGGAAGCGGTAGGTCGGCGGATCGAGTCGTTGTGGCCCCAGTTGAACGAGCGGCAACGGCGGGCGTTATTGGGTGTCGAAGCTCGGAAGTTGGGTTGGGGTGGAGTTTCGGCGGTGGCCCGGGTGGCGGGGGTGGCTCGCTCGACGGTGACAACTGCGGTAGCGGAGTTGGAGCGCTCCGATGTTCTGGAGCCAGGGCGGTCGCGTCGTTCGGAGGGTGGTCGCAAGTCGGCGACGGTTGCGGACCTCGGGCTGGCAGCAGCGCTGGACGCGCTTGTAGACCCGGCGACTCGGGGTGATCCGATGTCACCACTGCGATGGACTGCCAAATCCACGCTCAACCTTGCCGAGGCGCTAAGCGCATCGGGGCACCCGGTGTCGGATCAGACGGTGGCTGCTCTGTTGTGTGATGCCGGCTATAGCTTGCAGGCGAACGCCAACGTGAGAGAGGGCCGTCAGCACCCTGACCGTGACGCCCAGTTCCGTCACATCCACGATACGGGTAGGCGATTCCTAAGGGCGAAGGATCCCATGGTCAGTGT
>JAKAQR010000107.1 GCA_021819725.1 Actinomycetes bacterium
GGTTGCTAGCCTGGAGAACGTCGAGGGCGATCCGTTGCCCAGCGCCGAGGTGATGTCACGCGAACTGACCCGCATTCTTGGACGCAACGAGTTGAGCTTCGAGCTATTGTCCGATGGAAAGCATTACCGGATTACACGAAACGGTGCCCCAGCTTGTGACTTGAGCACAGGTGAGCGCACAGCCATCACGCTAATCCACTTCTTGCGGAATGTCAAGGAGAAGAGCAAGGCGGCCAAAAGCAAGCCGATCGTCGTGATTGACGATCCGGTCTCCAGCCTTGATAGCAACTCGGCCATGGGCATCTCGACTTACATCTGGGCCGAGACCGTTGCCAAGGAACACACCGAGCAAGTGTTCCTGCTGACCCATAACTTCGAGTTGTTTCGCCAATGGGATATCCAAATTGACGGTCTTAACGGCAAGCGCGGGCCGAGCAACAGCAAGGGCTACACTTCGAACTGCTACGAACTGGTCGCACCACATCGGAAGGTCGGCGGCGGTGTCTGCAAGCGGGTACCCACTTTCATTGCGTGGCCCCCCAATGAAGAAACGCGACTTAAGGTCCGTTCCGCATACCACCACGCATTCATCACCTCAGTACGCGCACATCTCGCGATGGCCGATGACGACTCGATGGAGACCAAGCTTGACGCACTATTGTTGTACCCCAACGTGCTTCGCAGGATGCTGGAGACATTTCTTGCATTCAAATACCCGACCACGGCGGGCAAGTTCACTGAAGCTATGCGAACTGCTGGTGAGCAGCTGGAGGCTCTCGGCTATGAAGGCAACGCCGATGGTTTGCGTCTCCACTTGACCCGCTTCACGCACGGGTACTCGCACGCGGACTCTCCTGAAACAGATGTGGCGGTTAATCCGGATGAGATCAAGTCCGTCTTAGTGTCCGTGTTCACATTTATGAGTGTCATAGATCAGGAACACTTCGAGGGACTCTGCGAGCTTGTCGGCATTGAGCCTACTGACCTGATCTTGAGAGCGCAGACTGTTGTCGACGCACAAAAGTACGAAAGTGATGCAAATGACACCCCAGCAAGTGGGACAGAATATGCATAGGATCATCTGCATTGTGGAAAAGCGTTCAAGGCGGACCAGGCGGGTTACGCCGATATCTTGAAGCAGGTTCGTGATCGTAAGTTCGAGACTGAACTTCCTTGGAGCCTCGTAGCGACATTGGGCCGAGCCTCGGTGTGACAGGAAGTACTCCGCTCCGGACTGCATATCTCACGTGATCTTTCTGCACGTCACGACATCCGCATTGCGTAGAACTCACCTGAGCTGGTAAATGTCCTACTACCCATGCAGACATAATCCCAGTACTTTAAGGGACTCATTTCTTCCGGATTCCTCGTTCCCCGCCCTTGAATTGACTGTAGTAGACCTACCAGTAAGAGGTCTCATGGCTAGGGAGCACTCCGCAGCCGCAAGGGTGACTGATACAAGGCGCAGTGCACGCACATCGTTAAGGTACGTCGGCTAGAGCATAGGTTTCCCGCGCACATGCCCCCGTGCTCAAGTGCAAAACAGACATCATAGGCCAGCTCGCGCCCACATGCCGCCCTAGCTTCACGGTACGACGTCCTGAACAACCAACAACCAACACGTGCCGACAGAACGTCGTCCTATTTGAGGAGGTGCTTGTCCAACCGAGATCACCCGGAATCGACTCACACAGCTGAGCTGCTCACTGCACCTTTTGGCACGGAATGGCGAAACGCTTCAGCCACTCACTCGACTCGCTACCGAACACGTCAGCCTATCCGGCTACCATAGGCAACCGGATAGGCAACCGCTAAAGCGTAGGCAGATTTTGGAGGAATGATTTCTGGCCTCTGACCTGGATATTTATGGTCGGGCTGGGGAGATTTGAACTCCCGACCTCTTGACCCCCAGTCAAGCGCGCTAACCAAGCTGCGCCACAGCCCGTGCGCCCATTCTACCGAAACCTAACGCCCTCAAGGCCGTACGGATGACATATGGTCCTTCGAAATGGACCGGCCGAGTCCCCCTACTGGGCCACAACGCCGAAGCGCCGTCTCGAGTCCTCTGAAGACCCTTCAGTGGCGACCAGAATGCCGGAGAGACGATTTGAAATCTCCATCGTCGCCTGCTCTTGCTGTTCAGTAGCGCTGTTAATTCGGAGAAGCATCTCGCGAACCTGCCGATTCGCTGTCAAGATATCCTCAAGTGCAACCGCAGCGGCCTCTGCATCTGCCGTTCCCCTTAGGGCCTCTTGGAAGCTCTCCTCAAAACCTTCACTGACCTCAGACGTTCCGGAACGCACCTCGGCGATCCGACTCGCAATCTCAGCTGCCGCACCTCGCGCCCTGCTAGCCAACTGGCGCACCTCGTCAGCGACCACACCAAAACCGCGACCGGCCGCACCGGCACGAGCCGCCTCGATCGCCGCGTTCAGCGCCAACAGGTTCGTCTGATCGGCAATTCCTTGGATCGTAGAGACCATTGCGTCAATGAGCTTCGTCTTCTCCGACAGTCGCGCCAGTGTCGCCGAGGTCTCGGTCATACGCCGAGAAATCTCGTCGATCGCCCCCTTGGCAGCAAAGAAAATATCTCTACTCTCTGCGGCTTTGCTGTTTACCGACTCTGCCGCTTCTTTGACTACCCGGGTGTTCATTGCCACCTCGCCCGCTGTCACCGACAGCTCCTCTACCGCTGCAGCGATCTGACTGACGGCCTCCGTAACGACCGTTGACCGGTATTGGTCGGACTCCCGACGAAGTTCATCGTCCCGAATACGCACAGACACGTCGCGTAGCTGCACGAGAAAGAACAGGTCGGATTGACTCTCTGAATCCTTCACAAGGGAAACTTTTGCCATATAGCGCCGATCGCCTGCCCCATATTCGAGCTCAACTTGCTCGGGTGGCCCTGGTGCACGCAGACGATGGAGCTGTCGACGGGCCAGTTCAGGGTCATCGAAGAGCTCGGCTAGCATTGATTCACCGCCAGTCGAGTTGAGCTTTAGACGCCGCTCCGCACTTGGATTCATGTACGTGATACGCGCCTCTGCATCAGCGGTGGCAAGCATGATGAGCGCATCAAGGCGATCGAGCACCTCTTTGTCCATCGCACTGGAGCGTCGTATGCCAGCAAAACCTCTTACCATGTAGGCATCATCGGCACGATAACACCGACCTTAACCCAGAGTACTTCGGGGTTAAGCGAAGCAGCGAAGTGGGCCACCATTGTACTTCAGCATATCCACGAACGCCGTCTGGATATTGATCGGACTGCCAGGACTAGCCCCCGAAAGCTCAGCCATCGCGCGATGTAGGTTGCCAACAATTCGCTCGCTATCGTGCCATTGAGCGAAATCGCCCAAGTCCGTGTTGACGGCGGCCTCTAGAGGCGACACCCCCTCGCGAAGCGCGTTGCCTGCCAACTCCAAGACGAACCGGAGGTAGCGTTCAATCCCGTCGAATACGTCCATCCCACATGGGTCGCCGTGACCTGGTACTACCACCGTTACCTCAAGAGCGCGAAGTGCAACCAAAGTGTCCAACCAACCTTGGACCGAGCCCATCAATGCAAACGGGGTCCCACCATTGAACGCGAGATCGCCGGCGAAGAGCACGTGGTCCTGCGGAAAGTAAACAACCGCGTCACCAAGGGTGTGCGCAGGGCGACCAAAATGCAGAACTCGCACCAAGCGCTCACCGATCTGAAGATCCAGCTCGCGTTCGAAAACCACATCGGGTTGGCGTACGACTATTTCACCCCAATCAACATCATTGAACAGGCCCGGAGGTGGAACCGCAAAACCCTGCGCCATCTCTGCGGGTACCGAAGCATGCGCCACGATAAACGTCGGGTCGATCGTTGCATTTCCGTTCGTGTGATCCCCATGATGGTGGGTCGCGATCATACCAACACGATCACCGACGCCAAGCCGCCTCGCCTCCTCGATGATTACCTTAGTTCGACTTACCGTGGCCGCGGAGTCGACAAAATACGAGAGCTTCCGCTCCGGGATGATCCCCGCGTTATTTAGGTACCAAGACCCATCGCGTTGTATGAAGGCGAAAATGCCATCGCCGACCTCCTCCACATGAATCATCGCGGACACAGTGCGATGTTCGGGCTCCTGGCCCAGCGGCGACACGCGATCGTGCCCCATTGCTGGTGCGCGCTGCTGGCTGCCATCAGACAAACTCATAACTCCCTCTACCTACCGGGTGCGACATCACAGAACATGGTGCAGCCAAAGAATGAGCTGAACGAGCCGGTAGGTCAGATAGAGAATGGTGGCCACGATGAGAAGCTTGAAATGCCACGGCTTCTTCTTGGGCGGTGCAATCACGGTTCCACATGTTGGACAATGACCCTCTCGATCGACTTCTTCCGAATCTTGAAAGCGCTCACAACTCTCGCACCAGGGCATGCCACTAGCCTACCTGCTTGTACCCATGCTCATGGAGATATCGGCTCCAGTTCAGCGCATCGAGCTACCAAAGATCGGTGAGTGGTCCAAGGTGCTACCCGCTGTCCGCGAGCACACCCTGACCTTCAAGACCAAGAAGCGCAATGCGCCTGAAC
>JAKAQR010000108.1 GCA_021819725.1 Actinomycetes bacterium
CGATACCATCGTCGACGAAAAGCTGGGTCATGAAGGCACCGAACAAGCGACACCGTGCCTCGAGACGCAGAAGGCGACAAAGCCCTTGCCATCTGGCACAACAAGGCACCACTCGTCATCGCTATCGGGCGCCAGTGACCCTGCCGAAGCGCCAGTGACCGGCAAGGTCCGCCCAGGCCGCGACCGTCGTTGGCGTCAAAGCCCGATCAAGCATGGCACCATCGAGCACCAATTGCATACGTTGATCGCTCGGCATGGACCCATGCTGGCGACAAAAAGAATTAAAAAGCGGTGAGATCCATCGACCTGACTGCTCCATCGACGCCGACACCAACTCCCGGTTGGCCCATCACATTCGCGGACCAACACCACCGTACCATCCGAGGTCCGAGGAACTCCTTAGAAACAAAGTTACTCGTCATGGGTAGCCTAACCAAGCACAACATCTGGCACAACAAGGCGGTCGAGGTTGGTGAGCTCATGGGTAAAGCCCAACGTGTGCACCAACGAGCATCACTGCACACTCAAGGAATTCACAGAAACTTCTAGAAAACAATTCAGCCTTCTCGAAAAGATGAAATAGAAGATTAGTTGCTGTCATGGATGACCAACGCTTAGAGTACAATAGGTAGGAGTTGAGATCTCGGAGTACTGTGCAGACGTGAAACCGGCCAAGCGATATAATTATTTCATAACAGGTATCTGTTTGGTTTATCAGTTCCAACGTCGGTCAAACTCGACTGTGAACGATGCGCAAGCGTCGGTCACGAGCATAGGGGGAGGCGTTGACAAGCTGGTAATGGTTGGTTGATATTGGATGCAAGTGCGTAGAGATCGGCAACATAGCAGCCGGGGACAGTCGTCGATGATCGGCATCGCCCGTGGGTGAGCGGACAGAGAGTGTCATGCAAGCGGATCTCTACGTTGAACGAAAGCAGATCTGACGACAAGTGAGGAGATCAGAATATGGCAGATAGAGGGACAACGACGTCATTGCGGATGGAAAACAAGGCAATCAACGATTACCTAGCACACCTCGAGACATCGAAGCCACGCCGAGGCCGCAAGCGTGACGTCGGCAAGGTGCGCGCACAGCTCGAGGAGATCGAAAAAAGACTCGACGAGGTTACCGGAATACGGCGTGTCGATCTACTCCAGAAGCGTGCGGACTTAAAGCTCGAGCTTGAGCGGCTCGGCTCGGCCAACGATGGGACCCAACTCGAGAAGCTCTTCGTAGAGTACGCCGGATCCTACTCCGCCAGGAAGGGTATCCGGTACGAGACCTGGATCGAGGTTGGGGTTCCGGCTAACGTGCTTGCCAAGGCAGGCATTCGCCCCCACGCGTAAGCCAAGATCGAACCCGCATCTGCATAGCACGGGTTCGATTGTGGAGCTGTGGGCTACCTCCGCTTGGGGACTAGCTCGCTAGGGTCCAAGCGGAGAGTCCGGCCCAGTGTTTGTGCTGCCCTGCTGCGGCTTGGCTTCATCATCTGCGTGCAGTGGCTGAGCGAGGCCGAGTCCGGCCAGGCTGTTATGGCGCGGGTCGGCTGCCCTAGCCTGGGTCGGGTTCGTGCGCCGGCGCTTTGTGACGTCGGTACCCGGCCGACACGCAGAACCAGCACCTCGGGTTCGGTGACCGGTGCGGCCTGCGGGCGTGCCCGATGCTCCTTGCTATCTGGACGAATCCGGGACTGGCCAAGAGAGGCCGGGGTATGCGCAGGGTAAGCTCCTAGAGCGTGGAGAGCGATATCTATCGGCCCTTGGGGCTCACCGACGACGAATTCGACCTCATCGTTCATCATTTGGGCCGAGAGCCCAACCTCGTTGAGCTTGCCATGTTCTCGATCATGTGGTCTGAGCACTGCTCGTATAAGTCCTCGCGCATCCACCTGCGTCGACTCCCGACCTCGGGACCTCGAGTGATCATGGGGCCGGGTGAGAATGCCGGTGTGGTTGCCGCGACCGAAGACATCTCCGTCGCGTTACGTATGGAGAGCCACAACCACCCCAGCGCGATCGAACCCACCCAGGGGGCAGCCACAGGCGTCGGGGGCATACTCCGTGACATCTTCACCGTCGGGGCCCGACCTATCGCGCTCCTGGACTCCCTGTGGATGGGGACCCAGGACAACCCCCAGTCGCGTTGGATCTTCGACGGCGTCGTCGGTGGAATCTCCTCCTACGGCAATGCCGTCGGTGTCCCAACCGTCGGCGGTGAGATCCACTTCGCACCACCCTATGCCGAGAACCCTCTCGTGAACGTGGTGGCCGTCGGAGTTGCCAGAACCGATCAGCTGGTAAGAGCCGTCGCGTCGGGCATCGGCAACCACGTGGTGCTCCTCGGTGCCGCTACCGGCCGCGATGGCATCGGCGGTGTCTCCGTGCTCGCCTCGAGCGGGTTCGACCAGGCCTCGGCCGATAAGCGACCATCGGTTCAGGTCGGTGACCCATTCGAGGAGAAGAAGCTCATCGAGGCCTGTCTTGATCTTCTCGACGCCAAGCTCGTCGTCGGAATTCAAGACCTCGGCGGCGCGGGACTCACCTGCGCGACCTCCGAGACCGCCGCGAATGCCGGCAACGGCATGCGGGTCTGGGTAGATCGCGTTCCAATCCGCGAAGCCGGAATGACGCCGATGGAGATCCTCTGCTCGGAGTCCCAAGAGCGGATGCTCGCTATCGTCACCCCTGACAATCTGGCGGCCGTTCTTGAGATCTGTGCCAAGCAGGAGGTGCTTGCGACCGTCATCGGTGAGGTCGCACCTCCCGACGAGGATGGGCCCTATGCCGGGCGCGGCGTGTTGCGAGCCTACTTCGATGGGGCGATGGTGGCGGAGATACCCGCTAGCGCCCTAGCAGACGAGGCTCCGCTCTATGAGCGACCACTGAGGGAGCCGAACGACTTCCGCCTACGCGTCCAACGCGAGGTCGACGTACCCGCCGACTGGCGTGAGATCGCGCGTGGCGTCCTCGAAACCCTCACCTTCGACCCTGAGGCGATCTATCGGCGATACGATCATATGCTCTTTCGCAACACCCTGGTAACGCCCGGTGCCGATGCCTCGCTCCTCGCCATTCGTGCACCCGAGGTGGGCAGTACCGATCTCGCGATGGGGCTTGCGGTGGATGGGAACCAGCTCTGGTCAAGGTCGGACCCCCGACGGGGGACCTTGGCGGTGGTCGCCGAGTCGCTCGCCAACCTCGCCTGCGTGGGTGCGACTCCGGTGGCCATCGTCGACTGCCTCAACTTTGGCAACCCGGAGCACCCAGAGGTTATGTGGCAATTCTCAGAGGCGATCGATGGGATCACCGAGATCTGCACGGTGTTGGGCGTCCCGGTCATCGGTGGCAACGTCAGCTTCTACAACGAGGCTCACGGGATTGACATCGATCCAACCCCGGTGGTATCGACCATCGGCTTTCGCCCGCTGCCGGCCCACGCCATCCCCGATGCGAGACTCGCTCGAGGCAGTGTCGTCCTCGTCACGACCGGGGAGACGCCATCACTGACCGGTTCGGTCTTCGCCGCGATCGCCGGGGACCAAGGTGGGGCATTCCCCACCATCGACCTCGAGCGCTTGCGCCACCTGCTCAGTGTGGTGGCGTCGCTGGTCGTCGCTGACGAGCTGATCAACTCCGCTCACAACCTCGGTGCCGGTGGCCTTCTGGGCGGCGCGATCCGCTTGGCACAACTCGCGGGTCAGGGCTTGGAGCTCGAGTACCCGGATGCGAGCGCCGAGGCGCTGCTCGGTGAACATCCGAGCCGCTTCCTCCTGACCACCGAGGTGCCCCAGGCACTGCTCGCCCACCTGAGTCAGGAGGGCTTTGAGGGAGTTGTCATCGGTGAACTCGGAGGCGAGAAAATCGTCTACGAAGACTGGCTCAGTCTTGATCCTCCTCGTCGGCATCCGATTGGAGCTCGATGACGCCGTCGCAACGCCGTGTGCGCCCAGCGCCTAGCAAGGTTACCGAACTTCGTGGCGCCCAGGTGCTCAGCGAGGTCGACTACCTCCATCTCGTGCTCGACAACCGCACGATCGAGCGTGATGACCTGGGCCGCCAGATCGCCGAGCGCAACGCGCAACTCGCACAGATGCACGCATCCACCAGTTGGCGGGTGACCAAGGGCCTGCGGCTGCTGTCACAAGGGGTGAAAAGCCAGGTCGTTCCTCGACTCGCAGGCGAGCTGCAACGCAACCCACAGCTTGGCGCACTGGCGCGAAGGTTTCGTTTGGTTGACGACAACTCTGCGACCACCATCGAGCGGGTCAGCGCCGCTGGAGTGCAGTCGGACCTGAGCGCCGACGAGATTGATGAGCTCGACATCGAACCGTATCTCAAATGGGTGCGCGAATATGACAGTGTGATCGACGAGGGTGCGATCCACGCCTACACCGCTCGACTCTCGCTGCAACCGACTATCTCCATCGTCATGCCAACGTACAACTCGCCGATCGTCTACCTGCGCGAGGCGATCGAGTCGGTGCGCAGTCAGATCTATGCCAATTGGCAGCTCTGCATCGTCGATGATGGCTCCATCACCCCCGAAGTCCACGAGGT
>JAKAQR010000045.1 GCA_021819725.1 Actinomycetes bacterium
CTAGGGCTGATAGGTTGCACATCAAGCGCTGCCCATGACGTTAGGCAATGGTACCTGTACCACGGAGCGAGCCCGCTTCCAGCTGGAGCAGGGCACGTTTTACATCCAATCCTCCCGCATACCCGGTTAGACTTCCGTTCGCCCCGATCACCCGATGACAGGGCACGATAATAGCGATCGGATTACGACCGTTGGCCATCCCCACGGCCCGCACCGCGGCCGGCTTGCCGATTCGACGAGCGATATCGCCATATGAGCGGGTCTCTCCGTATGGTATCTCGCAGAGTGCGTCCCATATCTGACGTTGGAAGTCGGTTCCAGTTGGCCTCAAAGCGACGTCGAAGCCCGTTAACTCACCGGCAAAGTAAGCCTCGAGCTGGGAGACGACGTTGGGAAACGCCTCTGCATCTTCGATCCACTGACTTTGTGACAAAGGTGGATGGACTGTATGCTCCAACACCAGATGGGTAAGATGGTCCCCCTGTCCGGCGAGTACTAGGCGTCCAATCGGGCTGTCAACATTCCGATAGTGAGTCAGTTGCATATTGTCTCCTCCTGTGGCCAACGGTTGATCGGATGATCCTGGGTGGCCCACAGGTACTGCACGGCATAGGATCGCCAAGGCTGCCACCGTCGACTGTGGGCCACGAGTGTTACCGGACTCACCGGTAATTCGAGCGTCCCAGCACCCTTTAACACACCCATGTCAGTCGCTGGGAATGCGTCCGGATCGCCGAGCGCGCGCATAGCGATCAACTCAACCGACCACGGTCCGATGCCAGGCAACGCAGCGAGGTGATGGCGGGCACGCCTCCAATCAGCGCCAGGATCGAGTTCGACCGTTCCGTCCACCAGCGCCCCGACCAGCGCCAAAAGTCCTCTCTGGCGTGCCTTCGGCATGGCGAGCAGTTCTGGATCAAGCCCTTGCAATGCCTGAGGCGAAGGGAATACGCGACTCAGCCCACCGCCTGGGTCTTCGATGGCAGTGCCGTAACGCCTAGCCAGGCGACCAGCATGGGTACGTGCCGCCTTGGTCGATACCTGTTGGCCAAGAATAACCCGCACCGCCATCTCTGCAGCGTCCACGGTGCGAGGGATGCGACGCCCAGGCGCAATCGCTACCACGGGGCTAAGCACAGGATCTTCGGACAGGGAAGCAGTGACCGCCTCGGGGTCGGCGTCTAGATCGAGAAGCCGGCGACACCTGGTGATGGCGGTGGGGATATCACGCAAGTCCTCAAGGGCCAACCGGCATGACACGTGGTCACTGTATGGGCTAAGCGAAACGATGCCATTTCCGTTAGGTAGTCGGAGTGTACGCCGATAGGCACCGGCGCGCACCTCTTCACATCCAGGTACCCCGGTGGCTGCGATATGACCGAACAGACTGTCAGGGACGAACGGCGGACGAAACGGCAGCCGGAATGCCAGGCCACAGGGTGCCCCGGACCCAATCTCGCGTCTCGGACCGCCACGACCAGTGACTCGTCCACGCAATTCGGTTGGCGTGCAGGCGAACACCGACCTTACGGTGTCGTTGAATTGGCGGACACTCGAGAATCCAGCCGCAAACGCCACATCATTGTAGGTCATGGTTGTCGTCTCGATGAGGAGCCGCGCTGTCTGAGCCCTGTTGGCACGGGCGAGCGCTAGCGGCCCAGCACCGACTTCGGCCACGAGATGCCGCTCCACTTGGCGGGCGCTGTAGCCGAGCCGGGACGCCAGTCCGAGAACGCCCTCGCGATCCACGACGCCATCTGCGATCAACCGCATTGCTCGAGCAACGAGATCCTGGCGAGCATCCCATTGTGGCGAACCAGGCGATGCATCGGGTCGACAGCGCTTGCAAGCCCGGAACCCAGCCTGCTGCGCCGCTGCGGCGCTCGGATAGAACGCCACGTTCTGAGCCAAGGGCGGTCGAGCCGGGCAGCTCGGTCGACAGTAGATCCCGGTGCTCGTTACCGCTGTCACAAACCAGCCGTCAAAGCGGGCATCCTTTGACTGCATGGCCCTAAAGCAGCTATCGAAATCCTCGTGCATATCTCTACCATAACAGCCGCCACTCCTCATAGTTAGCGAGATTGCGACACACAAGTGAGCACTAAATTGCTCAATGTCGGAACCTACGACCCTTTCGAACTCTGGGTCTGTCGGGGGCCTATAGCACCGGGCATCCACGCGGCAGTTTTCGACAGCAAAGGGCATGGGCCCCATCACAGGGCCGCCGTCCATAGTCCAACTGTCGCATGTTTAGGTGCAGACGCCCGCGTCAGTCCGCGGCGGGGACTCTGCGCATCAGTCGATCACGCTCCTGCTCATCTGTCGCAAGATCGATAATGGTCCAGGCCATGGCCAAACCGCCCTCGAGAAGCGCCTTGTCGGCTGACGCCTCGGCACAGTGCGCAGCAAACTCCGGCTGATGGTTCACAGAATCACCGCAATCAATGCGCAACATCGGATGGATGGATGGTAGTTTGAGAGACACGTTCGCCATGTCAGTCGAGCCTCCCATAGGTTTGGCTGTCCCCGAAATAGGATCGAACTGCCTCCCGAGTGCCGTCGCATTGTTGACATAGTACGCCGCGATTCGCGAGTCAGTATCGAATTCGGAATATGGCGGCGATAGCTCTGTGATGCGAAGTGTGGCGCCAGTTGCCAAGGCTCCAGCCTCGAAGCAACGGTTTATTCTCGGTCTTACATCTTCCAAGCCAGCAAGCGTGGTGCTTCTCAGATAATAATGTGCCTCAGTTCTTCCGGGTATGACGTTAGGCGCCTCGCCCCCATGTGCGACAATCCCATGAACTTGACAGTTCGAGGGCAATTGCTGGCGTAATAACCCGATCGAGACCTGCGCAACGGTGAGCGCGTCACCGGCATTGATTCCCTTCTCAGGGGCGGCAGACGCATGAGCCGTCTTCCCCTGGTACTCGATCAGCATATGGGATACTGCCAGAGCACGCATCTCAACGTCCTCGCGAGGTGAAGGGTGCACCATCATCGCGGCATGAATGTGATCGAAGATCCCAGCATCTAACATGAGAATCTTTCCGCCACCGCCCTCTTCAGCAGGCGTGCCAAGAACCTTGAGCGTTAACCCTAGTTCATCGACCAAAGGAGCGAGACTCAGGGCAGCCGTCACGGCTGCAGACGCAATCACATTGTGGCCGCACGCATGCCCAATTTCTGGCAGCGCATCGTATTCAGCGCACAGCGCGATGACCAGGTCGCCGGAGCCTATCGTCGCTTCGATCGCAGTTGGCAGGTTGGCTACACCTTGAGAAACTGTGAAACCCCCGCTCGCCAGCGCCTCACCAACCCACTCTGACGCTCGCTCCTCCTGAAACCCAAGTTCAGGGAAGGCATGGATTCGATGGCTGAGAGCCACCATCGCACTCGCGATGGACTCCTGTACTCTCTGCGCTGCCGCTTTAGCCTCAAGCATTCTATATCCCTTTCCTCTGACCGGACGAAACCAAGTTGCCGTCCTTATAAACAGCAGCAACATTCTCTTTCAAATGCTCGAAGTCGAATGGATCCCCGCGCACGATGACCAAGTCAGCGCGCTTTCCCTCTTCGATCGTACCAAGCTCATCATCAAGACCCAGAAGTTGTGCTGCACTGCGTGTCGTAGCCACAAGCACATCTACCGCGCTCATACCTCCAGCCTTCATAAGAGCAAGTTCTCGCAAGTTAGTACCGTGCGGACCAACCCCACTATCAGTCCCCATCGCTATCTTGACACCTGCACCAACCGCAAGCGCAAACGCCTCCTGGTGTGAGGCCAACACCTCGCGAGCTTTAGCGAGGACAGCAGGCTGCAAAGCTGCCCCTTCCTCAGCGCTCTCAATCACGGAGACTGGTGCTATGAGCGTTGGGACCAGCCATGTACCCCTCTCGATCATCATCTCCACTGCCTCTTCATCAAGAAAGACACCGTGCTCAATCGAACGTATTCCTGCTCGGACCGCCGCCTTGATTCCAGGAGTAGCCTGTGCATGTGCCATCACGTAAATACCGGCAGCGTTTGCCTCCGCTACAAGAACCTCAAGCTCGTCATCCCGGAAATGCCCGTGTCGTGGATTGTCCCGCGGTGACAGAACGCCACCAGAGGTAAATACCTTCAGGACGTTCGCGCCAGAGCGAATCAATTCTCGGACCTTCCTACGCATCTCTTCCGGTCCATCGACAATGCCGCTTGGGCGACCCGGATATGACACGCGACCCCCAACAGTGATCCCGGACGGCATCCAACCATCCCCATGTCCTCCAGTTTGACTGATGGCTGTGACGGAAATCTGCATCCTTGGGCCAGCGATGAGCCCATCTTCTACCGCCTGCTGCACACCGAGATCAGCACCCGACGCATCACGAATGGTCGTGATCCCAAGATCAAGCGTTGCCTTTAGATTCGCCCCAGCCTGGTAGAACTGGTAGGAGAATGGATTGGTCAACCGCTTCATCATGTCAACTCCAGAACTTGTGACATGGACATGACAATCAAAAAGACCGGGCACGAGCGTCGATCCGCTGCAGTCTACAACATCATCGCCGTCTAAACCAGACCCCACTCCTACGATACGACCATCACTCACCACAACATCAGCATGTGCCAGCGCCGCCCCAGTGCCATCGAACACCTGACCGCCATGAAACACCGTCCGCTTTCCCATTTCGTCTCCTATTTACTAGTTCTCGTCTCTCACCCTCAATAAGGGCTCCACCACGCCGCTGTACATCCTCAAGACGGGTAACCCCGGTCTCGAATCCCCTTTCGCCAATTTCACACGATTTATCCATCGCCAACTGGTACTTGTGGCTGCCCCTCTAGTACTGAAGGCTGCAGTGGAAAATGACAGGCAGCTGCCTGACCACCGCCGAAGTCGCGTAGGACCGGCTCAACCTCGGCACACAAAGAAGCAGCCCTGGGGCACCGTGTTCGGAAACGACAGCCCGACGGAGGATTAATTGCCGAGGGCAACTCGCCAGTGACGCTCGCCTCACGCCGAGTACGCGCCACCATAGGATCCGGCACAGGAATTGACTTCAATAACCCATCCGTATAGGGATGTGCTGGCCGCGCATACAAGCTTGCGGTGGGTCCAATCTCGACAATTTTGCCCAGATACATCACCGCCACACGATCTGCCATGTACCGCACAACTGAGAGGTCGTGCGAAATCACGACATAGGTAAGACCGTGTGTCTCTTGTAGCTGGCACATAAGGTTAATGACTTGTGATCGAATTGATACATCAAGAGCAGACACCGGTTCATCTGCAACTAGCAGTTTTGGATTGAGCGACAAGGCGCGTGCCAAGCCGATTCGCTGCCGCTGGCCACCCGAAAATTCATGGGGGTAACGGTCGATAAGCGCGAGCGATAAACCTACCTCGCCCATGAGCTGGCGCACCCGTGCTTGGCGCTCTGTATGGCTCCCAACATGCTGCAACCGCATTGGCTCTTCAATGATAGAACCAACCCGCATTCGCGGATCAAGTGATGCGTATGGGTCCTGAAACATCATCTGCAGATCCCTACGCAACCTGCGCATTCTGTTTCCACTCGACCCCGAAACTTCCTCACCCTGGAAACGAATAGTTCCATCACTGGGAACCTCGAGACCGGCAAGCATCCTGCCAAGTGTGGTCTTCCCACACCCTGATTCGCCAACCAGTCCAAGCGTCTCACCAGGCATAACCATCAAGGACACCCCTGACACAGCCTTCAACGTTACCGCCGCGCGTCGACGTAGCTGGATCCTGGACGACACCTTGAATTCCTTTGCCACCCCCACGGCATCAAGTAGAGCGCCGGCTGTCCTGTCTGCCGAATGATCGACAGCCGAACTGTCGACCAACAACTCTTCACGAGAGGGCCGCACTCGAATTTCAGCCAGCCTATTCGCAGCACGTGGGAATAGACAAGCCACAGAACGTCCACCACCAAGTTCGCTCAGGTGAGGATCCGTGGACTTACACTCATCGCGGGTGTACATGCAGCGCTCGGCAAAACGGCAGTTTGCAGGGGGGTGCGAAAGATCCGGTGGTAATCCCCCGATCGCAAACAACCCGCGAGATCTATCGCTCTCGAGGTCCGGGAGCGAAGCCAACAACGCCTCCGCGTACGGATGTCGCGGTTCAAAAAATAGATCCTCCGTCGGCGCCTCTTCCACAATGCGACCTGCGTACATCACCTCGACCCTATCTGCACGACCGGCAACGATACCCATATCGTGAGTGATCAAAATCACTCCAAGTTGGAGCTGCACCCGCAGATGATCCAACAGGTCAAGAATCTGTGCCTGAATCGTCACGTCAAGGGCGGTGGTCGGCTCGTCAGCAATCAACAACTTCGGATTACAGGCCAAAGCAATTGCGATCACAACACGTTGACGCAGTCCTCCTGAGAGTTGATGGGGATATTCGCGTGCTTGCTCTTTTGGCCGAGGCATCCCCACCAGTGACAGCAGCTCCACCACACGATCCCTGGCGGCGGCTTTGGAGATCTCTAGATGCCTCCTGAGCGGCTCGGCGACCTGTCTACCTATGGTCATCGTTGGGTTCAACGCGGTCATCGGATCTTGAAACACCATTCCGACTTCCATACCCCGAACGGCCTGCATCTCCTTCTCTGAACACTTCGCGAGATCCCGTCCATTAAGAAGAATCTCGCCGGTGGTGATAGATCCCCCTTTTGGCAACAAGCCCATGACGGCCATACCGGTCATGGTCTTGCCGCTTCCCGACTCACCGACGAGTCCTACAGTTTCCCCCGAGTTCACTGTGAGACTCACACCGTCTAATGCGTGAACCGTTGCCTGTCGCTGGGCAATCTCGACCCGCAGATCTCTCACCTCAAGGAGGGGCACAACTACTGTTCCTTTCTCCGACTGGAACTCACAATTCTTCGTGAATACCACACCTGTGGACCAATCTTCCAATTGCAAATCTATCCAAACGTCGACTCATATCTTCACCGATGCACCGCCGTTGTTTCACCGATCCACAATCATCGAGCTGCGCTACCAGTCTGAAAGCCAATGCCCGGCAACAACAATGTGCTTGACAGCAGACATTTACCCACTCTCATGCGCGCGACAATCCGATCGCTCCTCTTCTCAAAGACTACGGTCAAGCCATCAATCCCGAGTCTCCAACGTATCGCGCAGTCCTTCGCCAACAAAGTTGAATGCAACCACAGCCAACACAATTGCCAATCCGGCCGGGTATATTTCCCACCAGTACCCGTCATAGACGAAATTCAATCCATTACTCAACATCCCCCCCCAATTCGTCGCGGGAGCGGGTGGGCCTAAGCCCAAATAGCTGATGACAGAAAACAAAGCAATCGAGTTCGCAATGCTCAGCGTCGTCTGAACCACGATCACGCCAATAACGTTGGGAATTATATGGCGAAAGACGATCCATCGACCGCTCGCCCCAGCTCCTTTTGCCGCATCCACAAACTCGCGCACACGGAGAGCCAACGTTTCTCCGCGAACCAACCTCGCTGGAACCGCCCAGGAGATCAACCCAATCTCAAGAATTAACAGTGGAACCGACGGTGAAACAATCGTGCCGATCAGAAGAACCAGTAATAGCGCGGGGATCGCCAGCACGGAGTCGGCAACACGCATCAACACGGCATCGACCCAACCGCCAAAGTATCCAGCCAATGCTCCCCACCAGGTACCAATCACGATGGTGACAACTGCCGCCCCGACCCCAACCTCCAATGCTGACTGTCCGCCCGCCATCAGCCTGCCAAGAATGTCGTAACCCACGTCTGAGGTGCCTAACAGATGGGCAGAACTCGGTGCAAGGTTCGCCTGCGTAAGATGCGTCGTCACCTGGTTGGTTCTATAGAGGAGAGGGCCAAGAAAGCTAAAAAGGGCAAGAAACACAATAATCGCGAGACCTACCACAGCGCTGCGACGTGCAGCGAAACGGCGCAGCCCTTGTGTCACCACCAAAAAATGACCGCTCCTTCGCACCGGGTCCGACCTTTCCGGTGGGTTAGGTGCCAAGGACGTCGTATTATCTCCTTCAATCACAGCATGCCCTTCCCTCGCACTGATAACTGTGCCCACACCTATCCAGTACCTCATACCGGTCTTTACCCATCCTCATGCCACTCAATACGACACTCGTGGGTCAGCGAGCCGATACAGGATATCCGCCACAAGTGAGCCGAGCACGGTCGCTACCGCGACGACCAATGCAACGCCCATGACTACCGGATAGTCTCGGGAGATCGCCGCATTCCAGAACAATAGGCCCATCCCAGGATAATTAAAAACCTGTTCCACTACCAGGGCACCGGCAATCACCAAGGGCAAAATCAGGCCGATAAGACTGATCAAGGGCAAGATGGAGTTACGCAACACATGCCGCGTTAGGACTTGGCGACGAGAGAGTCCTTTGGCTCTTGCTGTTCTGATGTAGTCCTGTGCCAAGCTATCAAGGGCCGCTGATCGGGCAAATCTTGCAAAAGATCCGAACACCGTGATTACCAAGGACAGCACGGGCAGCACAAGCGCCACAGGATCGCTGAACGAGGCGCTGATAGTTGCGCCCTGTGGGCCTTGCGGGGGAAATAGATGCAGAGCGACCGCAAGTCCATCGATGAGTAAAAGACCCAACCAGAACAACGGCATAGAATAGCCGGTGAGTTCAATACTTGTTAAAGAATGGTCCAGAGCGCTGTCTCGATGCGCGGCCTGCCAGATCCCCAGCGGCACGCCAATAATAACGCTAAACCCATACGCAAGCGCCACAAGCAGTGCAGTCTTCGGAAGCGCCTGACCGATCAAAGTCCTCACGGGTGCATTCTGGGTATAGGAGTATCCGAGATTACCATGAAGTAACTGTAACAAGTAATTCACGTACTGGACGAACAGAGGCTTGTTATAACCGTTTGCCACGATGAAGTCCTTCACCTGGATCGGCGTCGCCTGCGGACCAAGAATAGCCCGTGCGGGTCCCCCGGGGAGCAAATGCACCATGACGAAGACAATAACAGACACCCCTACTATGACAGCGATAGCTTGCAAAAGCCGCCGTATCAGGTAAGCAAGGCTCATCGCGGCCGATTCATGATGATGTTCTTCATCACCACACCACCTTTGATCACCATGACAATATTCCCTTCATCCGAAAGTCTATTGATGTCCGCAATCGGATCACAACTTGCGACCACGATATCTCCAAACTTTCCGACAGCGAGAGAGCCAATATCATCGCCGAGATCGAGTAACTCTGCAGCGTTTCGTGTTCCAGCCAAAAGAGCATCCATCGGCGAAAGCCCAAACTCCACCATTCTGTACAGCTCCGTCAGGTTGCGACCATGCTCGACCACGCCACAATCCGTCCCCAAGGCCACCTTTACACCAGACTTCAATGCAGTCGGGAGGCATTCTCTCGCTATCGCCATCCACTTCATCTTCTTCTCATACGAGACCGCCGGAACCGCACCTTTGTCCGGCTCAGTGGTAGCGGTCGTAAGTGTCGGAACCAAATACGTCCCTCGTCGTATCATCTCGTCTACAGTCGATTCATCGACTTGATATCCGTGCTCCACGCTCGATACCCCGGCCAAGACAGCATTAGATATCCCCCCACGCCCCTGAGCATGCGCGGCGACCCTCTTGTTGCGATGTCGTCGGGCTTCATCAACGACGGCAGCAGTTTCCGGAATCGTTAAACCTTCATCGTCCGGCTGGTCACGTGGACTCCACACCCCGCCCGTAGAAAAGACCTTGATAACGTCAGCGCCAGCCCGCAGCACTTCTCTGGCTCGCTTGCGGCACTCTACCTCGCCATCAGCAATTCCTGATACCACACCCGGCCTAGACCCGAGGTTCAAACCACTTGGATAGCATGAGTCACCATGGCCGCCCGTAGCGCTAATCGGCGTGATCGCAATTTGCATCCTGGGACCCTCGATGATACCTTGCTCTACCGCCATTTTCACCCCAAGGTCAACACCACCGAGATCGCGAACGGTGGTGACGCCTGCAAACAATGTGTTCCGCATAGAATTGACAACTGACAACGTAAGCAAACTTGCCGGCAATGTCGCCCGCCGCAGAGGATCCCGATTCGCATCCGCGTTACCAAGGTGCACATGACAATCGATGAAGCCTGGCAAGATCCAATTGCCTGCAATATCGAATCGTTGCCCAGCTTTAACCGCGTCTGGTGGCAAGCCATCCATGGGGCCAACCCACTCAATACGTCCAGCATCATTGACGAGAACCCCGCCATCGTCGATTGACTTGGTACCGAGCCCACCGACAAGCTTACCGTGCTCAAGCAGCAACACCCTGCGTGCCCCTCTCATCTATCTCTATTGGCTTCACCTGCCCTACGATTGATCATTTTTTATAAGACCAGGTTTGCGGATACAGGATACCAGTCGGCGGGAAATAAACACCTTGCAAAGCATTCGAGGCGGCATACGTAGTGTACGTCACCGGCTGAAAGATTACCGGAAGCTGTTTGCTCAGATAATTCGAATACGCGTGCATCGCATTTACCGCTTGTGAACCAGACGCGGTATGGGTCGCAGCGATCAAGGTTCGTAGCTCAGACGGCACTGGATAGGACAGGAAATGACCTGACGCAAAGATACTGCCTCCAGTTGGGTAGGGTTCACCAAAGTCCCATGCAAACCCAGCACCCCAGTTTGCGATATCCGGCCCGCTCGCGTGCGGACTTCCTGACTCAGCAATCAGCGCATTAAAAGGAGCGGACGTCAGGTTGATTACGATACCAGCAGATGCCGCTGCACTCTTGAAGTTCTCCATCTCGCCAGTAAGATAAGATGCTCCACTGACGTATGTCAACGAGAAGGTCAACGTTTGTCCAGCACTGATACCCGGTCCACACTGATTCGCGCCCGACCCCGGGCTTGCGCATACAGCAGCACCAGATGCCGGGATCTTCCACCCATGAGACGTCAAAAGTGCGCGTGCATCCTTGATACTGTAGGGGTACGTGCTCGCCGCCTCAGCTGATCCGACATAAGGATTGGACGGCTGGGGGGGTACTGGTCCGTAATCCGGGTAACCACCGGTACCCGATAGCAACGACTTGACGACAGCATTCTGATTCATAAGATGTTGCAGAGCCTGCCGGACGTAGAGTTGCTTAAAGATATTCCCAACCTGGGGACTGATGTAGTTCAGAGACAAAAAATTGATCTCCCAGAATGGTGTTGGCATAAGTTTATAGCCAGCAGCCGTGACCCTCGAGTCAGTCGCCAGGTCAGTAGATGGCACGTAACCTACCTGAAGTTCATTGCCCGCAAGCAATGAACTAAACTCCGATGCATCCGAGGTATATGGAACCTCCTTGAACACTTTATAGGTCGGTTTTGGTCCCGAGTAATTCGGGTTTACCTTGAAGGTAGCAGCCCCAGTATTATTGAACGAGGTCAGCTCAAACGGACCATCCACCACCTTCCATAGCGGATTCGTAGCGTAGGTGGATGTATCCTTCGACTGAGCGCTGAGATAATTCAGGACAGCTGCCGCTCCCGCTGGGGTATTCGCGTTGTGTCCAACCGCGCCGGACGACGATGTCTTATCCCATACCTGTTGGGGCAGTGGGACCAACTGATCTAACTGATCCTTCGCAAACCAAACGGGATTAACTGAGCCGGTAAGGTGCAAAACCACGGTTTGCGTACCGCTTGTCGTCACTGACTGTATATTATCTGGTATGTCACCAGGAACGTAATCCGCAAACTGATTCTTTTGATACCTCAGCAAGTCCAGAAAGAAAACAAGGTCAGCATTGGTAAGCGGCTGGCCATTCGACCACTTCCATCGTTTCAACGTGATCGTGACAACCGTATTGTTGTTACTAAAGACTGGAGGGTTGGCAAGACTCAACGCGGTATTCAAAGCATTAGGATCAGTGGCCGTGCCGTACGAGTACAACGCCGGCCACATAAAGTTCTGGAAACTCCCCTTGTTCGCAAGCGTATTATACGCTGGCTCGACAAACGGTAGAATAGAATCCGGTGTGCCCTGGGCTCCTTCTGCCATCGTGACCACACTCGAGTTCGCAGAGCTAGGAGACGTGCTGGCGGACTTTGAAGTACTAGAAGACCCACAGGCCGCAAGCACAGCACCCCCAAGAGTTACCGTAGCAGCCATGATCAATACTTTTCTCGTTTGACTAACTCTACCAACCTGACCAACCCGACTCACTTGACTTCTACGGTTCGACATGACCCCCTACTTTCCATTTACTAACAACTACTTTGTTGATATAAACACAAATCCCAAACAACAACAACTATCCTGGACACTCTTGCGACATCAATCCGGTCTCCACATGGGAAGAACTATCCTCGAAGGAGTCGACGCCCCAAAGTAAACCCTATTGCGAGCTACATTACATGCCCGAGACCTGCCATCGTCTGGCCAAATGTTACGATTCAAATCAAATCTAGGAAAATTACTCGATGTAATCAATACTCTGATCCTATGTCCCCGACAGAATAGGTTGGCGACGTCCGGTGCCTCAATCGCTATCGAGTACACCGCATCTGGCTCCATCGGTTCTGGCACCTCAAAGCCGTTCCTGTATCTGCAGCGCAAAATGGCATCCGAGATATTCATTGCATAGCCAGCTGGATACGACTGAGACGGTGGATACACATCTATTAATTTCCAAACAAAGTCGGTATCTAGAGTTGACGAACTGATCCATAGAATCATCTTCGGTCGGCCAACAACGGCTAGGTCTTCAGTCAACGGCTCTGATTCAAAGCAGACCACATCATCGCGCACCTCAAGCGGCACGTGTTGGACAAGACCATTGGATCCTACAAAAGACCAACGCTGATCAAAGGCGCCCCCCTGCATAACCGGCTCCCCAGAAGTAATCGATCCTCCGACGGTCGGAACGGGCAAACGAGGATCATAATCGTACTCCGCAAATTGTCTCGGGAGCGAAGAAAGCGACGGCGACAACCCTCCGCCTGGCTGCAAGTACCAACTCTCCAGATCGACTTCGGCTGGCGGCCAACTCAAGCTATGGACCCAACTGCCTCCATGACTCAATCGTCCCCCATCAGTACGTTGGCCGTCGCCACCGCCCATCAGGAAGAAACTCACGGGTGTCGGAAGGGAGTGGCAGGAACCACGTCCGAGTTGGTCAGAAATCCACCGCTCTCGAAATTCCAGGTAGTTCGGTGCAAAATAGCCCTCCAGGGTTGATAAAGCACCAAAGTCAACATCGCCAGAATAGGACAAACTACGTGCGCCGTGCGTCCAGGGGCCAAGAACCAAAAAGGTGGGACTTGTCTTCATCGCTGACAAGGCGCAGAAATTATCGACCGCCGTAGCTGTATATGGATCATACCAACCCGACATATGCAACGATGGCACATCAGGAAATTGAGAATAATAGCCCTTTGCGTACAGACCCACCTGTCGCCAATAATCGGAAAACTTCGCGTGCTCGTGCTGTTTCAGAAGATAGTCCTCATAGCTAGGAACAACACTCAACGGCGATTTTCCCCGCGGCCACGGCCACAACTTAAGCCATGACTGTACATCAAGTCCCTTAAACATAGCCTCAGCAACGCCCGTGTCTAAGGCTTCAGGACTCTTCGCAATGTGCTTTAAAGCCCAGGTAACTTGTTTCATTTCGAAAGCACCACCTTGGCGGCATCCAGCCTCGTAGGCGCTTGCGAATCCTCCACAGTCCATAAACATGCCTGCGAGAAAACGAGGGGCTAATGACGCAAGAGCTGCCTGTGCATGCGCACCGTAGGATAAACCAACAGTAACCACTCGCCCATCACACCAGCCTTGAGAACCGATCCACTGTACGGTGTCAAAACCGTCTTCTCCTTCGCACAGATACTTGACGAAGATACCACCGGAGTCTCCGCGGCCACGGCAGTCCTGAACGACCACCATGAAATTTCTGCTGACGAAGTGGACAGCTACTTCTGCTGGAGTCAAGGGCCGGTCCACGCCCGGATGTCGTTCAGCTGCGCGAGCGTTACGGCGGCCATAAGGTGTCCGCTCTAGGATCACTGGCAACGGCCCGGAGATGTGATCCCCCGGCGCATACAAGTCCGCGACAAGGATGGCACCATCACGCATGGGAACCTCGATCGGAACCCTGAGGCATTTAGAGCCATCGATACCGACCACAAGCTCGCCTTGGAACGATGTCGAATCAGCGTCGGTGTGCAAGCTTGAAGTCCCCCGAGTTCATAAAATGAGTATAGTGTGGCGGGTTCGCCCAAGCCTGTAAAAATACATACATTTGCTCCACCCTCGTTCCTCCTCATCAGAATGCCACACTCCTTTCCGTCTCAACAACGCACTACCACCGAGAGCTGGACCAGTGTCTGTGCAGGCCAGGCCTTGCGCTACGACTCAAGATCCCTCGGTTCTCGCCGTAGTATGCGCTACGGTGGAGCACTTGCCCGCGAGAGGTCATAGCCAGGGGTTTGATGCTCGTAAAGAGGCGGCCGGCGGCTCTGATTCGCAGTAGGTCCCGGACCCGTAGAACTAACCATATCGCAGTGCGACTCCACTAGCGGCGAGGACGGTGTGCTCGAGGAACTCCACGGCAGCACCACCGTCCCCTCGGAGCATCCAAACGTTACTCTAGGCTATGACTCTAGCATCACAGGTCTGGGCTGCATCGACGCGATCCGTCGCTGTTGTCTAGAACACCTAACCCTTGGACAGCGGCTCGGTCACCGCAAATTCACCTGCTAGAACTTCACACTTTTCTTCGGTTGCTCGTCCACCAAAAGAGTAAAGACATCGGGACGAGCGTAATGACCCGTCGAGTCGAAGTCGAAGCGCGACTCCTCGATTTGAGTGAGATCGAGGTCCGCATACAGGATCCCCTCTTCGTGGTACAGCGGCCCTTCGATATAGCGTCCAAGCGGATCGATGATTGCACTTCCCCCTCGACACAGCTCCATCGGTTCATCCTCTAGGTCCTGGTAGCAGGCTAGATCCGTTGGGTACATCTCCTTCGTCATGTATTGGATCGATGATATGACGAAACATCGGCCCTCGCACGCGATGTGCTGGAGGGTAGCCTGCCAGGTATCTCGCGCATCTGCCGTAGGCGTGACGTAGATCGATACTCCCTTTTCGTACATGGCAGCGCGTGCAAGCGGCATGTAGTTCTCCCAGCAGATAAGTCCACCGATCTTCCCATAGGGAGAATCTATAACCGTTAGTGTGCTCCCATCGCCTTCGCCCCATATCAGACGCTCTGAGGCAGTCGGCTTTAACTTCCGATGCTTGCCCAGCACTTCGCCGCCTGGACCAAAATAAACCGTCGTCCCATAGAGGGTCCCTTGCGAGCCATGATCAGCACGTTCAATAATGCCCATGACCACATAGGCATTGGCCTGGGAGATGGCGGCGGACAGGCGATCCATTTGTGAACTCGGAATGCTCACAGCACTGCGCCAGTATCTCCCCCAATCTTTGCGTCCCTCGGGTCGACGTATGCCTACTGCAGTCCCAAACGCCAGCGCTCGCGGGTAGCCAGACAAGAAGGCCTCTGGGAAGACGATGAGCTGGGCTCCACTCTGTGCTGCCTCGCCAATGAGGCGACAGGCTTTATCGACACTCTGCTCGAGGTCCATTAATACCGATGACGCCTGAACCACCCCGACTCTGACTGAACTTGCGGACCGCACAGTGCTTCTCCCTCTGTCTGAAGGACGTCCGTATCGCTCTCGAAGAATTCCCCACGGCGAAGATCGGACACCTTCTGGGCAGAGTACCTGCCCACGCCAAGATTGTCAAGCCATGTCCGCTCCGATGCATACCACCAACTACATCTTGAACCTCTCATCGCGGCTATGCCGCTCCCACGACACTGCACACGCTGTGTCAGGTCAGTTTGAGCGCTCCAACAGATGGTAGGCGGGACCATCTGCGGTGTTCACATTGCATAGGTAGACTCGGCTTCGATGTTTGGCCTCACTGGGTTGCGCATCCCGATCATACAAGCCCCCATGGCCGGCGGCCCTTCCACGGTCGCGCTGGCGACAGCGGTGCGCCGTCCCGGCGGGCTGGGATTCCTTGCCGCCGGGTACAAAACACCTCACGAGTTAGCCGGACAGATCACGGCGCTACGCGCAGAGACTGCGGGGCCGTTCGGCGTTAACGTGTTCGTACCCCAACGTATTCCGGAGCTCTCCTCGATCTCCGGCTACTGGAACGAGCTGGCTGTTGAGGCGGGGCGCTACGAGGTGACACTGCCTGAAGTAGACCTTTCCGACGACGACTACTGGGATGAGAAGATTGCGCTGTTGAACGATCACCCGGTACCGGTTGTGTCGTTCACTTTCGATGCGGCGTCGGAGGCGGTGATCCATGACTTACATAGCGCTGGCTCCTACATTGTCGTGACCGTCACCTCGCTGTTTGGGGCCCGCAAGGCCGTCGCGGTCGGGGCAAACGCGCTGTGCGTGCAGGGTCCCGAGGCGGGCGGTCATCGCGGCTGTTCGGATCTCGTTGGTGACCCTGATGCAACGCCGCTTTCCGTCTTGTTGTCTACGATCGACGCAGAGATATCGGTGCCGCTGATCGCCGCGGGCGGGGTCGCCACTGGCGCTGGGATCGCGGCCGTGTAGCGCTCTGGAGCGGATGCGATTCACCTGGGCACCGCCTATCTTCGCACGCTTGAATCCGGAGCGAGCCCGGTGTATAAGCAGGCCTTGACCGACCCACGCTTTGCCACCAGCGTCGCAACCCGTGCGTTCTCGGGGCGCCCCGCACGCGGGTTGCGCAACCGCTTTATCGAAGCTCACCACGCTACCGCGCCCGTGGGGTATCCGCTGGTAAACCAACTCACCCGGTTGCTGCGCGCAGCTGCCGTCCGCCGCGACGACCCCGACGGGCTCTCGCTGTGGGCCGGAACCGGATACCGCTGTGCCACGGGCGAGCCTGTCGCCAAGGTCACCACCCGGCTATGGGTCGATGCAATGGCCACAGTGGCCTAATCGGCACCGCCTGGCACGTAGTCTTCCAAGGCATAAGGGCGGTGCAAATTTTACACGCGTCCTACCTGACAGTGCTATCAGGCACAGCTGGCAAAAACCAGATCGGGGTTCACTTCAACGACAGTCGAGCACAGCTCCACGACGAGCACCTGGTAGTCTCACTCGCCGATGTCATAAATCAAAGCTCATGGACGATTCGATAGTTGTAACCAGCGGACACTCGATGGCGCACGGACCGTGCTCAGTGGACGTTTTTGACACGATGCCCAAATCGCGACCTCTCAGCTTCTAGACGTCCCGGAGAACAAGGGTGTTGGGTCACATGCAGCCCAACCCCTCACCAACGTTGGTTCACTGGGAATGGTATCAGCTCCAATACGTTGTTGAGTCGTCAGTGGCCATTTGCCGCCCATCCAGGGACTTAAGTCTGGGCCATCGACAGGAAGATCCAGAAACGCGTGCTTAGTTCTCGGTGCACATCATCACGTCGCTGATTATCCTTAGCAGCTGGTGCACGCCTGTGAACAGGTGTCATGTTGGGGAACGGCTCCGATACCGTTCCCTCCCAGTACGCGCTGAGTTAGGGCTCAACGATGTCGAGTATTGAGCATGGGGCGGAGAGCGAATCGCGCGTCCTGATAGCCGCGTCGTTGACATGCACCCTGGGCCGAGGTGGCGGCTGTGATTCGAAGTAGGTCCCTGGCCCGTAGAACTGACCATATCGCAATACGACTCCACCAGCGGCAAGGACGGTGCGCTCCAGGAACTCCACTGCAGCACCACCGTCTCCTGGAAGAATCCAAGCGACACTCTGGGCTATGACTCTAGCATCACAGGTCTGGGCTGCATCGACGAGATTCGTCGTTCCTTCTCGCCGTATCCGATTGTTCGCGGAGGAGTAGTCCGGGATTTGTGTACGATTGTCCGGCAGGGCGGTCAGCTGATGGATGACGATGTCAGGCTCATAGGCCGTTACGACCCGGACCACTCTATCGCGGTCAAAGACGTCACAGAGAATCGGTGTAGCACCCATGAGTTCTAACTCCTCGAGCTTGCTCTCGGTACGAGTCATTGCGGCAACGTCGTGGCGATCTGCGACAAGCAGCGCGACAAGGCGCCGCCCGATTACCCCAGTTGCTCCTGCCACGAAGATTCTCATGCTGCCACGCTCCTTTGTGAGCCTCGGGAGTGATCGCACGATTCGCCGCCTTTACCACAGCAATGTTGGGGCTTTGAACACTGGGTCACTGACAATGAACACCGCGATGGAACCGACCTTGCAGCACGGACGTGCCGTACGCAAATCCCTGATCTGCACGAGATATCATACAAACGCTTCGCCGATCGGTGCGGTCAAGCTCCAGCCACGATTCACATCCGCTACGGCGGCACTCAGACGTTCGATCGCCACAACCAGGTCCGGAGGCGGGAGCGTGAAGGGGATGCGGAGATAGTTCTCTAGAGTTCCTGACAGCCCGAAACGAGTGCCGGATGCCAGTCGGATCCGATAACTCTCCGCCCTCGCCACCAGTACAGTACTGATGGGCTCTCCCAGGTTGACCCAGAGCGAGAGGCCGCCAGAGGGTACCTGGAACTTCCAGTCAGGTAGGTGTGAATGCAGAGCCTCAACCAAGGCATCGCGCTGGGCACGAAGCATCTGTCGCCGGTAATCGAGCATGTCCTTTCCTGTGCGGATGAGCTCCGCAGCGAGAAGCTGGTCGATGATGGGACTTGCCATATCAAATGTTGCGCGAGCCTCTACCAGCCGCGCAATCACAGCACGATCTGCTCGTACCCACCCCACGCGCAGACCCGCCCAATAGGACTTGCTCATCGAGCCTACGGAGATGACACGACCCTCGCCGCCGACACTTGCCAGTGGGGCCACAGAAGAAGCACCCTCAAAGCCAAGTTCGACAAAGCTCTCATCGACCAATAAGTGTGAACCGCACTCAGCGGCCGTGCGCGCGAGCGCTTCCCGTTGGGCTGTATCGAGAAGCCTGCCGGTTGGATTGTGGTAGTCAGCTATCACATAGACGAGCCGTGGCAGGACCTGGCGCATGCCAACACGAAGCGATTCCGAATCTTCGTCTAACCCGACGTCGATAACTCTTGATCGGTATCGCCGGAGGACATCTAGTGCCCCTGGATAGGTAGGCGTCTCTATCACGATGGGCTCCAATGGGTTACTCAATGCCTCCACTGCCAACGATATCGCCTGTTGGGCGCCACTAGTGATCGCGATCTGCTCGACAGTTGTCGCCAAGCCACGGCGGGTGTAGTGTTCGGCAACTGCTTCACGCAACGGCAATAACCCTTGAGGAGCATATCCGTGCTGGGCAAGGTAGTGAGGTAGGACTTCATGAACCTTGGCGAGGGACAACGCGATCCGCGAATCGCCAGCTATGGCCGCGATAGCGAGATCGAACCAATTCGATCCTTGACCCACAGCTGGGCCCCAGGGGGCGCCCGGTCGACTTCGCCCAGGAGGTAGCTGTGTAGAACTGCCACCGCCACGTCGGCTCATCAGAAGTCCCTCGTCCCGCAACAGTGCATACGCCGAGGAGACGGTCCGTCGACTTACATGTAGCTCGGTAGCAAGCGAGCGCTCCCCGGGTAGACGGACGCCATAGGGGATCCGAGCATCCAGGATCAACGAGCGAATGCCCAGTGCAAGTCGGGCATAAAGTGGACCTCTACGACTCACCGATGGCCAATCACCAAGAATCTTCGCGAGCTGATAGCTACTGATTGACCGTGTTTTAGATGCCAAAGAGTCAAAAGTGGATCCTGATTGCATGTCCATCACAATCTATAGTAACTCATATGCCCGTCGAAGACCCTGAATCTGGCCGGTTTGAACGGCTGTCACCACTGCTCGCGAGAGTGGTCGCTCCCCTACCCCATGACCGCCGAGCCCGAAGAATCATACAGTTACTTGGTGGGCTCATTCTCTACGGAGCAAGCGATTCGCTGCTGGTGATAGCGCGATTAGGGCTCGACCCGTGGGATGTCCTCAATCAAGGTCTCGCAAGACATACTGGCATTCCCATCGGCACTTGGGCGATTCTCGTCGGCGTGGTAGTCCTGGTACTTTGGATCCCGCTTCGACAACGACCGGGAGTCGGCACTCTAGCAAACGTTATGCTGATCGGGTCAACCATGGACTTGGTGCTTTGGCTCGCACCTCCTGTGCACGGCGCTGATCGATGGGTCATCATGTTCCTTGGTGTAGCTTTGAATGCGATCGCGACTGGACTCTACATCGGTGGCATGCTCGGGCCAGGTCCAAGAGATGGGCTCATGCTTGGCATCTCCGCTCGTGGTCATAGCATCCGAGTTGTCCGTACCTCCATCGAGGCAACCGTACTCTTGGCGGGGTGGCTGCTGGGTGGACAGGTTGGCTTTGGCACTCTCGCGTATGCGATCGCAATCGGCCCGCTGGTGCACGTTCTCATACCCTTTCTCAAGGTCAAGTCGACATGACTTGGCCTACAGTGCAACAGGATAAACTGACGCATCGAAGGGTTTGAGGACGTTCGATGTCGCAACCACAACTAGGCATCGCCGCAGACATGCTTTTCCATCCGCGCCAAGTGATCTGGGTGAAACATGAACTCTTGGCTACCGCTACGACAGCCCGACCAAGGCTTGCCCATTCGATCACCATGGACACAAGTCTCGCGGTGGCCTGTCTTGGGGCGCCCAACTCGGCCCTGATGTGATCTTCTCCCATAGCCACTTTGGGCCGGTATTCCTACGCCTCGGATCGGATTGGGTTCACCTCTCCCAACATTTGGAGTACCCTCCAATACGACCCACGACGACTGCGATACTGCCAGGGTGAGGCACATTGCGCCAATCAACGGGGCCTTCTACCGGATGAACACACGAATTTCGAGCACGCCTTCTAATTCCCATAGATGATGACTCGCCACTCGGTCTTCTTGCCGGCGGACCAGACCAAGCGTTGCGAGGTGAGCAACTCCACTGGCGCGGTGACGCCGTACGATCCGTTTTGACCATCGCAAGACGGATTAAACGCAATGACCCTACTAGTGTCCCTAGCCATAAATTTGCTCTAATTCAGGAATTTTCAATATTTGGCCCCTGTTGACCCCATTGTACATCTACTCTTTTGGAGGAAGAGGCAATGACAATGGCCAAGCAGATATCGAGAGC
>JAKAQR010000109.1 GCA_021819725.1 Actinomycetes bacterium
GGCGTTCCAGGTGTAGAGCGTGTTGAGGGGGATTCCTTCAGCGTTGGCAAGCTTGGTGATTGCACCGTCGGGAGTATCCCCACCACCCCCTAGTTCCAGGAGCCTTCTCAGTACTCGTTCCTTCTGTGTGTATTCTCGCCAACTGTGCCACCTGTTATCGCTGAAATATGCCACCTGTTATCGCTGAAATGTGCCACCCCCTAGGAGGGTGCGAGAGGGACTGGTTATAGTGTATCGCTAATCGGTCAAGTGTCGCCTCCTTCTCGGTAGTTTTGATGGTGTCATGGAGTCTCGTCCGCGGACTTGGCCACCTTGGACTTCTTGGTTCTCATGGATGCTCCGGTCATCGAGAGGATGTGCGCGTTGCACAAGAGACGATCGAGTACTGCATCAGAGATTGTTGGGTCTCCAAGTGCCTCGTGCCACGAATCGATGGGCAGCTGTGAGGTGACGATGGTTGACTTGCGCTCAGATCGATCCTCTAGAACTTCGAGTAGATCCGAAGCTTCGTTCCCCTTGAGTGCCGAGAGACCGAAGTCGTCGATGACGAGTATCTCAGCGCGTGAAAGAGTCCCGAGTACCCTGAGGTATCTCCCGTCACCTCTGGCAAGAGCGAGATCGCTAAGGAGTGCCGGCGCCCTCCGGTACGCTGCACTATGACCCGATCGAATCCCAGCAAAGGCCAGTGCACATGCAAGGTAACTCTTACCTTTATGTAGAGCTCCACATAAGGGTAATTATGTGGAGCCCGGAGTTATGGTGAGTTGTAACCTATTCTCCCTGTCCATCGATGTTCTCTGACGTGCATTACTCACCATAACACCTCACAATGGGAACGAGCCACCTGGCTCATCAATCCCATAAGGAGGCTATGTTATGTCCGAATCCATCCCGATTCCCGAATTGGTGGATCGCGTGTTAGCGGAGTTGCAGAGACTCCACTATATGGAAAGTACCCAAAACGAGTACCGTAAGTTCTACCGTCGTATTCTGCACTATGCCAGTTCCCAGGGTATTAGCCATTATTCGGAAGCATTCGGTCGACAGTTCTTTGAGGCCACCTATGGGTGTGCTTGGCCTGAATTAACCCAACCGGTCCCGAGGAAGTTCCGCCCGATGGTGCGCTATCTGGAATCGCTCAGTGATATGCAACTCCACGGTACAGTTCTCCGCCGCCGATCAAGAAATCAGCCCTACGAGGTGCCATCCACGTTTCGTGCCGCATTTGACGCTTTTACCATTGAATGTGGGCGGCGAGGCTATTCTAAAACCGCCGAACGTGCTCGGAGAGACAGGGAGCGTTTGTTTCTCACATACTTGGAAGCGAATGAGGTTACCCTTGATACCCTGACGGCGCATCACATATCGCGGTTTGTCGCCACATTGATGGATTATCACCCGAAAACGGTCTTAGCCATTCTTACCAATCTTCGAACCTTCTTACGGTTTCTCTACCAGGCTGGCTTCCATGCCGATGATCTGAGCCCAACCGTCCCGCGTATTCGCTCGGGACGCTATGAGCGGTTACCAAAGGTCTGGCCTGCAGATTCAGTCCAACGACTGCTCGGCGCGGTAGACCGGGGGAATCCGACTGGCAAACGCGATTATGCCATTTTGCTCCTGGCAGCTCGACTCGGAATGCGTGTCGGTGATATCAGAACCTTGACCTTGTCGGCTATACACTGGGACGCGAAGACCATTTCTTGGGTGCAACAGAAAACCGGCCGTCCAATCGAGTATCCGTTGTTGGATGACGTGGGCTGGGCTATCATCGATTACCTCAAACATGGCCGACCACCAACCATCAGTCCTCAGCTGTTTGTCCGGCATCTCGCACCGTTCGAGGCTTTCGGATTACATGCCAACCTGCACAACATCATCACAAAGTACGCCCGGCAGGCTGGAATTACACCACCTGCCGGGGGTCGTGGCCTCCATGCACTCCGGCATACGCTTGCCAGCACCCTGCTCGAACATGACACGCCACTTCCTATTATTGCCGAAATTCTAGGACATCTCAGTACGCAGTCCACTCAGGTGTACCTGGCAGTCGATCGAAACGGTCTGGAACGCTGTGCTCTTAATCCGGAGGAGGTATTTGAATATGCCGACCTCTAACGAGCCAACCTTTACCAGTGTTCTGGGACCCATCATCTATGACTTGATCTGCGAGAAGCGGGGTATCGGCTATCACTACGACAAAGAAGTGCACGACTTTGCCAGATTTGACCGTTTCTGTGTAGCGGTAGAACATCACGACCTAGCGTTGCCACAAGAGCTTGTCCACGCCTGGACTGTCAAGCAAGCTCATGAAACTGAGATCAATCGACAGCGCCGAATCTCACTGATGCGGGTTCTGGGGCGCTACATGTGTAAGTGTGGCTACCCCGCCTTCGTGTACCCGACCCAAGCTACAGATCGATCAGCTTCTAGGTATGTTCCATATATTTTCTCTAAAGTCGAGCTGGCGGCCTTGTTCTCCGCAGCCGACGCTTGTCAGCCCGATAGCAATTCCCCCTATCGGGACCTGGTACTGCCCGTGCTATTCCGGGTGCTCTACGGGACAGGACTGAGGATTGCAGAAGCGCTGGCATTACAGCGAAGCGACCTCGATCTCCGTAACGGCACCTTGCATATTCGCAAAGCGAAGCTCGACAAGGAACGTTATATTCCAATACATCCGGCGTTGTTGGAGCGGATGGAACTCTACCTCGGGAAACTGGAACTTATCTTTGGTCCTGAGGGGCCCTTGTTCCCCGGACCTGCTGGGATGGCTTATAGTGTACGCACTATCTACAGTTATTTCCGGCAGTTTCTCTGGCAGGCTCGGATCCCACATCGTGGCCGTGGACAGGGGCCACGAGTGCATGATCTTCGCCATGTGTTCGCAGTCCATTGTCTAAAGAAATGGGTTCTAGACGGGGTCGATCTTACCGTCGCCCTACCGTATCTCTCAGCCTATATGGGCCACGTGGGACTCAAAAGCACCCAAGACTACCTGCGGCTCACAGCCGACTTATATCCGGCAATCGTTGTGACCATGGAACAACATTTCGGTTCCATCATTCCTGGAGGAGGTGAGCGCCGGTGAGTACAACTGATTTTGCTCGTTTGCTGACCCGCTATTTGAGTCAACACCTGCCTGCTCAGCGCAGTTTGAGCAGCCACACTATTGAGTCGTACCGAGATACCTTCAAGCTACTACTTCGTTTTGGCCATGAGGAAAGGGGTTGGGAATTCGAGTACATTACACTTTCTCAGATCGACCGTTCCTGCATTGAGGCGTTTCTCGATTGGTTGGAATCCTCTCGCCACTCCAGCGTGGCCACGCGCAACCAACGACTTGCCGCATTGCGAGCCTTCTTTCGTTGGGTTTCGTACGAGGCGCCAGAGTCGATTGAGATGACTCAGCGGATTCTCGGGATCCCGTTGTCCGCTACCTCATTACCCCTGACCACCTGGGAGTTGATGGACGAATTTGTTTCGAAACCTGACGCGGCGGCAGATAGTGTTCCCCACGCGTTGGGGTCACTCGGGGAGGAGTACCGTGTTGCATCTTGGATCTTATCGTTCGACAATGCCCCTCAGTTTCTTTGGAGATGCCAGAAGACATTCTTGCACTCCGGCGCATTGATGTTTCGAGAACAAGTCCCAGTGAGTCCTGCCATGGCAGGTATTGACCATGAGCCCGCCCTTTGATCGTCGATAAGCGACAAAGCGCTTGGGCAATTCCAGCGGCTGGAGATTCGGAGTGGTGTTTCGCGAACATGGTGTACGAGTCACCATTCGCTGCCAACGGTGCGTGCTCTCGACACGATCTTGGGTTATGGCCGGGCTTTGAACTGTGGTCCGAAATCGACAAGCTGAGGAGCTATGCCGGGTTGGCGAATCAGCGTCTATGAGCACAAGCCCGTAGCCACCCCTTGGTTCCAAAGCCTACCGCTGCACCCTGCCAGGACATTTGGACTGGTGTTTGTTAGGCTCTGGCTAATGAGTCTTGAGAGACAATCCAAGGAAGGAAGGCCATGCTGGTGCTGTCACACAAACTCGGAGAGCGAATCGTGATCGGGGACTCGATCGTCGTCACAGTATCGCGAATCGAAGAAGGTAACGTCCGTCTCGCTATTGAGGCTCCAGAGCACTTGGCAATTCGCCGCGACTAAGGATTTGTGTAGCTGATGTCGTCCCCAATGAAGTGGATCAACCTTCTCACGCTCCAGTGCCGTGACCAATGGCCCCTCGGTGGAAGGCGCGACGTGACCGGCGTTGGTTCTCGGTGAGATCCATTGATGTCAGTAGGGATGACCACCATCAGGCCCTAGGCATGACCTCCTTTGGTCGTCGCCGACTGGCTATCGCACAAACCGCCGCACTACAAGCGCCCGGGGTAAGCATGATCCAGGTTGAAACTACTCACGATACGGGACACGGTTCTCCCTTAAAACAAGGAGAATATAGGTATGGGAGAAACGGAAGATCAGAAAACTAGGAATGAGAAGACTCGTCGACAATTTGACGACGAATTCAAAA
>JAKAQR010000110.1 GCA_021819725.1 Actinomycetes bacterium
CATCCTTGGACTGCTCGTAAATTTATCGAAGGGAGCCCACTCTCGACCCATCAGATATACACTGCAAACAGTCCGTCTCGCACCCTCTTGAGGGTGGCGATTTTCAGCGAGAATGGTGCCAGATTTGCCGAGAATACGCTTGGCTCGACTACAAGGGAGGGTGGATGTCGAAACTCATTACCGTCACCGGAGTTGTGCAAGGCGTTGGCTTTCGCCCCTACATCTACCGACAAGCGATGAAACTCAGTCTCACCGGATGGGTCCGCAATGACGGTGAGGGTGTCACCATCTATCTCACTCAAGACCTCACCGACAACCAAGTGAGGACTGAACTCCTCGTTGATCCACCCCCCGGAGCACGCATCGATGCCATTGCTTGCGTAGCCACTCCGGTGCAGCCAGTCACCGGCTTCACCGTCATTCCATCCGATTCATCAGGGCCCAAACGCGCCGAAGTACCGATCGATCTCGCCATCTGTACTGACTGCCAGATGGAGCTCTTTGACGCCGTAGATCGCCGTCATGGCTATCCCTACATCAATTGCACCAACTGCGGACCACGTTTTTCGGTCATCCTAGCGCTGCCATATGATCGGGCCAACACCACAATGGCTCCCTGGCCGCCGTGCGAAAGTTGTCGAGCTGAATACGAAGATCCACTCAACCGGCGATTTCATGCGGAACCAACCGCCTGTCCGACCTGCGGTCCCAACTACTATCTGGTGCCAAAGACTGCGTCTCCCCTCAATGCACCCACCCGGGGGACAGCGGCACTCGAACTGGCGGCAGCCCATCTTAGAGACGGAGCGATCCTCGGCATCAAGGGGATCGGCGGTTACCTACTCGCGTGCGACGCCCGCAACGAAGGTGTCGTCGGCCAACTCCGATCACGTAAATTCCGCAAGGACAAACCCTTTGCGCTGATGGCTAAGGACCTGAATACCATCATGGAGGTCGCGGGGATCAACACCAACGAAGCTGCACTACTCCAGAGTTCCAGTGCCCCCATCGTTCTCCTTGAACCCCGAGGCGAGCTTCCGCTTGTTGCCCCAAACGCACCTCGTCTCGGCATCATGCTGCCGTATGCCCCTCTTCATTACCTGCTTTTCCATTACGGAGCTCCAGAGCTCATGGTCATGACCAGCGGCAATCGCTCCTCTGAACCGATGGTGATCGAGGATACAACGGCTAGCGACCTCCTGCTTGGAATCGCAGATGAGATCCTCGTTGGAGAACGTCCGATTGCGCGACGGGTTGATGACTCCGTCGTCGCACTCGATCACCGCGATAGACCAGTCCTCATACGAAGGGCTCGAGGCTACGCTCCCACGAGGGTTACGCAACTCGCCCACCACGCTGGGGTCATCGTTGGCTGTGGCGCCGACTTGAAGTCGACAATTACCCTCAGTATCGACGGGCAAGTCACAACCAGTCCGTACTTGGGGGATCTCAGCTACCGCGAGATTCAACAGGAGCATCGTCACACCCTCAAAACGCTGCTCGGCCTCTGGGAGCTTGGGACTGCGGATCTCGTGCTCGCCACCGATGCCCACCCCGACTACCACGTCAACCAACTCGCCCACACCTATGCAGCGGAGTTCGGAATCGACCCACCGCAGGAGATCCAACACCATCGGGCTCATTTCGCTTCGGTCTTGGCCGAGCACCGCATCCTGGACGATCTCGCTCTTGGAGTTACCTTCGACGGCACCGGTTATGGTGATGACGGCAGCACCTGGGGTGGAGAATTTTTCTACGGGAGCTTGCCAGGCGGCTTTGAACGTATCGCCCATCTAGAGCCCTCGCCACTTCCAGGCGGTGATGCAGCTGCGCGCTATCCATTGCAATGCCTCGCCGGTTTTCTCGAGCCAGACGCGTGGTCGCAATGGATCGGGCCGCGACTTTCCACCGACGCCGACGATCGCATGCGGCTGTCACTCCGGCTCGCTACCCTCAAAAGCACCTCTGTCGGTCGACTCTTCGATGCAGTGGCAGCGATCCTTGGCTTTGATGACAAGATCACCTATGAAGCCCAAGCTGCAGCCTGGCTCGAAGCGCTCGCCACCAGCGCCATACGGCGAGGATATCGACCCCAGGCAAACTCACTGCTAAGTTTCATCGATAATGCCATCTACTACCGCGGATTCCTTGCCGCGCTCGCTGAACAGGTCTACCAACGGCGTCAGCCTCCAGATGAAATCGCAGCCGATTTTCATGCCTCGCTTGCATCGGCGACCGCGACCGCTCTTTACGCACTTGCACAAGGACATCCGAGCAGATTCATTTGCCTCTCCGGCGGCGTCTTCCAAAACCTGGTGCTGCGACAAGCGCTGGACCGACAGCTACAGACGTGTCTCCCAGATCATCGCGTTCTCTACAACGAACGCCTCAGCTGCAACGACGAGAACATCTCCCTCGGGCAGGTGGCGCTTGTCGTTATGGGACTGCCGACCCGGTGAACTGGAGTGTCGAGCTCAGAGGTCAACCGAAGTCGAACTGATCCCAAGCTCGTCATCTAGAACTCCCATGCTCCGAAAGAGCCCTAGGGTCTCCAAGGCGTTCTGCTCCTCTAGTTTGGTCAACGCAAAGCCGACGTGAACTAGGACGTAATCACCTACCTCGACATCCGGGAGGGATGCAAAACACACTTCTCGCGTGATCCCCACGAAGTCGACCTTGCCCACCTTCACTGGACCAGTGTCATCAAGCTCTTCGACTCTACCCGGTACACCAAGACACATGTCAATCCTCCAATGTCCAAATTACGATACGATTATTACCTGTGTCGGCGATCGCTATGATGTCGTCCACCATATCGACGCCATAGGGCCAGCACAAGGTATTGTCGGCTAGCACATCCCAACGATTCTCACCATAGGCTTCAAAATCTGGTTGTCCCAGCACGCGCTGGGCCTTTTCACCGCAGCCCGTGGGCAATGAGTCGAACACAAGAACACGATTGTTGGCACTGTCGGCGATCGCAAGACGATGTGCATCGACGCTGATCCCATAGGGGAATCGCAGTCGATCTGGCCCTTGCGGAGCATAGGGCCACTCCGAATTCTCCATGCATGATGGCTGACCGATCACGATGTCAGCTTCACGATCCACATGGGGCTCACGAAAACCGAGTACGCGGTGATTCCCGGGATCAGCAATAAAAATGACATCGCCTTCACCATCGATCGCGTGCGGCCAGCGAAAACTATCGCCTCCGAGTCGCCCACGATTATCTTCGCGATGGGAAGGATCGTCCTGCCCGAGCACAAGCTCTGCCGGCTCTCGGGTCGCACTCTGCCAGTCTCGCCACCTGAGCACTCTCCGGTTCCCGGCATCTGCGACATAGAACCCATCAGCGAGAACGGCAAACCCGAATGGCCAGTACAGCGACCTGTCGTCACACACTTGGTTACCCTGGTTTGCATCAACTACGCCGGGGTTTGGTTGCCCAATGACCAGTGCCAGCTCACAATCATTGCGCCCCAGATCCCGAAGTCGGTAGCCAACCAACCGGTGATTCCAAGAATCCGCAATGATCAACCAGTCCTCTACCACTTGGGCATCGGTCGGCATGAACAGTCCGTGACGGGCATCGGGATTCGACGGATGCTCGGAGTCAAAGTCAGGCTGGCCGAGGACCAGATCAGCCTGCAGCTGGCGACGGGTGAGAAAGTCCCGATAGAAGAGAACACGATGATTGCCCGTATCGCAGACGATCAGGTCGTCTCCCCAAATAGTGACACCCCTCGGACCGTAGAGATTCCGCCGAGACGCCTGCGCCGCTGGCAGCCGAAGGCCACCGGACTCCTGCCCCCCATAGACTCGAACCGGCCTCACCATGGACTCGCCACCTGAATACGGTCATCACGAATCCGCAGCGGCACGACTTCTAAGTCGACGCCAGGAATGGTGATGCCTTCACCGCTGTGCGCGTCAAAACGGAAACCGTGCCAGCGGCAGGTCAGCGTACAATCCTCGATCTGCGCCCCTTCAAGAGAACGTCCCTGATGGGCGCACTCGTTTCGGAAGCACGACACCTTACCCTCCACCTTCACAAGAATCAAACTCATGGTGCCAACAGTGACCGGCACGCAACGTGACTCCGGCAACTCGGAGACCAAACCAATGGTGACAAAGCGCTTGAGGGCTACCGCTTGATCTGCGACATGGTTTGCGATCTCAGCACCGCTATCGGCCTCTTCGAAGACGACCTCGTCACATCCCTCGATCCTTGAGAGAATAAGCTCTGTCAACTCACGTTGAAGACCTCCAGCCCCGCAGCCCGCAGCCGATCCTGAGCACCTCAACTTCACACGAGAAGCATCGACGCTTGCGAGCACGACCTCTGCGCCCTGCAAACTGAGTTGCGGGCGTACTAGCTCCAGGAGAGCAACCACCTCTTGGGCCAACGTCGGCTGGACTAAACCTCGGAGCGAGAACGCTGTCGCCACCATCGGGTCCATGAGCAGCTGTTCGCGCATTGGCTCACCGTGCGGTGAGACCTTTAACACGCGGACAATCTGAC
>JAKAQR010000111.1 GCA_021819725.1 Actinomycetes bacterium
GGGGAGGTTGACTCCAATCGTGGGGGCTGCTGATCCCGGGCCGGTGGGCTGGAAGATGCCACCATAATGGCCTGGTCGGGATCTCAACCGCGATTGGACGATGCTCAACCAGTGGCCTACCTTACCCCTATTGACTACGCCAAGACGTGTCTGGCTCCAAGGGCGGCGAAACTGGGTGGACACGGAGATACTCACGCAGCAGTGGTTGAACAAAATCTACTTCACTATGTCGGGTCTGGTGGATCATACCTCCCTCGATCAGGCGGGCAAGCCACTCATCGAGAGAGTCCTGGCCGATAGCTAACCGAGATGCGATTACCGAGGTCCTTGACGGCCCGTGATCTGTTGCCATGGCCACTAACAACGCTCGATCATTCTCGGGCAGATCTGTTAATTCTGATTCGAGCCGCCATGAACCTATACGTTCGCGCACCTTCAGTACTCCAGATGCCACATCATCTCGGGTGATCACCCGCTCGTCGGGGTGTTGATGCCATATCAGGTGGCCAAGAAGCTGGATAAGGAATGGATAGCTCTCGGTTGCCTGCGCAGCGTCATCGAGTGCGAGAGGCTCAATCTCGCGACCGTTACTTTCGATAGGAACCCTCAGTGCTCGCTTGGCATCATCGAGGTCAACTGGGCTAAGGACATGGAGATCGGCCCGTTGGAAGCCAGCGAGAGCCGGATCGGTGAGCATGAGATTTACCGGCTTTGGTAGACCGGCACCGACGAATGCTACCGCCCCATTGTGGGAGAACGCCTGGTAGAGCGCAGCACCAAACTCTCGTAACCCGTCGAGCTGTGCATCATTGAGCTCATCGAGGGTGATGAGAAGACCGGAATGAAGGGAGCGGAGGTGATCGCTTACAAGCTTGAGCTGATCACCAAAGCTTTGTGTAGACGCCGTTGTGTTGCTGTAGCCATGATTTGCCAGTAGCCCTGGTAGAGCAATGTTGGTGAGCCGGTCGACAAACCCAGCATAAGCAGTCTCTGAGATCACCAGCCACCCATGCTCTCTGGCAACCCGTTCGACCATATTCAGCATGACTGTCTTGCCGATGCCACGGCTGCCGGTATAGATGGTTGCTCTTGTCGATGATCCTCGATCCTCGGCCAATGACGAGGCGAATTCAGCGAGGAGATCGTCTCTCCCAACCAATAACGGAGGCGAGACTCCGAAAGTCGGAGTGAACGGGTCGCATGCCATATGGCTAGGTTAGACGTGACACACCTGGCTCTCGTGATTGTTTCGCCGCAGGAGGGCAACCAGCGTGCCGAGCCATATCCCAATCACTGAGGCAAGATGGGTCGATTGTTTTCAATTGGACACCACAATCGGGAGAGTGCACCCGAGAGCAAGGTATCGCCCGATCCGTAACTGCCGGCTCTTAATCACCACCTATGAACTGGCTTACGCAGTGATATCATCTACGCCGAGACCAGCATGATAGAGCCATCCTTTGTTCGGCCATCGCCCGACTCACGTTCAATCGCCCGACCCAGTATAACTGCTAGATCTTTGACGCCATCAGCCAATGAGTTCTAGAGAGCAGCTGTGTCGGCTAAGAACGGTCGGACTCCCCGGGCTCTTCTTTGACTGCTCCTGCTTGGTCTGTCTGACTATCTCCTGGTAGGTGCGGATTCTGGTCTTCCGCAAGCGACGAAGGGGCAACTGTCACGCGCAGTCGTTCACGATGCTTACGGAGCCGCTCAGCTTCTTGCTCCTTTACGGAAGCGAGCATTCCCTCCAAGATGGGTTCGAACAGTTCAGCTGGTCGTTCGGTAACGATTTCGATATAGTCACTTCCAGTTCTCTTCTCTCCCATACCGAAATTCTAACAAAGCTACCGAACGCCTGTACTGGGCACCGATAACGAGCATCGGAAATGAACAGGGACAGAGTATTCAAGGTTGATCTAACGGTTGGCCCAGGCGAGCCGATGAACTTCTGGTATGCCGCCCGGTCGTCTGTTGTTAGGTTGCTCTAGAACCCATCAGCAACGAAAGATGGAAGAAGTATCTAACCCACTTTGTGCCAACCATCACAACAAGATCCGAAGAGGATCAGGTTGGCTGGTGTAAGCTCAAAATGTGTCTGGTCTATCGATCCGCAGCCAAATTGAGGCCTACCTTGCCGAGCACGAGTCCGAGTCGGCGTTCTTACGCTCTGAGTTCTCGGCTTGTGGCAAGTCGCGCTCAGGCGTAGACAATGCTATCCGTGCGATGATTGCCGACGGCCAACTCGTGAGGGTCGGCTATGGGATCTATGTCCGTTCAGAACGCCGAATCAGCAGCATCACCGGGAACGAAATAACCGGCCCAGTCGATGTGCCATGCGTCTGGGTTCCCGAGTTGCTGCGAAAGCTTGGTGTAGAACCACGGGCGAACAGCGCAGTGCGTGCCTACAATGAACGCAGGACGGCTCAGGTCCCAGCCTGGATCTGTTATGAGATAGGTAGCTCGAGGTTGCGCCGCAAGATCCGTATTGGCAAGGGGGTCGTCAAATACGAGCGCAATGGTCAACTGGTGGAGCTAAATGTTAACTCCAAGCGTTGATCGATCATAACCTCCACCGCCTTTGCGGTAACGGTTATGAAGTCGGTATCATCGCCGTCTGTGTAGGCTCGCCCGAGAGCGCTGATGTATTCGGTGCGCTCCGCAAGGCGATACATCGCCGGTAGATATCCGAAACGCATAAGCACCAGGTTGACCAGCAGCCGACCTACTCTCCCGTTGCCGCCTGTAAATGGGTGGATCCGGGAGAACTCGATGTGAGCGCGGGCTGCGAACGTGATTGGGTCCTCGTTCTCTGGCCCCTGAGCTAGGCGCTCAATCAAGCCTCTCATCGCGGTTGGCACCGTCATCCAGTTAGGCGGGATATGTGGCGATCCCACGATACGAGCTGACTGGTGTCGATAAGCTCCTGCATCGTTGTCAAGGATGCGGTCCATCACGATTGCGTGCAACTCGAGGATGGTCTCTTCACTGGTAGGTTTCCCAGAGGCGATGAAGTCTTCCAGCCAGATGAGGGCACGGTGGATGTTGACTACTTCAAAGCGTTCTCGAAGGAGTTTACCGCCGACGGTCACGCGATCTTGGACGATCGTCCTGGTCTCATCCAAAGTATGAGAGTTGCCCTCTATAGCCGTGGTCTCATATACATAGCGGACCATAAAGTTATTGCGGAGGCTCTGCAGACTCCCTACAGACAGCGAAGGCAAGCTGAGCAATTGCCTGTGTTTGGCGATCACCCGCTCAAGTACTGCTTGCATCCGAACCCTCCAGGACCCAATACTGGCGGTAGTGTAGGTTCAGCCTATCTTTGTGCCACCGCGAGGAATAACACCCTCATCTCCCCACTTCTAGACACCGAATCTCACCTAACTCATCACGCTCATAGAGCCTCCACCATCCAAAGCGTTCACGACCCTGCTTCTTCGTCGCTGGCGGTACCGCATTCAAAGCATTGACGATGGTGCTACCGATTGTGGCTTCAAACCCAGCGTGCATATGACCACAAAGATGCAGCGTCGGCCTGATAGCCTCGATGAGATCTCTGGTTGAGTCGTTACCGCGGCCAACACGCAGATCACTTGGCCAGTCATGGGTCAAGAGGACATCAATCTCGCCAAGACGAGACGCCTCATGGAGTGTCGTGGCTATCTCCTCACGAGAGAAGTAGGTTCGAGCCCGTAGCGACTCGGATCGCATACCGGGATCGGCATCCGGGGATGAGATGCCAGAGAGCCAGGCTACCTTCAGTCTGTTCTCGAGTATTCGGGCTCCTGCTCTACCGAGATAGTACACCGACAGGTCATCTCCCCAGGGGGCAGGAAAGGGTCCAGGCAACGCATCGAGGGCTACATAGGGCTCATGATTCCCACCGATGAAGTACACAGGTGAACGAATATCTCCTTGACGCAGGGCAGAGAAGTCTCCAAGTGAACGGTACTTCTTAGGAGTATGACACCCAGCTAGATCCTCCTCGTTTCGGTGTGGTTCGGCATCTCCCACTTGGAGGACAAGGTCGGGTGCCTTCCCAAGGATCGCCTCCGCGGTGTGTCCTGAAAGTGAAGGTGTGACGATGTAGAAGATCGCCAGAGCAACACGTGCTCTACGTGCGATGGAGGTAGGTCCTCCGGGGTCGCCGTGCAGGCGGAGATCCCAAACCACCGCAGTGTCATGTCGGTTAAGAGCCGGGGTGGGAAGCGACTGCGGAAACGGTTCGCTATCAGCGAATCAGGTAGGCGACGAGAAGACGAACATGAGTGAACCACTGCCGACGCAGTGTGCCGAGAATACGAAAGGAGGTGACGGCGTGCGAACGTCGTAACCGACAGAGTAATGCTGTACAAGAGATGGAGGAAGGAGTGGATATTCTGCTCCCTGGCCCTCCGGGATCAGCTCT
>JAKAQR010000112.1 GCA_021819725.1 Actinomycetes bacterium
CAAGACCGAGTGTCACTCGTCGTCTTTGCGTTCCGCGGCGAGGATCCCCGATAGATTGGGAGCTAAGACGCAAGTAGGCTGACGGAACGTGGGTAGCTGGGCGCTGTCTAGCGACAGGCGGCTGTGTTCGAGGACTCATCTGGAAGTGTGGGATGAACGGATTGAACTTCAGTATTGAGGACGCGACGAATTACTTCGGTGATCGTGAGATCCAAAAAGGCCGTGGCTACCTTGATAGGGTCACACTGGAATCTGTCACTGAGGGCTCGATCGTAGCGCGGGTGCAAGGCACGCTTCCCTCGCCCTATCGTACGGTGATTCACTTTGCGAGCGATCGGATGTTATCGATCTGTACGTGTCCAGTCTCGTCGCGATGCAAGCACGGGGCGGCTGTGATGCTCGTTGCAATGAAGACGCCAAGTTCCGCATCTGGACCCGATATTCGAGTGAGGGCAAGGGAGTGGCTTGATACGCTACAGCAGGCCGTGGCCCCTTCGCCAGTAGAACAGCAGTCTGCTTCGTCGGTGGCAGTGGTCCTCTGGAAGATTCTGCCAGCAGAAGGCTGGCTACCTCCGCGGTTGGTGTGCTTTCGAGGCCGGCAGCTTGCGGATGGGACAGTTAGCGACAAGCGAGAGCCTTGGAAGAGTTTTCGTAACGTTTTGGCTGTTCGTCCGCGTTTTGTCTCCGATACTGACTTTGAGGCAATCAAACTGCTGCTCCTGGACTCCTCGCGAGCTGGTGATTACCATTTGGACTTTTTCAGCCTTGAAGGGGTCTCCGCACCCAGGGTTCTTGAGCTGCTAGCAGAGACAGGTCGGCTCTTCGGTGAAGACGACGGGACCGTACCGATGCACTTTGGGGAGCCAAGGCATGGCGAGCTTCGTTGGAGAGTCCTGCGGAGTGGCGAGCAGGTGCCCGTGCTCGATGTTGGTTCACCCAACACATGGTGTTTGCCTAGCAAGAATGAGCTCTTGTATGTTGACAGGAGCGCAAGCGAATTTGGACGGGTTGTTACTGAACAATCCCACGACCTGATCGCAGCCATACTGAGGGCACCGGCATTGAACCCTGTCGAGGCCAAGAGCGCCAAGGAGTTGCTGCAGCGGTGTGAGCACCCGATTGCCCTCCCAAGCGAGGCCCCGACTAAGACCTTACCACAGGTGAAGGAGCCGCTTGTTCCGACAATCGTCGTGTCAAGTCTGGCGCTCCCACCACCTAGTGCACCGCGGAGTTTGCGGGCGGGCGATGGCTATATTGACTTTGCCCATATTGAGTTTCATTACGGGGATGTCGTGGTTCACGCGAATGACCACGCTGAGATTGTCGAGACCGATGATAGGAGAACGGTTCGTCTCGTGCGGAGTTCTAGGGCCGAAAAGAAGGCTTTGCGCGAGATCGCCAAGCTCGGGTTCGAGGAGCTCGCGCCGACGACCGTCAAGCTCCTTGGCAACCAAGCCAATCGGGTTGCCTACGGCTACGCGAGCCCCAACAGATGGGAGCAGTTCTTGGGTAAGGTAGCCCCAGAGCTCAGGAGTAAAGGCTGGCAAGTCGAGATCGATCCTGAGTTTCGCTACTACCACTCCACGGTCTCCGCTTGGCATGTTGATATCGAGACCAATGAGAGTGGGTGGCTCGACCTTGAACTTGGTATTACCGTCGATGGTGAGAGAGTCGATCTTGGTAAAGTTCTTGTCGAGTTGTTTGCGCGAGATCCGAGATGGCTAACTCCTGGTGGCCTCGCGACGATTGCCGATGACGATCTGATTTTCTTGAAAGCGCCTGATTTGCCCCGCGTAGGCGTTGATGCGCGCAGGCTCAAACATATCGTGGGAACTTTGATAGACCTGTTCTCCAAACCGTCTGATAGGTTGCGCCTTTCGGCTTTCGATGCAGCTCGCGTGAGGGCGCTCATCGATGAAAGCCCATGGGACACGACGGGACTCGATAAGGTGTTGGGGCTTGCGGGTTCGAAGCTGGCTCATGAAGGCCCAAAGTTGCTCGAAGCCCCGATGGGGCTCAAAGCCACATTGCGCCCGTATCAACTTGAGGGTCTGTCTTGGCTCCAATTCCTGCGTGAACATGATCTGGGTGGGATCCTCGCGGACGACATGGGGTTGGGTAAGACGTTGCAAACCCTTGCTCATATTCTTACCGAGAAGAGGGCTGGCCGCTTGTCGACCCCTGTGCTTGTGGTGGTGCCGACGAGCTTGATCAACACCTGGCAGGACGAAGCATCCCGGTTTACGCCGGATCTGAAGGTGCTCACTCTCCACGGCCCTGATCGCCGATCCTTCTTTCCGTCGATAGTCGACTATGACCTTGTTCTTACGACCTATGCCCTCGTCTGGCGCGATATTGCTGTTCTTAAAGAGCAGATCTTTGAGCTGCTTGTCCTCGATGAAGCACAGAATGTCAAGAACTCGACCGCAAAGGCGTCGGTGGCTATTCGACAGCTGAAGACGACGCATCGCCTGTGTCTCAGCGGCACCCCGATAGAGAATCATCTGTTGGAACTCTGGGCACAGTTCGACATCCTACTGCCGGGGTTTCTCGGTGACCGCAGTACTTTTCGGGAGATCTGGAGCACCCCGATCGAGGTACATCAGGATCTCGGTCGCCTCGAGGTGCTCGCCAAGCGCGTGCGTCCGTTCATACTGAGGAGAACGAAGTCTGAGGTGGCCGCAGAGCTCCCCGCCAAGACAGTTGTGGTTCAGGCGGTTGAGATGGAGCGTGCACAGCACGACCTTTATGAATCGGTACGCGCAACGATGGATAAGCGGATTCGAGATGAGATTGTGAATCGGGGGATCGAGCGCAGCCACATCGTCATCTTGGATGCGCTATTGAAACTGCGACAGGTCTGTTGTGATCCGCGGTTGCTCAAGAGCAGAACCGCCAAGCGGGTCGCCAGCTCATCCAAACTCGTAGCCCTTATGGAGATGATCCCCGAGTTGCTGGCAGAGGGACGCCGGATCCTCCTGTTCTCTCAGTTCACCGAGATGCTCGACCTGATCGCCTCCGAACTCAAGAAGGCTAAGATCGCCTTCGTCACGCTGCGTGGAGATACCAAAGATCGAAGAACTCCGGTTGACCGGTTCCAGGCAGGAGAGGTTCCGTTGTTTCTTATCAGTCTGAAGGCAGGGGGTGTTGGCCTCAACCTTACGGCGGCCGATACGGTCATACACTACGACCCGTGGTGGAACCCAGCCGCCGAGGATCAGGCAACCGACCGCGCCCATAGGATTGGGCAAACCAAGCCGGTGTTCGTGTACAAGCTTATCGTTGCCGGCAGTATTGAGGAAAAAATCGTTGCTCTGCAGGGGCGTAAAGCTCAATTGGCGGCTGGTGTACTCGACGAGGCGCAGTCGAGTGCGGTGAAGTTTGGTGAAGACGATCTTGCATCGCTGTTGAGTCCGCTTCCTGCTCGCCATTAGTGTTTTGCGTGTTCGTTTGGAAAGCCTCCCGACACCAAATCACAAAAGTTACGTGAGCGCGGTTGGGTTTGGACGACGATCAGCGAGGTGAGGGAGGCATGCGATGCCACAAGAATGCTATTTGCACGGTCGCAAACGCACCGACGAGAATGAGGTAAGAAAGCAACCGCCACCAGAGATGATGTTGCAAAAGGAGGAGATCGACGCCGACAATCGTGAGAATCATCACGAGAATGTGGGTAACGATCGAGCGGCTATTCTGCGAGCGGCGATAACCCAGTGACACGGCTCACCTCCTGATGCACGGAGGGTGGCACGTCACCCTTTCCCGATTCTAACAGTGCAGTCTGGCGCGATGTGGTTAGTGAGAAGTTTGGTTGGCACCACAGCATGGCATAAAGATTGTGGAGGGCTCTGGAGGCATAGCAGCAGGTGAATGATGACTGCGTTGGGCCCAGCCGGCTACGGCACCAACAACCGGCCAGCCGAGGTGGAGTGCAATCCCTCGAGCGAGGTTGACTAGACGCGGTGTTGTCTGGTCCAGCAGATTGGTAGAGGAACCTTTGTTGCTTGTGCGAGTGGCTGCGATATGTCTGAGAGTATCCCGGTAATCACTCCTACGGCAATAGTAGAGAATGTGGGACGGGTGAACAATTTATGCTCTGTCAAAAGCGAGCGGTAGGCGCGGCTTCCGTCCTCATCCTCGGTGGATGTCGATCGGCTCAAGTCAAACGTCACCACACGCCACAACATGAGGCTATCTCGCGGCAGGCGAAGGTGTCCTCTGGAGGGAGCCGATTTTTCAACGAACAACCCGACATGCCGTTGGTCTGCATGCATGATTTTCGACATCACCATCGCAGTCTGGCGACCTGACGCTGCTGACGGAGCCCAAGGCGACGAGCAACCGCGACTAGACGCTATTGAGCATGCACATTCTGCGATCGATCTCAGTCAGTACCCCCCTCA
>JAKAQR010000113.1 GCA_021819725.1 Actinomycetes bacterium
TCGGCCATTCGACCGTCAGCCTTCACGACCCGGACATGTTCCGATGTAACCTCCAGCACCACTTGAGCGGTGCCACCAACTCTCTCGAAAAACGGCGAACGGATCGATATCCCTACCGAAAGCCAATATGCAATTGCGCCAAGTTCAAACAGGACGGGACATACACCAACATAAAATCTAGCTGTTCTCTCATAACCCCACCGAGTCGCAAAAGTACTCAAAGAATCAAATACGAAAAATGTTTTGCAACGGCGCGAATTCGCCTCTGCCAATTTAATGACAAAATCACTAAGAACTACGGGCTCGCCAAATTCCATCCCTGCTCTCGCATCGATCAACCTAACATTCAATCCATATGCTCTGAAATGCTCCGTCCATACCTTAGGGTCGTCGTGAGCAACGATGAAGACATACTCAATCTGACTCGACAGGTTACTCGAGAACAAGCCATGCACCAAAGCATGTAAAACCTCATCGGCCTCAGCACTACCAACAACCACGACATTATCGCCATCAAGGATTCCACCGATAAGTGGATCAAGTCCCGTAATTCCTGTATTCCAGATCACACTCACCCACCACCTAGATCGCGCGGAACAAGCACAAGCAACGACCGCCCCTAGGGACTACCTACCAACTCATACTAGTCGGCAACTGCCTAGAAATTAAAGGACAAAGGACCCTTTCAACACCTCTAAAGCCGATTGATCCACAGGGCCCAAGGTACAACGTATCAATCGATACCTTCCCATTGTGTGTGACAGCGGCGCCTTACACCTTCACTACAACCTCTACTCAAGAACCCCAGACGACGCACTGATCAATGCAAACAGGACCAGCTCACCTGATCGTATTTGCGGGCATCACCATTCATGTCATCAGTCAAGCTTATGCAACACTCCCGAGTCGGTGCCCAATTTTGGAATCCAACCGAGAGTGATACTGAGTTCAGTCTCGATATACCGCTTAGGCATTGCGCTAACTATGCTGGTAACGATTTGGGAGTCCCGAAACACTATCAACGTTGGAATGCTCTCCACGGTGAACCTCGAAGCCAAACCTGGCCAATCCTCCACATTGACCTTGGCCAACAGAACTTCACCCTTATGTTGCTCCGCTATTTCCTCAAGTATCGGACTCACCACGCTACATGGTTTACACCATGGAGCCCAAAAGTCTACCATTACAGGCGCAGTAGCATTCCTCAAGTACTGATCAAAGGTACTCTCCGTTAGTTCAACAGCTCCCATTTCTAAGACATCCTTTCAGACTCATGATGAGGTTAACCAAAAAGACATGGAATCTCAACACCGAGACGATTTTAGATCAAACCGACCTGCAGTACGTTCCAAGCGAATCTCCGACCAATCAATTACGCCCTAAAATATCCTCGGGTTCATAGGCCACCTCATCGAACAGAGAATTCAAACCCGACGCACCGACCTCCTCAGCCTGTGGTACGCGCAGACCCCCTATCGCACGAATCACAACCAGGATAATGAAGGTCACAACCGCGGTGAATGCGACGACCGTGACGACCGCGAGCGCCTGGTCTCCAAGCGACGCCCAGTGGCCAAAGATTAGTCCATTAATATGACTACCATTTGTCTTTACTAACCCCGACGGGTTCGAATGATAATCTGCAAAGACCCCCACCATGAGTATACCAAAGGCGCCTCCGACACCATGGCAAGCAACGACATCAAAGGCGTCGTCAAAACGCTTCCAGCGCATGAACCCCTGAGCAGCGAGAAAGCTCACGATTCCAGCGAGTGCGCCGATAGCCAAGGCCGGCATTGGGCCAACGTAACCGGAGGCTGGTGTGATTGTGGCAAGACCTACCACCCCACCGGTAGCGATGCCAACCACTGTCACCCTCCCGGTAAACGCTCTCTCCATAAAAGCCCACAAGATACTGGCTGCTGCTGCTGCGAGTTGCGTCGCTACGAATGCGTTCGCTGCCAGCTGGCCCGAAGAGAGAGCTGAGCCTGCGTTAAACCCAAACCAACCGAACCAGAGAATACCTGCCCCTAGGAGGACTAGTGGTACCGAGTGAGGCGCGTAGTTCTCCCGCGACTGTTTGATTCTTGGTCCAAGCATGAGCACAAAGATTACCGCAGCAGTGCCAGCACTGGCGTGCACCACCGCACCACCTGCGAAGTCCCGTGCACCTAAGCGATACAGCCAACCACTTGAGTCAAAGAGCCAATGAGCCAGCAAAGGGTAAACGAGTACGCTCCAGGCAAGAACGAAGGCTACCCAGGAACTGAACTTCACGCGACCAGCAATGGCACCGCTCACAAGTGCAGGTGTAATAATCGCGAACATGAGCTGGAATGCCATGAACACAAGTTTTGGAATATGAGTACCCGGCCATACGCCACCCATGTTCATTAAGAACGCATAGTGCAGATCCCCAATAAGGCCATGCCCGACGTCAGGGCCGAACGCTAAGCTAAACCCAACGACGGTCCAGGAAACCGTCACTAGGGAGATCGTAAAGAAGTTCATCATCAACATATGCAGGACGTTGCGCCGAGGCTCTAATCCGCCGTAGAAGAACGCTAACCCCACGGTCATGAACAAGACAAGCGCTGCACTTGTTAGGAGCCAAGCGGTATCACCGGTATTCACTGTTTCCCTCTCTAACTAAACCAAGTTCAATTTGCGATGGCAGCTAACCTGCCCTGCTAGGAATCCACCAAACAGAATGACTGGGATATCTTCAACCAAAGATCCATCGTTACCCCGCTTGGTGGCTCCTAGCTCTTCGCACCATGAAGCCATATCTAAGAAAGATCGATACCTGCACGATGTCGCAACCAGTTATCCTCAGGAGTTGTCGCATTGGCTGGCGCGACTGACTTGACCCCCTTGAACTGGTGCTTGGAAAGCAAGAAGATGGTGGCGACGATACAGAACGGCCCTGTGAACGCGGGCATACCTGCTGGGGTGAATGCAATCGCCAGGAAAGCCCACACGATGGTCGTCGTCAACGTTCCAAAGAATGTCCAGATCAGCCCGCGATACGTCAGCACGAAGAAGAACCCACCAAGCGCCATAGCAGTGAGAACGTCGTTGTACCCAAAGAGTCCAGCCTGGATGACCGAAGCCTGCGCTCCCATCACGATAGCGCTCGCAACGCCAAGGGCTGAACCGCCAAGGGCCATAAGCGCACCGATCCGAGTGTTGATCAACAACCCAAAGGCCATAATGTAACCCGTAACCCAGTTGTTCTGGAAGAAGACCTCGGCAATACCATTACCAATCCCCTTGTACCACACAGCTCCGGTATACCCCCCGGTTACATGAAACGCCACCGGCAACGCAGGAGCAAGATTTGGACCGGCATGAAACTGCGAGAACTTGAAAACCGCGAATACCAAGAACCAACCGGTGATGTTAAACGGCCACGTAAAGGTCGGGACCTTGAACGGACCTAGGAAAGTGGACAGAGCAGCAGTGATCACCGCAGTCAACGCCGCACCTACGATGATATAAAGATAGAGCCGCCAATCTGGCACCGTTCCGGAGGTAAAATCTTTACTGAAGTAGGCGTTCACTCCAATAGCCAATAGGGCGCCACTGAAACTATAGAGTCCTGCACGGATTAAATCCCGATTGGCCCCGAGCCCCAACGCCACGAGAGTTGCCACGAGTGTCCCCAAAAGGACGTCTACCCCGTAGATCCATGAGTTGTAGAATATTGCAATGGCAATAACCACTCCAGTCAACCAGTTATTCTGAAAGTCAACTTGCCCAATACCACGAAAGACCCACTCAGGAATCCGCCAAAGTGAATCCGCCGCTAAGCTCTGCTCAAACGGAACCGATGAGCCTGGTGCAAATGCAAACCAGCTCCTCTTCGATTGTGCAGGGCTACCCGACTCAACGCCCTCAGTCGTCGTCATCTCCGATCCTCTCCTTCTAACCAAACTCTCTCTCGAGATCTGTCTTTCCCCACCATCTTTACGAACAACCTTGCTCAACCATTGTCTCTGTGAATCACTCCTCAAGATCTATGAGTTCAAACCCATACTTAGCGCTTCTCACCCTCGGGAGACCGACACCAAGCAAGTGATGACGGGCACTGCGCCACGCCACCGCGATAACCTTCTCCACCTCCTCTGACGAATGGCCAAGAGTTCGCACAAAGGCACCGTCGCCACGAGGTAGCTTGCTCACCCCGGTTGTGTTGACGGTGACAGCTTGTGCAACGCTCCGCTCAATTGAATC
>JAKAQR010000114.1 GCA_021819725.1 Actinomycetes bacterium
GCGCCTGGTAGATATCGTAGAGACCAAGATGCCCCCTCAGCGACGGAGGGACGACATCGACAAACTCAGCGTACTCGTTGAATACCTGCGCCACCGCGCGAGCGATATCCGAGGAGTTCAATCCAGCCGCCTCGCGGAGCGGATAGAGGGGAACGATCGCGCCGGTCTTGTCACCGATGGGATCAACGAGCGGGTTGTTCATCTGTCGGCGACGACGAAAGAGCTCGACCCGCCCAAACACCGCAACCTCGCCCGTGATGTTGGCGAGCTGCTTGGCTCGATACGGCTGACCAAAGAATGCAAGGGTGATCTTTCCCGAGGAGTCAACGAGCTGTGCCTCGACCAGTACCCGCCCCCCGCGAGTCGGGATTCGGCGGGCATCCATCACCCGACCGACGAGCAGTACCTGCTCGCCGGGAACCGCCTCACCGATGGGGACCTCCCGAGAGCGATCGACGTACCTGCGAGGGAAGTAGGTCACCAGGTCGTAGATCGTCTCAACACCGAGTGCCGCGAGCGCGCGCGTCCGTGCGGGACCAACACCCGCCAACTCGCTCACGCTCAGGCGTGTCAGCTCATCGAGGCGAACTACGACTCCCACCATACCTCCTGGCTCATCACGGCTATCAGGCTAATCGCTGACCAAGGCGACCATCGGATGCAGCCGAGTCCAGACTTGGAGCCGGCGTCTGGTTGAGAATCCGGCGCTATTCAACTCCTACCAGAAACGGATAGAGCGGTTGGTCACCGTGATGCACCTCGACCGTCATGTGAGGATACCGCCTTTCTAGCTGCTCCGTAATCGTCGTCACCAATGATGAGTCCACGCCCTCGCCGACCAGCAACGTCACGATCTCAGCGTCGGCGTCCACTAGGGCATCGACCAGCCCGATCACCACAGCATCGAGCGCCTCGCCTGCAACGACGATCCCGTCGGCACTCAGGCCGATGAAGGAGCCCGCTAGGAATTCGCCAAACTCATAGGATCCAGCCCGTACCGCGGTAGTCACCTCACCCCAGGACACTCGACGGGCCGCCTCGGTCATCTGGGCACGATTTACCGACAGATCCGACTCCGGATCAAAGGCCATCAGCGCCGAAAACCCCTCGAGCACGTTCACCGTTGGTATGATCTCCACGGCCTTGTCAACCAGCGACACCACCGACTGCGCCGCCGCCTGGATATTCGAGTTGTTCGGCAACAGCAGCACCGCCTCAGCGTTCGTCGAATGCACCGCATCGATCAACTCCTGAATCGAGGGGTTGCGGCCCTGTCCTCCCACCACCACCGACTCCACGCCAAACGACTTGAAAAGGCGCGCCACCCCCGCTCCAGCCGCCACCGCGACCACACCGGTGCGCTGGCTGACCCGAGCCGTCTCCGGTGCCGACAGGCCATCGCGGACCCAGGCGACCTCATCGATCTGGTGCAACAGGTCGGTGACCGAGATGTCGTGGACCCCGCCCGCCTGGATCCCGGCCTCGATCGCAGGTCCGATCTCATTGGTGTGAATGTGGCACCGATAGAGACCTTCGGCCCCCACGACGACGATGGAGTCGCCAATCCCCGACCAGACCGTCTTCATCGCCTCCACCTGCTGGGGCGCCGACTCCAGCGAGAACATGACCTCAAAGCGCATCTCTGAGCTGCCGGCGCTCTCGAGCTCGACGGTCGAGAGATCAGGGAGCACCGCATCCGTGAGCTCATCAGCACGCTCCAACCATGGATAGACGCCCTCGCTCTCGACCGTTACTCCGAGGGCGCTCGCCAACGCCTCGAAGAAGACGATGAGCCCCGCGCCACCTGAGTCAACGACACCAGCTCGCTTGAGGACCTCGAGCTGCTCGGGGGTATTCTCGAGCGCCCTGCGCATGGCTTTGAGACTCACCTCGATCGGAGCCAGCCCTACCGACGCGCCCGCCGCGATCACGCTCAGCATCGTGCCAGGCTTTGGGCTGAGCACCGCGTTCGTTGCCGCCTGCGAACCCTCGACCAGAGCGCGATGCCAGGCCTCTTCAATCGGGACATCGCAGCTGAGCGCGCTCAAGACTGCCTGGAGGATCTGGGAGAGGATCACGCCGGAGTTACCTCGTGCGCCAAGGAGCGTGGCCTTGGTGATCGTCCGATACCAATCAGGACGCACGCGATCGCCGAGTTGGTCGAGAGCGTTCACCCCAGCACTGAGCGTTGCGAGCATGTTCGAGCCGGTGTCCCCGTCTGGAACAGGAAACACATTGAGGCGGTCGATGGCGCTGCGATGGCGCTCAAGACCAGCTCGCGCGTCACGCAACCCTGTCTGGACCTCATTCACACGAGGAAACTGCCCTGAATCCACCCAGGGCATGATAGCCTAGAGGGTCGACAAAATAGTCCAGTTATTCAAAACCGTTTCCGAAGGGAGCCCCAACGTGGCAAGCGTGTGCGAAATTTGTGGCAAGAAGCCTGGCTTCGGGATGAGTCTCTCGCACTCCCACCGGCGCAACAAGCGTCGCTTCAACCCCAACATCCAGCGGATTCGTGTCCTCGAGAACGGAACATCGCGACGACGCAACGTATGCACCTCCTGTATCCGCACGAACAGACTGGTCAAGCCTTAGCGCTGCGGTGAGCACTCGACGGCGAGCGATCCTGTGGCAGTCTTTTGGATCCCCAGACAAGCCCGACGACATCGAGCCGTTTTTGGCCAACGTTACGCGCGGCCGCGATATCCCCGAGGATCGTCTGCGCCTCGTCGCTGACCAGTATCGTGCCACCGGCGGTGCCAGCCCACTCAACGCGCTCAACAGAGATCTCATCCACCGGCTCGGCGTCGCCCTCGCAGAGCTCGGGATCGAGGTGCCCATTTATTTCGGCAACCGCAACTGGCATCCCTTCCTGTGCGACACGGTCGACGAGATGCAGCGAGATCGCATCGACGAGGCGTTAGTAATCCCGACCTCGGCGTATAGCTCCTATTCGGGCTGTCGCCAGTACCGCGAGGACCTCGCACACTGTCGCCCGGCGTTTCACACTCACACCATCAAGCCTTTTGCTTCTCACCCCCTCTTCATCGCCGCCGAGTCGGCCATCGTGCGCGACTTCCTCGCGGTCCACGCTCCCATCGATCCGGGAACGACGAGCGTTTTCGCGACCGCCCACTCGATCCCAACCGCCATGGCGTCGACCTGCGAATACGAGGAACAACTCACACGCGTGTGCCAGGCCCTCCAGGAGCTCCTGCCCGATGGTCCAACGATTCAGCTCGTCTACCAGAGCCGCTCGGGGAGTCCGCGCACCCCCTGGCTCGCCCCCGACGTGACCGACGCCATCCGCGAGGCAGCGCACACCACAGCCGCACTGCGTCGCGTCATCGTGATACCGATCGGCTTCGTCTCCGACCATCAAGAGGTGCGCTACGACCTTGACATCCTCGCCCGCAACGCTGCCATCGAATATGGCCTCTCCTTCGACAGGCTCGCGACCGTTGGCACCTCACCGACCTTCATTGCCATGCTCGCTGATCTGGTGAGCGCCTGGGTCAACGGCGAGGATCCAAACGCCCATATCCCAGGCGCGAACGCCCGATGCCATGACGACTGCTGCCTCGCCGGCTCCAACGAGCGTCGACCAACCTGATCGAACCATCATACGCAACGAGTTCTCGACGACGCTAGCTCTGAGCAACACCACATCCTCGCCAGATCACCACCGCGCTGTGTCGACGATGACGTCACAGTGTGAAGCCTCACGCCGAGCACAACCGTTGGCGGTCGGCGACTCCTGCGCCAGGGCACCTCAGCGGTGCACCGACTCCTCAAACTCGTTGAACTGCGCCGCCAGCTGCTTGGGGAGATGCTCTGCAAAGCGGGCGTAGTGCTCGCGAATTAGGTCGACCTCGGCGATGAGTTCCTCCTTGTCCATCGAAAAGAGCTGGTCAAACCAGTTCTCACTCAGATCAAGACCCTCCACTTCAAAATCCTCTGGCTTGGGTATCAGTCCGAGTGGCGTCTCACTCCCGGCGGCTCGGCCCTCGAGGCGGTCGATGATCCAGGAGAGCACACGGACATTCTCCCCATACCCTGGCCAGACGAAGCCACCATCGGCTCCACGCCGGAACCAGTTGACCAGGTAGATCCTCGGCAACGCCTGAGGATCGGTCTCGGCCATCGAAAGCCAGTGACCGAAATAGTCGCCCATGTTGTAGCCACAGAACGGCAGCATCGCGAATGGATCTCGTCGGACGCGCCCCAC
>JAKAQR010000046.1 GCA_021819725.1 Actinomycetes bacterium
CGCGTAATCGCATCCCAACGGTCTCCGAAGGTCGTCCCTGGCTCTTGGCCAAGATCGCCTTCGAGCGCGCCTACCTCTTCTCAGCCCGGCACGGCAAGCTGATACCTACCGGCATCGGATGGTGAGGACTGTGGGTCAGACAGTCATGGGCGTGTGGTAATCGAGCGAACGCTGAAGGAGACGGTGTGGTGCAGGTAATGTGCCGTTTTGCATCGTGGTGAGAGCCAAGTGTTCGCGTCGACCCGGCGGCAAGGCTGGGGTTGAGGGTGTAGCCAGATAGGTCCGACGAACTGGTTGTCGGCATCCGGGCTGCGTTAATGGATCCCATTGCGCAAGTGGCTGTCGAACGCGAGAACCATGGGCGTGGGTGGTCGTGATTGGTGATGTGTCATGAACCTGGGCTGTAGGGTGGTCGTGAGAGAAGTCACTCCATCCGTCTTGGTGGGGTGAAAAAGACGGTAGCCTTAACCTGTTATGGCTAGCAGAGAGAGCGCTCGAAGAGTCGCAAGAGCACAGGCGTCAGGTCGTGGGGCGAAAGTTCGACGTCAGATCCCCGTCGGGTTCTATTCTGCATTGACGGTGATTGTGGTGGCCGGAGTTGCAGTTATTGGCTACTCCAAATACGAGCTCGATCATCCGGCGTCGACAGCTACCGCAGCTGAGCAGCCGGTGATCGGAACGAAATGGCATACCGCGATCGGTTTCGATTCCTGCGGCAAATACTTGCCGGTCCTGGCCAAGACGACCAACGCCAGCAGTGGTGTCACCTCGCTCGGCAACGGCGTTCTCACAGTCGCCCCGAAGGCAAAGAACCAAGAAGGGGCCAATGCGACGCTCGCGTTAGTTCCCCGTGGAGTGCAGGGACTCAAGATCCTCCATGACGGGTTTCAGTTGCCCGGTGGAAGGCCAGTCACCGCGACGGCCGGTTGCGCCGGCAAGCCGGCCCGATTTGGAATTTACGTGTGGTCGTCACTGCTTGCTACCAAACCCACTGTCTATAGTAACCCAGCAGATGTTCGGTTGCAGAACGATCAGGTTATCACGGTGGCAGTGGTGGCGAAGGGTACGACGCCGCCGCAACCTCCAACAGCGGCGAACCTGGCGACCGTTGGAACGACGAGTACACCGAGGTCGTCTGTGCCGAGCAAGGTTGCGAGTACAGGTAAAGCGCACAGTGGGAAGTCAACGTCGACATCGAAGTCATCGGGCAGCAAAAAGTAAGAGGAGGGGAGATGCGAGCAGTCGTTCTCGTCGGAGGGGAGGGCACTCGGCTCCGACCCTTGACGTTCCATACTCCGAAACAGATGCTTCGGGTTATTGGTTTCCCAATGCTGGAGCGTGTGCTGCGCCGTTTGCGTGACTTTGGGGTTGATGAGGTTGTGCTCTCGCTCGGGTATCAACCGGATGCCTTTCGGCTTGCCTATCCGACCGGCGAGGCTGCTGGTGTTCGTCTGACCTACGCAGTTGAAGAGGAGCCGCTCGACACCGCTGGGGCAATCCGTTTCGCCGCGGAGAGTGCTGGTATCGACGAGACCTTTCTTGTAGTGAACGGTGATATTTTGACTGACCTCGATGTCAAGGATCTGATGGATTTCCATCTCGATCGTCGTAGTCTCGCGACGATTGGCCTGGTGCGCGTCGAAGATCCGAGTCAGTTTGGAGTCGTCGTGAAGGACGATCAGGGGCGCGCCCTGCGCTTCGTGGAGAAGCCGTCAATCGAGACGGCTCCGTCGCACGATATCAATGCCGGCATCTATGTTCTTGAGCCCAGTGCTCTTGAGATGATCCCACAGCGCGGCCGAATGTCGATCGAGCGGGAGTTGTTTCCGCGACTTGTCGAGGAGGGGAATCTCTTTGCACGAGCGTATGAGTGCTATTGGTTGGATGCAGGCACGCCCAAGAACTACTACCGGGCTATCCGTGACATCTTGTTCGGTGCTCGTATCGGTGAGTTGGTGCCTGCGACCTCGTGGTACCCAGCCCCGAACCAACCCGATGACGCGCATGGGCATTGTTACATTGGCTCCGCAGTGGAGTTGAGTTCGATGTCACGCGTCGTTGGCTCGGTGATCGAGGATGGCGTGGAGATTGCAGAGGGTGCAACGGTGATCGATTCGATCGTGCTCGAAGGGGCGCGTGTTGGTCCAGGCGCGGTGGTTCGCGGATCAATCGTGGGAGCACGGACGATGGTCCCAGAGGATGTCCATCTCGATGATCTTGCAATCGTCGCCGAGAGCACTGAGCTGCGCCCTGGTGATTCGCTCGTTGGTGCCGGACGGCTGTAGATGGCGCCACCGGTTCTCGTCACCGGAGGAGCTGGTTTTATCGGCTCCCACCTCGTGGAGCGACTGATCGATGCCGGCTATGAGGTTGATGTGGTCGATAACCTCTCGACTGGCTCGCTTGCAAATCTGCGGGTAGCTCGCGGCAGGGGAAATCGAGGCTTACACTTTCATAAGCTCGATATCGTCGATGGCGACCTAGCGGCGCTGATGGGACGGCGACAGCCGATGGCAGTGATCCACTTGGCAGCTAGGGCGGACGTTCGCGAGTCGATGCTAGATCCGCTGGGAGATCTGTCCGCCAATCTCGTCGGATCGTTGCGAGTGCTCGAAGCGGCCAGACACACCGGTGTATCCAAGGTTATTTTCGCGACGAGTGCGGGGGTCTATGGGGCGGTCGATGCTTCAGAGCTGCCGATCCGGGAGGATGTCGTTCACGTGCCGGATTCGTTCTATGGTCTCTCCAAGGATGCTGTGCTCGGATATCTGCGCCTCTATCGGGACAACTTCGACCTAGAATACACGGCCCTGATCTTGGCCAACGTGTATGGGCCGAGACAGGGCATGCTGGGTGAGGGCGGGGTAGTGGCAAAATTCGCACAGGCGATCGCGTCAGGAAGCCCGGCCACCATCATTGGAGATGGCTCACAGACGCGAGATCTCATCTATGTTGACGATGTCGTCGATGCGTTCTATCGGTCGCTGGAACAGGGTGGCGGCCTGACATTGAATATTGCTACCGGCATCGAGACCTCGATTGCAACGCTGCACAAGGAGATGTACCGAATCGCTGGGTGCGATTACCGTGACCCTCGCTATGTGGAGGCTGTTCCTGGAGAGATCATGCGGTCGAGTCTTGACGCGCGCAGGGCGGGATGGTATCTGCGATGGCACGCCGCTACGCCGCTGGAGCGGGGCCTTGAGAAGGTACTCGACTGGTATGGTGCGCTCCGCCGATCCTCCCAGATCCGCTAACGAAAGAGATCTGAGTGATAGCTTCGCACTACGTCGGTACTGATTGAGCCGCGCCCTCGCTGGTGTGTGTTTTCATAGCCACGAACGATGACAAACGGGTTGCGCCCATTCTTACGTTTGACGAGGTCGGCCGCCGCTGCTAGCTCATCGGCGATGCAGACCTCGGTTGCTTGAAGCACCACACCGTTGTGGTCGAGTGTACCGCGTAGATCGAGAATCGGGTCTAGTCCTGCTATCCCTATGGCAACGTCGGTAACGCCTGACCTCCAGGTTCTCCCGAAAGTGTCGGTGATAATGACAGCGAGTTCACATTGAGTTCGATGCTCGAGCTGAGCCAAGAGACGCCTGGCGCTTCGGTCCGGGTCGATAGGTAGCAGCGTCACAGTTCCAGGATCACTATTGGATCGATCGATGCCAGCGTTGGCGCAGATGAACCCATGATGTGTTTCGGTGATGGCAAGCGCTCCACGACGACGCAGGATTCGCCTGGACTCCGCGCGCACGAGCGCATCGAAGGCTGTCGGATCGTTGTCTGCGAGAACGGCGATTCGCCCCTCGGCTTTGGACACCACCTTTTGCGTCACGATCACGATGTCGCCGTCGATCAGGTCGAAGTCGCGCAGGATCAGTGCAGCCAAATCGGTACCCTCGACGACGTCCTCTTCGAGACTTACGGTGAGGAGCTGGAGATTGGTTTGGGTCATGCGTTAGCCACTACAAACCTGGCGAGGTCGGTTGCGGAGGCAAGGTCTTGCATGAGCGTCTGCGTTACCCGGACACCAAAGCCCATCGATTCGATGGAGTCGGTCAAGATCTCGTCGACGGTGTCGATCACGAACTCGCTGGCGACGTCCGAGTACAGGCCGGCCACCGTTCGTGCATCGTGCTGGGTCATCAGGGAGTCGAGCATGGCAGCCAGTGGACCCTTGACGGCTTCGCCCCCAATAATTGGAGATATCGCAACGACATCGCCGTTGATTGCACGTTCGGCGAGTTGCTGTCGGATGCCAGACAAGGCGATGATGGGACCGATGGAGAGGATCGGATTCGACGGAGCGATAATGATACGCCGAGCATTCGAGAGGGCTTCACGAACGGCATTCGTTGGTCGTGCGGCCTCGATCCCGTCATAGCGCACACGCAGCACTCGCGGTTGATGATGATAGCGCACAAAGTACTCCTGGAAGTCGAGTTCGATAATCTGGTCACCGCCGTCTTCGGCATTGATCTGGACGAGTACCTTGGTAGCGACCTCATCATCGGTCATAGGGAGGAGACTGGCTGGTAAATTGAGGCGTCGCGCAATCTGGGAGGTGATCGCGGTCAGGCTCTCTCCCGAGTAGAGCTGTTGCGTGCGGTACATGTGGAGCCCCAGATCTCGGTCACCGAGAGTGAACCATGGATCGTCACCGAGCAGTTCGAGTGTCGCACGAGCCATGAAGCTCTCATCGCGAACACCCCAGCCTGTCGCCGGATTCACCATGTCTGCAAGTGTGTAGGTGACGGTGTCGAGGTCTGGGCAGATCCGCAGGCCGTAGTGCCACCAGTCGTCTCCCGTGTTGACGACCACGACGATCTCCTCGTCGAGTTCGGCGTTGGTCAGTCCGCGCAAAAATTTGGCGGCACCGATGCCACCAGCAAGTACAGCAATCACCTCAGTCGATCTCCTTGTGGTCTGCTGATAACGCGCCAGTCGACGGGGCGCTCGATCATTTATTCTATCGATGCGTGCGCGTTGCAACGAGATGGTCTATCGTTGGTTTTGGAGCGGACCTCGGCGATCGCCGCTAACGTAGACTCGTCTTGTGCGATCGCCTCCGAGTAGAGGCGGTGGAACGGTCGATCGTTGGTGCGAGCAATTGGAGGTAGGTCGTCCGAGTAGCAATCGAGCTCACTGCGGTGGTGGGTCGTCGCAGTGGCATTGGAGAGTTTGCCTATCACATGGCTGAGTCGGTTGCCCGACACGTTGATGCCGCGGGCTTTATGATCTCGATGCGGGGGCGAGGGAAGTTGCGAGACCTCCTGCCCCCCGGAGTCTCGCACCTGAGTCTGGCGCTGCCTGCACGTCCTCTGATGGCTTCGTGGCGATGGTGTTATTGTCCTGATCTTCGTTGGCTCTTCCATGGCTTTGATGTCGTGCACGGCACGAATTTTGTCGTCCCTCCGTCAAGGGGTATCGCACGGGTAGTGACGGTACATGATCTGACTCCACTGCTGTTTCCCCGTTTTTGTCGGCCCGAAGTTCTTGGCTTCCCTGCGCTGGTGCGCCACGCGATCCAATCCGGCGCTTATGTCCACACTCCATCTGAGTTTGTACGTCAGCAGGTTCTCGAGTATCTGGATGCCGATCCTGAGAGAGTGGTCTCGATAGCCCACGGGATTACGCCACTGGATGCCGACCCTGAACCCCCGCACTTCGCTTCGCTGCTCGATGGTCGCCCTTGGGTTCTTGCGATGTCGACGCTCGAGCCTCGCAAAGGCCTCGCCAGCCTAGTGAAGGCTTTTGAGGGGATCGCCCCACTGCACCCTGATCTCCTTTTGGTCCTTACTGGGCAGGCGGGCTGGGGGATCGACGACCTTCTTGGCCAGCTGAAGAACTCATCGATTGCTGAGCGGGTTGTACTGTCGGGTTACGTGTCTGACAACGATCGATCTTGGCTCCTGCGAAATGCGACAGTCTTCGCGTACCCGAGCCTCTACGAGGGTTTTGGGCTTCCGCCGTTGGAGGCCATGAGTGTTGGGACCCCGGTGGTGTCGACGGACGCGGGTGCGATACCTGAGGTCGTTGGCTCGGCTGCGATCTTGGTGCCACCGAACTCGGTCGATGAACTTGCCGATGCTCTCACTGAGGTTGTCACCTCGTCGACAACGCGCGCGTCCCTGGTGGAACTTGGTTACGAGCGGGCCCGTCGATACTCATGGCACACCAATGGTGAACAGATGGCCACTCTCTACAGCCAGGCATCACGACGTTGAGGTCAGGACTGTTGTTGGTGGACCAGTTGACTCGCCCCGTCCCCGGTGGCATTGGGGTCTATATCGCCGGCGTGCTCCAGGGGCTCACCACACTCGGGCTTGATGAAGGGATGGACTTGCTGACCTCACGTACGGCGCTCAGGCTCGGCCTTGACCGATGGCGAGGTTCACGTCTCCAAGCCCATTTTGGTTATCGTTTGCAGCAGCGACTGTGGGATCATAGTGGACACCTTCCGAGAGGCAACTGGGCGTTCTACCACGCGTTTTCACTCGGGGGCCCTCGGCTCTCGATGCCAATTCCCAAGGCTGTGGCCGTCTATGACCTCCTGTTTCGCACCTCCCGCGAGACATTTCCTACTCGGGCTAGGGACTGGCACGAACGCCGATTCGAACAGGTCCTAGAGAGCGACAGCCGGATCGTGACGTTGGCACCCGAGACCGTTGATCTCTTGGTCGAGGCAGGCGCCGCTATGAGTCGCATCACGGTGATACCACCTGGCGTCGATCATGTCCCACCTGTTGATACTCAGGGCACGGCGGCCTTGCTGGATCGTCTGGGTGTCACGGGCAGATATCTGATGGTTCTGGGTACCCTTGAGCCTCGCAAAAACCTACCTCGAATCCTTCGCGCTTATCAACAGTATCGAGCGACTGCCTTTGACCCCCCACCATTGCTCATCGTCGGACCCATGGGCTGGGGACAGGAGATCGTCCCGCCTCGTGGCGTTTCGCTCACGGGTAAGGTCAGTGCTGGTGTGGTCGCTGGCCTGCTGGCGCGAGCGTGGGCCCTCATCTATGTGCCGCTCCAAGAGGGATTTGGCCTACCGGTGATCGAGGCCATGTCGTCGGCACTGCCCGTGGTGACCTCGGCGGGTATTCCAGCGGCGCGTTTTGGCGGTCTGGGCGTCGAACCAACGGATGTCGATGCGATCGCGTCGGCGATCGCTCGAATCGTTGAGGACGAGCCGCTCCGATCTAGGCTAGTGACTCATGGACTGCTCGCGGTCGAAGGACTATCCTGGGTTGAAGCTGCCCGGAAACACGTACAACTATGGGAGGAGCTGGCGAAGTGAACCCTGTAGCTATCGACGCAACGTCAATCCCTAGTGACCCTACCGGGGCGGGACGCTACGCCAAAGAGCTCGTCGCGGCAATCTACCATCTCGATGATCGGCCAGCGGTCTCCCTGCTCACGACGCGCGCGTCGTTGCGGCTGTTCGCACTTCCGCCACGCGGAAATTATGAGAACCTGATTGCTGCACCCAACAGTCGGCCACTTCGTCTGCTCTATCAGGAGCGAAGCCTGGCAACCATTGCCATTAAGGGCGGAGCCCGTGTCTTTCACGGACTCCATTATCAGGTTCCCGCAGCCCGCGGACGTCTGAGAGTAATTTCGACCATTCATGACTTGACGTTTTTCGACAACCCCGAGTGGCATGAGCCCGCGAAGGTGCGCTATTTTCAGCGCGCTATTCGCCTGGCAGTTAAGCGATCCGATGCGCTCATTGTGCCGTCTCACGCGACTGCCGGCCGACTAGTCCAACACTTTGCGAATACACCTCCCATTCACGTTATTTATCATGGTGTGGACCCGATATTGGTTCCTGAGCATGGCGGCGACGAGGATGATGCCGTGGAACTGTGCTCCCTTGGCACGATAGAACCAAGAAAGAATCTTGCGCGCGTTGTGGAGGCCTTTGACGTTGTGGCGGATCGACACCCGAATTGGCGGCTGCGCATTATTGGAAAACGTGGTTGGAAAACTGCTGAGTTTGACCATGCACTTGCGGTGATGCGCAATCGCGACCGTGTCAGTATCGAGGGATATCTCGAGGAGAAGGAGCTGCGCCGCGCCCTGCGCAGGGCTCGAGCGATGATCTATGTCTCGAATGCCGAAGGTTTCGGACTGCCGGTGTTGGAGGCGCTAGCTTCAGGGCTCAACGTCGTGACAAGCAACCGGTCGGCCATGGCTGAGGTGGCTGGTGGGTACGCTTGGTTGGCCGACCCCGACGACACCGAATCTATTGCGGGAGGTATCGAGGCGGCAGCCGTAACGTCGCGCACCCCGGACGAGATCGAGCGTCAGGTGGCGTGGGCACGTAGCTTTACTTGGGAGCGCGCCGCGCGTCAGACCACCGACCTTTACCATGAGCTGCTCGGGGAGTAGTCGAGCGTGAGGGCACTTGTCACCGGCAGCCGCGGCTTTGTGGGAGGCTGGCTCTGTCGTCACCTGCGTGATGCAGGCGACCAGGTGGTCGAGCTCGATGCAGGAGTCGACCTCTGTGAGCGAGCAGCGTTGGAGGCAGCGATTGCCGGGGGTGAATATGATGTCTGCTATCACCTAGCGGCCTTGTCTCATGTCGGCCAGTCCTGGTCCGACCCGGGGCTGTACTACCACAACAATGTGGTTGGCACGGCCAACTTGGTCTCAACATTGCTCGGCTTGCGGCAGCCGCCGCGTTTGGTCCATGTCTCGTCGTCGGAGGTCTACGGGCGAGTAGACCCTCGTGATCTCCCGATTGTAGAGGCTCAGGCGCTACATCCAGTCTCGCCCTACGCGGCTTCGAAGGCGTCGTCGGAGTTGGCTGCGCTGCAGGGCTTCTACGGACAGGGTTTGCCAGTGATCGTGGCGCGACCTTTCAATCACACTGGACCTGGACAGTCGGCAAACTATCTTGTTCCGGCGCTCGCTGCCAGGCTGATCGAGGCGCAGGCAACTCATCAGCGATATCTCAAAGTAGGTAACGTTCGCGCCAGCCGCGACTTCATGGATGTTCGGGATGTGGTGCGAGCCTATCGGCTGTTGGCGTGTCTGGGTGAACCAGGCGAGATCTATAATGTCTGCGCCGGTGAAGCAGTGAGCGTTGAAGATGTCATTGAGCTACTGACACGTGTTCTTGACTATAGGGTCGCTCTTGACGTGGACCCAGGCCTGCTACGCCCCAACGATGTCGAGCTGGTGGTGGGAGACCCGACCCGATTGCACTTGACAACGGGGTTTCGCCCTCAGGTGTCGCTTCTTGAGACCGTGAAGTCCGTCGTTGGTAGCCTTATGGGTGACGGTCGTCACCCTGGGTAGGGCGACTAGTGTGTAGCTTCTGATGCAAGCACCCCCGAACGTGGCAGTGGTTGTCGTCGCTCATGATCCTGGCGACTACTTCGAGGATTGTCTGGCGAGTATCTCCTCGCTGAGCTATCCTGACCTCGAGGTCGTCATCGTCAACGTTGACCAGTCTGAGCAGGTGACGCAGGTCACCCAGCGACTTTTGCCGAACGCTAGGGTTCACGAGTTGCCCGGCGACCCAGGCTATGCGGCAGCTGCCAACGCCGGCGCGGCACAGGTAAGCGACGCACAGTTCTTGCTGTTTTGCCACGATGACGTTGCCTTGGCGCCAAATGCCTTGGCGGCCATGATGGAGGTTGCCTTTGCTACTAACTCTGGCCTCGTCACTCCTAAGGTAGTCGCCTTCGATTCTCCTCGCCAGATCCTGGAACTTGGGAGCGACTTAGATTTCCTGATGGGCACGGCACCGCGCATCGAGGTTGGCGACCTGGATCAGGGTCAACATGATGAGATCAATGAAGTGGCGGTCGCGTCGAGCTGTGCGATGCTGATCAGGACCGATCTTTTCACGATGCTTGGGGGCTTTGATCCAAACTTTGGTAGTGTTTACCACGAGGTCGATCTGTCGAGTCGGGTACGAATGGCTGGCGCGCGGATCTCGACTGCGCCGCATGCTCGTGTTCGACACCGCGCGGTATCCACCTCCGGTAGGCGCTCACCTCGGCTACGAGCGGTTGGGCGCGGGGTAGTCGTGGATGAACGCGTTGCGCTGTCCCATGCCGAGCGAATCAGGTTGAAGCGAAGTCATCAGGCGCGGTGTATTGCCAAACTTGAGCACGGACGCAGGCGGATTTTGTCCTTGGTGGTCTTTTTCATCGAGCGCTTGGCCGAGGCGCTGTTCATGTTCCTCACGGCACGCCCGCGAGTGGCTTGGGGTTGTCTGAGCGCTTTTGGGGTACTTCGTGATCGTGAACAGCTGCGCCGTGAACGTGACGCGATGCTGGCGGCAGGTCTCGATCCCCGCCTGGTAACATTCTCTGGCTCGTGGTTGACACTCAGAAGATTTTTGTCGCATTCGAGAACTCCTGCTTCGACCGCGACCCCACCGGATATCCAGGAGACCAGTCAATGGGCCGGTAATAGCCGGGTTAGCGCTGTCGGGCGTTGGGCTCTCTGGGTGGCGATCGGCTTGAGTATTATCCTGGCGCGTTCTGCATTGTTTGCGCCCACGCCGTTGAATGGTTCCTTTACCCTGTACACGTCGCCGCTCCGGCTAATTGGTGACTATTTCTCTGGTCACGGGGCGAGCCATCTCCTTGGCGTGGCGGTTCTACCCACGTCGGACCTGATTATCGGGTTGCTCGGTTTGGTGCTCTTTGGACACACCGCACTGGGAGTCTGGCTGTTGGTGGTCGGGGCGATGATTCTCGGACCGTTTGGCACCTATCGTGTTGCGCGCCGTCGTCTCCCCGATGGCGTTGCTCGTATGGCGGGTGCACTCTACGCACTCTCGCCGATCGTCACCGTAGCGCTGACTCGGGGGTCGATCTATGCGATCTTTGGTTACGCGATAGCCCCGCTACTCCTGGCGACCTCGATCGATGCGATTGCGGCTCAACGCAAGTCCCGTCGCATGATGCGCCGTGCGAACCTGCGCGTTGCGGGGGTCTTCGCGCTTGCAATTGCACTTGTGCCCCAGCTCGCTATTGTGTGGATTACGGCCGTGCTTGTACAGGTCGTCGTCTACGTTATCGGAGCGAGCTTCGAGCGGGCTCGCAGGCTCGTGGTAGTCCTCGCTTATGCGACGTTCTTTGGTTCCTTAGTCAACTTGCCTTGGATTGGCGCATTGGTCGTGGTGCACCCTGGCGCCGACTATCTTTTCACGGGTTTCGTGACGCCGTTGAGCTCTTCGGTGAGTGCTATTTTTGGCGCCTCGGTGGTGCAGGGACTGTCGGCATGGCTGGTGGGTGCCATGGTACTCACGCTTGTCGTCGTTGTCCTGGGCTTCGGGGACGGTTCAGATGCCTCTCTTCTGGTGGCGACGGTTGCCGTTGTGGGCTACCTGATCGTCGCGGTTTTTGCGGGTCGCGGGCTCCTCGGTGGTTCACCGATTGCTCCCGTGTACCCGCTGACCATGGCGGTCCTCGTTGCATCGGTGGCGGTGCCAAGAGCTGTGTTGATCATGTTGTCCCGGTTGCGCTCGTTGAGCCTTGGCCTGCATCATGTGATGGCAGGCGTCGTCACGCTGGTACTGGCCGTCACCGTCGTGGGGTCAGCGCTTGGAGCCTTGGGCGGACAATCGAGCCCCCCGGGCGCGACGCGAGATACACTTCCATTGGTGGAGGGGTTGGTTCGTAATCCGGGTTCAGTGCTGTGGGTAGAACTCGGCACGGGTCCACGTGTCGTGACCGGTGAGAAGCTTACTAATGGCGTCTATGTTGGACTCACACGGGGAGTGGCCCCTAACATTGTGACTGCCGGTGCAGCACCTATTACGCGTGGTCAGGCGGTGCTTGATCGCCTGGTCGGTCTGGCATTAGCGGGCAGAACCGTTCGCCTTGGGGACGCCCTCGCTGCAGATGGAGTCGGTGAGGTAGTGGTCGTTGGTGCCAACTCGACAACGGCAGCTGATGCGTTCACTACGGCCTTTCGCCGCCAACTCGACATGTCACAACTTTTTGCGCAAGGTGACATCTCCGTGTATCGGCTTACCGCCCGCTTGGCGAGGTCTACCACCACCAGCGCCGCTGGGTCGAACCTGTTGTTCTCGGCTAGCATCGTGATTCAGATGGGTGCCATCCTCGCACTACTGCTCGGCCTGTTCGGGCGCCGGTCGTGGCTCCGAGCGAGGCCCTTCACTACGAGAGGCGCGCGAACAGCGCTGCGGCCTGACACCTCGGTGAGTGTCCCAGTTGGTAGTCAGCGCTGATGAGATCGTCCAAGGTAATCCTGGTTGCAATGATAGCGGTGCTCATAGCGGGCGTCGGGCTCACTCGCTCGTTCGCCGCTAGCCGTTCGAAATTTGCGGTTTCTCACGTTCCATTCGGTATCGGGAGCCTTGCCGTGCCCACTGCAGTGCCGCAGGCATCGTCGGTGAGCTGGTATTGCGTAGTACCACCGACCATTGGGACAATTAAGACTGATGGCATTGTGCTAGAGAACCCGACCCGTTATGCGCGGCGTCTGTTGATAAGCTCGGAGGTGGGTAAACGTCTCGAACACGGTATCATGTTGGCACACTCGTCGCTGCACTTGCTCGTCGGTCCTGGGCACGGTCGGGTCATCGTCTCCTCGGGTGGAGTTGTTGCCTTTGTCGAGACACGCACCACGTCAGCTGCGGCTCCTCAGATCAGTCCGTGCAGCTCATCGCCGAGCAATTCCTGGACACTTGAGGGACTCTCGACTACGACAGGGACCCGGTCGTCTATCTCGATCTATAATCCGTTCAAGGTGCAAGCAGTAGTGGATTTGAGCTACTACTCTTCCCAAGGCGTACTTGCAGTTCCTTCGGTGGAGGGGCTCATCGCGAAGCCTGGTGCCGTCCTCACGGTCAATGCGGAGCGGTTTGCACCCAACGCCAAGGATATCGCCGCAACCGTCTCGGCGCGATCAGGGAGCGTCATCGCCGTCGCGAGTGTTGCATCGCCAAATCCACAGGTAGTCCTGGGCGACGCGGCACCATCGACGCGCCTCTACCTGCCCTATGTGCCTACCGGCGGCTTGAAGGCGTTGGTGGTTGATCTCGTCAACACCTCTTCAATCTCGGATACTGTGACGATTTCTATGGCGGGATTTACGGGTAGCACTGGTGTGGCAGTCATGCAAAGCATGCACCCGGTCGAGCGGGTAACGGTCCCAGCTAACTCTCCGTTGGCGGTGGATATGACTTCGATTGCCAGTACCACAAGCTCCGGCGCGGTGGCAATCAAAGTGATGGCACGAAGACCGTTGTTCGGGTTGGGCTCGATAGAGACCTCAAGTGGGACGGCACCGTTCTTTGCGATTACTCCATCGTTTTTTCATTCAGCACGCTGGTGGGTGAGCTGCGTTGCAAACCCAGCCCATCGCGGTCCTGAGGTGGTTTTCAGTCGTGCGAGTCGCGTCTCGGTTATCGGTGGTAGTTTGGCGGGCGGGCATGTTCAGAAATCGACTTCGACCAACATTCTCAGTCCATCGGTTGGGCCAATCGGACTCACATCAGCGACGCCGTCTCTCTATCAGTTGCACCTGTCAAGAGCAATGACGCTAGGAACGCTTCCACTGTCGGAGGGCTGTGCAGCTCTTCCTGCGACCTAATCGGTGGTGAGGACTCAAGGATGCGCTGACCCCGATCTGGTTTTGCCCTGGCGGCGGTCGTACGCTACTGAACTGCTGAGAATCCGATGGCCCACAGGCGCTCATAGCCAGCCCGCTGTATGGCCTCGATGATTGATCGAGGCTCGGCCTGGAGTTCTGTCGTTGTGGCGAGGAGTGCGTGAGCCATCGCGTCGGGAATTGGATAGTTCCCCCCCTGCTCAGCGACACTAACGAGAAGACTCGTAAGCTCAGGTGTCTCGGTGCTGAGCGGACCGTTCGCACCCCAACACCGCAGTACGGTTGCTACCAGGGTAAGAAGCGAGAGGTTTCGCGTTACGGTGATGGTGGTGCTTCGACGATTCGGGTTGAGCACATAGGGCGCGCCGAGGTAGTTGCGCTGTTCGATCGTCACGAACCCGAGCTCTTCGCTCAGGTGATTGGCAAGATCAGCCAGGGTGGGGCCATCAGTCCAAACAAGAGCCTCTCCAGGCTGCTCATCCAGTTCGATTCGGGAACTGAGGAAGGCGACTGCCTCCCGACGCGCGCGATCATAGTCTCGAACGATGCGACCTAGTTGCATGCGACCATGCTATCGTCGCTTGACAAGTCTGAGGAAGGTCGCTTGGGCGCTCGTGATATGACCGGCGAGCTCAAAGTCGATCGGCGTTGCAAACTCGCGCGTGACAAGGAGCTCGGAGGATGCCCCAGCTATGAGATGACGAATCGTCAGGCAGAATTCATCAACGAGATCTCTCGTGAGCAGGTCGCCGAGCAGTGTCGGGCCACCCTCGCAGAGAACCCCCCCTGGCTGGCTGTTGTCGACGCCGAGGAGCGCGCTAAGGCCTGGGTTGTCGATAGTGGAGGGGATTTGAAGGTATTCGATGGTGCCGTTAGGGATCTCCGTCGATGACGCGACGGGATTCGCCTCCCGGGATGCGACGACGATCCTCAGCGGGTGAGTGATGCCGAGATGATGGCGCAACTCGACGAGTTCGTCGGTGAGTTTGGGCGTCTGGTAGTTCTCTGCCCTTGCAGTACCGGCGCCAACGAGGATTACCTGCGCGGTAGCACGGAGGAAATGAAAAATTTGGCGATCGAGGTTGGTGGAGAGACCCTTGGAGCGCCCATCAACATCGATCTTGCCGTCGAGGGAGACCACCATGTTGATGCGCAGCGTCTGGGAGCCGGTGGGCGGGTAGGTCCCGAGCAACTGCAGGTAGTCGTCGGTGCCGTGACTGGCTGCCGTCATCGAACCCAATGCCACGTAAGAGTCGCGTGTTTCACTAGCAAGGTACCTTAGCAGATTGTCGGTAGCTAGCTCCTGGTGGCTTGGCCATGAGGACATCCCGGGCGGTTTGACCCCTAACGTGGAGGTTATGGAGATGCTTCTTGGTTTCGAGGCGGTGGCGCCGAGCCGCGACGACCTGATCAGCTCACTCGTTCCTCCCCAGAATTTTGCTGATGCCGATTTCGATTCTTACCATCCTGATAAGCGATACCCATCTCAACAGCAAGCTAAGGAGACTCTGATCGATTTTGTTCGACAACATCGCATGGACGAGCCGCCTCGTTGGCACCGACGGCAGAGGTCGCGGCTGGAAAGGCCGATTGGCTGGTATCTTGACGGAGGTTTTGGCGTAGGCAAGACGCACCTGTTGGCCGCTACCTTCACCGCCTGGCGTGGCCCCAAGTACTATGTGTCGTTCTCCGGCCTGACGAGCCTCGTTGGCGCGCTGTCCTTCGGTGGAGCTTTGGATCTCCTCCAAGGTGCGACGCTGCTTGCCATCGATGAGTTTGAATTGGATGACCCCGGAGACACGGTGTTGATCAGCCGTCTCGCTGGCGAGCTGGTCGAGACCGGCACCAATCTCGTCGTTACTTCGAACACACTTCCAAGTCGACTTGGCGAGGGTCGCTTCGCCGCAAAGGACTTCCTGCGCGAGATCCAAGGACTTGCCGATGCCTTTCGAGTGATCACGATCGAAGGTGGCGACTTTAGACGGCGCGCGTTTGACTTGAGTAACCAGCGAGGCGAATCAGTGCCACTGGGAGATGGTGCGGTTCGAACCCCATTGGCTTCGCTCTTGCGCGAGTTGGGGCAGATCCATCCTGTTCGCTATCGTGGCGTCGTGAGTCAACTCGTCGGAGTAGAGATATATGATGCCTCACAAATCGTAAGCCAAGTTGATGCGCTTCGGTTCTGCAGCCTGGTAGACGTACTCTACGACTTTGGAGTGCCGGTGCGCATTCGAGGGGTTAATTTGGCCGAGCTCTTTCCATCCAGCTTTTTGTCAGGAGGATTTCGACAGAAGTATGGGCGGTGCTTGTCGAGACTTGTTGAGCTTGAGATGACCTCGGGTTCAACCGAGTGGAACTATGAAAGCGGCACGGGAGCCACCTAGAGGGCTTGGACTGATGGAAAAGGTGCCGCCGTGCCCGGCAGCCTTTGCATGAAGGTTTGCGATCCCATGACCTGGTTGCGGCTGATTGCTGATTCCGATGCCGTCGTCAGCAACAACGATCGTCAGGACGTCAGAGACGCCAATCTCGATGCGGGTCTCGTTGGCTTGGGCATGCTTGATGACATTGGTTATCAGCTCCCGTACGACGTTGAGCGCAAGTGCCTTGGTCGCACCGCTTAGCACGGTGTCGATGGGGCCAGTGAATACGACGTGGTGCTGAAGGCCAGCGACGATACACAGGCGCGACGCGAGGTCGAGGATCTCTGCACGCGCTGAGTCGCTACGCGTGGCTTCAAGTTCGAAGATGGTTGTTCGAATCTCCGCGATTGCGGTATCGAGATCGTCAATTGCTTGGCGCACCAGGCTAGAGGCGGTGGGGATGGTGATGGTGGGCAATGCAGCCTGCAGTTGGAGACCGACTGCGAACAGTCGCTGGACGATGTCGTCGTGGAGGTCTCGGGCGATTCTGGCTCGATCATCTTCGACCTCGGCGCGCGCGAGCGCTTGACGCAGTAGCAAATTGTTGATGACGGCGGCAGCCCCAGTTGCGAGAGACTCAAGAATTGCCTGATCGATCTCGTCGTAGGGTGCCCCATCACGCCGGTCAGTGACGTAGATATTGCCAAAGACTCTTTCAGTAGTGAAGATCGGCACGCCGAGGAAGTGGTGCATCTGAGGATGATGGAGAGGGAAGCCAACGGCGCGGGGATCACGTGCAATCGAATTCGAGATTATCGGCGCCTTCGAGCTGATCACAGTGCCGAGAAGTCCTCGGCCTGAGGGAAGGGTTCCGATACGTTGGCGCTCCTCGTCACTAATGCCGGAGGTGACGAAGTCGAGCAGCCGATCGTTGTGCTCGGGGTCCAAGACACCGATTGCCGCATAGTGCGAGCGAGTAAGGTTTCGAGCGTGTTCAGCCAGCAGTGACAGAGTTTGGTCCATGTCGACTTTGCTCACGACATCGATGAGCGCGGCAAAGAGATCCTTCAAGCGAGGTTCGTTGACGAGACGATCCACCACGACTAGGTTAGTCACCAGGCATGGGCCAGGTGCAAAGGAGATGATTCGATGATTTTGTTCGAGGAGCACGAGCTCGATGCGCAGGTTCCTGATTTCGAGCACGGAGGTTTCCGGCCAGCTCGGCTGATCCATCGGGTCGATCCGCTCTTTGGGCATGGGACGAGATTGATAGAGGGTGCAAAGCTTGCGCCTGGAGGCGGAGAGCTTGGCACTGTGGTCGAGCGCGAGGGATTTTGCCCGTTCTGTGTGGATACGATCAGTGAGGCGACCGCTCCGTTTCCTCCCGAGATTGCAAGGAACGGGCGAGTCATTGTAGGTAATGCTTGGGTCGTTCCGAATGTCATCGCGTACTCTTCGGTCTCAGCCGTCGGCATCTATGATGTCAATCGCCACTTTCTCCCACTCAACTCCTTGACGCGTGAACTTGTCTATGACGTCCTGCTTGCGATCGGGCAGCATGGCAAGGCAGTGCGTTCGCAACGACCCGATCTGGTTTACTCTTCGGTCAACGCGAACTATCTTCCGCCTTCGGGTAGTTCACTGATCCACCCTCACATCCAGTCATCGCACGATCTCGTTCCACTGGGATCGCAAGCCAGACTCCTGGAGGCATCGAAGACGCATCTAGAGGCCTATGACACTCCATACTTTGAGGAGCTCATCGCACTTGAGGATGCTCAGGGTCAGCGTATGGTTGCCCATATGGATCCGTTCGTATGGTTGGTCCCTTTCGCGCCTACTGGTTTCTATGAGGCCTGGGCCCTCGCTCCTGGGATCGGCGACCTTGTCGAGCTCGGCGATCCGGATTTATATCAACTCGCCAGTGGACTGGCGCTCGTGCTCGCAACGTATGAGCAGATAGGGGTGCAGTCGTTCAACTTCTCGCTGATCGGTGCTACGCCAGCAAGCAGGGAGTTTGGGGCGAGCCTTCTCTTCCGGATCGTGGCCCGAGCACCGATGAGCCCCTATTACCGCAGTGACGTAACCTACTTCGAGCGTCTGTGCCTTGAAGCCATGATCGACTACTCACCTGAGGAGTGGGCGCAACAGTTGCGCAGCAATTTCGGAACTACGATGTCGGGTTGACCCAAGGTGAGCGCAACCCCCATCGGCAAGGGCGGGGTCAAGTGACCTCGATTGCCGTGCGAAGTCAATACCGTCAGACCCGCAACCGATAGCATGAGCATCGTGAGCGCCTCTATCGGCGACTACGCGCTCTCGTGCACCACGGTGCAGATGCTCGCTCTGTCTCGAACAATGTAACGTATGGGTTCGCGGACGCTGACAGAAGATCACCTGCAATAGCCAGATGATCAAACTCGCCCAAGCTCGCAAAGAACACCTAGCTCGGTAAAGGCTCATCCCCCATCCAACGCCAAGCCCTACGAGACTCGATCCGTACCTTTCAAGACTGGTGCAAGCATCTCGATCACTTTGGCAGACCAACCTGGCATATGAGGGCTTTGCCATCGAGATCTATCCGTTCGACGGCTCAACCGCACAGAGGGTGAGGTCTTCGTTCTCAGGTGCTGTTGGGTAGAGTTTGGCATCACTCGCGTATGACACGATATCGTATCTGTCTCATCTGCACCGGTACCAGGGATCGAGTCAATCGATCGTTCGTGGGCTTCACTCACCCGGCTCCACAGATCGAACGCGAGTCAACTGGT
>JAKAQR010000115.1 GCA_021819725.1 Actinomycetes bacterium
TTACCTGTGCCTGGTGCGAAGGAACAAGAATCGAACCACTCGATGGGTCCTGAGCTTTGCGTGCATTGCGCCAACGATTACATGGGAACCAACCAGTGCAGCTTTGGTCGTTGCCCCCACCGCAACGATGCCGACAGCGCAACTCCTCCATGGGTGAACAATAGTACCAGCAAGGCCCAAGCCATAGGTCAGAACCCAGCCGAATAATCCCTGGGCAGGGTCTGTCCTGCACTATGAGTACCTCCGACAGGTTGATAGAGGTCAGTAGAAGTCATCATCTTCGCATCGCAGTGCCGAACAATCGTGGCTGTGCATCGGCGCTTGGGTTTGAGTTCCCCGGAGAGCAGCACGATGAGCGAACGGAACCATTTGAATGAGTCTGGTGTGGAGAGTGTGAATTGCGCTGAAGCGATGAGCGAACGGAAGACACACGGTGCACGGTGTCAGATTGGAGCGACTGCGCCTTCGTTGAGCCAGAGATGGTCATAACATTACAAAAGCGCCTAGTGTTGTTATAAATAGAACAAATGGTGGCTCGCCATCATACGGTCGGTGTGGAGATTGGCCTCACCGTGGAAGGAGTCTGGCAGTGCGTTGTCGTTCGATTCGAAGCATGGGTGGCCGGTGTTCAGGATTTGCCCAGCAAGTCCAAGGCGGTTCTGACGCTGGGGATAGTTTGTCGGCAGCTCACCATGCTTGAGTTTGAACCAGACGATACAAGATACCTTCAGGAGCTTGCGGAATTTGTGGCGATACCGAGCATCAGTCGTGATGGTAACCACGACGCGATGCATTCGGCGGCCCAGTGGCTGGTCGATCAGCTGCCGTTTGCAGGAGCACATCTTGTTGAAACGTCCGGTCATCCCGTTGTAGTCGGCGAATGGACGGGCATCGAGGGATCGCCGACCATCTTGATCTATGGTCATTATGACGTTCAGCCAATCGGTGACCGCGACGAGTGGCTTAGTGACCCCTTTGTGATGACCCGTGACGGCAACAACGTTCGAGGACGTGGAGTGACCGACGACAAAGGCCCCGTGTACATTGTGCTCAAGGTGGCCCAGGCTTTTTTCGCTCAAGAGGGTAGCTTGCCGCTCAATGTCAAGTTTCTCTTCGAGGGTGAGGAGGAGATAGGCAGCCCTCACCTGGCTTCGTTTATCGCCGACCATGCCCAAGCGTTGGCTGCTGATCTGGTGATCTCGGCGGATGGAGCTATGTGGCGGGCTGATGAACCATCCCTCTCGATTGGGTCGAAGGGGCTGGTCTCTATGGATATCGAGGTCACCGGAGCGCATGATGACCTCCACTCAGGACGATACGGCGGAGTAGTTCCGAATCCAATCCACGCTCTTGGAGAGATTATTGCGGGACTCCATAACCGGGACGGAGGTGTAGCTGTGCCCGGGTTTTATGACGGAATCGCGCCGCTGACACCTCAGCGACGCCAGGAAATTGCGGCAGTCCCCTTCAGTGAAGAGTGCTTTCTCAAGGGTCTGGGATTGCCGGTTGGGTTCGGCGAGGCTGGTTATTCTCTGCTGGAGCGGTTGTGGGAGCGGCCCACGCTTGAGATCAACGGTGTTCGCGCTGGCGGAAAGTACACGGTTATTCCGCATTTGGCCACCGCCAACGTCTCGTGCCGCCTGGTGCCCGGGCAGGATCCCAACGCTGTGTTGGATGCCATACGGGCCCATATTGGCGGACTCGCGCTACCGGGGGTCGAGATTCGGCTCAACGTTGATGAAGCGCGGATTCCTGCTTACAGCATCTCGGCGAACCATCCCGCGATTCAGGCGGCGAGGACTGCGCTCAACCTGGTGTACCCTGGTCAAGAGGTTCTTCTTGCCAAGATTGCTGGGACGCTACCGCCTGTGACGCTTTTTGAGGAGTATCTTGGCGCAAAGACGTTGTTTTTCTCCTTCTCAACGGCCGACGAAAGGCTTCATGCTCCCAACGAGTATCTAAGGATCCATCGGCTCAGGGAGGGGATGCGAGCGTGGGAGCAGCTATGGCGTATACTTGCCGCGGGGGGCAGATCGCTCAATCCAGATCGATCGGACGATCCAATGAAGTCGAGCGGGTGTGATGATGTCAGGTAAGTCGCACCCGTCAACGGAGGCCAAAGGGGAACCCTATCGGGCCTATGCATATCTGGGGGCAGAGTCAGAACTATCCTCACTATCCTCAATTGAGTTAGCCCCAGAGTTTGACCGGGTTCCACCCTACGAGGACAGCCTGACAGCTGATGAAAGGGAGCGTGCGCAAAGGCTTCTGAACGACAGCCTGGTTATCAGCTTGCACGATCACCCAGTCCGGTTCCCACTCCGCATGGGGGATACTCCCGAACACTACCGAGCTGGACGACAATACACCGCGTATGCAGGGTTGCTGGCATCAGGGATGAACGTTGTCTTCGATAACATGATGGACGGAACCGCTTGCGTGACCGGCAGGGCACCATGGCGGTGGAATGATGTTATTGCCGATCTGGGCCATCGACTCGCCGATCTGGCTCACCAGGATCGAGTGGTGCCTGTGCGCACCTTGCGAGATATCGACCGCATCTACCAGAGCCGTGGCATTGGGATCGTTTTTGGTCTTGAGGGGGCGATGCCGATTGAGAACGAGTTGGATAGAATCGACATTCTCTTTGGATTGGGAATCCGCCAACTCGGCATCGCCTATTCGGACTCGAACGCCCTAGGCAGCGGCCTCAACGAGGTCACTGATGGTGGCCTCACCGCCTTTGGGCGTCGTGCTGTGCGACGAATGAACCAGGTTGGTATGGCCATTGACGTGTCGCACTCATCCGATCGCACAGCACTTGATGCGTGCCATTGCAGTGAGACACCCGTCTTTCTTACTCATGCAGGGGCAAGAGCTATTTGGGATACCCCAAGGATGAAGCCTGACAGTGTGTTGCTGGCGGTCGCTGAGACCGGTGGCGTCGTCGGTATGTCCGCTGCCCCTCACACTACGATCTCGATGAGCCATCCGCGGCATTCAATCGACTCGGTGATGGACCATCTACTCTACTGTATCGACCTGCTAGGTGTCGAACACGTTGCATTTGGCCCTGACACGCTCTATGGTGATCATGTGCAGATGCACAAGATATTTAGTTCGCTACTCGGGACAGGCGAGCAAAAGTCAGTCCTCACGTACGAGCCGGTGCCCTATGTTGATGGGCTCGAAAATCCGACCGAGAATTTTGGAAACATCACTAATTGGCTTGTGAAGCGCGGGTTCTGCGACGACGATATTCGAGCGATTCTCGGTGGTAACATTTACCGCGCGCTCGGGTCCGTGTGGCCTCACTTGATGTGAATCGAGATTAGGTGGGCAGATCCCGTGCTACTTATGACCGCTGGTGTTCGAAGGGGGGATTGCCTCTCAAAGGGCTGGCAGATTCGGGGGTCTGGGAGCCCTTGATGTCGGCTGTGGCTCGATTGGTTGGTTCACAGTGGGTCACCGGCGAGCCGTGTTGCTAGACAATGACGAACTCAGAGCCCGTTTGTCTCCGTTGGACGTTATCCGACTATCTATTGGCAATACGCAACAGGAAGAGCAGAATCACGACCGCCGGGGGCCGCGATTGGATTCCTCGTCTGATGTCGATAACTACCTGGCAGGTAGCTAACATGTCGGCAATTCGGCTCGATTTGTTCGATCGCCACTCGGCGAGGTGGCGCGGACCTGGCCGTTCGAGCCGTGGCGGGGTACTGAGTGCCAAGGGACGATCACGGATCGTGTATTGCACCCACATCGTAGTTCTTTGGCATCGATCAGCAAGACCGAGTGTCACTCGTCGTCTTTGCGTTCCGCGGCGAGGATCCCCGATAGATTGGGAGCTAAGACGCAAGTAGGCTGACGGAACGTGGGTAGCTGGGCGCTGTCTAGCGACAGGCGGCTGTGT
>JAKAQR010000116.1 GCA_021819725.1 Actinomycetes bacterium
GCAACGAGATGCCAAAGACCCCACAAGCCTCCTCCGGATGATCATGCGCCCAAGGGTCATGCTCCGGATGGTTGTTCTGAGGATCTTCGATCACGGTATAGTAAGCCTACCATGTCTTGGGGCGCTGACGATGGCTCGAGGTACTTTCTCGATGCTTCGATGCTGGATCGGTCGGTCGCGCCCACGTGATGGAGGCGAGCCCGGCAAACCCCAACCGAAGCAGCGCACTCGCCAGGCCGGGGAGATCCAGCCATGTACCAGAGAGCCTTGGTCGAGGGGGCTAGGCTCCTTAGCCATGTCTCCAGCTCTTTGCGATCTGCACCTGCACTCGGATGCCTCCGATGGATCGGTCACTCCGGCTCAGCTTGCCCGCGAGCTCGGCCATGTCCATCTTGGGGTCCTGACCGATCACGACACGCTCGCGGGTACGAGCACCTTTATCGGCGCGCTCGACTCCGACCTTCGGCCGCCCGAGGGTGTCGAGCTGTCGCTCAACTGGTCAGGTGGTACCTTTCACCTGCTGGTCTATGGCCACTCGATCGTCACGAGCGAACTCGCTGCGATGATTGACCAGCTGGCACTTGCGCGTCGGGATCGGAACCTTGAGCTGCTCGATCGGGCTCAGCAGCTGGGCCTCGCCATCTCGGAGGCTGAGGTGCTCGAGGCGGCGGGAGCCAAGGACCTTCTGGCCAAAAGCGTTGGGCGCCCGCATTTCGCCAAGGTTCTTCTCGATCGTGGTTATGTGGAGAGCATTCAAGACGCCTTTGACCGCTACCTCGCCAAGGGACGACCGCTATACAGCCCAAAGACGCTCTTTGGAATCGAAGAGATCGGTCCCATGTGCGCTGAGCTCGGTCTGGTGGCGGTGCTTGCTCATCCTCTCACGCTCGGGGTGCCGGCCTCCTCACTGGGTGCGACGTTGCGGACATTCAAGCGGATGGGCTTGGCCGGTGTCGAGTGTCTGTACGCCAGCTACGACCCCCGACAGCGTGCCCAACTGGTGGAGATAGCCCAAGAGTTGGGCCTGCTCGTCACCGGAGGCTCGGACTTTCACGGTAGCTTCAAACCCGGGCTGGCACCGGTGACGGGCTATGGCGACCTCAGGGTCGGTGCCGAGATTGGCGACAGGCTGATGATGCGGCTCTCTCAAGGATGAGTTTTTGCTTGCTGTCGTGCGAGGCAGCGGCGGTCTTGTATACTGGTCTACCTGCAAGCGATTGCGAAGGGACCCGTGGTGCAGCTCGGAGTGCACGCCGGCCTGTCAAGCCGGAGGTCGCGGGTTCAAATCCCGTCGGGTCCGCCACAATCGTTCGTTGCGGTCGGATAGCTCAGCAGGTAGAGCGCACGCCTGAAAAGCGTGAGGTCACCGGATCGACACCGGTTCCGACCACCAGAAGCGCGCGGGCCATCCGCCTCCGGTGCAGCGTCGCGCCGTCGTCAGCGCACCAAGAGATGAGCGTACCCCCAACGGGATTTGAACCCGTGTCGCCGCCGTGAAAGGGCGGTGTCCTAGGCCGCTAGACGATGGGGGCTTGGGACCAAATCACTTTAGTCGGAGGTCGCGAATCTCCAGGTTGTGCCGTCAGTGGTATCCTCCAAGACGATGCCGCGATCGGCCACTCCATTGCGGATTCGATCCGACATTGCGAAGTCTTTTTCGGCGCGCGCCTGCGTTCGGAGCTCAATGATGAACTCAACGAGTGGGCCGACGATCGCCTGTCGGTCGACGAAACCGTCGCGTAGGGCATCGTCGAGCTCCCCGATCATCGTGAGTGCCTGGTCGGTATGTTGCGCAGAGACGACCGAGGCGAGCACCTGCATGGCATCCTCCACGTCGTACTTGTCCAGTGCCGACCGAAAACGCTCGACCCCAGACACGTTGGGTTGTCCCAAAGGTGTCGTCGGCGGTCGGTGCTCCGTCACATGGCCTCGCGAAAGCTCGAGCGCGCCAAGGTCAAGAACTGAGCCTGCGGGAAACTCCTTGGTGTTGCCGGCATGTCGGATCGAGAGAGCCCCCTTGCCGAGTACCTCTACTCGACCATCTTCATCGAAGGTGACGCAGGTATGCTCGTCGATCCCGATGATCGGGACCCCGGTGGGAAGCTGCGCCTCGAGCAGCCGGAGACGACGGTCGCCGATGTAGCAAAAACGGGTATCGTGTGTTGCGCCTTCATGGTTGTCAAAGTGAGGTACGACGGCGGCGGTAATGCCAAAGGCGCCGAGAAGATCGAGACCGTCCCACCAGACCGGGTCCTCTCCTGCCTTGTAAATCTCGTAGACTGGGATCGACCACCGTCCGGCCGTGACGGCGGCGGCGCTTGCGAAGCAGAGCGTGGCCTTGCGACTGAGCTGGTTGCGCAGGATCTCGGCTGCGCCGACCTGTTGGAGATTACCCAGGGCGTAGCTTGGACTGCCGGGGCCAGCGAAGATGTAATTCGCAGATTCCAACGCACGACGGAACCGCGCAATCTCGAGTGCCGAGGCGTCCTTTGCCCTGCGCAGCGACGCGACCGTGAGGTTGGCCGAGAGGCTATCGGCGAAGAAGGTCTGCGCTTTTTCCGTCAACTCATCGGCGTTCTCTTGAAATCCGTAGGTGGTATCGATGAGCACCGGTCGAGGCTCTCCTTCGAGGGAGTTGAGGAGGGATCGATGAACCTTTACCATCGCTGGCGCAGTCTCACCTGAGCCCATGAGTGCAATACGAGCTGTCAATGTGGGTACCTTCCCCATAGTGGCGTTGCGACTACCTTAACGATTTTGCACGACGTCTCATTCCAGGCAACGGCCGAGTGACCCTTTGCACTTGTGCTAGCGCTGATTGTCCGAGCCAGTGTTTAAAAGGGCCAACGACGCACGTTGCGTCCTCGTCCTCTGGACCTCGAATTCGGTCTTAGGAGGATGAGTAATGTCCATAACCGTCACGCTGCTTGAAGATGCGCTGCGTTCGCTCGCCCTCGAAGGCGAGTGGGAGCGATACCTCAAGGTCCAATCTCGATTTCGCACCTATAGTGCTCGCAACACGCTGCTGATTGCTCAACAGTGTCCCGAGGCCACCCGTGTGGCAGGGTACCGAACCTGGCAGTCGCTGAACCGACAGGTTATCAAAGGATCCCGTGCCATCCGAATTGTGGCTCCGAGCGAGCGCCAAGACGGCTCCGTCAAGTACCGCACGGTACCCGTGTTTGATATCAGCCAGACCTACGGTGCTGAGCTGCCCGTCACACCACAGCTGTTGGAGGGTGACGATCCGGCCGGACTCTTTGGAGCACTGGTCGAGGTTGCGAGTACCCACCTGTTCTTCACCGACCTTGGAGAGCTCCCGGACGGGGTCAACGGGCTTTGTTCGCACACCGATCGCACGATCGTTGTCTCAGATGTCCTTTCTGCTCGCCATCGGGCCAAGACCCTGGCTCACGAGTTGGGACATGTGATCCTCCACGGGGTGACCGGGGTCCCGCGTCCGGTCGCTGAGTTCGAGGCAGAGTCGGTCGCCTATCTCGTCTGCGCCCACTTTGGAATCGAGACTGGTGATTACACCTTTAGCTACATTCTGCAGTGGGCGGGGGGTCCACAACGCGCACGTGAGTCCATCATCGCCTGCGGTGATCGGATCCGAAGTGCTGCCGAGCTGCTCGTGAGCGAGGCCGAGTCAGCGATCCACTGCACCGTCGCCTGAGGTGCCAGCTGCGAGTTCCCACACATCTGAACCCCGAGGGATCTTCGCACCCGATCGAGCGCTGACGCGAGACTGGCCCGGCAGGTCTACGCCTGTGGGCGCATATCCTTGCGCCAGAGCGAGCGGGCCAGGATCTTTGAGTCGTCTACCCGAAAGGCGTACTTGCCGGCTACCTCGCGCACCTCGGCCATGAGGCCGTCCGATAGCGTGGTTGGGTTGAGGCCGAGC
>JAKAQR010000117.1 GCA_021819725.1 Actinomycetes bacterium
TAGTTAGCGGCAGCGTTGCAAGCCCGCAGGGTCGCGCCCAAATCGTCTGTTGTCTTGCGATCCGTTTGGATCTTGATAGGCACGACGATATTGCTCACGTCCAAATCACTGGTCGAGGGTCTGACAGTCTTGACTGATATGGAGATATGAAAAAATTCCATACGAATCGTACGCCTCACCGTCAGAATCCCAGAGTGAGCCTTTTGGTACTGCTTCATGAGCCAACCTCTCGAAGTTGTTCCATAATCCTTCGGTTTCTGGGGCTCCTCGATCCATAGAGCCGAGCCGAAAAGACGGTCACGATCTCAATGACATCGCCTGCCAGCTCTTCCTCGATGGTGGAGTCCTCTCTAGCGTTGATGATCACGACTTCAACTCCGAAATGATCACACATGCTAAAAACGAGTTCCGACCCAAGACGAAGCAGTCGATCCGTGTGGGTCAGCACGAGTCGAGCGATCTCACCTAAACAGATCTGCGAGATGAGTTGCTTGAGCCCACGTTGGTGATAATTTAGTCCCGAGCCAACGTCGGTGATGACTTGGTACGCCCAGCCTTGAGCGGCGCAGTAGGGCCACCTGGCGGATGAGAGCGTCCCTTCCTCCGTCGGTAGATACCCACGCGTACGCAATCGCGGCTCTCGAAGGGGGAGCCTTGTGCTGAGCGAGATTTCGCAGCTTAACAAGGTCATAACGGCGTCTTCCGCCGGGGGTATGCTCAGCCGGCTGGATCTTTCCCTCGTGTTCCCACCGGCGCAGGGTGTCAGCGTGCACTCCCATCTCGCGGGCAGCAACTCCGATCGGAACAAGCGTTGACACGTCAGCGTACTACCAATACTTACTGGTGTTTGCACATTTATATTAACCCGCAGCCTCTTGTCTTTGGTCATCTTTGCGGTTCCGACCCATTGGCAATTGCAGCGCTCGACCAGAGGCCAGATAGCGCGCCATCGCTGTTGAAGATCGGAGGATCAAGAACGGTCACCTGTGGTTCCGAACGCTGCGCCAGACGATCATCGGGCAAAGTAACCGTGAGCCGTTGATCTCCGATTCGAAGTCGAAACCTGACCCCGGCCCCAATATCGCGCATCGCCTGTATTGCAACCGGGAGTACACAACCCTGCAAAGGGAGTGCCTCGGCGACGATCCGATCAGGCCGAACCCCAATTGTTCGCACTGGGTCAACAGGGACGAAGTTCGTATATCCCAACAGCTTGGCCGCTGCGACAGTCGGAGGTTCCTTTAGCAGGGTCCGGACCTCTCCAGCGCCGACGATCCTGCCATTGTCAACGACGAGCATGTCATCCGCAAACTGAGCGACCAGTTCGAGTTCGTGGGCAACGATCACCATTGGGATCGCCAAGGAACCGAGCAGATCATCCAGGAGATCAAGAAGCTCACGACGGAGGCGGTCATCAAGCCCTTGGAATGGTTCGTCGAGCAACAAGGCACGGTTCCTTCGCGCGAGCGTGCGCGCAATCGACACACGCTGAGCCTGGCCACCTGAGAGCTGGCGCGGACGAGCATCGAGAACCGAGCCCAACTCCAATCGGTCAATCAACGGCGAGACTACCGTAGCGAACGTCGCATCTCTGGCATACATGAGGTTGTCGCGAACGCTAAGGTGCGGGAAGAGCATCGGACGTTGTCCAATGAGGCCGACCCGTCGTTCGTTGGGTGGCACGAACACAGGTCGAGCGCCCTCACCCACCCTGGTCAACACCACATCGCCAAGAGTAACGGTGCCGTGAACCGGCAGCACCAGTCCAGCAACGACCTCGAGAGCTGTACTCTTGCCCGCTCCAGAGGGCCCAAAGACTCCGAGTCGTCGTCCGGGCTGTACCGCAAACGAGAGTTCGACCCGACTCGCGTTGCGCTCGAGCCAGAACTCAGCCTCGAGCACGTCGACTCCAGGCATAGACGAATAGGGGGAGTGGGAGTGAGACGACCAGGAGCATCAAAGCATAGGGTAGCGCTCGTGCTAACCCTACTTCGTTGAGCGTCGTCCATACCTGCATGGGAAGTCCATACGGATGGTACGCGATAATGATAACAGCTCCGAAGGCGCCAATGGCGCGGGCCCATGCGATTGCGAGGCTGGATGACAGTCCAGGTCGCGAGAGCGGAAGCGACACCCGAAAGAAACGCTGCCGTGGTGTATCACCCAAGAGCGACGCCTGATCGAGCAGACCTTGATCAATGCCTGAAAAGGTTGACTGTGCCCCAAGCACGTAGTATGGGGCAGCCTCGTAGACCTCGGCTACCACCAGGGCAAAGAATGTGTTCGTCGCCGAGAGATGTATCCTTGACAGTACCTCACCAAGCGGAGTCAAAGGTCCGAGCATAAAGATGAGAAGTAGTCCTATCACCAGGGGTGGCATCAACAACATCAAGAGCATGCCGGCCTCGAGCCAGCGAACCCCGCGCCGCCGAGATCGTGCGAGCACATAGCCGAGGGGTGTCCCAATGACAACCAGAAAACACAGGGCGACGGCCGCCGATACAACAGATACGCCAAGGGGGTCAAACGCACCTGGTTGACTCAATGCACTTAGTAGTTGCGCTGGAGAGATCTTCACAGCGAGAGTGATGAGAGGACCAACCAGTATGACCCACATCGCTACGACCGAGACGGTGGCGAACCATGCCGCCACCGGCCGCCGTCGTAGTGTCATACCTCGTTCAACGAGCATCTCTGACTGACTTTGGGACACCGGTCCCGACAAAAATCGGCGGAAACGACGTATAGCCCGCGCGAATAAAGGCTTGCTTACCCGGCCCGTTTAATTGGTATCGAACAAATGCATCGGCCGCGAGTGTATCGGTGTGGCCAATCACGGTGGCGTCGACAAGCAATGGAACGCCGTGCACTACCGACCCCTTGGCCAAGGTCAACTTCGCGGTAGCGTACGTCCTCGCCAGATTCGGATCTCCAAAATTGATGGCTGGCGGCAGCGCGACGTAGGGCAGATGTAGTTCAATGGCCTGGGATTCAAAGGCGCTCGCCGCATCCAGCTGTCCGGCGCTGAGTCTGGCTTCGAGCGAGGTCTCCGAGAATACCTGCGAAGGGTTGTCGAGCGGACCGAGGATCTTCGTAAACAGGCTCCGAGGGAGGTGATAGCGTCGGATCGCCAAGTCAATCATCTCGCAGAACGCCTGACCCTGAGGATCGGTATTTGGGTTAGTCCGACCCAACAGAAAACCTTTGGTATCAAGAAGACTAAAGAGCCTCGTGAGTGGAAGTTTCCCCTCACTAATCAGCTTCAGTGTTGGTGCATACGCAGTATGGGGATTATAGGCCACCACAATCGGCGATGCGGCAAACGATACATACCAACTAGTCCGTGCAGGTTCAAGTTCGGTGATCGGAGCTGATCCGATACTCTCAAAGACGTTGGGTGCGATCTCTCCGGCGGCGATCTCCTTGGACAATCCGAATGAGCCCGCACCTCGCCCGAGGTAGCCATAACCCGTAGCCTTGGCGAAAGCCGGACCAATCGTGTGTTCGTTCAACAACTGCAACGAACCCGCATAGGCAACATCAGCCGTCTGATGCGTCGCAGAGCGAGCGCCGCCTGTACCACAGGCCGCCAGCGTCACTGCGCCGGTTGCCACGATCAATGCCGACACCAGCAAGCGAGCAATCATGCAACTCAGAATAGCATAACGCAATTGGCACTTGCGCCATCCGTAGCGAACGCGTGCGCGCCAGTATCCACCGCTAGGGGTTACAACAGTTAACGAACATATGTACTATATCAGACACTGGTGACCTTACGCGAGTTGGCGCTGTCTCAAGATATACACCCGCAGACGACATATTGGTGGTATAGGGCAGGCAAGATGCCAGTTCCGACTCATCGCGTA
>JAKAQR010000118.1 GCA_021819725.1 Actinomycetes bacterium
CGCTCCATGCGTCCTGGCTTTGCCGGCATCGACAACCCCCTCATGTATGACGCCAAGACGATCATGCTCTTTGGTGACGCGAAAGACTCTCTCACCAAGCTCGTTGCGGCGGTGAAGGCCGCTTAGCCACGGGCGAAACGGCTTCGCGACCATGCCTCCGTCGCGGCTAACCACCTCCGGCTCGTGGGTCCCGTCCAGATCTTTGTATCCGAATGACTCAGATCCGACACCCATTCGCGTCCTACCATGCCTGTAGCAGCGAGTGACCTCGGGGACCAGTCCCTCAGGTTGTCCTACTCTCTCGATCGATGCCTATCCACGACGAGAGCGCTGCAAGTGACGCTACCAACGCCGACTTTGCCACACGCTCGTGACCGCTATGAGCCAAGAGCGGGTCTCCAGGACCGAAGTTCACCGAGGGGACACCCAGCCCCGACAGAAAACTCACATCTGTCCAGCCGAGCTTGGCACGCACGCTGCCCGCCCGCCTGATCAGGGCCTCAAAGCCTTCAGGGTTCGGAGTGCCAGCACTAGCAGCGTCTTCCAGGGTAATCGTGTCATCATCGGTCAGCTCAGGTGCAATCCAAGCGACGAGACGGTCCTTCGCCTGGGCGATCGTGAGGTCAGGGGCAAATCGATAGTTCAGCCATAGCGCCGCTTTGTCCGGAACTACATTGTTCGCGACAAAGCTCTCGACTCGTACGGGCGACAACGACTCTCGAAAAACGACCGCCCCTAACTCCGGGCTGCGACGGTCGAAGTCGTTGACCCGAGCGAGTACCGTGCCAAGACGTTCGATGGCATTGACGCCCATCCAAGGTCGCGAGGTGTGTGCCCGACGCCCATGCAGATCAAGGCGAACGCGCAGGGTTCCTTGGCAGCCGAGCTCGACAGCCCCATCGGTCGGCTCGAGCAACACCGCCACATCGTGATCGGCCAGCAACGCCTCACGAGATCCGAGTCGATGCAGACCATTGCGTTCAAAGGCAACCTCTTCACAGGGATAGAAGACCAAGGTGGTAGCGTCCATTAGCTGTTCATCGGCGAGTGCCAGCATGACCGCGAGCCCACCCTTCATGTCGCAGGCACCAAGGCCGTAGAGATAGTCCTCATCCTCTTGATATCCCTCCTCGCCAGGGACCGTGTCAAGGTGTCCGCAGAGAAGGATCCGTCGCCCGCTACCTGACCCACCACCTGGCCAGGTTGCAATCAACGTATCCTCGATCCGTTCGACGCCCCAACCGTGCTTTTGTGAAAGCCTGGCCTGGACAAAGTCCGCAATCGCCCGTTCATCTCCCGACATCGACGGTATGGCGAGAAGCTCGCGAGCATAGCCCGCTACCCTACTCACAGGCCCGCGCCGTGGTCCCTAAGAATCGCGTTGAGTTCGGTCTTCTCGTGCCGACGTCCGGGTTCGAGTCGTGAGATGATCAGAATGCAACTCATCCCGAAGGTGCCACCCGGAGTCTCACGCTGCCTCGTTCCACTGACAGCAACGGACCACGCAGGTATCATGCCGCGAGGGAGCTCCTCCCCTGTCGCCAGGTCAAAGATCGGGATCGTGGGGGTAACGATGGTGCCCGCGCCGACAACGGCTCCCTCCCCCACACGAGCACCTTCGACCACCATCGCTCGCGACCCCACAAACGCGTCATCTCCGATCACCACCGGCACCGCCTGCGGCGGCTCGAGGACACCTCCAATGCCTACCCCTCCTGAGAGGTGCACCCGCTCGCCAACCTGCGCGCACGACCCGACGGTAACCCAGGTGTCGACCATCGTCTCGGCGCCGACCCAGGCACCGATGTTGACATAGCTTGGCATCAGCGTAACCCCTGGCCCGAGGTAGGACCCAAAGCGAGCTGAGCCGCCGGGCACCACCCGAACACCCGCACGCGCGTAGTCATGCTTCAAGGGAAGCCGGTCGACGAACTCGAATGGGCCAACCGTGTGAGTCGCGAGTCCTCGCAGACGAAAGGAGAGAAGGATCGCCTTCTTGATCCAATCACGAACGACCACCGTATCAGAGGCCACGTCAACCTCGGCGACACGTAGCGAACCCTGGTCCAGTTCGGTGAGCACCTCGAAGACCAGTGATCGGGCGTTTACATCGTCGGGCGATAGGGAGGTGCGTCGCTCGTAGAGCGCTTCGATCTCAGCAGGATTGACCATACCGGTCTAACCTACCCGGCCGAACCCATCCGAGGCGCAAGTGCCTCCATCTGTCCCGACGAGATCGTCGCTGCAATGCGCACGAACCTTGGATCGCCATAGTTTTCCCCAGGTGCAACTACCAGACCAATCTTGCTCGCCAGCATCCTCGCCAGTGCTGTTCCATCATGGTTGAACTCGGCCGTCGCCGGCACCCAGAGATAAATACCACCCTGAGGAGGCGATACCGGTGTGTCGAGCAGCCGGGACATCCAACCCGCCAGCAGCTCGAGTCGCTCAAGATACCGACGACGTTGTTCGAGTACATGCTCCTCATCTTCGAAGATCCGAGCAGCGACTGCTTGTACCGGCCCAGGAGGCATCAGACCAAGTTCGCGGCGCGTCTGTGCAATTTCCCGGATAAGGTCTGTGTCACCGGCGTAGATGCCAATACGAAGGCCGGCCAGATTGGAGCGCTTCGAGAGCGAAAAGACGCCGATGTGCGAAGCCGTACCAAATTCGAGCAAGGAACCAGGCTGGCCACTCCAACCAAAATCCCGATAGCATTCGTCGGATGCTATGATCACGCCGTGGCGCTCGCCGAACCGCGACGCGCCTGCAAGGTCATAGATCGCACCGGTGGGGTTGTTCGGCGAATTCACCCACGCAAGAAGGGCCCGCACCGCTACCTCTTCAGGAATTGCACCGAAGTCCGGACCACCGTCAGCTCCTAGTGGCATCGGATAGACCTCGAGACCGGCCCATCGTGCACCCACCGCGTAACTGGGATAGGCGATTGAGGGTACCAGCACGACGTCGCGATCCTGGCGTTGGCGTGCAAGGATCGCCGGCAAAGTCGTGATGAACTCCTTGGAGCCGATCGTAGCACCCACCTGAGCAACGTCGAGGGCAACTCCCGCCGAGCGCAACAACCACGCCAACGCCGCATCCTTGAAGCCGGGTGACCCATCCGAACGCGGATAGTGTCGCTCGACTCCCGACGAAGCCAGTAGGTGCGGCACTACCGCCGGAGGTGGATCGACTGGGGAACCAACCGACGCATCCACTACCTCGAATCCGCTGTCGTAGGCCAACTCCCGCAGCTGTGCAACCGTCCTCACGCCACCCAATGATGTCTCGTTCACGGAGATACCTTACCCGCGCCACCGATCCCCTGGCACACCACGGCTTGGGCTCCCATCAACATCATGTTCGCTCGCCTTTGTCGATTGCTCTGACGAAATCCGCGCTCGCGATCGAACCCACACCCAATCCTTGACTCTCCCGCCAATGCGACGACCGCCATGGTCGCCGCCCAAGACTAGGAGCAACGCTGGTGCTGGGTTCACGCATACAGTCGCCCGAACAGTACGAGTCACGCAGGAGACCTGCATCTTGTGTTGAAAAGTCCAGCAGCTCTCCCTTGTGTCGCGTGGCGTTGGCTCTCTCAACTGGATACGTCGCCGCCCAACGAAAGGTCCGAGGGCGCCGAGCCCCGTAGCGGGCACAACAACGCGGAGGAAGCTGGAACGCCCGAGCGATAGCGTCAATTGACACGCGATCGCCACCAGACGGACAACTGGCTCCAACATCTTGGCTCAACAACACGCGACAACGCACCGAG
>JAKAQR010000119.1 GCA_021819725.1 Actinomycetes bacterium
GAGCCGCCGTCGTGTCAGCGTCGTGGTGGCGCTCCCCACCGAGCTGGGCACCGGTGCGAATTGCCGCTACCTCGTTGGCCAGCTGGAGGATACCAAGGTCCTTGGCCGCCCCCGGATGAGCCTCGTAGACGTCAACCACGAGGCGATCACGCCCCGCCACCAACACCACCGGGTAGGTCCTCGATTGGAACGAGTCGGCAACTAGAAAGCCACTCGAGAGAAAGCAGGGGCCAGCCGGGCGGTCGGCTTCGCCAGCCACGCACGCTCGTGCCTGACCGACACCGAGATACACGCTGCCTGCCGCCTCGACCAATTGGAATGGAATCCGCCGCATATCCAGGCTCGTGATCAGGCCAAAGAGCCGGCCTGCCTCGAAGGAACCGGCTATCGAAAGTCCAGCAAGAAATCTCACGCTGCTCCTCGTCTTGCAATAAAAAGTTGGGCCGCACCCAGACCGAGAACCCAACGCCTGAGCTGCGAGAATCCCGCTTGGGCAAAGAGCTCCTCGAAGCGCTGATCCGATGGGAGATAGGCGACTGACTGTGGCAGATAGCGGTACGCACTCCGATCAGAGGAGACTAGTCCCCCAATCAGTGGGACGACCGACCCAAAGTAAAGGCCGTGCAACTCACGGACAAGACGGCTCTTCGGGGTCGCCACCTCAAGGATGCCAACCACGCCGCCAGGCTTGAGGACACGCGCCACCTCATGCAGAACGATCGCAAAATCGGCAAAGTTGCGCACCGCAAAGCCTGAGCTCACGGCGTCAAACGTTGCGTCGAGGAATGGCAGTGCCTCACCCACCCCCTGCACGACCCCCGTTATTGGGCGTGCCCTCATCAGCATCTGCAACGACAAATCAAGGCCGTACGCACGTATACCCTGCTTCGCCCACGCCTTGAGAAAGTCGCCGGTCCCACAGGCGAGGTCAAGCACCAGTCCGTCACGATCGACCTGCATCTCTCGCACCAACCGGGATCGCCAGCCCTGATCGAGACCAAACGTCATAAGGCGATTCACGAGGTCGTAGGTGCCGGCAATCCTGTCGAACATCTCACGGACATAGGGCTGCTTGGCACCCTCACTGGGCAATACGCTATCGCTTGACATCATCTCGAAGGGTCAACCAATCAACACGACGAACGATTCCGCGACGGCCCCGATGGGGCCAACAGCGTCCCACAGTGCCGACACTTGGGGTAGGCACGCGAGGTTGGGCGTTCACACTGTGGACAAACGTAGGCCCGCATCTCCCCATGTGCGACCTTACGAATGATCGAGGCCACCATCCCCCCAATTGCCACGACGAACATGCCCTCGAGAATGTCCCTCGGAATATGAGCGACGACGAACCCAAGTACCACAGCTAACACACTCGCCCTCGGCTATCCTTACCCAAAACCACCGGCCCAGTCTAGTGGGAATGGACGAAGTAGTCGTGGGTGACATCCTCCTCGCCCTTACGGACGAGGCTTACGCCCCGGTTGGTCAAGACCAAGGCGCCTCGGTCTTATCGCTAGCGGTGCCGAACCTTTCCGCCGCTCGTCGCGCTCGATGGGAAGGTCGGTGGGTTGAACAGCTGGGAGGCACTGGGGTCGACGATCGGCGGCACCGGCGACGATGACGCGCCGTCCGACTGGTTCGTCAACGAGCTCGGTACCATCTCAGCCCTTACCCGCGGCAACGTCTCGGGAAAACGCTGCTGCAGGTATGAGATCAACTTCTCGCGCAGTTCACACTCGAGGTTCCACGAGCGCGAGCTGTCTGGAGAACTCATCACAAATCGCAGCTGCATCGTCGAGACACCCAGCTGAGTGACCTGACAGCGAGCGACGTTGCCATCCCAGTCCGGCGACGAGGCGACGATGGCGAGAAACTGCTCGCGAATGGCGGCCACCGGCGCAGTGTAGTCAACCTCAATATGGACGATACCGAGGATGTCCGCCGTCGTCTTGGTCCAGTTCTCGAACGGATTGGTGATGAAGTAGGAGATCGGCAACACCAAACGTCGCATATCCCATATCCTGACCACCACGTAGGTCAAGGAGATCTCCTCGATACGCCCCCAGTGTCCCTGGATTACCACCACATCGTCAAGTCGAATCGGCTGCGAGAGCGCGATCTGGATGCCGGCGATGACGTTGGAGGCCACTGGTTTTGACGCGATGCCGGCGATGATCGAGATGATGCCCGCAGAGGCGAGTACGCCGGCCCCGGCCAAGCGTACCGAGGGGAATGAGAACAAGACGACCGCGACCGCGATCAAACCGATGACCACGACGACAATGCGTCGGAAGACGCGAATCTGTGTCTGGAGCCGGCGTGCCTTCAAGTTGTCTGCCGCGTCGATGTGGTAGTAGTAGAGCACGGCATCTTCGATCGCCTCGACAAGGCGAGCCAACCCCCAGGCGGCCGCCCCCACGAGCAGGATCGAAATCGCGTGGCGAATATCGACCTCCGCGGGGACCGAAATCTTGACGTAGTGCAAGGAGGCCAACATCAAGAGCAGCGGAACAAGCGACCTGATCGGACCGCGCAACCTCCGCAACGCTGCCGTGCGGACCGAGTTCGGATGGTGGGCATTGATCCAACGAGTCACCCGGAAAATTACAAAGGCAATGCCGATGCCAAGGACCAGCGCGATGAGCAACGCTGGGAGCGCCTTCAAATACTGATGCAATAGGTCAGTCAACCGCTTCGAGCCCTCCCTCGCCTGTGTCAATGCTTCCCAACCAGTGTAGGGCCTGCGTGGAGTTACCCCTGAGACGGTGCTACGCTTGGCCCATGGCAAGAACAATTCAAGGCATCGACGGGCTCAAGGAGCTCGTTGGCACCGATCTCGGCTATACGAGTTACCGCACCATTACCCAGGACCAGATCAACACCTTCGCAGACGCGACCGATGATCATCAATGGATCCACGTCGACCCAGAGGCAGCAAAGCAGGGACCGTTCGGGACTACGATCGCTCATGGCTTCTTGACACTCTCGCTCGTCTCCGCCATGTTGCCGGAGCTCTTGCCGGTCGAAGGCGTCACCATGGGGGTCAACTACGGCACCAACCGCGTCCGTTTCCCCGCTCCAGTGCCCGTTGGATCTCGTATCCGCCTCGGTGCCACCCTTGCCGATGTAACCGACATCGCGGGCGGCGTCCAGGTGCAGGTGAACGTCACGATCGAGGTTGAAGGAGCCACCAAACCATCGATGGCCGCAGAGATTCTGTTTCGCTACTACCGCTAAGCGATGCCCACGAGGGCGACATCCCAAGATCGAGGATCATCCCGACCCGTTGAAGTGCACTAATGGATCGCCAACGCTCCGAGCGCCCAGAGGCCCGCTGCGATCACCATGATGAGCAACAAGATGGTGATGGCCAGCTTGAAAACCAGCCGAACTCCGATGAGCACCACAACGATAACGACCAGGAATTCGGGCCATGTCCGCAAAGCACTCAGATGCATCCTGTCAAGCTCCCTTCGATTCCCGACACCCGCATCGGGTGCGCTAGCAGCCGTCCACCGCCCGACATTCAGCCTCGCTCAGGCCACGGCTCAAGCAGGCGCCAGCACCGATGCGATCGCACAGCCGCACCCAGAGCACGCTAGTCGCCCGGACAACCACCGACCAACACGAAGCCGCTCAGCCCAACCAAATGCCCCTCGTCCGCCACCGACTCTTACCGAGTTGTGGGCACCTCGCAGCGACCCAACCAACGAGAGCGGTCAAGCGGTTAGTGGAACCAGGTCTTCGCGTAGTTGCGAGAGTGCG
>JAKAQR010000120.1 GCA_021819725.1 Actinomycetes bacterium
CTACAAGTCATAGCCAGCAAAGCGACCGGCTCGGGTCCTCAGGGCTACCGCGCTAATGCAGCTACGAACCTACCCTGGGATCCACGGGTTAGGAGTAAAACCGTATGGGAAACCGGCAGGGTTGTATTCTTGACCCTAGCAAACGTCAATCATCTAAGGCCGCCCACACGACCCGAGAAGCTTCGTCCCTGCGGGTGGAAGTCGCCTAGCGTGGAATCGAGGTGTACTTGAACTCGTTGAACTCTGGATAGTTCACCATCGTGTCGAGTACCCGATCGATAGTGGCACGAGCTACTTTTGCGTCGCCATCGGGTCGGTGCATTACGCGGACAAATGCTGCCTCCTGGTTGACGATAAAGGTGGGCACTCCAAAGAGGTGATACTTTTCGACCGAGGCAAGGTGGAGTCGCTTGAATTCTGTCAGAATTCCTTCGGATTCGATGAGTTGGCGTACTTTCTCAGGCGTGACCCCATGACTCTCAAGAATTGACGCAAGGACGGACCAGTCGCTAATATCGAGCGCGCGGTCATGGCGAGCTGCGAACAGCGCCAGGTGAATGCCGTTGAACCTGTCTGGGAAGAATCGTTGGACGGTCATTCCTGTCATGACCGCGAGGAGTTCGTCATAGCGAGCGGGGTCTGACCAGACGTCCGGCTGTCCCTCCTCGATGTGGACCTGATTGAGCGAGAAGGGTACGAAGTCTACCTCGTAGTCGGCTCCATCTTCGATGGCGGTGATGAGGTGCTCGTGCATATTTCGAGCGAATGGGCACCGGTAGTCCCAGTTGATTGCGAACTGCATGCTAGCCTCTCTTTGTGGTTGCTTTTACAAGCAGTCTACTGGCTCTTGGCGCCTATTCAAAAAAGAATGATGACCAGAGGTTCCTTTGCAGGGATCGCTGGAGGTGGAGATGGGCCAAAGCTGGCGTACCAAGCCCGCGAATCCGAGGCCAATGAGTGCGCCGCCGAGCACATCCGAAGCGTGGTGGATGCGGACATGAATGCGCGATAGTGCGACGAGGGTCGCGAGCGGATAGAGCACGCAGCGACCCAATGCACGGCCGGGTAGCAAAGTCGCTGCTGCGAACGCTGCGGTCGCGTGACCACTTGGAAAGCTTGACGTGCGAGGATAGCGGAGATGATGAGGATGTTGGTAGGACTTGTCGATGGGACGTCCTCGCGAGAAGAGGGACTTCACGATCACATTGACGAGGATGGATTCGATGCCGAGCGATATGGCTGCCCGCAATGCTCGTGATCGCCGAGACGGAGTCAGCGCGAGCAGGGCCGCAAGCAGCTCCCAAATCAGTGAATGATCAGCGAGCGCCGAGAGCGAGTAGAACAGCTGATTCCACCGCCGGCGCCGTCGTAGGGGCTCGAAGGCGCGGTCGACGGCAGTATCGAAGCGTTCGAGTTGGCTCAAGCTGGCGCCATACCTCTCGATACCGGCGTTGCACTGCTGCTGGGGAAGGATGGACACTGGCACTGGTAGGCACAAAAGCGACACAGCCTTGAGGGCCTTGGACGGAAGTTGCCGGTCTCGCAGGCCATGCGAACAGCCGACCAAATCGCGGCTGTCTTACCTTCGACCGCGTGCAAGCGCTGGCGTGTCGCCTCTGATTCGATCACCATGCGATCTCGTAGATACATGAGCTTGACACGCTTGGGTCTTACGCCGAGCACGCGCTCGACGAGGAGTGCATAGAAGAGAACGCCGGTTAACTTATCCTGTTCGTGGGTGTGCGATGGGGGACGACCGGTCTTGTAGTCGACCACGATGAGGTCGCCATTGGCATCTCGGTCCAGACGATCGATCACGCCACGCGCCAATACATCACCGATCGGAGCTTCCAGCATCAGCTCGGTGCCCAACACGTTGGTGCTCGTTGGATCTTCCAACGTGAAGAGGTTGAGTACGAGCTGCTCAACCTCTTGATTGAGTCGCATCAGAGCAGGCTCGGCCAGCTCCGTGAGGAACGAGGCTGCATAGCCGGTCTGGACGCTGCGAGCGAACTCATCGCTAACGATGACCCTGGCTCGGTTGGGTGTGCGTTCGTGTGCCGGTAGATCGAAGTAGAAGCGTTCAAGCGCACGGTGAGCAATGACTCCCTTAACGGTCCAGATCGATAAGGGTTGGGGCACCTTGTCGATGACTGACAGGCGGAACGCATACGCACAGTCCTTGAAGGCAGTAACCTTGGTTGGTGTCAACGAGCAAGGCAGTGGCAGCTCCATTCCTCCAGGCTAGCACCGTTGTTCGTCGTTCGGCCTGGGTGAGCGTGACCCTTGGGCTTGGCCATGGTGATGAAAACTGGCCCTAACTGGCTGGGAGACGGTATAAGACATCGGTAAGAATTTCTGAGTGCTGGTGTAATCCTTTGAGTGATGAGCTACGATTGGGCGGATGAACTCCTTTGTCGACACGTACGTTGTGAGTTACGGATTGCTTGCGATTTTCGTCCTCATGACGCTTGAATCGGCACTCATACCGATACCCTCCGAATTGGTCATGACGCTCGCGGGGGTGTTGGCGGCGTCTGGCAAGCTGAGCCTTCTGGGCGCGATCGTTGTTGGCATCGTCGGCAACCTGCTTGGAAGTGTTCTGCTATGGGCTATCGGTCGCACCGGGGGCCGGGCGTTCGTGGAACGCTTTGGAAGGTTTGTCCTGGTCAAACCTAAGGACCTGGACCGCGCCGAGCATTGGTTCCAGCGCCACGGTGAGGCAGCGGTTATTATCTCGAGACTGTTGCCGGTCGTCCGATCGGTGATCAGCCTGCCAGCTGGGGTGGCCGAGATGCCGATTGGGAAATTCTCGTTGTATACCTTGCTCGGTAGCATTCCGTTCGTGGCGCTCCTGACGTTGGCGGGTTACTGGCTCGGAGCGAATTATACGGTTATCGTGAAGATCATTCAGGACCTGGGCTACGTTCTGGGCATCGCACTCGCGCTCGCGATTGTTGGCTTCCTCTGGCTTCGTTATCGTCGGCGTTCGAACCTAGAGGCAATTGGCGAATGAACAGCTAAACTCTGCGTTTGCGGGAAGTGGCGCAGCTTGGTAGCGCACCTGCTTTGGGAGCAGGGGGCCGCGGGTTCAAATCCCGCCTTCCCGACGGGACGGTGTGTCCTTATGCGGGTGTAGCTCAATGGTAGAGTTCCAGCCTTCCAAGCTGGCCATGCGGGTTCGATTCCCGTCACCCGCTCTCGAGTCCGGGTGCATTCAGAATAGGGATGCGTTGAGGGCCGCGCAATGGTGGTGGGGATTGTGGGGGTCGTCCACTTATGATGCGAGGGACGCAGGCGACAAGGCATAGGCGGCTTCTCGCCAAAACCGCATCACGAGGCATGCACTTTTTCCATTGCTCCCGAGTGACTTTTCGTGCGCATGTCACTCGCGTCCCCTTGCGGGGTTCTCCTCTATCGCGCATAGCGCTTTAGCTGCGATAGATTTGTTCTTGCCTCTCCAAGCGGTGCCAGCACAGGCACTGGACTTATCTGCTCTCTCCAGGTGATGAGTCAACCCATCATCTGAACTGTCGCCTGTACCAACAAGTGGCCCGGGAACGAACAGGGCAGTGGACTCAACGAGACCACAACTGATATCTGACCAGTCACGGATATTGAACGAAGCATTGTCATCGCGATCTACCTCAACACAAGAAGAATCGCGAGAGTCAAGCTATCTTCCACTGCCTATCGTGTGACTATACGGACAACGCA
>JAKAQR010000047.1 GCA_021819725.1 Actinomycetes bacterium
AACGTCGAGGTCAATACCCCGATTGCAATCCGATCCGTAAGACGTTCGCCATCTGACACTTTGACCTGACCGACTCTTGGCATGGACCGAGCTTAGCACACATGGACCTTAACTAAGTGGTATTGGGTCTAGGCGGGTCCTTTTTCGTGGCGAGAGCAGCTCGATCTCAATGCCATCGTGCGAGGCCATCGTGCGAGGCCATTTTGGTCTGCCTCCACCGGTTGCATGGATCCACGAACGCCTCCCTCGCCCAGCAGTACCACCTGGTCGCCGTGCCTCCGCTGACATCTGAACGAGGCAGTGCGCTCTGGGGCATCGCTATCGGCACGATAGGTGATGGTTAGAACACGACCTCTTCAGCGACTGCGATCGAGTTCACCCGATCCGGGTACTCCAGCCACATCATGGTGTTATTGAGATCTTGGACAATATCCGCCGCCTCAATCCTGCGCTCCCCGTCGACCTCTGTCATGGTGGTATGAGCATCTTCAACGAGCGTCACGTCATATCCTCGATCAAGTGCGCCATACGCGGTCGCCCGAATGCACCAATTCGTCGCTGCGCCAGCGAGAATCAAGCGACTGGCACCGATCCTCGACAACTCCGTCTCAAGTTGCGTACCCTCGAATGCAGAGTTATACCTCTTATCGATCAGCACCTCGGAACTCGCGGGGACCAAACCGGGGACAAGCTGCCACTCGGGGCTGCCAAGGACGAGATCCGCGCTGTTGTGTTGAACCCAAAGAATCGGCGCCTGTGCAGCTCTTGCCCGTTCGACCACACGGCCCACCTTCGCCACCACTCGCTGGGACTCCCAAGTACCATCCATCACCCCTACCTGGACATCGACTACCAGCACTGCCGCCTTGTTCCCTCGCCGAACCGTTGCCATCGCACATCCCTCCCCACTCAACTGATCCCAACACCGGATATCCCTAAATCCTTGCGCAAGCCGGGCTCTGCGTTCGAAAGCTCTTCTCTCTCCCACCTGACAAAATAGTGAATCGACGAAGCCATACACCGTCCACCTCAACGAAGATGCCCAAATCGGTCCGCAAGAGCTGCCCCAGCCTTAGACTTGTTCGCAGGTTCCCATGCGTCGACACGGCTGCGCGCCTCACTTTGCTGGAGATCGAGAAGCTACGGATCTCAACCCCTCTCAACCTATCTCGGCGCCCGCAACTACCACGCTCTGTTCCTTCCCGCCCGTCATAGTGCTAGCCACCTTTGCCTACTCGATCCGCAAGACTGTCGCGTCAAAAGCCATCACGCCTCAGGGGTATTCACCCCTGAGGCGTTGACAAAGTACGCACCCTACGATCACACCGAAGGGAAAACCTAGCCCAGATTGTCCTTACTGTCCACCGATCGCATGCTCCCATCTGGCGTGTTTTGCACCTGTTCTGTGGTCACCGTATGACGGCGCCCGCTTGACAGACTCACCACAATTCCTAAAATCAAAGTAACGACTCCAACGATGAGCAAAATCAGGCCAACCTCAGTGATCGAAAATCCCGTCGTACTAGCGGTGACGGCGTACTTCATAATCGCTCCAGCTGCTGCTAATACGATTCCTAAAACAATTATTCCTGTACCAAATGGACGGTTCATAGTTCTTTGCCTCCGTTGTTCATTATAACCATTTATTTCTTCCCTTGTGGGCAAAGCCATTTATTCTGCACCAGAAGCACAAATAAGCTTCCCCCTACAACTCACGAGTGCACAAAACTACCTCCATCAAAGCTACGATAATCCTTCACCGCACATCGCCTACCTGCACTGTTGCAGAAAGTACGTCAGTGCCTTGGCAGAAAATCTGGCCATTGCTCGTGCCCACCTCTGGTAAAACGTACGGTGATCGACCAACGTTACACCGGCCGACCAATGATCGCGTAGTAGGCGAACTACCGCCAACTTATCCTTGCTAGAACCAACTACTTCCTTCGAGCCAGTCCGCCACTAAATCAAGCGGCTCCATGACCAGAATGCTCGACTACTAGTGGGCATCGAGCGTCCGTTGCGTTTCCAGATAAAGCACAAGAGGCAACCGGCAACCTACCACCAGTCATCTCAGCCGACACTACGGCGATCCAGATCACACACTTACTCCTTTCGCTCGAACAGAGCCACAGGTGCAGCGCTAAAACAGCCGAGGAGGCTTTGCGGTGACCGCCTATTGTCCTAGCTCCCCCGTCTTTGCTACCACTATTGAGGCGACAGTAACGACATCCATACGATGGGTACTATCCGTGACACCCACCTTCCTTCAGCCCTTGACCCATGGTTTTGATCAACACCTCAAGGCTCTCGCGCCCTACAACCTGCTCGAAATTGGCTCGATGTGCACCCATCCGTCCACCGACTCCGGCGAAGGTGAACACTTCCAGACTCAACGCCGCGTCATCGTCTGCGCACGCGCTGGCCATGTGCGTGGCAGCGGTAGATCAATCCAGCGAAACGAGCCAGGCAACACGCGTGCACACTCTGGCCCACAAGGTCGTCACAGGAGTGCGACACCGCGTTGGGCAATACCCCTCGCTCTCACCATGGCAGCGACACGTCCACTGTCACCCCACTGAACCATTCGGCGCCATCGTGCACACCTGTGAGGAGCCAAGCTGCCAAGGAGCCGGAACTGGCAAAGCTGAGGATAATCGCTCAGCATAGGAGGAAGCGCTCCTCGTGATCGAGTGACCTCCACATCGCTTGTGTGTCGATGGACTCACCAGACGAGCGACTCTCATCGCTTCGCGCTCACGCGTGCTGCGCACCCGAACAGTCGACGAAGCCAGACACTGAAACGGGGCGCGCCTTCCTGCCTGCTAAGCTCGCGCACCAACACCTCGATCAGCTGCTTGCTAGCGCATCCTTCAAGGCCAAGGCCCAATTGACAGGCCAGCCACGAACCATCCCGGATGACTCTCGCCGCTTCACCCCCGTCCGCGCACCACGCTGATCAATCCCCGGAGCGGCTGTCGTTGAACCCCCTGTTTGTCAAAGTTTGCCGGACCGAGCCATTGTTCGTAAACCGGTCGCAAGATCCGCCAATCGTCGTCAGTCAGTGCATACCAAGAGGTGTCCCGGTTGCGCCCCTTGACCACCGTCGCCTGACGAAAAGTTCCCTCGTACGTGAAGCCGAGACGTTCGGCTGCATTCCGGGAGGGAATGTTTAACTCATCACACTTCCACTCATAGCGACGAAACCCGAGCTCGTCAAAGGCGGTGCGCATCATCAACACCATCGCCTCGGTAGCGGCCGTGGTGCCTTGCAAGCGTGAGCTAAAACACAGGTGTCCAACCTCGATGGTGCCCGCCAATGGATCGATACGCTGGTACGCGGCAACACCGCCAGCCTGTCCGGTTCCGTCGACGATAGCAAAAAACATCGGATCATCACGACCGGCGACCTGTGTAACCCACTCACGATACGCCTCAGCGTCAGCGAAGGGACCATAGGGAAGATAGGTCCATCGACGGTCATCAAGATCTTCGGCGTTCGCCGTATAGAGCTCACGGCTATGCAGTTCGGCGTCGAGTGGCACCAGAGAACACCATCGTCCCCCCATGAGCTGCCCTGACGGAGTTCGGGCGGGGATCCAGTGATCAACGCGATCGCCTACCGGTTGGCCAAACTGATTGAGCTCACTCACGGAGCTCAGTGTAGCAAGGTCCTGACGACAAGTTCATCTGGGAGGGCCCGCGTGCGCGGTGCCAGCAACGACAGGCCCGCACATTCGAGAACCGATCGATAGCGTGGTATAACACACGGACCTATCCGGATTTGCTGCGCCTCATCGCCACACCCCAGGGCTACCTGGGCATAACGGTTCGTACTCACCCATGCCAGCACTCTGGGCAAGGTCAGAGACGCTAGCCCTCATGATCCGGAGCCCACACACCACCGACGTGTTCGGCCAATAAGTGAAGCAACTGGGCCGGCTCCACGACGACCTCGGCCGTGCGTAGCTCCTCAACAGACCACCACTGAAACCCGAGCATGGTCGCCTGCTCTTCGTCGGTGAGCGCGGCTGGTTGAACAGCTGCATCTCCTACGCGCGCCACGAAAAAGGGCTCCTCTGCTACCAGTCGCGTCCCCGCCCAAAGGCTATTACGCTGCACTCGGACGACTGGACCAACGATACTATCCGTTGGTAGGCCAGTCTCCTCCGCCATCTCTCGGCGGGCAGCATCGATCTCCGACTCGCCCTCCTCAACACCACCACCCGGAGGCTCCCAGAACGTTCTTCCATCGACGGGGTCACGCCAATGCAACAGGAGAACTCGCTCGAGACTATCAAGACAGATAATACGCACCGCAGGCCTGACGACTGCTGGCACACCCTCTAAATCATCTGCCATCATGGTGCAGTCTCCCCTCGGTCACCAACGACTCCTTGGACTCTTCTCATTCTGGCCCTCAACAAATCTCGTGCCCGTACACGCATGAAGACTAACGCGATCCGCTCTTGATCCGTCCAAGCAGCGAGCAACGGCGTCGACAGCGCCGCACCCCTTCAGTAAGCCCGCCACCGCTCATCGCCGATGGATACCGACATCTGCTGCCCTTGGTCCGGCGACGGTGACGTTTGGACGACGACCTTTATCGCTAGCTCTCGGAGCAGAGCTCTGCTCACACAACATTGCGGCGAATAGGCATCTACTCGGGCACCGAGAACCCCTCTTCGCCGCCAGCGACTGAGCAAAGTGATCATGAGGCACTAACGTGAGGGGGATGGATCTCCAGTTACGCCCAGCCGACGCTGGCAAACTCAATGAACATGTCATCGAATCATTGGCCCTGCGTGCTAATCCACTGGGTGACCCTAGCGCGCGCCCATTGGTGGTCTATACGCCTCCAGGGTACGACGAAGATCCCGATCGACGATATCCAAGCATCTATGTCATCCAGGGTTACACCGGCCAAGTGAGCATGTGGTGGAACCATAGCCCATTTGTACCCACCTACCCGAAGATGGTTGACGATCTCTTCGCCACCGGTGACGTGCCCCATTGCCTCGTCGTCTATGTCGACGCTTGGACCATGTACGGAGGTTCCCAGTACGTTGACTCCATTGGAACCGGTCGCTATCACACCTATCTTTGTGACGATGTGGTGTCCTTCGTCGATACCCACTACCGCACCATCGACGACCCTGCCCATCGCGCCATTCAAGGTAAATCAAGTGGCGGCTTTGGGGCGATGATCACACCAATGTTGCGACCCGATCGTTTTGGTGCTCTTGCATCCCATGCGGGTGATACGCTCTATGAACTCTGCTACGGAGCCAGCTTTGGCGATGCAGCACGGCTGCTTCGGAGTTGGGGAGGATCACCAGAACGATGGTGGGAGGACTTCTGTGCTAGACCCGCCTTTACGCATCCTGCCGACATGACCCTGCTTGGCCTCTACGGCGTGGCGGCTTGCTTCTCTCCCGATGCGAACGGGAAACCAATCCTCCCGTTTGACACCCGAAGCGGACGTATCATTGACGAAGTGTGGGAACGGTGGCTAGCATGGGATCCGGTTCGAATGGTCCGTAGCCACGCCGACGCTCTGAGAAGTCTGCGCGGGATCTGGATCGACGCTGGCAAGAGTGACGAGTACTATCTGGATCTGGGAGCACAAGCCTTTGTCGATGAACTTGCGGGTATTGGAATCAGCGACATCCATTTCGAGCTTTTTGACGGCAAACATGGGAACATCAGTTACCGATACCCTCTATCCCTCGCCTTTCTTGCGCAACGGATCGCACCGTAGCTCGTTGGCGGCCCCACGATAACCAGCCTCACCCGATCCTCGCATCGCTTGTGTACGCTTTGCACACCAGACGCTGCTCGCGATGCACGACCTAAGCGCCCCACTCGCCTGTCGCTTGAAAAACTCACGGCTCCCGGTTCTATCTCCTCCTTCCCTCGACGGGGAACCTAACCGGCACAGATTCACGCTCGATCACCTCCATTGCTACCCGCCCCCGCGTGAGGATATCGCCGCCGACCGGAGGGTAACGTCGTCTCGCCGCCATCTGCTGCCCCTCTAGCTCCAGCCAGAATCCAGTCGATCCGAGAAGAGAGACGGATCAGGGGCTGATGAGCGAGGTGTTAGCACGCCCGCGCGCATCGGTCATCATGGGTAACCGCTAATCGATGCGCAACCCAGTGATCCAACCGCTGACCCAGAGGACGCCAGTCCTCATCGAGGATGAGGCTCACGAGAGGGGAGACTCAGTGGTGCAACGATCGGCACAGGAGCGCTGTGACCCCTACCTGGTGAAGAACCAGAACCTCATCCCCTACGCCCAACGGGCGCCAGTAACCAGCCCATGAGGGCGAGCACAAGAGTTCCGACCGCCTCGATCACCAGTGACTCCACCGCATAGGGAGCACTCAACGCATCGCGAAAACCAAACAGACCCACCTCGACGCTAGCGAAAAGAGCCGCTATGGTGCCCCCCAAGAAAAGGCTCGCAACGAGGTACACCCACCGGCGAGGTCGCACCAATACCATGATCGCCAATACCAATGCGAGCACGCCCTGAACGACAAAGAGTGGGCCGATCGTGGGGACATGTCGGTACCCGGTTAACCAAAGATGCACGTGCACCAGCCCCGAGAGCACGAGCGCGCTCGCACCGACGATCGCCCCTAACCAATAGGAGCGTCGAGGTAGTGAACGGCGACGGACTTCTCCGGATTGCCCCTCACTCGGCTGGGTCTTCATGGTATCCTCCAAGGAAATCGTTCACTGAGTTCTACGTCACCGCAAGCCCAAACAGATGGGCCGAACGACCAAATAGACTCGACCACGATCAGCGATCGACTCGGGTCGATCCCCAGCACCAAGCCGCGACGGGAGACCCGCAACATCTAGCTCAGGTGGGGCAAGCGCTGCTATGCTCGGCTCTGTTCGTGCCGAAGGCGCATCCAGTCTCCAGACATCGAGCGCTCGACCCAACCATCGGACGCCGAGCGGCCAACCATTCTGACCCAACCACCATCGACAAGATCTCCGAGCTGTTGGTGCTGTCCAAGCACACGGTCCAGCACCATTGTGTCAGCATCAACGACTACGAGCAGCCGCAGTGGAGCATGGCGTTGACCATCACCGTCAACGACTGACTGCACCGGCAAACCGACCCGCAGATCCCATCCATTCCCCTCAAGGACTCCAAAGCGTCCGACGATGTTATGCAGCACTTTGTCGCCAGCGCCAAGAATATCGGGTTCAAGGCTCGAGAAGAGATAGGACATATTGATCCAGTGGGCTACGACCATCGGACCAAGCAGGACGTCGGCCAGCAGGCTACCATCGGCATCGGCATCGGCATGATAGGAGTGGAGGAAGACTCTACCAGCAAGATCGGCGTGACTCGTCAACGAACGATCACCGATGACCAACGCAGCATTGTGGATGAGGCCCATCTCCGGCCGCACCTCCGACCAATCCCTCGAACGGCGGCGGCGAGATCGTGATCCAGCCTCACGACTCAGCCGCTCCAACGTCTCGACGAGCGCCGCCAACTGGGGATGCTCGGCATCGGCCTCACTAGAGGTGCCCACCAACCCAATACTGTCGGTCGTGGTGATGTGTTCTCCAGCGAGAAAGCGGGTCGAGGATGGCAGGTGGATCCCCTGCGCACTCAGGCGGGTGCGAATCGGCGTGGCATTCAACAGAATGGCCGCCACGATGGCATTGAGCGTTCCTCGGCTCCCCCCACAGGCGCCACATTGGAGACTAGCACCAAAGGCGTTGTTCGTCGATACCGCCCGATGCCCCACCAAGACGACCAGCGGCGCGAGGTGCTGGCTGAGTCCAAGCGTCGTCAGCATCGCGCCGAGGGAGATGGCAAGAGCGTCGAGCTCCGCAGTGGAACATTCCCCAAGTGACGCATGCACGTGGCACTCCAGACGCACAAGTGCATCTTGGGCCTCATCCTGATGAAGGGACCGGTGCCCTCCTAGGGTTCGCCGTAGGGCATCGAATCCGGCGAGCAGACCCCCTACTTCGGCACCAAGGTATGGCGCCACCCCGACCTCCTTGACCGCCTTGACCGGATCGCCAAGTGACCAGGCGTCATCGTCAATACCTACCGCCGCCAGATCGGCCTGCAGCTCGAAGAGTGGCTGGGCAAGCGGTGGAGCTAAATCCCGAATCGGCAGACCATCAGGAGTAACGATGCGCAACGGCACGCCGAAGAATCCCGCAACCCCATAGGTCTCATAACCATCAACCTGTTCAAGCCTGCGTCGCATCCGGTCTGATCGTGTATCCATACACAGAAGAAACTGCACCTGTGCTGTGGAGATTGCTCTCGGTGTATCGCAGGGACGCAACTGGTCCAGGAGCCGATCCCGATAGGCGAGTTCTGCTCCAACTAAGACAGCGGACAGAGAGGATCCCTGGTGCTCACGGTCCGTTGTGATCTCGCCCACCCGCGCGGCCTCCTTGGTCTCGACCAAGGTCGGCTGCTGATCAGGCAGGAGGTCGAGGCGACCAGTAGGCACGCGATAGAGGAGCTGGAGGGTGACAAGATCAGCGAGTCGTAGTGGCGGGTACCATGGCGCGATCGCTCGGTTCAGCTCTTGGAACTTTGCATGACCAGCCCAACCGGGAAGGCGTACCAACAGCGAACGAAAAAGCATCACGCGATCGGTCGCATCGAAGTCAACTTGCCTGATGAGCGCAAGCAACAGGGCCTCATGGTCGGTGGGTAGGCTCGTGATCACGGCTAGCGCCTCCGCGCCCAAAAGACGGCGGGTAACTCGATCAACTCGATAAAGACGCCTCCAGGCATCGAGCAAACCCTCCTCACCTTCGAGGGCAATGCCACCAGTGGTCAACCCGAGACACCAGCGAGCGATGTCGCGATCAAACGCCTCCTCAAGTCCATGACTGCCCATCGGCCGTACTTGCGCTCGATGATCCCGCGAGGTTGTGAGCGTGTTCTCCGTGGCGGCAAGCGTCTGGAGCGGCAGGCATCGAGCTAACTCGCCTACTGCAGCATCGAATGGGGCATCGGCCAACCCCACAAGTGGGTTCATCGCCACCCCCATTGCAAGTGGCCAGAGCGGGGCGATCAGCCTCCCCGCCTCATCGATCTCTGCTCGTAACTGCCCCAAGGTCGTCACCATCACATCAACCAGCAAGCTTGAGTTCATCAGGTTCGATGCTGATCGGCGCCAAGGTCGCCACATCACGGTATCGGTACCCACGGATCTGACCGACTCCGTCCGTCAGAGAGGCAAGCGCACGGCCCACCCTTGGCCTCTTCGCCATGGAGCCGACCAGTATCACCGCGATACCCACTACCAGAAGCCACCAGGGCGCAAGGGAGGGAATACCAGCGGTCGACAGGGAGGTGCTCGTATCATTGGTAACCAGATGAACGAGCAGACCCAAGATACCGAAGGCGAACACCACCCCAACGTCAGCCTGGAGCAGGCGATACCACCCAGCTCGACCAGCGCGTAACCGCCAAAGGTATGTCAACGCCGTCACAAAAGCGAAGCTACCGAGCACAACGGCAAGCATGCTCACAGGATTGCCCTCCAACACCACCATGGCCAGCGCTCCAAGGACGGCAACGGTGACCACCCCCAACGCCGACAGCGCCCGCGGCCGCGAAGGGGTTGACAATCTTGGCCTTGAGGGAGGTAGCGTAGTGGCGATCTGAGAGGAGCTAGAGAGGAAGAGCCAGGCCTTGTAGGCGGCATGGAGACAGAGGTGCACCAAGGCCAATGCGAAGGCTCCGACCGCAATTTCGACCAAGACAAACCCCATCTGTGCACTCGTTGAAAGCACGAGTCGGCCTTTATAGTCGCCGCGGTAACGGGCACTCACGACGGCGAACACCGCGGTGAGCCCACCGACCCCAGCCAAGAGCCAGAGCGCTGGAGCAGTGCCAAGCACGACCGGTGCCAACCGAATGATCACGATCATCCCCCCATTGATCACCCCTGCATGTAAAAGCGCCGAGACCGGTGTGGGTGCATCGACGGTCACCCGCAGCCAACCCAAGAATGGTCCCTGTCCCGACCGGATCAGCATGCCCACCGCCAGCAGCATCGCGATCGGCAATGACCACTCCCCAAGGTGAGGATGTTGGTCGAGTTGTGTGATCGGCTGATTCCCCACTCTGATCAAGAGGAGTACGAAACCAGCAGTCACGAGCACATCTCCAAACACAAATGCCTGCACTAAGGTTCGCACGCTCGATGGCCGACCACGATAGCTAAAGGCCACGATATACGCAAGACCGACCATCCACCAGGCCACCATCAAAGTGGCGACGTTGACTGCGGCAACGACCATCACAATCGAGAGCAGAACACCAGACCCCGCCGCCCGTATCACCGGCAACCCCGGGTTGCCCTTGAGGTATCGCTCAGCGAAGGTCATAACGACAGCACCAACGAGCAAGACCGTGGAGGACCAGAGCAAGGCAAAGGAGCTAAAGCGAAGACCAACATCACCACCAGCGACGCTGATCTCGCCACCAGCGGCTCCCATGGAGGTGGCGAGGACAAAACAAGCCACAGCGAACCAAAGCGCCACGGAACTCACCACGCCGGCCCAACGGGGTCTGATCAACAGACCCAGGAGCGCGAGAACGAAACTTCCCACAAGAGCAGGGAACAACAGATCCCCAACAATCGCCGTCATGACGTGATGCACTTTCTCATAGTCACCACTATATACGTAATTTATTTCGTGTATTCACCTTCGGCCATTATTTTTGCAACCGCGCCCCCGCGAGCAAAAACCTGGTACGATCCTTTTGTGGACGCCTCGATGCCCGATCAGCGGCAGTGGACTTTTCTATCGAATCATGGTCATGTCCTCATTCTCATTGCGCAGGATCCAGAGATCCGAGGGCGCGACATCGCCAACAAGGTCGGCATCACCGAGCGCGCCACCCAAGCCATCATCGCCGACTTAGTCAACGCCGGCTACCTCGAACGGGAACGGCGAGGACGCCGCAACTACTACCAAGTCAACCTGGAATTACCCTTGCGCCACAACGTCGAAGCCTCACACACAATCGGCGAACTACTGAAAGTCATCGGCTCTCTCTAAGTACCCCTGGCACCTTCCGTGAGCAGCGGGGTGAACGCCTCGAGGCGCAACCGCTACGGATGGTGTTTACGGGTTCACGAGGTGCACGACCGAGGGGTCACCATCGAAGAACGGGCTGAGCAGTTTTCTCCACTCGGCGTAGGCGTCAGAGGTACGAAAACCCTCGAGATGATCCTCGAGGGTTCTCCACTCCGCGCATAGCACGAAGGTAGATGGGGTCTCATAGACCCGATAGATTGTGGCGCTCTCGCAACCAGGAAATTGCGCTAAATGTGGGCGAGCCGCAAGATAGCTACGATAGAATGCATCCTCTTGACCTGCCCGAACACGAAACGTTGCTAACTCAGTAACCATGTCCACAGGCTAGCCGAAACCAACCACTGCGAATCAACGCTGAATCAGAACCAGTCCCGGCCATCTCAGGACCGCTTGTGTCCAAAAGGAACCTCCTGGAGACTCACGCGGTCCAAGCACACTAGCTCGCCAACTACCGCGTTGGCGATCGGGGTCACTGCACTAGCAACCCACGATCCCCTAAGGTGACTATCGCCCGAAGAAGCGTCGAGTCTTCGTAGCCGTTGCGGCTCCTGCGCTTGAGCACTGGCATCGATCTGACTTTGGGATGTGGCCAAGAACTTGCTCGACATGGGCGCCACAACCGGCCCAGGTTGGCTTCTTACACTGTTTGCACGTAACTGCTCTACACATACCCCACACGGTATATTCCAGTCGCGTCACTCTCGTTCGGTTATTCCAAAACTTTTAGGCATATAAGCAGAGTCGCTACACTTCGGCTGAACTTGGGACCGCGACGAACCTCCAGCGCACGCCTAGATTGGGAGAGTGGCTCATAGTGTGCAAACCGCCCAGCAGAGTGTCGCAACGCTGCGTCGGGCACGAACGATCGTCTCGTCAGCTCTTCGCGGTCTACTGGGAGTCGCGATAGCCATCGGCATCATCAGCTCCTTCGTCCAGCTTTTCCTACTCGTCTCGCCCACCTTTCTCGTCAACTGGTACGCGTGGCTCACCATCGATGTGCTCCTGCTGCTTGGGGCAATCGCCCTCCGAGGGCGCGTCCGCGCTATAGCGATCGGGGTCAACCTTGGCACCATCGGCCTTACGATCGGCATCTTGATGCTCGCCATCGGTCAGACCACTTGGCACTATCGCCTCACCCCCACACAGCCCGTCGTTGACCACCAGCCGCACATCGACACGATCTTCCTCGGTCCCTATTGGCGTACCCCACTCGGTCAGGCACAGGCCGCTACCGAGCTGAAGGCGTTCTCCGTCTATGACACCAGCGGCTGGTGGCATCTACTGGCTACCTATGGAGTAGGACCACTGACGCTGACGAACTGCAGTGTCGTCGGCAAGGTTCTTCCTGCACACTCACTGACACAACTCATCGATGCAGTCGCACAAGCGCGCGGCGAGACGTGCCCGGGCGCGCTCCCGTTGGTCAACCCAGCTGGCTTCGTCAACCACCACCCACCAGAACTCATCATCTTTGCTGGACCAAACCAATTTCTTGGTCAGCATCTCTCCGAGAGCGGCTGGAACTTTCGCACCCAGATTGCTCACCATAGCATTCGTGCCGCCATCATCCTCGACGGGTCGCTCAAGATCGCATCAGGAACGAAAGGAAGGTTGGTAGCGATAACGCCAGTGGAGGACACCACCCTCACACTCTCTCATGAACTTGCCGAAGGTACCACTAGTCTCGGGAAGGGTTCGATCAGCGTTGCTGCAAGCACACTCTCACGTTTCACAATCACCGCTGGAGCAACAATCCTCTACGCCATGAGCTCACAGTGGGGCGACATCGCCCCCTTCTTCGATTCACAGCCCACCGACATCTTGCAGGTTGCTGACGCATGTACACCCGGCCAGCCAGCCTTTGTCCCCTCCCCACCTACATCGTACCGATTTGTTGATGGTATTGGCATGGTTTCCCTGCTCAGCCGCGATGGGAACCACTGTCAGAATATCCACCATGGCGCAGTCATTCGATTCCCAGCCCCGTGACGCTTTCCGTATAGATCAGGCCGCCCTGTTACACTGGGAACTACCCACCGAGCGGTGGGGTGTGCCAGGTGAAGAGGGGAACATATGGATAGCATGCTGCGCCGCCACGACAACGCAACCAGGCTAAGGACAAAGCCACTCGAAGACTTCGTCGATCTCAGCCTGTACTGTGCGTCGACCACGAGTGAAGCCGAATACGCCGATCTCGTGGCCTACCTTGAGAACAGCGGCGTTGAGGTGACCGCCGAGCATCCCCTTCGACACCACCTTGGCATCCGGATCACCGCAGAGGCCGTCACGACGATCCTAGGCGTGACGTTGATCGAGTTTATCGATGATGCATTGGGTCAATTCTTCGCTCCTGACCAAGAACCGACGATGCCACCAGAGTTCTCCAAGGTTGTAGCGATCCTGGGACTGGACTCCGCACCACAGGCACAACCACGCTTCCGCCCTGCGACACAACCATCGGTCAGCTATCTCCCGATCCAAGTTGCCAAGGCCTACCGTTTCCCTGCTGCATCAGCGGTCGGTCGGTCGGTCGCCCTTATCGAGTTGGGTGGAGGCTTTCGCCAGGCCGATGTCACTACGTACTTCCAATCCCAGGGGTTACCCGTCCCAGCCGTCACCGCGGTCAGCGTCGACGGTGGAGTCAATGCCCCGACCACTGCAAGTTCGGCCGACGCCGAGGTCATGCTAGACATCGAGGTGCTTGGATCGGTGGCGCCCGGTGCTGACATCGATGTCTATTTTGCCCCCAACACCGATCGCGGCTTCATCGATGCCCTCTCCGAGGCAAGCGCTCCCACCGGTCCAATGCCCGATGCGATCTCCATCAGCTGGGGTGGACCTGAATCGACCTGGGCAGCAAGTTCCATGCTGCTCATGCAATCCGTCATCGCCGAGGCTACAACCCGAGGCATCACCGTGACCGTCGCCGCTGGTGATAACGGTTCCTCTGACGGACTCAACGATGGCCTGAGCCATGTCGACTTTCCTGCCTCCGCGCCGAACGCACTCGCCTGTGGTGGCACGCATCTCGAACTGACACCCCAGGGGGCGATTGCCACACAGCGTGTGTGGAATGATACCGCCATTGGCGATGGCGCAACAGGTGGCGGGGTCAGCACGTTCTTCCCGTTGCCGAGTTACCAGGCGCATGCCGATGTTCCTCCATCGGTGAATCCCGGAGGGACCGTCGGGCGAGGGGTGCCCGATGTCGCGGGTAATGCAGATCCACAGACTGGTTATCAGATCCTGGTCGACGGTTCTTCGATCGTTGTCGGTGGAACGAGCGCGGTCGCACCGCTCATGGCAGGCCTCATCGTCCAACTGGCGATAGCGACAACGACACGCCCAGGATTTGTGCAACCTACGTGGTATCCACTCGAACAGGCGACTCGCGGTAGCGCTGTCCCTGCGTTCTTCAATATCATCGAAGGTAATAATGGCGCCTACCAGGCACACGTTGGCTGGAACGCCTGCACCGGCCTAGGGTCACCCTATGGGGACAGGCTGGACACCAATCCCTCATGATGCGCCCGGAGGACATGCTCGGAGAGTCGCTCTTCGAAAGCCTCATCCCCCAGGCTGAGCAACGAGAGCTCGACACCGAACGCAAACATGCCGACCAGCGCATCATCAATCTCTCGCGCGGTAGTGCGCTCTTTGGGGTAGCGCTCGCGATCATCTTCTTGATCGAGATTCTCACCGTGCCGATTATGTCCCACGCCATCGCCTGGCACATCGCCGTTGGGCTGGTGGCCGTTCCTCTCCTTGTCGGCAAGCTCACCTATAGCTCACTCCGCTTTATCGGTTACTACCGAGGAGACGAGCGCTACCTGCAGGCGGGGGTTCCCTGGTTTCCGCTACGTGTTCTTGCCCCATTTCTCGTCATCACCACGGTCCTTGTCATCGGCAGTGGAGTCGAACTTGACGTCGCCGGTCCAACCTCGTTTTCTGCCACCTTTTTGGCACCAGCACACTTTCTCTTATCCGCGGTGTGGTTCCTCTTGATGGCCTTTCACGTCGTTGCCTACTTCAACCGCGCGGCTCGTTCGACGATCAAAGACATGTCGTACCGCCTGACCCAACCTCGACCGAAGAGCTCACGATCCAGAGTTGCGATATTCCTGTTCACCTGTGCCATAGGTATCGTCCTGGCGACTCAGCTCCAAGGGCCCATCCAACGATGGGAGACGGCATTTAACTCCAGCAGCGGAATCAACCCCTCAGAATTGACGCACCCACCTACGCAGTACTACAACCCCACTTCACTCAAACGAGGACGAGAGCGTGAGCGGATCCACGAGGAGAATGCGCTGAAGCTACGCAAGAAGAACAGCTAACGTCGATCGGAACAGAGCTAACCACACCACCAGAGCCTGATGCTGCCAAGGGCTTAGGGCTGACCGTGGAACATGATGGCGTCAAATGATATAGTCACCCGTTGGATTACCGTCATAGCCAGATGCGAGACGGAGACGCTTTGGCGTCTCTAGGTTCGTGATCTCTGCATCTGCTCCAAGATCGTTGATAGATTCACAGAGTCGGGGGTCGCGCTTGACCACCTTCGCTGGGACACCCACAATGACCGAGTGTGACGGCATCGACTCAAGCACGACCGCATTGGCTCCCACGCTCGAGTCCTCTCCAATTACCACCGGGCCGAGAATCTTCGCACCAGCGCCAACCACTACCCGATCGCCAAGGGTTGGATGGCGCTTCCCGCGTTCAAGACTCCGTCCTCCAAGGGTCACCCCGTGATAGAGGGTGACGTCGGATCCGATTTCAGCGGTCTCCCCAATGACGACTCCAGTCGCATGATCGATGAACAGTCCCGAACTAATCTGTGCACCCGGATGAATCTCCACACCGGTGAGCGTGCGCGTGATCATCGAGACCGACCGCGCGAGCAGACGATGCCCCCGCAACCAGAGGGGATGGCTGATTCTCCATCCCCAAAGTGCATGCACCCCAGGATACGTAAGTGCAACTTCAAGGACACTATTGGCCGCTGGATCACGATCCAGTGCCGCCTGGATGTCTCCTCGCAGGGTACGTAACATCTAATCTCCTAGATCCGCAAAGAGTGGTGTCGAGAGATACCGTTCTCCAAAGGATGGAATAATGACCACGATCAACTTACCCGCATTCTCCGGTCGCTTGGCTACCTCCAACGCGGCAAACGTCGCCGCGCCAGAGGAGATGCCCACCAGAAGCCCCTCCTCTTTGGCCATCCGTCGCGCGTATTCGAAGGCGGCTTCGTTAGAGACCTGCACAACCTCATCGACAACGGTCGCATCATAGGTCTGAGGGACAAATCCCGCACCAATTCCTTGGATCGGGTGTGGACCCTTCTGTCCCCCAGAGAGCACCGGTGAAGCCTCAGGCTCAACGGCGACCATCACCAGACCAGGCTTACGGGGTTTCAATGCCTCGCCGATACCGCTTATCGTTCCACCGGTGCCAACACCCGCCACGACTATGTCGACGGCTCCATCGGTGTCGGCCCAGATCTCCTCCGCCGTAGTCTGGCGGTGAATCGCAGGATTCGCAGGGTTCTCAAACTGTTGCAACATCACGTAGTTGGGATCCGACGCAACCAACTCGCTCGCCTTTGCGATCGCCCCACCCATACCCCCAGGTCCTGGCGTCAGCACCAAGTCGGCGCCAAAGGCCCGCAGCAGCATGCGGCGCTCGCGGCTCATCGTCTCCGGCATGGTCAGGATGCAGCGATAACCTTTCGCCGCACACACCATGGCCAACGCAATACCGGTATTCCCACTCGTGGGTTCAACGATCACGGAGTCCTTTGTCACTCGACCCTCGGCGATCGCTGCCTCAAGCATTGCCACACCAATCCGATCCTTGACGCTATTGCCAGGGTTGAAAAACTCAAGCTTCGCTGCAACGGTAGCGTCAAGGCCGGCCGTCAACCGGTTCAACCGAACTAGCGGGGTACCCCCCACCAGCTGTGTTACATCATCAGCAATCTTCACAAAAACTCCCCATTCCTCATCTAGGACAACGAACCTCACGGCACATTAATTCCGACCATTCCACTAGCATTTGAATCGTACCTTAGCAGCCTCGCCAGTCAATCGGGCCGCCGCCTGGTTCACGAGGGCAATCGGGTCGCCTCGGTTCCCTCCGATACGTACCACCTCCGCTGAACGACAGGGCTAGCGAATAGGTCCCATGGAGTTCCAACGGCGCCCAAAGAGTGGAGCCCTGGGTGATCCACCCGAGACGCCAGTGGCTTGCCCAACACAACTTCGCAGAACATCACCCAGGAACCAGGTGCAGGCGCCGCAATGGGCTCATGCAACCGCGGTGGGGCGACGCAACCAGCATCCAAACACGCGTCACCACAAGAGACTCGCCGTTTGGTGTTCTCTGACGCGCACGTAGCGTCTACTAGGGGTCTGCTGAAATACCCCTACTCGCACAGCCAGAGGGTGGGCCGTGGTCTCCCATCGGCCCCGCCGGTTCCCGGTTTCTTGCTCTCCCCTCCTCCCTTACCTCTCCCTTTGGAGGGGTAAGGGAGGAGGGGTGATGTTAACTCGCTATCACCCAGTTCCCGTTCTCTCTCGTGAGGTTGTTGCGAAGGAGTACTTTCAAGTTCCAGACCGTTCCAAGGAGGAGATAGTGCATCGTGTTCTTGGCGATTCCCCGATAGCGGAGC
>JAKAQR010000048.1 GCA_021819725.1 Actinomycetes bacterium
TCGCGCAACGACAGTTCGGCTTCCCGCAACGGCGAGAGTTGTTGACCACCGTCCCTCTCAGCATCTCTGGTACCCTCATCGGCACCTTGTCTCGTGACCTCATACCTCATAGCATACCTCCAAACTGGTAGCGCCTCACTACCAGATTCTCTCATATGACAGGCTATAGGGTGGTGGATCTAACGAGATTCACATCGAGTGATAGATACGATCAGCTATCTGACCAGGGAGGGAGAATGAAGGGGGGGCTCCCTCTAGTGGAGCCACACCCGTTGCAGTTTGACAATCTCCAACTCGGTAGCGTACTCGCTGGAGCCGAACCAATCTGGTCAACCTCACAACCTGGGATCGTCTTTGAAGCCCTCATCTCTGGTTCTCACATCAGCCCTATCATCTCCCTCGATGGATCGACAAGGCTGGGCACTGTTACGTGCGCATACAGGGATCCCCTTGGTCCACTGCATACGCTGTTGGAACCAGAGACCGCTCGTCACTTTGGTGATGCCTGTATCCCGTTGCTGATCGATACGAGTCACATCTTCTAGATTGCGACCGCCAACGGCCTTGGGCGACTGGATGCAACGCTGGTGAGTCGCTTTAATGTATCCACGGTGCCGACCCCTACTCCCGAGGAACGTCGGTTGATCACCTCCTCGATTGCAAACACAATTATCGGGGCCTACGCTGGCGTGGAGATTGACGACGAGGTGCTAGACGGATTGGGAGAACCCCCACCAAGGATCCAGCGCTAGATGCTGACCTCTTCACTTGCAAGAGCCAAGTGGCTGGGGTGTGATCGAGTGAGTGTTGAACACCTGGCAGAGGTGTTGAGTCGTTCTAGGCTTGGCAAGCACGAGAGGAATGGGCTTTGATTTCAGGTGGCTAGGTAGTGTTATCCTTGGGTCACAATCTCTGACATCTCGTTGAACATGCACCTGGCGAAGGTGGAGCGGTGAACCCTATGTGATCCACCTCTAATGTGAGAAGACTGACCAAAATAGACATGGGAGGAAATCACATGAAGGGCCAAGTAGCACACGCCAGATCAAGTCATCGCAAAACTTGCTGAAGGCGATCGGCTGTTGAACGAAGTCAAAACCATCACTGAGGTAGCGCGGAGATTTGGCATCACCGAGACCATCTGCGGCTCCACATACGACACCACTTCGCTACAACGCGGGATTGGATATACAACTCCTACTGCCGCCACAGATATCAATAGAACCTTATATAACAATGCTAAATTGATCACTTACAAAACGATCTCAAATAGTGACCGATATATCACGGCTAATAGTAAACCATCGTTACGATGGTTTACGAAGTTATAATGGCAGTTTTATTGGCATTTTATGCCAGCAACACACTGACTTAAGCAACTGACAAATATCTACCCGTAACGCTCCTCTCGTCTGATACTCCAACGTAAACGCCACTCTAGAAACATCAAGCAGCTGCCAACAACGCCTATTACTCAAACAAATTCAGGACAACTATACCCAACAACCACCAGCCCAAACGGCATATACCACAATGACCAACCCCTTATCCATCACAACCTCGATTCCACCCTACCCATCGTGCCTATCTATTCCAATTTCGCCAAAGTATATACGTCCTTCCATCGCCGTGGATATCATTAATACCGCGGAAAACTATTAAGTCAAGAACGCTTCGATACGATAACGCATAGTATGATCCTAAATAACACGCCAGACCCTCCAATAGAGAGCAGTGATGAAACCCTGAATACCATTCAGCTATCATCATTTGATGCCGCCGTTAGCAACCTATTAACCTGCGAACAACCAGGACAACTTTGCTTTGGCGTAAGCCTCGATCCGATAGTAGAGGCTACTTTCATCGACCCTATAGCACTCGACACGACGCTCGTAATCTGCTCCACCACCCGCTCACGAAACGCTTGGCATAGTAGAGGAGTACCCACGTTTCTATTCCAGCATTTTGTGGCCGAACTGGCAGCACATCCATTTTCTCCACCTCATCCGTACCAAAAACACGAGCTTCAAGTGAAAGCCCTGCAGATACTCCGGTACGCACTAGCTGAAGCCGGCGATGAACCGCCAGACTCACTGTTCGATCCAATCAACCTCCAATGGAAAGAACTCAAAACAGCAATTTCGCGTACCCCAGCCTATTCAGATCGAGCAAAGCAAATCTTTTGGGGAAATCTAGCCCTTGCTGGTTACCGTGAAATCCTGGACAAATGGAGCGACCAGATGGTTGCTCAGCCCAAAGTCTTACTTAACTACCTTGCACGACAGGGAACGACTAAGGTTCTCTTTCCGGATGGTGGCCTGCTAACGCAGCCCATGGTCAATCTCATAAAAACACTTCAACAAAACACCTTAAGAGTCCTTGTTACAGGCGACATCCGCACAATCAACCCGCTGATAACCTACAAACTGCTTGAAGTACTTGATTCACATGTCCACGAGATCGCGTTCAGCCAACGACCGCAGCCTATCCTCGACTTCCTTAATAAAATAGCTGCAGATACCCACCCGGGATCACTCCCACTACGATCACTGACACTTAAATCACCGCAATGCACGATCCAGACCTTTCAAGAACGAGCGAACCTCGTCGATCAACTCGGAATAACCCTAGCCAACACCCCTGGGTTAACCCCAACATCACTTCAACAGCATCAGCACGAGGAATTAGAAGATGTCCGTATGTTCAACATCGGCGATGTTACGGGCAAAACGATCCTTATAGTGACCCCTACCAAGGCAGAGGCCAGAATTCTCGCTGGGGAGTTACGCAACTATATAGACGAAACCGTCAAGGTCTTAGGGCAAGTCGAATTATGGCGGAACAAGATCGAGGATCTCTGCGTACTCTTCGATCCGTTGCAGGAACACGGATGGACATACAACCCCTTCCCATTCAAAACTCAAAGTGAGAAGGCAATATCGATCATTGTCGAAGGTTTATGGAACACTGCAGATACGAATCATATCCTTCCACAATGGATCAACAAACTGCTGGTGGAAGCCAACAGCAGACTCGACCCTCAGCCTATGATAGAACAACCAACCGCAACAATTCCAAAAACTCGTTATAACACACTCATCAATGCGATAATCTTGCAACTCCAACAAAACCAACGCAACAACTCGGAAGCCGAAAGCGCCTTGCTTAAGCATATCTGTGACGTACTTTTCAAGTACGCGAATGCCATCAACTCCGATGACACACCGCAACAACTAGCGAAGCTAATCGAAATTGCGGATCAAGCCATTGATCTCAGGCTCCCGGGAGCCCAGCAAGAATACAATGGAGAACAACCCTGGTACCCAACCGCTAAACGCATCAGATCCCTCGGAACCTCAAGACACGACATCATCCTACATCTACAATATCGTCTATCCGCGAGACCCTACAGCACGAAACTATACCGCTCCGAGGACAAAGCAAATATCTATATCAGCCACATTCAGCGGGAAGGGAACGACAGAGCCGACCACGTGATAATAGCTCGTACTCTCCCAACTCATATGCCGAAGCACGCTAACAATAATCTTGATAGAAACCATGATGCAAACGAATATACAATGATCTACCGTGCCATCTCAGCAGCACTTGAATCCTGCCAGCTTCTCCTACTGGGGGAACGTCCTATTCTACCCATTCCACTTTCGCAACAAATCTCGCAGCTGGAGAACGAAATACAGCAAGCAATTACGAATCAATATCCGCATGAACACATTGACATGCTTCGACAATGGCTCGAAGAGATGACTGCTAAGTTCACCCCCAAATATGAATAGGTTTTACATCGTTGCTGTTTGCAGCTACTCTTAACTTTTCAAAACACCTCGCAATCGTGAAGGCCTCAACATCGCAACCGTGGGAGCTTTTGCGGCCACCTCGATGACATCGGAATCTATCCAAATCACATGAATAGGGAGTCTCGTCTAAACACTAGCCCAGCACGTGTAAGCGTAACGCTCACACTCGCAGTCCAAACTAACGCTACGAATTCGACGTAGATTATTTCCGCCATGTACAACTGACACTGCTATGTAAATAACCGAAAGGAGTGACACCCATATTTTTGCGGTTACAGGAAACAACAATATACAAGTCGGCTTGAGTGGTATGGCGATTCCATCGCCTCACTCGAACGACAACAATCGCGGTCTCATCAACGCGCGAGTCTGACAATAGCACTGCGCGCCTGATGACTCAACTCCTGCTCAACTAGGCTCCAAAAACCTCTTACAGCCTCACTGTAGACTGCCGCGAGTTCATCTGTAACCGAATTCAACCGGTCGTCGGGATGTGCATTCGGTGAGCGAAAATATGCCCGTAAGTACTCCCAATGCTCGCTATAGTTCTCAGCAACCACCATCGCACCGGTCCGCTTTAGCGTTGTTAGCGAAACATTCACTTGGTCCGCCCAGGCCATACCTAGCAGCTTGAGACGCCTACGCACCTCTGGCTGCACCTTCTGGCTAAGTACGAGAGCCACATAACCCTTTGCACGGAATTCAGACATGGTGCGCGTCCGAGTTGCGAATTGTCCGAGCAGCTCAGCAATGACTACGGCCTCCGCCGGTCGCAGCGAGAAACTTCGGTCGCGACTACCGGTAAATACAATCAGCTTCTCATCCTCTAAACGAGCTTTTACCAGGTCGGTGCCTCCAAGATAAAACACACAGCACCACACGGCAAGACCGTCAAGGCCGCTTTCCTGGAGCACCGAATGCACCACAGGCCAAGCCTGCTTCGGAATCGTCGTCAGACCTTCCCGCCTCGGCTTGCGGCTCGACACCCTGGTGCGGGTGGCAATTTTTCCTGCCCTCTTGCCCCGGTACTGGCCACTACTCACGACGGTCGCCGTGTTCAGGTACACCGATCAACTCACCCAGCGCTGTGCGCACAAAAGCCTGCATCGCGATCGCCTCGGTCGCGCCAACCTGCGTATAGGCCAAATCTGAAGCAGCGACCTCGTGACCCAAGACGCGGGCAATTGTGGGGTCCGGTGCATTCCATCGGATGACATCCGCAATTGCCTTTCTGACAAAATATGCTAATCGATCGGGAATTGCAGGTCTTGCTATTTCATTCGAGCCCAAAGGCTTAGTCTGCCAAGCCTCTCGCACTTCGCCGCAGGCCTGGCGGGCCAACTCATCAGGGCGAGACACTCCGTCATTATCTACTCCAAAGTGTTCGGCACCTACTCCGAGCGCCATCAGGCCGGACTCAGGGAAAACGGCCTCTCGAGACCCAGTTTTACCAAACGCGCGCGGAACCACCACGATCAAACCGTGGTCACAAGGAATGAGGCTTGACATCAACGGATAAGACTCCTGGGGACGTAGACCGCCAAGCCACAGCGAAATCCAGGATCGCAACAGACGAGGATCTCGCCCAATTTCGCCCAGCAGATCGCAACCGAAGCAGAATATCCGCGAGAGCTCCCCGACCTCGAGCTGCTGGAGATCATCTTCAACCACTGCTGGACCCAAGCGCCATCGCTTTGGAAGAGGCCAGAGGAACCCCTCGACGATGCACCCATACCGTGATGGGAAAAGATGGTCGTTGACAAACTCTCGGAGTGCAGGAACGCCCGCGTAAACCGAATCCCAACCAGCGCCAACCAGAGCAGTTTCGGCTTCGCTGGTTGGCCTAGGAAAACGCTCACCGAGGTCGCGCATAAGACGTTCCTGACAGATCCTCTTGTAACGCAATTCAAGAACTACTTGAAAGTTTTGGAGCGCTCTCTCCGGAATCGTGAAACCAGAGAGATCGGCTGCTGATGCAGAGAGCGGGCCTCCGGCCAGGCATCGCAGATCTAGTCCATGATCTTTGCAGGCATCCACTAGCTGCTCCACGGCACCAAGAAACCTCCTGAAAGCTTCCCAACGGCTATCGCCAGCTTCGAACTGCCAAAACTGCGTGCACACTGCGAGCGCGACCGAAAGTCGATTCGATTCGGCTATGCGCCTGATCCCTTTCACCCCAAAGGCTGCATAGAACTGCCGGAGCCTCGGCTCCTCAAAATCCAACGTGTCGATCCCAAGCCGATCTGCACTCGACTTCTGGATCAAGATCGCCAGCTGCTCATTTTCGAGTTCGACTTCGTCTACAGATTCGCCCCAAGTATCCACCAAGTCCACATGTACGTCGGGATGAGAAACGCGCGGCGTCCCACTATGAGACAGCATTGCGGCAAGGTCGATGATCGAATTCCAATACGCATATTGAAACTCCGTTGTTGGCCATAACCCCCGCAACACAGCCTCTCGGTCACCAGCTGCCTCAGCGTAGGGCACCAAGGCATATATAGCGCCAGTTAGCTTTTTTAGCTGCACCTCTGCTTCATAGCTAGGATAACGAAAAATAGCTATCGCCCGCTGCTCGCTCTTAGCGCGAGCAGCCGTGGGGATCATTGCGAAACGCAGTCCGTGCGCATGTGCCAGACTTTTCATCCCTGCTGAGAGCCATGCTTTTGCAAGCGGATCGCATGGCAAGGTGTCCCACTCCTTGGAAGACATATTTAGCAACTGCCTATATGCAGGCAAATTATAGGCTGTCACAATCTCAGCAACCTTTTCACTTAGAGCTTTCTGGCGTGCCTCAGTTTCGCGTTTACGCATTCAGCCTCCGAAGGAAAATGCCCCGAAAATCGAATTCGATGTAGACCTCAAATGCCCCAGTGCGCCACAACCCGAGCTCAAGAAGGAGTGTCTCCTTGATCGCACGAAGACACCGTTGACGCTCCAGCGGAAAAATGTCGACGGGTAATTTTGTGCGCGGTCCGAGATAGATCCACGCCTCACTTCGGCAATTTGCTTCACCAGAACCCGTTGACCTGCTGGGGAAGACGATCTCATCCGTATCGTGAGGCAAATTCTCAGACGGCAGCAATACGAGCCCATCACCATGCCTACGGCCCAAGTAGAAATCCGACCTTGGAATGCCCGAACGGCCAAGGAAGCCGATTCCCACCCGACGATCCCGATTCACGCGACGTACACAGGAGTAACGAAAATTACATAATGTCGACCGACCGATCTCGACCTGGGTGCTGCCGCGTTCAAGCACTTGGCACACCTGCTCTCTCGCCCGCAGCCCACTTTAGAAGAGCATCACGTGAGAAGCGCCAGTGGCCACTAGGGGTCCGATTGGCGGGAATAATTGCACTTCGTGCCAAAATTTGCACATGCGTCCTTGAACATTGCAGCATGGCCGCCGCCTGATCGCTCGTCAAAATCGGGGGAAATTCCCCTACAGCCACTCTTCCCAAACGAGAAACGTTCATAATAAGTTCCATGGTCAAGCTATCGGCAGACCTTGTGCACACCCTTAGCGCATTTCCGAATTTGTACTTTGACTTGCTGTTTTCGTGTATTGCATTGCAATATCATCTACACACACGCCTAATCACGCGTGCGATTCCAACCACTTCGGCTTCTTCCGGCAGAGTCCTGCGACCGCTTGTAAACCGTACCGCTTCCTCTAATAATCGTCGCTTCACACTCGACATCACAATCGTCACCTGGCACACAAACCGCTGCATACGGACGGGGGCACACGATCTCCATCGTAATTCGTGCCATCACCTTCCAAAATGCTCGCGAACCAAATCAATGAACTAGCAGCGGCCAACCTTGACGTTCATGCACATGGACTATGCACAATACACTGCTCGCTTTAATAAGGGAAAATACTAGATTGTGTTGCATGACGCACAAGGACCAGCTTGCCAAGATGATCGATGACGCTATTGCGAAGACCAGGTCGTCCCAACGAGAAGTGGCCCGCCTAGCCGAGGTGGATGTCTCTAGCCTTAGTAGATGGAGGCGCGGACACCAGCGTTGCCCGGCCTACCGCGTAGAAAAATTGGCCTTGGCGCTGAGGTTGGACGCTGCGGAGACAGAAACGATGCGAGACCTCGCCCTGAAGGCCGAAGCTGAAGAGCATAAGAACAAAGCTGCCCTACGATCTCTGGAGGCTCGTAGGGACATCGACCAGCTCCAGCAGTCCGTCAAACGTTTGGAAGATCGGGTCACTCAGCTTGAGAAGATTGTTGGTTTGGCCCAGCAATCCTACCTTCAGTAAAAGAGGTGGATCCAGGACATCAAGGCAAACTAGCCTAGCGCCGGCCTACAACGTCATGTGTTAACCACCCCCAACCAGCTTGTCTAGGGCGATTCAGGGCGCTATGGAGTGCGTCACCTTCCAAGACGTACGATACATCGGTGGTTGGCGATTGAAAAGAGGAAGCTTCGGCCAGAGTGCATGGTTACCCTCATGGCAAATAGTCGGCGCACCTCTAACCACGCAGCCCGACATTAAAAACATATCATCCGGCAAGCCCATCACCACAACAGTCCGAGTGAATCAAGCCACTAGTTGGACAGCCCACATTGCAGCTGGGGTCCTGGCGCGGTCGCAATCTTGCCGTCACGGTTATCATAGCCGTGTCTCTGAAGAGGGCTACGGACGACACTTGTGAGACAGGTTGAAGCGGCCGGCGAGTTTGGGAAACCATCGCAACGATGGTTTGCGGAGTTAGAAAGGCAGGTTAATGGGGACATTATGAAAGGGACACGACGCCAATCAAATTGACATCCTTTAGACCGAGCAAGATCTCTGAAATGCGGATAGGATTTTGTTCCACAGGGGTCCTCCAGTGATGAGTTATCGTTAATCCCATTCTGGCAGAGCCCCTGTGACCCTCCCAAACTCACCCCTGGTGCGTGGCTACACCTGACTAAATTCCCCACTTAAATCCGAAGTCCCAGTAATCCGATTGCGCGGTCCCTCGGTAGCTCAGCCTTCTATGGGGCGCGCAAGAATAACTTCTGTTTTTTTGGCTCCAGCTCGCGTGGGGCTGCGTAGGGTAGGCACTTCCTACGGGCATTGGGGTAGCCGAGATTGAGGCTCAAAAGAAAGTTTCTGCCAACCGCGTCTCGCGCACTCTTAGGGGTGGCATATTTCGGCGAGAACAGGTGGCATATTTCACAGGAATACGCAGCCTTCTCCCTCGGCTTCCTCTCGCGCGTCTTTATACCGGCTTCCCACTCAGCTGTGTATGGATTCCTCCTTGTCCTGCGAATCTCGGAACAGGAAAGCTAAATACTGTGGTCCGGCGCGTTCGTCAATAACACCGCGAACAATAGGCATTATGCCACGCACAGAACTATTGGCCCGGTTCAGAGACTATGTCGCGATTTGAAAACTTGTGTCCAGTCTCGATCCAAGTGGCCACAATTTCGCTAAACACGTAACCCTTCTGTGACGATCACAGCCCTTTAAAGCTAGTGACTGTCTTGGCTGACGCTGGCGTCTTGACTGTGAACTTCACGCCGTAGTTGCTGTATTGTTGCTGAACGGCTAGGTCGAAGTGGTATTTGGTGGGAGACCCCTTGACTGGGGCGAAGGTGGATGCGAAGACAGCGGCAACGCTCGCAACGCGGTTATTGCTCTTGGCGATATCGATGGTGACTGTGGCGGTGCCAGTCATTTGATACAGGGACAACGTCTTGGATAGCGCCGTAGCTAGCACTCCATTCGATGTGGACAGTGCCTTAATCAGTTTTGGATACGATATCGACGCCGTATAGACGTTTACGGCTTGGCCTCCGACCGTGGATGACCCACTTGCTGAGATCTTAGCATCGTTGATGAGGGCCGGGAGCAGGCTAGATTGTGCGCTCGTTGTGATCGTGGGCGAAACGGATGACGACGATGCACTGTTGAGTTCAGAGAAATAGTTGGATAGAGACATAACCTTCCAACCCGGAGTGACGCTAACACCGGACAGATGTATACCACCTGCATTGATGTAGACGTTATTGTTTTTGACCAGAGTTAGCAAACTGCCTTCGCTTTTACCGAGAACCGACAGATTCTCGGTCAGAGATGCGTAGCTGCCACTGGTGTGAGACGGATCGCTATACACGTCCCCAGAGATGGTGCTACCACCATATCCCTTTTTGTTGACGGTGATGTTGACCGTCTCGTTTAGATGAAACGACGTTGGGGACGCCCCTGCCACACGATATGCAGCATCCACCGCTGCTTGAGGCGATAGGTGAGCTGTACTAATAATAGCGCTTGTGCTTCCACAGGCGGACAGCAGCAGCGGCAAGGCCACGACTGCGGTCGCGGGGAGAATGATACGGCGCATCGAGTCAAAAGCTCCTTCCATGTACTGGCTCCGCGAATAGCTCGCGCTGCCCTTACATGTCATTGTAGAAGATCTGCGAAGTAGAGGTGAAGATCATCCGAGTAGTCACGAATGATCTTTGCCCTAACCTAACCCCTCGCAAACACACACCCGCACTCACGTGGCCGGGGTCCCCAACAGGCCATTGAGATTTTTGCCGCCTTCCACCGCCCGTTTTCCGCCAGAATCATCTGCTCCCAGCACGATGCTCCGCATTCACCGCTCCTTCGGCTCGATCTCACTACCTTCGGCAGTAGTACGCAGCTACGCCGGAAGACAGCTCACCCAGCCGACGATAGAACACACGCTTTGACTCATATGATGGCAACAATACACAACGGATAGTGAAAACAATCGACCTATTTGACCCCGGTACAGCCGAGGCAATTTGCACCAACATGCTTCGCTGTTACCATTTAACCTCGGCTCCATCCTTCCCCACATCAGCATCATCCGTAGTACACCAGCACATCAACGATGAGATCGGAGGAGCCAAAGAGCTCGGAGAACGAAAGCCAACAAACCCGTGGTCAGCATGGCAGTGGAAAGGAGCGAGCCGAAATGATTCAGCACAAGTCGGATGGCGAGGGTCGTGGCTACCGGGCATCGACAAGCTCGACTACGCCCACGAACCGCACAGCCAGCATGCGGCTGCGGCAACTGAGGAGGACGCTGGGCTTTGCTCCTCGCTAAACCGGAGGGCAACTCTCACCGGATCATTCCAAGCCCATGGATCAGGTAGGGGCAGGAATTCCTCAACGAAGGTCGAGGTATTCGCATAGGCAAATCGGTCGGCACTGACAAACTCACGCGGCCCTACGTCGGTCGCTCAACGAAGGTCGAGGCATTCCTCTTCGGAAGTCCAATTTACCGGGAACGTCGATTAACGTGGTCCGGGCCCTTGTCAACGCTTCGCATGTGCCCTCGCGGACGCCAATGCATCACTCGGGGTCGCTGTGGGTCGCTTGCCCTTCGGTGTAGAGGTCTTTCACCTCCTCTTTGCCGGTTTATCCTGGCACTATCGGGAACTTCTGTCTATTGGAAGAAATAATATGCCTCCCATCTCGGTGAGAGTGCATCAGAGGACAAAGCTCTTGTCGTCGAAGATCCAGATATCGTTAAGTAAATGAGGGTTCTCTTCGCCACCCATCTCTTCCGTATCGCTCTCAATGAACTCGATCGACACTTCGTTCGACAATCGTTTCTATGGTCAACAAGACCTCGCGATGTGAGCCTGGACGGCGGTAGTATAAGGAGGTGTGCGTAATCGCGACAGATCATTCCCGCGACAACTGCGACCAGCCATGGATGGCTCGCTGCACACTACAGAATCCAGCGCCGCGCTGTGCTACAGAACGGCTCCAAGCGGAAACAACCTACTCACGATGCTTTGCAATGGCTTGATCGGGTGGATGCATCTTGCCATTCATGTGATTTCCTCCCATATCTATTTTGGTCGGTCTTCGCATATTTCGGGTGGATCGTATAGAAGTTCACCACTCCACTATGGTCTACGCAAATCAACCATGAAAGAGATATTCCTTGGCAGTTACAAACGCTAAAACAGATGCCTTGTTTACACGATCCCCGTCGCGTTTCCTGCTAGCTATCCTGATCTACCTCGGGCTCATAACGATCATCTTCCGTTTGGATGAACACGACTTCCTCCGTCAAATGATTGACGCCGGTAGCGATCCCAACATATTCCTGTTCTTTTTGAAATGGTGGCCTTACGCACTAGCCCATCATCATGATCCCTTTCAGCTAACATCACTTACACATCCCTATACGTACAACGCCGCATGGATGACGTCGATACCGGCATTGGCATTGCTCACTGCACCGGTCACCTACTTCTTCGGCCCCATAGCAAGCTGGAATATTCTGGTCCTCGGCGCCCTTTTCCTCTCTTCGTTCACTATGTTTTCACTGACATGGATCATTACCTACGATCTGCTAGGCGCCTTGGTCAGTGGACTTATCTTCGGCTTTAGCACATACCAGTTTGCCGAATTAGTCCATATTAACCTCATCTTCGCATTTCCTCTTCCGCTGATCGGATTGTTAGTAACACAGTTACATAGAGGAGTTCTATCAAAGCGCTGGTTTGTCGTTAGCACAGCCATGACGCTAGCTTTTCTAGCCTATACTTCGACCGAACTATTACTAACCTACACCGTAAGTATATCATTGTTCCTTCTCATAATATTAGAGTGGGACCGACGCGTATTCTTAAACCTATTACAGCCATATTATCATGAGCTCATTCTTACTCTGTTGGCTGCCGGCATCTTAACAAGTCCACTCATTTGGTACATTGTTCGGGGAATCACTGTCGCCTCATCTAGTATCAACTCACCAACCACTTACTCGACAGATATCGTGAATCTCGTAGTGCCCACCCAGGTAACGGCACTGGGTGGCAATATCTTCGCTCCCATTTCAGCCCACTTTAGCGGCAATGCGACAGAGCAAACTGCCTATATTGGGGTTGTACTTCTCGGCCTAACCTCTGTCTCCCTTATCCGGGAATCAAAGAAGAGCCGATGGGTTCGTCCTATAGGGTTGGCGATGTTGGTTATCTTGATTCTCTCCCTCGGGCCACGCCTCCATGTTGCGGGAACTGTGACCGGGATACCGCTACCTTGGGCAGTGTTTAGTCGGCTTCCTTTCCTAGACAACGTATTACCTGCTCGCCTCATGCTCTACGTTTGGTTCCTTCTTGCGCTATGGATAGGGATTTGGTTTTCACTCTCGATAGGATGGCGCACGCGTTTGATCAGGGGCGTCCTCATACTTGTTGGTGTTTCTATGCTGATTCCTGCCGCATCCGACATCTACTGGGTGCGGCCACCGCTCTCATTCACCGGAAGCCATAAGTTAGCTGCGCTGAGATCACTCTCTGGTGGCGTGGTACGACTACCAGGTAGCCCAGCCAGTCTACCATTTCAAGACAGCTATCTCACTGCTCTCCTTTCCCTCGCTTCAAACTTTCACCTGAGCGCGACCACGGTCCCATGGAGCTACAATGTCTATCCTCACGACAATCAACTAAACCAGTGGCCTATAGAACTAAGCGCTGGGCCAACCAACTTAAAGCCGCATGTGGTAGAACAAGTCGCGGCATTTGTCGATGCTTACCGGGACCGCTACGTAGCAATTTATACCGGCAATCACCGTTGGAGAGCCCAGCTCACCCTTCTGGGTTGGAAACACTTTCAAGTCGGATCAATCCTTGTGTACCAGGTGCCGCACATACTCTTGCATGAGTATGCCAACTACGGTCTGATACACGCCAGCGTAGATTACTACCTGAGCGCACTAGAGCAAGTCGAGACGTCTTTGACATGCTATTTTAGCAAAGGCCGCTCACTTGGCACCCTGGACCCATCAACGATGGCCAGGGCAGCCTGTGCATCACAAAGACTTGTCAACCAAGGCGATATTGCAAGCAATTGGATGGCTAATGGCATTTGGGTCGGCACCTACTCAGGTGAAATAGCGATAGGAATGCAAACTACTGGGAAAGTTGCACACGCCGTCTTCACCCACTTCCATCGATCAAGCACCATATATTACTTTGACCCTAACCCGCACAAAGAGAAATTCAACTCGTTACCGGAGTTAGAAGAGGGAACCTACCTCATTTTGTTAAGTAATAAATCCCTTAGACACTAGCGAACACCACGAGTGGGATCGCCACAAAACATATGTGTGTCTACGGTGTGACATCTGCTGCGGAAGGTGGAGTGGTTGGAGCGGTGAACCCCATGCGATCCACCTCGATAGAGGACAGAGCGTATTCAGGATTTGTAAAGGTGACTGGCGAATACGGTGACAGCGTGCTCACAACGCCATTGATCTGAGTGGCTTCTACGATCCATTCAGCCGAGGTACCTGGGCCGTAGTGCTAATAGGTAGTGAATGTGCAGAATGAATGCAGCATGACACGATGATCGTATTGTCGATGGCATAATAAATCTCCCAGAGGTCCAGAGTCGTGGTTTTGTAGATGTTGATGCTGCCCTGCGCTCTCCATGATGGATGTCATTTCGTCTGTGTAGCGGGGAGTATCTCCCACCACGGTTGGATCGAGAACTCATTAGTACCGACAATTGGAGTCTCTGCAATTCCAGCCTGGATGAGGTCGCTGTTGCCGTCCACCGTCAATACCTACCCATTCCGACATCGCGCAGTATTGACTCGGTGTATCCGTTGTACCCTGATTTTGACGTCACTTGCTACGGAAATGCGGCTAAATCAGTCGATCGCGGGCCCACTTTGGTCGATTGTTTCAACCATGCAAGTCTTGAGACACACGTATTTGCTTTGTACGGCCATTTCTATCAGCCATAGCTCACCGTGAAGGAATTATTGGATATATTAGATGGAGAAGAAACAACGCTTCCGTTTTGGACCATGAATACTTCCGTCTGCTGATCGACACCACCAGACGGCGCAAGGTTGTATTCAGGATTTGTAAAGGTGACTGGCGAATACGGTGACAGCGTGCTCACAACGCCATTGATCTGAGTGGCTTCTACGATCCATTCAGCCGAGGTACCTGGGCCGTAGTGCTAATAGGTAGTGAATGTGCAGAATGAATGCAGCATGACACGATGATCGTATTGTCGATGGCATAATAAATCTCCCAGAGGTCCAGAGTCGTGGTTTTGTAGATGTTGATGCTGCCCTGCGCTCTCCATGATGGATGTCATTTCGTCTGTGTAGCGGGGAGTATCTCCCACCACGGTTGGATCGAGAACTCATTAGTACCGACAATTGGAGTCTCTGCAATTCCAGCCTGGATGAGGTCGCTGTTGCCGTCCACCGTCAATACCTACCCATTCCGACATCGCGCAGTATTGACTCGGTGTATCCGTTGTACCCTGATTTTGACGTCACTTGCTACGGAAATGCGGCTAAATCAGTCGATCGCGGGCCCACTTTGGTCGATTGTTTCAACCATGCAAGTCTTGAGACACACGTATTTGCTTTGTACGGCCATTTCTATCAGCCATAGCTCACCGTGAAGGAATTATTGGATATATTAGATGGAGAAGAAACAACGCTTCCGTTTTGGACCATGAATACTTCCGTCTGCTGATCGACACCACCAGACGGCGCAAGGTTGTATTCAGGATTTGTAAAGGTGACTGGCGAATACGGTGACAGCGTGCTCACAACGCCATTGATCTGAGTGGCTTCTACGATCCATTCAGCCGAGGTACCTGGGCCGTAGTAGTATTGATAAGTGGTGAATGATTCGTCGTTCGTATTATCCAAGACCTCGATCCCCCAAAGATCAGCGGTAGAAGTGGCAAAAATATCGACGGTAACGCTATCGCCAGCGCTGACCTGTATTGACGTAATATCTGTCTGGGAGGCTGGGAGTATCTCCCACCACGGTTGGATCGAGAACTCATTAGTACCGACAATTGGAGTCTCTTCAATTCCAGCCTGGATGAGGTCGCTGTTGCTAGCCCCGTCAATACCTACCCATTCCGACATCGCGCAGTATTGACTCAGTGTATCCGTTGTACCCTGATTACAGATGGAGGGCTGCGGACTCGTGAGGCTTGCAACGTTGAAGGTGGCGCTCACACCGTCGAAAGGCCCACTAAGGGCAGCATATCCGGACCAATTAGGTGAATTAGAAGTCGAAAACTGCGGATTAGTTACAAGACTGAGGTTCGTCGTCGTTGACTGAGCGCTAGCGTCGGCAACTGTAATGGCTAGGGAGGCTGTCCCTGCGTAGCCTGCGGTTCCACTGATAACTCCTGAAGTTGACATTGAGAGACCGGCCGGTAATCCTGTCGCAGACCAAGTGTAACCACCATCGCCACCTGTGGCACTGAGCGTCGTGCTATAAGCCTGGTTCGAAGTAGCGCTAGGAAGCGATGTCGTTGTGATGGAAATAGGTGGGTTTGTAACGAGCGATAGCGAGACTGTCGACGATATTTCGGCTGAATCGGTAACTTTGATCGACACTGTACTGGTTCCAGCGGTGGTGGGTATACCACTAATCACTCCTGAGGTTGAGATCAAAAGACCGGCTGGAAGTCCAGTAACGCTCCAACTGTAGGAACCACTACCGCCACTTGCCGCCAAGGTCGTCGAGTAGCTCTGGTTCACCGTCGCCTGCGGCAACGTAGTCGTAGTCACGCTCAATGGATCTTGTGATAGTGTGCCGCCACCAACGTAGTACCCCAGTACGTCAACGATGAGATCGGTGGAGCCAAGGGAGTTATAGAAGGCTACCTGGCCACTAGAAGAGACGTTGACGACGACAAGGTTGGGTACGGTGTCTCCTTGGGTCCAGTTCAAGTCTGAGACGATCGGGGGTGAGGTCAGGCCCGCTGGATAGGCGGTTAGGTAGCTGGTGGCGGTGGTGTTGGTGACGGTGACGTTCAAGACAACAGCGGATGCATTGGTTGGTACTCCCCCACTGGTGGCTCCTGATGGGTTGGTACCAGCTGCTTGGATAGTTAGAGAGCTATTTGGTCCAAGCGTCTTTCCTTCGCATTGAGTGAGGTCAAGGCCGGAGAGGTTTGAGGGGTTGTTTGCTCTCGTGTCACAGATTCGGTAGGGGGAGACCGGGATGAAGGTGGAGCCGGTGGTAGAGGCGGTAGCTGTTGAGGTGTAGTAGCCAGCGACATCGACGATGACATCAGCATTGCCGGCAAAGTTATAGAGGGTGATGTCACCATTGGTGCCAATGGGGATTATCACCCTATTGGGTACAGTCTCACCTGAGACCCAGTTGAGGTTCGAGGAGGTGGGTTGGGTTACCCCTGTTGGGTAGGCGGTTAGGTAGCTGGTGGCGGTGGTGTTGGTGACGGTGACGTTCAAGACAACAGCGGATGCATTGGTTGGTACTCCCCCACTGGTGGCTCCTGATGGGTTGGTACCAGCTGCTTGGATGGTGAGGGAGCTATTTGGGCCAAGCGTCTTTCCTTCGCATTGGGTGAGGTCAAGGCCGGAGAGGTTTGAGGGGTTGTTTGCTCTCGTGTCACAGATTCGGTAGGGGGTAAGGGGGACGAAGAGACCAGGGGTGCTGGTAGTGATGG
>JAKAQR010000013.1:0-14979 GCA_021819725.1 Actinomycetes bacterium
ACGATCACGTTGATAGGCCGGAGGTGTAAGCACAGCAATGTGTTCAGCCGACCGGTACTAATCGGCCGAGGGCTTGGAGATACCCGTGCTCGCTCTTTCCTTCTTAAAGAAGTGACGACATACGCAGCGAACGACATATACGCAGAGAGATGTATCGTTGAGATGCGTCTCATTGATAGAGATTGACAATTTCGAGCGGTGGCAATAGCGGTGGGGAGACACCCGTTCCCATTCCGAACACGACCAGTTAAGCCCGCCCGCGCCGATGGTACTTGGGGGGAGGCCCCCTGGGAGAGTAGGGCACTGCCGCTCGTTTCAACAACCCCCCTCATTGCGAGGGGGGTTGTTTTGTTTTGCCCCCACGCCAAGGGTTGGACCGGCCGGGGCTGGGGACTCGTCCTGCTGGGTTAGGGTGAGCTGAGGAAATTCGGGGGAAATCTGCGGAATCGGTTGCTAGGTACGATGGAAAGTAATAAAGTAGTACAAATTCAGTGATACAACAGAAGATTGTATTGCTGGGGGAGATCGTGTGGGGGATCTTGTGGTCCCGCTGCAACGCGGTCTTGGCAATCTGCCCTAGGGGTAGCGGATATCGGGGAGGGTTTCGACAGATGTCGGGTATGAAGAGTTGGATGAAGCTTGGTTTGTTGGCTGGTGGCATGTCCTTGGTGGCTGCTGCCTGCGGTAGCACGAGCTCTGGTGCCGCGGCGTCTGGGTCGTCGGCATCCCAGGTTGCGGCGAATTATGCCAGCTATGCGTTGCACACCGGTGATACCTACTCTTGGGTCTTGCCGATCCCGAATGAAGCCAACTATGAACCTTGGGACCAGAACGCTGAGTATGGCATGTACCGGCCCTTGTATGTGGCGGGTAACGGTGCATCACCAGTGATCAACTACGCCGATAGTATTGGGCAACAGCCGGTGTATTCGAATGGCGATAAGACGGTTACGGTCACACTCAACGCGTGGAAGTGGTCTGATGGGAGCGCGGTCACGGCGAGGGATGTCCAGTTCTTCTACAATTTGTATGTGGCGAATAAGTCCCAGATTGCCACTTATGTACCAGGTAACTTCCCCGATAATGTTTCGAGTTTTCATGTAGATTCGCCGACACAGTTCACCTTGACGCTCAAGAATGCGGTCAATCCTTTGTGGTTTACAGATAATGAGTTGACCGATGTTGTCCCGCTCCCGCAGCAGGTGTGGGATCGCGAGTCTTCCGGAGGTAAGGTTGGCAACTATGACCTTACCTCAGCTGGGGCGAAAGCTGTTTTTAAATTTCTATACGCGCAGTCTTCGAAGCTCTCCACCTATGCCACCAATCCTTTGTGGCAGGTGGTCGATGGTCCATGGAAGTTGCAATCCTATGATCCGACGACGGCGCGTACCGTCTTCGAACGCAATAAGGCCTTTACTGGTCCGGATAAACCGAAGCTCTCCGGGTACGTTTTAGAGAGTTTCTCTTCGCAGACGGCGGAGGTCGATGCCTTGCGTAATGGCAGCCTTGACTATGGGTACCTGCCGTTGAGTGATGTCAAGCTTTCCTCGACCTTCAAGGCGGATGGCTATACGATTGCACCGTGGGCGACGGACTATGTACAGTGGGCAGAGTTGGGTTACACAAGCAAGACCTGGGGCCCGTTGGTAAAGCAGCTCTACATTCGGCAGGCACTCCAACATGTGATCAACGAGCCTCTGTATCTGAGCGCGACACTCCATGGTGATGGGCAGTTGACGTACGGTCCAGTCCCGAATTTGCCAGGTTCTCCTTACGTTTCGCCGCAAGAGAAGACGGATCCAGATCCGTACTCGGTGAGCGCGGCGAAGGCGTTGTTGACAGCGCACGGTTGGACAACGGGTTCCAATGGAGTGATGGTGTGTGCGAGCCCTGGTACCGCTGCGACGCAATGCGGAGCGGGCATCGCCAAGAATGAGCCGCTGAGTTTGAAGTTTATGTATCAGACGGGGACACCGACCCTTCAAGCACAGGTTGAGGCCTTTGCTACGGCGGCGAAGTCGGCAGGGATGGACCTGGTCTTGGATCCACAGTCGCAGTCGACCATGTTCTCTATCGGCGGGGTGTGTCCATCGTCCGGTCCTTGCAACTGGGGCATTATCCTCTATCGTACGTTCCTGTGGAACTATGGCCAAGGTGATGTGTTGCCGACCGGTGGCCAGATGTTTGGTGCTGGAAATTACTGGGGCGGCGGCTATAGCTCTTCGACCGCGCAGACCCTTATCAACGACACCCATACACAAGCTGGCCTCCAGCCGCTCTTCAACTACGAGAACTATATCTCTACGCATGTAGCGGCGCTCTGGTTCCCCACCTGGGATTGGCAGGTATCAGTGGTCTCGAATCATCTCCATGGATGGGACCCACAGCAGGTCTTTGGCGATCCGGTCCCCTCTCGGTGGTACTTCTAGGGTAGGGAACCGGGGGCCAATGAAGGGGTTCTCGAGATCCACACATGTTGCCTAACTGCAGGAGGGCGTTGATCGCGTATCGCGACCATGGTGTCTGCGCGGGCTGTGGAAGGCCCAACGGGTGCATGATGACAATGGCAACGTCCTGACGGGGGAGTTTTGGCTGCGCGTTCTAGAACGATTGCTGAACGGGATACATCTCGCCGATACTTCGTTACGCCAGCGCCGTGGAGGCTAACATCGCATGGGACAATTGATGCCACTCCTCTTGTCTCAATGCAGGAGGAGATGGTCGCCATAGCGATACAGTCGGAGATCCCCCAAGGTCAGTCCTCTCAACTGCGGCCAGGTGCATCTTGGCCGTTGGTGAGCCAGGTAGCAACCTCACTCGCTGCTCTTATAGGGCTTGGCTGAGCAGGTGGGTCGATACAAAGGATTGTCTCGCGAGCACGAAAGCGAAGCTTGTCATACTTGGCGCGGGATTCGCTGGATTGCGCGTTCTTTATCGTTTGCACGACACGTTTGGCGTTACCCTGATCGATCCGCGTTCGGATAGTTTGGCCAAACCCACACTTCCCGAGCTGGCGTTGAGCGGCAAACCGGTCGCGCACGCTCGGTTCCCCCTGGCTCCCATCGCCAGACGGACGCAGGCACAGTTGACCCAGGCGAGTGCAACGAGCATCGATCCGGTGGCTCAGCGGATCCAATTGGATAGTCACGAGGCGATCAGCTATGACTTCTTGGTGATCGCAGTCGGTGCGGTAAAAGACTATTCGGCCATCGAGGGTCTCGAGGAGTTTGGCTACTCAGTCTGTGACGATGATCATGCAACGCGACGATGGGATGCGCTCTCCGCCTTCAAGGGTGGTCCGATTGTTGTGGGGGCAGCGTTGAGCACTTGGGGAACCAAGGTGGCAGCACCCGACCTGAAGGCACCGTGCGAAGGTCCAATTGGTGAGGGGATCTTCATGGCCGGCTATGAGCTGCGATCGCGAAGGATCGCGCATACGATCTCGGCCTTCACCCCTGGTGATGTCTTTTTCGACGATGTTGGTGACAACGTTCATGCTAGCATTGCCCCTTTGCTTGGGGCAACAGGGGTTGAGGTCCTGACGGCAAAGAGTGTCCGTCGAGTTGCCAAGGGTTCGGTAATGTTTACGGATGGCACGGAGTTGGAGTCCGAGTTGACGGTGGTGATCCCCCCGTACCGAGACCCGAAAATGATCGTCGACTCAGGACTGGGGGATGAGGTCGGGTTTGTTCCAGTCAATGAACAGATGCAGGCCTTTGACTACTCGAATATCTTTGTGGCTGGTGATGTGAGTGCGCTCGCCATGCCTAAACTGGGACATATCGCGGTGCACCAGGCGGATGTCGCCGTCGCGTGTTTGCTGAGAATGGTGGGCGACACGGTGGAGATACCTCCATATCGACCAGAGGTCATTTGTGTCATGAACCGCGGTGGAAGCGAGGCGATCTTGCTTCTCTCTGATATCATCTACGGCGGCGAGCGCGATATCGCCAAAAGTGGACCTCTGGTGCACTTCATGAAGTGGAGTTTTGATGCGTGGGGTTACCATACGCACGGACATCTTCCGCCCGATCTACTACAAGAGGCGTTGGAGAAATTCCTGTCGTTCATACGCCGTCCGAGGCTTGGACAATGGAACCGGATCGGTGCCGAGCAGTGGGGTACGATCCGTCAAGGTCCAGGGATCGAAGTTTACCGGTCTCGGGCTTAGCCGAGCGCTGTTAGCGAGGTAGTGGAGATCAGTCACCGCGTTGCGGCAGGGAAGCAGTGCAGAGTCGGCAATCGAGTGTCGACCTCGCTGCACGATGGTGATGCGTTCGACGATCTTGCCTTCTCGTTGGAGACTACCACAGCTACACATCGCTATTGATGTGCATTGGATGAAACGATCGGTTGATATGGTTAGTCGGAGGGGGTTTGCAGTGGCTCCTTGGTCCCCTTGAGGCGGAAGAAGAGAATGGCGGCGACCAACAGAGAGAGCGCCCCAGCGATAAAGGCCCAGCGTGGAGAGAAGTCTTGAGAGAGAAAACCTATCGTGGGTGCTCCAATTGGCGTGCTGCCGAGGAAGCCGAGAGTGTACAGTGCCATCACGCGTCCACGCATCTCGAAGCGAGAGTTCATCTGGAGGGTGGCGTTGGTGAGTGCGTTGAAACTGATGGAGAGGGCGCCTAAGCCCATGAGGGCAAGGCCGGCCAGCCAGATGCTAGGGGCTAGTGCCACAAGTACCATCAACAAGGCGAATCCCACCGAGATGGCGGTCATGAGACGTGGGCCAGCTGGACGACGGAGTGAGGCTGCCACAATGCTACCAAAGATTGCCCCAACCCCAAAAAGCGACATGAAGTCGCCGAGTAGTTGGGCATGTCCATGGAAGGTGGACTCAGCTAGCAGTGGGATGGTTACCGGAAAGTTGTAGGCGAAGATGCCGGCGATCATGATCGCTATCAAGGTGCTGAGAAGGATCGGACGCTTGCGCACGTAGCGCAAGCCTGCACGGATCTGACCCGGTTCACGTAGTACAGTCCCTTGCACGAAGAACTGGCTCGATTTCATCATGACAAGCGCGAGTAGTATGGCCAGGAATGAAATCGCATTCAAAAGAAAGCCCCAGCTGAGGCCCAGACTCGCAATCGCAATGCCGACCACGGCGGGCCCTATGGCGCGAGCGAGATTAAAGCTCGCAGCGTTGAGCGTGACCGCATTCTGTAGGTTATCGTGCCCCACCAACTCTTGGACAAAGCTCTGCCGAGCGGGGGTATCGATGGCGTTGATGAGACCCAGGATAATGGAGAAGATAAAGACGAGAGGGATGTTGATCTGGTGTTGAGCGACGAGATAGAAGAGGATGAAGGCCACAAGCATGAACAGTGTTTGGGTGACCATGATGAGGTGTTGACGGTTGCGCCGATCGACGATGATACCAGCTTGAGCACCGAAGAGCAGAATGGGGAGGAATTGCGCGGCAGTAACCAATCCGAGCAGTGATCCGCTCTTGCTCAAAGTGAGCACAAGGTAGGCGATCGAGATCGACTGCATCCAACTGCCGGTGTTGGAGATGAATTGCCCGATGGTGAAGAGGCGAAAATTCCGCACTCCGAGGGAACGAAAAGTATCTCGGCGCCACCGTGCCAGTGCGTTGAACTTCATGACAAGTAGCTCGTTTTCGGTCCAATCTTCCGCTTCAGGTGCTTCTTAAGTATACCAGCGAGTTGGGGTAGCGGATTGTTTAGCCAGGTGCGCTTTGGGTTTAGACACGAGCGCTTCGACGTATGGCCAGGCGCTTGGGACTCGTTGACGTGGCGAGTGAGGAAATCTTCGGGGCCGGATATGGGCGGAACCGTTCTCGGAGAAAGGATGGTAGGGACGCCAACGGTGCATACCTGACAAGGTTGTCCAAGCGAGATGGATCAGTTGGCCTTGGTTGCCACCAGTACTTACTGCACCCTGACCCGCGGATCGACGACACCGTAGAGGATGTCGACGATGAGGTTGCCCAAGACCGTCATCACGGCGATGACGAGTACGATCCCCAGAAGGACCGGGAAGTCGCGAGTCTGGGCTGAATTCCAAAACAGGAGACCGGCACCGGGGTAGTTGAAGAGCGCCTCCACGATGAGGGATCCAGAGATGGTGTAGGGCAATGAGAGGCCGAGGAGGGTCAAGGTTGAGTTTAAGGAGTTGCGCAAGACATGCCGTAGGAGGATCGTTCGATTGCGCGCACCCTTCGACCTGGCTGTTCTGACGTAATCTTCCAGCAGGTTGTCGATGACTGAAGAGCGCATGTAACGACTGAAATAACTCACGTTGGCCAAGCAGAGGGTAATGATTGGAAGGGCGAGATCGGTCGCATCGATGGTGAGGCTCCCCCCAAAATTTGAGGCGGTCGATGGGAAAACCGGTAGCCAGATATTGAGGATGACGATGAGTACCACGCCTAGGAGGAAAGTGGGCATCGAGTACATGATGAGCATGGTGCCGCTTAAGGCATGGTCGTCGGCTCGATTGCGCCGGTAACCCTGCCAAAGTCCCATGGGTATCGCGATGGCGACCGCGAAGAGGAGTGAAATCGCGACAAGGAAGAAGGTGCGGGGAACGTACTCAGCGAGCAATGTGGAGACGTTTTCACTGAGTTTATAGGAGTAACCAAAGTTCCCTCGGAGCGCATTCCAAGCCCAGGTGAGGTATTGGACTGGGAGCGGTCGGAGGAGCCCTTCTTGCACCTCCAGTGCATGGACCTGGATAGGGCTGGCCTTCTGGCCAAGTTGGGCCCGGACGAGGCCTCCGGGCAGCAGATGCAAAATGATGAAGACGATAATGGAGACTGCGATGATGGTGATGATGGCCTGGCCGCAGCGTCGGAGGATATATCGGATCATGCGAGCGCCTCCCGTCGCTTCGTGGAGCAACCGTTTGTTTGCCTGGTGAGTGTTCGTCGTCTCGTTGGTGAGGGGTGGGAAGACAGCATCAGGGTCCTTAGTGTTGCGCCAGTCGTGATTCCACGACATCTCGTAATGCGTCACCGAGAACATTCACGGCCAGAACCGTCAAGACGATGAGGACCGCCGCGGGCCAGAGCTGCCACCAATAGCCGTCGAAAATGTTGTTTACGCCACCGGCAAGGATCTCTCCCCAGTTCGTAGCGGGTGGTGGGATGCTGAGTCCGAGATAACCCAATGCGGCGAAGGTGAGAATGGCATCAGCCACCTTCAGAGTTCCGTTCACGACAAGCACGCCGAGAACGTTCGGCATGATATGCCGCGCGATGAGCCGCCATCGGGGTGCTCCGAAACCTGCTGCTGCCACCACGTAGTCGCGCGTCTTGAGGCTCAACGTCTCTCCGCGTACGAGTCGGGCGGTCGAGAGCCAGCTCACTCCTGAGATGACAAGGATGATCAACCACAGCGTGGGTCGCACAATCGAGGCGAGCAGGATCACAAAGAAGAGGAAGGGGATTGATAGCAGAGCGTCAACGATCCGCATCATCACGGAGTCAACCATGCCGCCAACAAAACCACTGATGGTGCCCCATACAAGGCCGAAGGCGGAGGCAAGGAGTCCAACGGCGAGCCCTAGCTCGATGGTGCTCTGTCCGCCGAGCATAAGTCTCCCGAGTTCATCTCGACCTGCGGGACTCGTTCCAAGGATGTGTGCAGCCGAAGGTGGCTGGTTTTCGAGGAGCAGCTGAGCGGAGACTTGATCTGTATGGTACACAAGTGGGCCGACAAAGCAGAACAGGATGATGAGCAGCAAGATGACAAGGCTCCCGACCGCGAGCTTGTTCGCCACGAAGGTGGTGACGGCGGCACGTAGCGCACCCACTCGTTGGTCGACCTCAGCAGGCTCTGCGCCCGGTTCCTTGGCCGTGATAGCCGTCATTGCCCCTCCTTCAACCCGGCCCTGACGGTCTTGGCATTTGGTGGCATTGGTGTGCCACGGTTCCGCCTGCCGTCGAGTTGTTAGTTATGATACAGCAACATGGCAACACAGGAGGCAGCAGAATTCACATTTTTACCAAGCCTTCATTCCGCATGCCTTCTCGGGTTATCACGAGGGACGCCTCTACCGTTTGCGGGCGGGCATAACCGGTAGGCACTTCCTTGCCTTGGGGTATTCCTGTGCGGAATTAGTTGTGAAGTCGGATGTAGAGTAATAATGTATTGGTTTAGCTAGCTGGTAACGCAAGATTACGAAGGCGGTTCTGCGGGATAGTGGTTGGTTTGATCGGAGTGCAGTGAGGTCGTTGTTCAGGTGTTGCGCTCTCAGTCGTACAGCTTTGGCGGAGATACTACACGACGTATACGCGGAAAGAATCTGACAACGGGTGCGGAAGTGTAGGGAATGTGTGGTGGCAGGTGATGGCAATGTTGGTGCAAGCTTGACGGCGTTGTTGTCGATAGGAATCCATTCAAGAGAGCTTTCGCGTCACCGATACGCGATGAGAACGGTACGAGTTGAAGCGATCGACGGGGCGGCGTGTAGAAAACGGATTCCTGGCTGCTGGAGCAGGTGTGCCAACACGAGAGGAAGGTGGAGCAAAAAGATGAACGCGCAGAGTTTGTGTGGTACTTTGAAGGAGCGGGCGACGTTGCAACCCTTGATGTCGCGTCTTGCTGTGGTGTTGTTGGCATTTGAGATTCGTATCTCGAATGCTCTCGCTGGTGGCTTGGGTAGTCTGCAGGTCAATGGGACTAATGGGGTTCAGTAGTGGACAAGCGGGGATGGTGATCAATGGATAGCGAACGAGAGGCTATTCGAGCTCTGGGCGGTGTACACGATGGGGTGTTCTGGCTTGAGGAGGAGGCGCCCAGTTTTGGACCTCCCCTTGGACACCATGAAGAGGTCGATCTCGTCATCGTGGGGGCTGGTTTTCTTGGACTGTGGAGCGCGATCCTTGCCAAGGAGCGCTTTCCGGAATGGGAGGTGGTGGTCGTTGAGGGTGGCCGTGTGGGCTTCGGTGCCAGCGGTCGCAATGGTGGTTTTGTCGATGCGAGTCTCACTCATGGTCTTGAGAATGGTTTAGGACGATGGCCGGATGAGATGGTCGAGCTGGAACGTCTCGGTGGAGAAAACCTGGCCGCCATCGCCGACTTTGTCGAGCGGCACCACATCGACTGTGATCTTACCTTGGCTGGAGGTATTGATGTCGCCACCGAGGGGTGGCAGCTCGATGGGTTGGAGGAGTACGCGCAGAAGGCACGTACCTTTGGCCATGAAACGAAGGTACTGGATCGCCAAGGGGTGCAGGCGCTGGTGCACTCGCCACGGTATGAGGGCGGGCTATTGACAACCAACCGTACCGCATTGGTAAATCCAGCAAAGTTGGCCTGGGGACTCGCCGAGGTCGCATCGTCCCTTGGTGTCCGTATTTACGAAGGAACGACTGTCACTGGGGTGAGTGCGGCTGGTGGGATGATCGATGTGACCACGGCGCAGAGTGGGTCGCTGCGTTCTGCAAAGGTGATCCTTGCGACGAATGCCTTCCCCTCATTATTGCCGGGAGTAGGAAGTTTTGTCATTCCTGTCTACGACTATGTCCTCATGACCGAGCCTTTGACGCCCTCGCAGTTAGAGTCAGTGGGCTGGGATGGCCGGCAAGGTCTGTCGGATCTTGGCAACCTCTTTCATTACTATCGTCTGACTGACGACAACCGTATTCTGTGGGGCGGTTATGATGCGATCTATCATTATGGATCTCGGATGAGTAGCGCATACCGACTCCGTTCGAGCACGCACCTGCTGCTCGCCCGTCATTTCTTTGAGACTTTCCCAATGTTAGAGGGGGTACGGTTCACTCACGCATGGGGTGGTGCCATCGATACCTCCACCCGATTTTCGATGTTCTTTGGTTCTCGTCACCAAGGCAAGATTCAGTATGCTCTCGGCTTTACCGGGTTAGGGGTAGGCGCTACTCGCTTTGCCGCCCAGGTACTCTGTGCACGACTGGAGCCAAAGGAGTCGGCGTTTGATCATCTAAGTTTGGTGCGTACTAAGCCAGTACCGTTTCCACCAGAACCATTGCGTTCCGTCGCGGTGGCGGTGACGAGGCGATCGTTGATGCAGGCTGATGCACATGGTGGACGTCGTAATTTCTGGCTCCGTACACTCGATCGTTTCGGTGTCGGGTTTGATTCATGAGGGGGCAATGATGGCGGAGTTACTGGAGATCAAAGACCTGGCGACAGAGATTCGACAGCGTCGCAACACGATACGCGCAGTCGATGGAGTGACGCTCTCGGTCAAACGAGGTGAGACCCTTGGGGTGGTAGGCGAGTCAGGTTGCGGCAAGACGATGACGGCGCTCTCGATTGTCCGGCTCCTTCCAGCCGGAGGAGTGATCGCTGGGGGAAGTATCAAGCTCGACGGTGAGGAACTTGTTGGCGCCTCCGAAGCTCGGATGCGAGCGGTGCGCGGCAGCAAGATCGGGGTGGTTTTCCAGGACCCAATGACCAGCCTGAATCCGTCGAAAACCATAGGCTGGCAGATCGCCGAGTCACTCGTCATCCACAAAGCAGCGACCAAGGCCGCTGCGCGCAAGCGAGCGCTCGAGGTCCTCGATTTAGTGAGGATTCCGGCGGCCGCGGAACGTTTGAATGACTTTCCCCATCAACTATCGGGTGGCATGCGCCAGCGCGTCATGATCGCCATCGCGTTGGCCAACTCGCCTGAACTGTTAATCGCTGACGAACCTACGACGGCTCTTGACGTCACGATTCAGGCGCAGATCCTTGGTCTCCTCGATGAGTTGAAGGCAACCCTGAATATGGGTCTTATATTGGTTACGCACGATTTGGGAGTCGTCGCCGGCCGTGCTGATCGTGTGATGGTGATGTACGCTGGTCGAGTCGTTGAGAGTACTGGTACTTCACAGCTTTTTCAACAGATGCGCCATCCCTATACCTATTCGCTGTTCTCCTCCATCCCCCGGATTGGGGATGATCGTGAACGGGTCCTCGCGACCATTCCTGGCCTGCCACCGGATCTTGCCCACCCACCGAAGGGATGCCGCTTTGCGGATCGTTGCCGTTTCGCTCAGGATCGTTGCCGTGAAGAGGATCCGGTGTTAGAGGGTGATCAACATCGGTTCGCGTGTTGGTTCCCGGTCGATCATGAAGTGCGCTCGGCGGTACTCGGTGTTCAGGAGCGACATGCTCCTCGATCGTTACCCCATGAGCCTCTCCTCGAACTCAAAGGATTGGTGAAAGAGTACGATATCTTCGCAGGTGCACTGCGGCGCAAAATGGGTAGTATTCATGCGGTTTCTGGTATCGATCTGACACTCTACGAGGGGGAGACCGTCGGTATTGTGGGTGAGTCCGGTTGTGGAAAATCTACGCTCGGGCGGATGATGGTTGGTCTCGAGCGCCCCACTGCTGGTCAAATCCTCTATCGTGGTGAGGATATTGCTGCGTGCTCGCTGAGCGAGATGCGAAAGTTGCGTCGCAATTTTCAACTCATGTTCCAGGACCCATATGCATCCCTGGATCCTCGAATGAGGATTGGCCCGGCGCTGCTCGAGCCCGTAAAGGTGCAACATATTGGCGATGCAGCGCTACAGGAAGCACGAATGTATACCTTGTTAGACGAGGTAGGGCTGCGGCGCAACGCCGTTGAACGTTATCCACACGAGTTCTCCGGTGGTCAGCGTCAGCGAGTGGGTTTTGCACGGGCGCTGATGCTCGAGCCTGGGTTGGTCGTCGCCGATGAGCCGGTCTCGGCACTCGATGTCTCCATCCGGAGCCAGGTGCTGAATATGATGCGGCGTCTACAGGCGCGGTATGGACTGACCTATGCACTGATATCCCATGACCTCTCGGTGGTCAGTTACTTGGCGGATAGGATTGGCGTGATGTACCTTGGGGAGGTCGTTGAGCTCGCCGCTGCATCGGATATCTTTGCGAGTCCGGCACACCCCTACACACGCGGGCTCCTGCGTTCGGTTCCCATTCCCGATCCAGCGATTGAGCGAGAAAAAGCGAGAGTGGGCCAGATTGTGGGTGAGCTGCCTTCTCCACTCTCTCCACCCAGTGGCTGCCGTTTCCATCCGCGGTGTCCCTATGCAACGCAAGAGTGTTCCATCGATCATCCACAGTTGCGCGTCATAGCTTCAGGCCACACCGTCGCCTGCCACCACGCAGAACGGGTTTTGGAGGATGCTTGGGAACTCGAAGAGCTTGTCAATGCGGTGGATCGGTAGTAGCTCTTTACGGTGACCGAGCGGAGCTGCTACGCGTGAGGTGTTCCTCGCCAACGCGATCCACGTTGCCCATCGGTTGAGCAACAGCTGACGATCCTCGGTCAAAGGGCTCGGCCGAGTGCGCTGATTACGGTCTACGAAGCGGGCTTCTTGAGCGATAGCGATACGATTGCACGGCCCAATGACCATGTCAGTCTCGCGCGGTAGTACCGGCCTCGTAGTACCGCTGGAATCCGAGGTGGATCAATAATACGCGTCAAAAGACGCATGCAGGCCATCAAGAAGACGACGTAGGTCCAGTACTGTTGCCGCGGTGAGCGTTTACGTAGAACTAGACCAACTTTAGGTAGGCCTTGCCATCACGCTGAGCCCGAATGAGCTCTCCTATGGCACTTGGCACTATGGTCACAAACGGGAAGAGTTCATCTTCTCGGATCGACCGTTGGCGTAGAGAGTTGTTGCAGGCAACAAACGAAATACCCCGAGCCGCAAGGTTGTTGAGCTCGATTGAGAGGTGGGTGGTGTCACGTCGAATAAGGTCGGTTCCCCTGCCAGAGCAGACCACCTCGACGGAGGCAGAATCATCTTCAGCTAGCAGGTTCTCTATCTGACGGAGTACCTGTTGCCAGCCTTCCTGATCTGGGGTGTCGAGCTGTATTACTACTTCGAGTTTGGTGTCGCTTGATTGGTTCGTGTTCATGTGTGTGAGCCTACTGGCTGAACCTTGGAAGACTTTGAGAGCCTGATTAAGCCAACGTCACAAGTTCCAAGAGTTCTTCGTTCCAGTAATCCTCAACACCGTCGGGCAACATCAGGACGCGCTCGGGCTGGAGAGCCTCGACGGCTCCAGGGTCGTGGGTCACCAGTATGATAGCGCCTGTGTAGCTACGGAGCGCTGCAAGGACACGATCACGGCTGGCCGGGTCAAGGTTGTTGGTCGGTTCGTCGAGCAGCAGTAGGTTAGCACGTTGCGACACAAGCGTTGCAAGGGCAAGACGAGTTTTCTCGCCACCCGATAGGGTCCCGCTCGGCTGGTTGAACATTTCAGATGTAAACATGAATGAGCCGAGGATCTGCCGTAAGTCGGTGTCGGTCACATCAGCTGGCGCGCTCTTACGGAGGTTTTCAAGCGGAGTAAGGTTAGGGCTGAGCATCTCATGCTCTTGGGCATAGTAACCGATGACGAGACCCTTTCCGGGATGGATTTCACCAGCATCGGGAGTCTCCACGTTTGCCAGCAACCTAAGGAGTGTTGTCTTGCCCGCTCCATTAAGGCCGAGAATGACGACCCGTGACTGCCGATCGATAGCGAGGTCGATACCGCTGATGACCTCCAATGAACCATAGGACTTGGCAAGTCCATTGGCTTGAATTGGGGTCTTGGTGCAGGGCAGAGGTTGGGGAAAGCGGATATTGGCGACCTTGTCGGAGGCGCGAACATCGTCGACGTTATCGAGTATGCGTGTTGCCCGTCGGTCAAGAACTTTGGCTTTGCGAGCACGCTTTGCTGTGGAGCCACGCATCTTATCGGCCTGGCGTTTGAGTTGGGTCGCCTTGGTTGTCTCCACCTCGTAGAGGTGCCGTCGGCGGGCCTCGTCCTCGGCGCGAGCGACGAGATAGGCGCGATAGTGGAGGGTATACAGATCAAGCGTCGAACGTTGCGGGTCAAGGAAGGCAACTCGATTGACGACGGATTCGAGTAACCTCGCGTCGTGGGAGATGACGATCAGCCCGCCACTAAAGTTCTTCAAAAAGTCCGTCAACCAGTTGATGGAGTCAGCATCCAGGTGATTGGTAGGCTCATCCAACAACAAGAGGTCTGCTTCGGAGAAGAGGATACGCGCAAGCTCTATCCGTCGTCGTTGTCCACCGCTGAGTACCCCAATTGGCTGCGATAGAACGTGAGCTTCGATACCGAGGGAGTTCGCGAGCACGGTGGCATCGGATTCAGCGCGGTATCCGTCTCGACTGGCAAAGAGCGTCTCCACGTGACCATACTCCTTGGTAGCGCTTTCTCGGACGGAGGCATCTGTCTCCGTCATAAGCTGCTGGAGCTCGGTGAGTCTGGCGAAAAGATCATCAAGTTGACGTCCCGACAGAATCCGCGAGAGTGCAGTGAGCTTTGGATCGGCGGCGAGAGGGTCCTGTGGTAAATAGCCGACGCTGCCCACTCGCTCAAGGACCCCTTTGGCTTCGAGCTCGCCGGCGAGAATCTTCATCAAGGTGGTCTTGCCAGCGCCGTTGCGACCGACGAGACCGACACGATCTCCCTTGTCGACCAGCAAGTTGAGGTCATCAAAGAGAACTCGGGCACCGTATTCGAACTGTAGTGACTTGGCATGAACAAGCATGGGGCTCATTTCCGAGAGATGGTGACCTCGTTAGAGTCTACTAGGGATGCCTGATAGAGGCTTCTTCCTTCTGGCGTCATGAAATAGTAGAAGGGGAGAAGTGCTGTGGTGACCGTGCCTGTTCAGGCTTGGGAAAGACGGAAACATCAGCATCCTGGGTCGGTACCGGTTAGGATGGTCTGGCGCAAAATTTTCCTCTTTATTCTTCCCACATCATCGGAGTACAACAATATGTCAGATAGATCAGACGGCCCTCAGCAGTTTGGCGAGTCGGGTTCGTCGGATCGACCCGATCGCCCCCGCAGCCAAGACGGTGATCGTCCACGATACTCCCGACCACGAGATACCGATCGTGACCGCGGAGGTTTCCGTTCTGGTCCACGACCTGATCGCCAGGATCGACCCGATCGTGACCGCGGAGGTTTCCGTTCTGGTCCACGACCTGATCGCCAGGATCGACCCGATCGTGACCGC
>JAKAQR010000013.1:14989-62290 GCA_021819725.1 Actinomycetes bacterium
CGATCGTGACCGCGGAGGTTTCCGTTCTGGTCCACGACCTGATCGCCAGGATCGACCCGATCGTGACCGCGGAGGTTTCCGTTCTGGTCCACGACCTGATCGCCAGGATCGACCCGATCGTGACCGCGGAGGTTTCCGTTCTGGTCCACGACCTGATCGCCAGGATCGACCCGATCGTGACCGCAGCCAAGACGGTGATCGTCCACGATACTCCCGACCACGAGATAGCGATCGTGACCGCGGAGGTTTCCGTTCTGGTCCACGACCTGATCGCCAGGATCGACCCGATCGTGACCGCGGAGTCGATCAACGGGCAGAGCCTGGTTTGGATTGGGTAGAGGCCGAGGCGGTGGCCTCCGAGTCTGTGCCAAGTGAGCCATCAAGTCTTCCATCGCTTCGTTTTCATGCATCGCGCTGGTTGCAAAAAGAGTCAGGCGATGCGCCCTCGAGGGCGCGGATCCGTGATGCGAGTCAAGAGACTTCCAAGGTACGTTCCCAACGTCCATCAATGCGAGGCAAGAGTCGCTCAGCTATGCAACAGTTGCTTGCACGAGCCACAGAAGCCTATGAGCGTGACCGCTTCGAGGAGACGCTGCGCATTACGCGCCGAATCGATTCGATGGACCCGGATGAACCGGAAGTGTTGGAGCTCATGGGTCTGAGCCTCTATCGCCTCGCTCGCTACGATGCAGCGCTTCGTGTGTTGCGTAAGGTTCATAAGGCGACAGACAATTTCGATCAACTGCCTGTGCTGATGGACTGCGCACGGGCCCTTGGTCGGACGAGCGAGTTGGAGCGATGGTGGTTGCGTCTGCGTGAAGCGTCTCCAGCCAAGGAAGTTGTTGTTGAGGGACGCATTGTCTATGCTGGTGCCTTGGCGGACCAGGGGAAGCTTGCTGAGGCTATCGCGTTGATGGAACAAGGTCTAGCTAAAGAGCGCCGTGGGACCGCATTGACAAATATTCGGCAACGATATCTCCTGGCTCAACTTTTCGAGCGTGCTGGTGATGCCTCTGGAGCTCGAGAGATTTACCTACAGTTGTTTAAAGAAGACAAGAATCTCTATGACGTTGCCGAACGTCTTGCCGTCTTGAGTTAGTGTCAGTTACGGTGAAGGCAGTGGTCTCCGCCGAACTGACAACACTCATGGCTTGTGGTGATTGGCACTTCTGTGAGAGCAAGAGGGTAAGCCGCCGTTAGGCCTGATGGAACAGATGTTCCTGAGCTTGTGTACGCTTCACTGCGCCTTCATGTCATGACTTTTCTGCCAAGCCCCAGCCAAGATCGTTGTCGATGGCGTTAGTGCAACATTGGCAGGAAAGCACAGCGCCCGGTCCCTTGAGGCAGCGATTTCGCGCAGAGCTGCAAAGTTGGGATACCATGTGATCTTTCCCTCTGTTTGAGTCCACGCCATCGAGGGATGCGCTAGAACCGGCTTGTCCATGTCCCGGGGAGACCGGTTTGTCATGCCAAATGTGATCTCTTGTTCTTGGGTGTGGTAGCAGGCAACCCTGTCAGTGATCGCTTGTGCATCCTGACTTGTGGATAGCGAGAGAAGCCAGTTTTTGGCTCTTGCGGTCGCATCTTGACTTGGTTCAACTGTCACTGCTGGTCGCAAGCATGTGGCGGCGACCTCGAGCGATGTGATGAAAACGGGGGCGAGATCGACCGGCGCCCCTCCAGGGCGCTCAAGTATTGTGAGCGCCGGTTGATCAATGAGGATCGCGGCGATCACTCTGTCAAGGGCCGGTCCGTCGTAGTGTTCGAGACGGTGAATGATGCCGTTGTTGTCGGCTACATTGCCAAGGTAGCCACCTTGGTTAGCCAAGATAGCGTCGAGATCGTGCGTATCAATGGCGATCCATAGTGGCGGGTTTGTTCCAAGATGTGGCAAGCCGACGACGAGACCTCGAATACGCAGCCGTTCCTCAGTCCTCGTGGTGGCAATGGTGTAGCGATAGTACGAGGGCACATCTTCATGGATCAGGTTTGGCGATAACCGAGTACCTGGTATCGCATCGTCGAATCCTTCCACACCTGCGGCCTCGGCGTCTAGGTGGATGAGCGAGATTGGCTCCACCCTAGGTACGTTCGTTGGGCATAGCATGGTGGCCGGGTAGCCTGGGGTGGTGTTGAGATTTCTCATTTGAGACGTAAGGTTAATGCGTAGGACGGAGTGAAGTATGCAGTGGTTGCTCGATCTAGACGGGGTGGTGTGGACACTCGATACCCCGATTGGAGGTTCAGTCCAGGCGATCACGCGGCTGAAAGAACTTGGTCACCAAGTTCGCTTTGTGACGAATAATTCCTCCCTCTCACGGACCCAGTACATCGACAAATTAGCGCGGTTCGGGGTGACGGCCAGTCATCAGGAAATTCTCACCTCGGCGATGGCGGCTGCGACGCTGGTGAAGGAAGGGGAACGCGTGCTCGCGATTGGCGAGCTGGGATTGATTGAGGAGCTTGAGAACGTTGGAGCCGATCTTGTAGTGCCAAAGCGACTGGAGGATGCCGAAGGGCTTGACACAGTTGTCTTGGGTTGGTACCGCCAGTTTGGTTATGCTGACATGTCGAATGCTTGTGTGGCGATCCGATCAGGTGCCCGATTCCTTGCGACAAATGCCGATCCGTCGTACCCGCTTGAGCGGCTTGTCGTTCCCGGAACGGGAGCGTTGGTCGCTGCGGTAGTAACCGCCACGGGTGCCCAACCAATTTTTGCTGGCAAACCTGAGGATCCTATGGTGCAGTTGGTCCGACCGCTATTGGCGGATGAGACCATTATGGTTGGGGATCGCTTAAGTACTGACGGTCGTTTCGCAGCGCGCCTTGGTGTTGAGTTTGGGCTAGTGCATTCCGGGGTACGCGAAGAGCATGACCCCGACATCCCGGTGAGTTTGCAAGCTGGCAGTTTGGCGGCAATAGTAGCAATGAAGGTAGGTTGACATGGTGCGGATGTTGGTATTGGCACGGCGACCGGTTGGTGTCCCGACGATGGACGACTTCGATGAAGTGGTGCAAGAAGAACCTCTTCTCGGCGACAACGATGTGCGTATCGAGCCGATGGTGTTCTCCGTCGATCCGTACCTTCGAGGTCGCATGTCGGACGCTCGTTCCTACGTTGCCCCTTTCGAACTAGGAGGAGCGATTCGTTCAGCGGCGATTGGTAAAATCGTGGAGTCCAATGTCGAGGGCTATCGCGTGGGTGAACTAGTCCGGGGAGAGTTTCCCTGGGCCACTTCCGTTGTCGCCAATGCGGCAACGTTATGGAAACTTCCGGCAGAAGAAGGCGTCGCACCGTCGGCATATCTTGGTGTCCTTGGCATGACTGGGTTGACGGCCTATGTGGGTTTGGTCGTATTGGGCAAGGTAACTTCTGAGGATGAAGTTTTGGTGACAGGCGCAGCAGGAGCGGTCGGTTCGGTCGTTGGCCAACTCGGAAAGATACATGGTGCTCGTGTCGTCGGTTCCGCTGGCGGAACGACGAAGGTGGAAGAGCTGGCCAAGCTTGGTTTTAGTGCGGGAATTGATTATCGCGCCAGCGAGGACTTTGGGCAAATGTTGCGTGCCGCGTTGCCTGATGGTATCAGTCTGTTCTTTGACAACGTGGGCGGCTCCCAGTTTGAAGCGGGACTATACCGTATGAAAGATTTTGGACGTATTCTGCTGTGTGGGGCGATATCTCAGTACAATGACACCGAGCCTCCATCTGGCCCGCGAGGTTTCGAGGGGCTGGTGGTGCGTCGACGCCTGCAAGTGCAAGGTTTCATCGTTTCAGATCATTTGCAACTCTATCGCGAGTACCTGTCACTGGCTACCCAATGGGTGCGCTCGGGGCAGTTGCGGTCTCTTGAGACGGTCGTTGATGGCTTTGAAAGTCTTCCAAATGCCTTCTTGTCCCTGTTCACTGGGGTGAATATCGGCAAAATGCTCGTACGGGTCTCGACCGAGTAACCGCTCGCGTACCCACGTTTGCTCAGCAAGATTGAGGATCGCTTCGCGCGACCACAGCGGGGTAGTCCGTCGGGTACGGAGTCTTCCGCGAGGGTTGTCCGAGGCGTATTCTGAAGATTTGAGAAGCTCCCGTAACGAAATGTTCGCAAACTGTTCATATGGCTGTTGCTCCTTGATATAGTTAAGCGGTACACAAGATGGTGCGTTGCAAGACAAGGGGGGTGTCGAGATTGGGGGATCGTCCAACGATCTATGCGGTTGCTGCACGCTGTGGTGTCTCTACAACGACCGTGTCTCGCGTCATGCAGGATGAGACTTTTGGCTCGGAACGCACTCGTCAGCGCGTTCTCGCTACCGCCTTGGAGCTAGGTTGGGTGCCAAACGGCGCCGCACGAGGTCTTGCATCTCGTCGGGCGGGCATTGTCGGGCTCCTGTTCCCCGATCTCGGAGAACCGGACGTGGGCCAGGAGGAATCACCTCTCTATGTCGATCAGGTCATCCGTGGAGCAGAGCGTGTAGCTACGCATGCTGGTCAAGCTGTGCTGATCGCTGCGCTGAAAGCATCTGGCGGGAAGAATCTTGCGTATTCTGTTGCGAGTAAGGTCGATGGGCTTGTCATCATGTCACGAAGCCTTGCTGATAAGGATGTTGCGGCGATCGCCAGAATGGTGCCGGTCGTATTGCTAGCGCATCGACCTGGGCGACGTTCGCTGGACCATGTTGCAGTAGACAACCGTACTGGTGCGCGCGACATCACAGCCCACCTTCTTGCGGCGCACGGATATGAGAATATCGTCTTTGTCGGGGGCCCTGAAGGTTCGCCGGACTCGAGTGAGCGGTTTGCGGGGTTTTGTGAAGCGCTTGCGCAAGCTGGACGAACCTTACCGCTGCATCCAGCCGCCGAGGGTGGATTCACTGAGCTTGGGGGACGTACGGCCATGGAGCGACTACTTGCTGGGGGTCGGCCGCCGAGAGCGATTGTTTTTGGAAACGATGAGATGGCTATTGGGGCCATGAGTGTCTTGCGAACGGCGGGTATCAACGTGCCCGGTGATATAGCGATTACGGGGTTCGATAATATCTCTGTTTCGCGACATGTCACCCCGCCGTTGACCACCGTACGGCAGCCGATGCGTGAGTTGGGTGAGGCAGCGATCGAGCTGTTGCTCGCTCGGATACGCCAGCCGGACGCGACTAGGAAGACACTCTATCTCTCCACTGAGTTGATACTGCGTGAGAGCTGCGGTTGTGTAAGCAGCTTGTCGGCGACTAGTGAACGAGAGGAACTGCGAGATGACCGATAGCATCGACGCCCGTAAGGATTGGGAGGAGCGCATCTATGATCGTTCGGATTCCCAGCGGGCAGACTCCTACCTACCGCCGCCGATGGGCGTGGTGGCGACCTCCGACGTTGGTTGCATTGGACTGAGCTGGGACAAGGTGGATGGAGCAGTCGGTTATGTGATCGAGTGTACCGGAAAGGACGGGGAACCATCTCTGTTGCGGCATGGCGGTAGCGATGTGGCAGCCGTCGCGGGGCCATCTTTTGTGGTGACGGGACTCGATGATGGGATCGATTATCTGTTCAGGATCGCTGCCGTGAGCACTGCGGAAGCGAGGTCAGGCAATTGGTCCCAAGAGGTAAGTGCCGCCACGCTTCCAGGTGCTGCGGTGCCGTTGCGGGTTGCGGTCGGCGCCTCAACGGTGGTAGGTCCACTCCATCCGGTGTGGAACATGGTCGGTTCCGAAAGGCTATCGCAACTGCTTATGGGTCAAGACGCCTACGGGAATGATATCGGGCGTGAGTTTCACGAGGCATTGCGGATCGCCCATGACGAATTGGGAGTGCGATGGGTGAGGGCTCATGCAATCTTTCATGATGATCTACGGGTAGTTCGACGTGGAGCCACTGGGACGCTTGACTTTGATTTTGGGGTTATCGATACTCTTTACGATCAAATCCTTGAGATTGGGCTACGACCGGTTGTCGAACTCTCCTTTATGCCAGAGGCATTGGCAAGTGATCCGTCGAAGACGGTCTTTACCTACCGCGGCATCGTGTCTCCGCCGACTGACTGGTCCGAGTGGAGATTGCTGGTGAGGTCGTTCGCGGAGCATCTGGTAGAACGTTACGGTCTTGAAGAGGTCGCACAGTGGCCGTTTGAAGTGTGGAATGAGCCCAACCTGGAGGTCTTCTGGTCTGGGAGTCGAGAGGATTATTTCCGACTCTATGACGAGTCAGCATTCGCACTCAAGGAGGTCGATCCAAGTTTGCAGGTCGGTGGTCCTTCGAGTGCAGCAAGCGAATGGGTTGAAGCGTTGGCGCGACATACTCGTGAGGTGGATGGACCTCTGGATTTTGTGAGTACGCATACCTACGGTAATCTGCCACTAGATTTTCGCCCAGTTCTCGACAGCATTGGCTATCAAGACCTCCCTATCTATTGGACGGAGTGGGGGGTTGGGAGCACCCATTTCGGCCCAGTACATGATGCGGTGGCAGGTGCACCCTTTATCCTTGCTGGCTATCGAGCGACGGCGGGCCGACTTGACGCCTTGGCCTACTGGGTGGTGAGTGATCACTTTGAAGAGTTGGGTCGGCCGCCGAGGCTCTTCCATGATGGCTTTGGCCTATTGAGCGTTGGTAACCTACGTAAACCTCGGTACTGGGCTGTCTATTTGGCGGCGAATCAAGGACCGCAAGAGGTAGAGAGCAGAATATCTGCCTCACGGGCGACGGTTGATGTGCAGGCATCTCGGCATTCAGATGGGACAATTGACATTCTCTTGTGGAATGGAACCATCAACACTGAGGTAATGCGTGGCGATCCACGACTGGATCGGGAAGTGGATTTGATTGTCGATCAGCTCCCTGCCTCCCAGTACAGCATCGCGATCGCTAGGGTCGATGAGCTTCACTCCAACATCGTGGCGCACCTGTCGGACGACATCGACTGGCCTGATGGGCGCCAGTGGGATGAGCTACGCCGGTGCGACCAGCTTTATCACGAAGATCCCCAGATGATCTCTGCGATCGAGGGGCGGGCCAACCTGCATCTAACGCTGCCACATCCGGGGGTCGCTCGGCTACGCCTTCGACCGATTGAGGAGGCGTTGTGAGGCTTATGTCAGTGACGATGGATCGCGCACATGGCGCAATGTCGTGAGCGGACTGGTACGGCGCGCTGCAAGTAGTGAGATCCGTTTGGGTATGTTGTGAGGAGAAGGGGGTCAACAAGGGAGTGGTAATTGGGGATCAAGAGAGCTAGCGATGTTCTGCGTTGAGGCAGATATACGCAAGGCGAGTTGTGGACGACAAGCCGGACAATGTGCTGGCAGGCATTCGGTTGGTGATGCCCAGAAGCGATCGGGTTCGTAGATGGGCGATTGCAATATGTTGGGAGAAGAATTTATGAATGGGAAGATGAATATGTATCGAAAGAGTTGGTCGAAGAGTGGTCACCAAGGTTCGCGGCTAGCGTTGATGGCCAAATTAGGAGTAATGACCGGAGTTCTGTCACTGACGCTTGCCGCATGTGGTGCTTCGAATTCATCGAGTGCCAGTTCGGCCACGACATCCCCTGCGGGTTCGACGACCAGCCAACTCACAATTGAGGGGACCACTGCACCAGTTACCGTGAACAATTTGAATCCATACAACGGCAACTTTGGTGTTGATTTGATGTACAACTCGCTGATGTTGGTAGACCCTATCAATGGTACGTTGTCTCCAGAGTTGGCGACATCCTTTAAAGCGGTGAATGCAACGACTTTGGAGTTCACGTTACGCAAGGGTGTGAAGTGGAGCAATGGCACGAACTTCACTCCTGCAGACGTGGTTTTCACCTTTGATATGTTAAAGAAGTATCCAGCACTCGACGGTGGCGGCGTCTGGGATCAGCTATCCTCGGTCACCGCTTCTGGCGACACGATTATCTTTAAACTCAGTGTCCCTGATGTGCCATTGAATCTCTCGTTAGCATCGGTACCGATCGTCTCACAAGCCGTGTGGTCGAAGGTCGCCAACCCTGTCACCTACACAGCTACCTCACCGGTGGTCACTGGCCCGTATACCTTCGATAGTTACGCACCAACAAAGTCGGTCTTCAAGAAAAATCCCCTCTCCTTCGAGGCAAGCGACGTGAAGCCGGAGACCGTCGCGTTCCTCGTTGGTTCCTCTAGCCAATCTACGAACGAGCTGTTGGTTGCCAATGATACGTATGACTTCTCGTACAACTATTTCCCCGACGTGCAGACGACGTATGTGGCACGGAATCCGAAATACAACAAGTATTGGTTTCCGGCCGGAGGTGTGGTGGCGCTGTTCATGAACCTGACCGAGGCGCCGTTTAATAACCCTGATTTCCGTCGCGGCATCTCCTACGCTATTAACCGGCAAGCGGTCGAGAACAAAGCGGTCTTTGGTGTGGAGGCGGTCGCTCCGCAAACGGGTCTGATTCTCCCTGGTGAGCAAGCCTGGACGGATCCATCCATTCCTAACGATGGACTTATTACACAAAATGATGCCACCGCGTTAAAGTACTTCAAGTTGGCTGGCTACACCGAGAAGGGCGGGAAGTTGGTCAATGGATCTGGGCAACAAGTGAGTTTCTCGATTATGGAGCCCAATAACTACAGTGACTGGGTGGGAGCCGCTCAACAGATAGCCACCGATTTAGGGAAGGTAGGCATGAATGTCACGTTGAACGAACCGACATCAGCTGTCTATACGACTGATACGGAGGCGGGTCAATTCCAGGCTGCGATGGGAAGTTTTGGTGGTAGCGGTAGTGCCTATAGCACGTTTAACCCCATTCTGAACAGCTCCTTTGCCGCGCCTATCAAGTCAGCTGCAGTGAGTAACTGGGAGCGCTTCAAGAGTACCCAAGTGGATTCCGAGCTAGCAAATCTTGCGGCAGCAACCACTACCTCAGCGATGATCAAGGCAACATATCCACTGCAACGGCTGATGTACACGCAGGCACCGATTGTTGACCTCTATTACGGGGGCATGTGGGGTATGTTCACCACCAAGCATTGGGTTGGTTGGCCATCGGCGAGTAATCCCTACACGTTGCCTGCCACCTGGGATGATGATCTGCTCGCTATTCTGATGCACGTGCGTCCCTCGTAAGTAGTTCCCTAGTGCGTTGGTGAGCCAGCAGAAAGGAGGAATGCGATGCGGTATTTCGCCCGAAAGGGAGCGATGTTTTTGCTCACACTTTGGGCAGCGGTCACGTTGAATTTTGTCATTCCTCGATTGATGCCTGGTTCACCGGTGCAGGCGACACTGGCCCGTTTGGCGGCGGGTGGTCAGACGGTCACTGAAGCCACCAAACGGGCCATCGAGATCCAGTTGGGGTTACCGCATTCCAGCCTATGGGTCCAATATCGCGATTATCTAGTCAACATCTCACAGCTGCGATTCGGGATGACCTACTCGATCACCGACGAGTCGGTAGCTCACGCTATTTTGTCAGCTGCTCCGTGGACGTTGGTGTTGGTTGGAACGAGCACAGTGATCGCGTTTGTTATCGGAACCTTGCTCGGTGTCTATGCAGGTTGGCGACGGCAGTCGCGCGTCGACAGCGTAGTCACCGTAGGCTCCACCTTTTTTTCGGCTTTCCCGCCATTCTTTCTCGGTCTCCTATTGCTTTACTTCCTGGGCTTCAAGTACCATCTCTTTCCTTTGACTGGGGGGTATACACCTGGTGCAGCTCCACAGTTGACCTTCTCTTTCTTGGGAGATGCGGTTTACCATAGTATTCTTCCGGCGGTTACGTTGGTGGTCACATCTCTCGCGGGGTGGGTGCTGGGGATGCGCAATAACATGATCAACACACTTGGTGAGGATTATGTACTTTTCGCTGAGGCGAATGGGTTGCGTGACAGGACGATTGCCTTGCTGTACGTCGCTCGTAATGCGCTGCTTCCCAATGTCACGGGTTTCGGCTTAGCGTTGGGGGCGGTGATTGGGGGATCAGTGCTAGTCGAGAGCATTTTTGGGTATCCGGGGATTGGGAGCCTTCTGCTCCTCGCGGTTGACAACCGTGATTATCCTCTCATGCAGGCCATCTTCCTCCTCATCACCGTGAGCATGTTGGTCACGATTTTCCTGGTGGACCTACTCTATGGATGGCTCGACCCTCGGGTGCGTGAGGTATGAGATGTACCGTGAAGCTACCGGTGCGATGGACGGTCGAAGGGAGCGCTTCATGGCGATAGTTCCTCCAGCTACTCCGATGCAGAACGACGTCGATGAGGGCCCTACAATCGGGGGGCGGCTCCGTGAAACTCCGAGGCGATTGCGGTTTGTCACACGGGCACTTGTCACACTCTGGTCGAACCGTAAGGCTCGAGTGGGTTTGATCATTCTTGGTTTCTTCATTGTTGTGGCAATCCTCGCTCCGTGGCTGGCTCCGCATTCACCGACGGCTACGAACTTTCGACCCTATCAAAACCCGAACGCGGTGAATTGGTTGGGCACTACTGGCAACGGCCAAGATGTGCTCTCGCAGATGATCTATGGCACTCGGGTCTCGTTACTGGTGGGGTTGGGGGCGGGCCTTCTTGCCACGTTCTTGGCGCTGTTGGTTGGATTGATTGCCGGCTTCCGTCCTGGCATTATCGATGAAGTCTTGAGTTTTACCACGAATTTAGCCCTGGTACTACCTGGGTTGCCGCTCATGATAGTGATCGCCGCTTACCTGCGAAGTAACTCAACTTGGATGATACTGCTAGTGATTGGGTTCACTGGATGGGCGACTGGCGCGCGCGTGATGCGGAGTCAGACGGCAACGTTACGTACGCGAGATTTCGTAACTGCTGCGGTGTTCTCGGGTGAGCGGCTTTTTCGTATTGCCTTTCGTGAGATTCTCCCTAATATGATCTCCTTGGCAGCCGCGAGTTTTTTTGGGGCCGCCACCGCTGCGGTGATTGCAGCGGCAAGTCTCGAGTTCCTTGGGCTCGGAAATCCTAATACTGTGAGTTGGGGTTCCATTCTGTATTGGGCTGAGAACGATAACGCGCTGCTCACGGGTCAATGGGTGCTCGTCTTTGTACCCGGGCTTGCGATCGTCTTGTTGGCACTTTCCTTCATTCTTATCAATTTCGGCATTGATGCCCTATCGAATCCACGACTGCGCGAGCGTTAAATGGTACTTCTTGAAGCCAAGGGTGTGAACGTTGTCTATCAACCAGGGCGCGGCGAGCGTATTTGGGCAGTTCGCGACGTGGATATCTCCTTGAATGAAGGCGAGTTTGTCGGCGTGGTGGGGGAGTCCGGGTGTGGAAAGTCTACGTTAGGTTTCGCTCTTACGCAGATGTTACAGCCACCGGCGTTCCTCGAGAGTGGCGTGATCGAGTTTCGCGGAGTCGACATCGCAGGGTTGAGTGGTGAAGAACTGCGACAGCAGCGCCGCAGGGGGTTTGCTGTTGTCCTTCAGAGCGGCATGAATGCGCTCAATCCGGTTCGGACCATTCAGCATCAGATTGGTGACGTGCTGCGAGCGCACAAAAAGGAAGGAGAGGATTGGTCCAAGGGTGTAGTTCACGAAAGAGGGGCGGAGTTGCTCAAGATGGTGGGACTCGATGCGGGGTCGCTCAGTCGCTTTCCTCATGAGCTCTCTGGTGGCATGCGTCAACGGGCTGCGATCGCCTTGGCGTTGGCACTCGAGCCCGAGCTCATCGTTTTTGATGAGCCAACGACGGCACTCGACGTGATTGTTCAAGCTGCGCTGATGGAGACCATCAAAGAGCTGCAGCGCAGTCGAGGATTCACAGCACTCTTAATCAGCCATGATATGTCAGTGGTCCTTGATGCGACCGACCGAGTCATCGTGATGTATGCGGGGAGGATAGTCGAAGATCAAGCATCGCAACAGATGCTTCGCACGGGTTTGCACCATCCTTATACCGAAGCCCTGTTTCACTGTTACGCCGATCCTCGGGCCGACGAAGTTGTCCTGCAGGATATTCCTGGTTCTCCCCCAGATCTTTCAATGCCCGACCTGGCGTGCGCCTTTGCTCCACGATGCACGATAGCCGTGGATGGCTGTTGGCGTGAACGTCCATTGCTAGCCGAGGTTGAGGGCGGTGGAAGGATCGCCTGTCTTCGAAGGAGGTTTGCCGCCGAAGAGAAGGGAGGAGGGTTGCATAAATGATGCGAGATCAGGAGTTGTCGAAGCAGTTATCAGGGTTTGCTGATGGAGTTCCGTCACTCACTGTCGAGCACCTGTCAAAGGGTTATCGCCGGCGGCGTGGCAAGGGGGTTGTCCTCGCCGTTGATGATGTCTCCTTTGTGATCCCATCTGGCGTGGCCGTTGGCTTAGTTGGGGCGAGCGGGAGCGGAAAGTCGACGATAGCGAAGTTGATTACCGGAACTGAACGGCCGGACGCTGGTGATATTCGGTTTGGTCCCTTTTCCATGGCGCACTTGCCGCGTCGGTCTCTACGGGAGCTGCACCGAAGGGTTCAGATGGTGTTTCAGGACCCATATGGAGCGCTCAACCCCGTACATACTGTTGGGTACGCAGTGTCGAGGCCGTGTGTCAACTATCTCAACATGTCTACGGCAGAGGCGGGCAATCGCACAGAGGAGTTGTTAGAGCGGGTCGGATTGGCTCCGTCGAAGCAATTTGTGGAGAAGCTACCGCATCAGCTCTCTGGCGGACAGCGCCAGCGCGTGGTCATTGCCCGAGCACTTGCTTGCGAGCCACTACTGCTCGTCGCCGATGAGCCTGTATCGATGCTCGATGTATCGCTCCGAGCGGGCATTCTCAAGTTGTTAGCCGATCTGCAGCGCGACCGTGGGTTGAGCTTGCTCTACATCACTCATGATCTGTTGAGTGCCAGGGTCCTGACCGATCACATCCTGGTGTTAAACAAGGGCAGAATTGTCGAGGAAGGGGTGACCAAAGAGGTGCTGCAACATCCCAAAGATCCCTACACCAAGGAGCTGCTGGATGCCCTCGCGACACCGGAGGCGATCATTCACCCGGGCACCGCGTAGTGCACTGGCTCGATGTGCGGCCGACACTGGACCAACAGCGGGGCTATGTGCACCACCGCGTAGAGCTGAGCGAAGTCGTCTGTCGCGCAAACTCTTGGCGGGTCTTCTCGGCGACACAACCTCGTGGGTGCGCATGAGTCGATAGAACTGGAGTAGTGAGGCCCCGGTGATCGACCGCTCACGTGGAAAGAATGGCAACTCATTGCGACCAGCGCAATAGTCTGCTGGGACCGGGGGATTTATCAGTGTAGTTCATCACACCAGGCGCCACAGGCGGACTGGCGCCCAACACCGGGCAAGCCATCGCATGACCAACCCGAGGCGCTGGTTGGAGTTGGAGGTCCACAATTGGCCAAGTGGAGAAGGAGCCGAAAGGTCCAACGGCCCCTTTGCTGAGGAACACCGTGACTGAGTCCGTGATCAAGGGGCAAGTCGGAGGGCTGGGCGACCTGGAAGGGTCTTACCGGGTGATGAATTGATCACTATCACCGTGCGCTCACCAGTGAGGCTACCGCGTTCAGTGCACGGCCCCTTCTTGCATAGAATCCGGACTTGCACGCGTTCATCAGTCCGGGTGCGGCGGCTGAAGGGGTGGTCGCTGGGAGAGATCGGGGCGCGGCCGAACAGTACGTTGCAGGGCTTCCCGAGCAAGCGTCACGGCTTGCTCCAACTGGGGATCGTGCCCTTGCCCATAGTCTTCGGGTGTGATCGGTACCTCGTAGTCGGGGTTCACGCCATGGTTCTCAACCCCAAATCCGACATCATCAAACCAGAACGCGGTCTCGGGTTGCGTAGTGACGGTTCCGTCCACCAGTTGAATCGACGGCGAAATGCCGACTACACCGCCCCAGGTTCTGGTCCCAACGACAGGACCAAGCGCGAGCTGTTGAAATGCATGAGCAAATATATCGCCATCAGAGCCAGCCCACTCGTCAGCGATTGCCACCAATGGTCCCGTTGGAGAGGACTCCGGATACCCCTCCGGTGCCTCCCAGCGAGAGATGGCCTCCCCAAGGCGCCGCATCGCCAAGCGTGGAATGAGCAGACCGGATACGTGTCCACCACCATTGTGGCGAATATCGATGACCAGCGCGTCTCGCTCTGCTTCGCGCCCATAGGCTCGGAAGAACTCTGAAAAACCAGGTGCGCCCATATCGGGAACGTGCACATAGCCAACACGCCCACCGCTCGATTCATGTACATACGTGCGATTTCGGCTGACCCACTCTCGATAGCGCGCCCGTCGCTCATCGGCGAGTGGCCGAACCACCACTCGACGCAGTTCGCCTCCTAAACCGAGGATGGTAAGCTCGGTGTCGATCCCGGCGCGGTTCACCAGGCGTTGGGCGGGTGACACTGCTGGACCAACCGCCAGTCCGGCTATCTCGACGATCCCTTCTCCCTCGACAACTCCAACCCCAACCGCCGCAAGCGGACTGCCGTCCTCAGGACTCCACACGTCCCCCTTGACCACATGGCGGACACGCCATACCTTCTCCTCGTCAAGTGCAAGATCTGCACCAAGACGACCAGTGGTCCACATTGGCGGCCTGCGATGGTCACCACCGATCTCGTACGCATGGCTCGTACCAAGTTCGCCTTGGAGTTCCCAAAGTACATCCGATAGGTCAGCCCTACTCGCTATCCTGCCGACAAGCGGTAGGTAGCGGTCGAGGACCGTCTGCCAGTCGACCCCTGAGAGATCTTCGACCCAGAAATGATCCCGCTGGAGTCGCCATGCCTCTTGCATCATTTGGCGCCACTCGGAGGGGGGATCCACTTCGACCCGAACTCTCTTGAGGTCGATCCAGCCGGATGCTCGGCCCGGCTCATCACCTCCACCTTCCGAGGGCTTGGCACCAGCGGCCATCGCGCGCAGTCGTGTGCCAAACTTCGCGACCAGCGTGCTGTGATCTGCCGACACCACGAACGACTTCACACCTTTGGCCAACACTTCGTGCATGCCGGTCGCAAGATCAAATGCCTCTAGGGTACCCTCGGAGGTGTCAGACAGAAGGTTGGCGTTGCGGGCGCCACGGACGGGGCGATTGTGAAGCAAAAGCTTCGTTCCGACTGCGGCTAGCGCGTCATAGCGTCCCTCTGGCACCTCGATGGCAAGGATTCGATCGGTGAGTCCCTCGGCATCGAGTTCCACCGGTGACTGCCCCGGATCGGGTGCCGTGTCGTCGGAGCTAGCCGCACTTCGTTCGGCAGGCTTTGCCTCCCCCATGCCTCGTGGTTCTGGATGCAACGGTGAGGGAGTGCTAGCGGCAAGCGTCAGAAGATACGGCCGTACCGCGAGTGGAAAGCCATAATCAAAAATAGCCATGTCGGGAACGGGGTCAAAGCTTCGACGGGAAAGAAAGGCAAGCCATTTCCCCGAGGGATCAAAGACTGGCCGATTGTCGGCAAATTCGCCCGTTGTCGCTACAATCGGGGGACCACCCGCTACTTTGGAAAGGCGGATTTGCGTCGTATGGGTTCCTACCGGTACCACATAGGCGACCAATGAGGAGTCTGCAGACCAGGCAAGGTCGCGAATCCACCCGTCGGTTGCCTCGTCAACCAAACGCCACTCACCTGAGGCCACTTCAATCAACAGGAGCCGACGATCAAGGGTGGCGACGGCAACCAGGTGCCCGTCTGGTGACGCTGCAAGATCGATCAGGCCAGACATCCCTGGAATCGCCAAGGGGCGGGTGGCACTGCTATCGGTCGGTAAGACAACGAGAGTGTCTTCACCTCCCTCATCACTGAGTGCGACGAGCCCTGAACCGTCCCCAAGCCAAGCGACCAGGCGGTAGCGGACTCCTTGGGGATTGCCATGCTGGCGAGCTGCCCCGTCGAAGAGTGGGAGCGTAAAGGGCTTGCCCCGGACAACTACACCAAGCGTGTGCCCCGCAGGGTGTAGCGCATATTCACCAAGGTTATTAGTTGGGTTGACAAAGCGGGTCTGACGTTGTGCCCGAGCTCCGGGTAACCTGACTGGGATGGGTTCGGGCGCCCCACTCTCGGGTGCAAAGACATAGAGTTCCCCTCCTGCAGCGTAGACGACGACGCGACCATCGCTTTTTGCATCTCTCGCGTAGAAGTCATCATGAGTGCTATGACGGATGAGGTCTTCTCCGTTCGGATCAACCGAATAGAGGTTGCCTATCCCTTCGTGGTCGGAGAGAAAGTAGACGCGATCGCCGATCCACATTGGACAGGCCAGATTGCCACCAAGTTGCTTCAGAATTTGGACAAACCGAGGGGTTCCGCTGTTCGGATTGGTACCGTCGCTCGCCGGAGGTCGTACCCAAAGCTGGCCTGCGGTGCCACCACGATAACGTTTCCACCATGCCGGCTCTCCGGCGTACCTGCCCAGCACTACTCCACCGGTGCTCTTTGTGTCGGGAGACGCAAAGGCAAGACCACTGACTGGCCCAAAGGCAAGTCGCTCTGGCTCCTTGTTGCCCGGATTCTCTACGTCAATCGCGTACGCCCAGGTGTGATCGCCCCCATGGCGGCCCCGCGGGCGATAGAACGGCTCACCGGCGGCGCTTGAGAAGATGAGACGTCTCTCGGCATCGAACCCGAGTAGTGACTCGACCCCCAATGAGGTAAGACGCTCACTTGGACCGCCACTCGTAGGGAGATACCAAGCCTCTGGCTCCCCAGTATCGCGACCGATGTAGGCGAGCCAGCTCCCATCGGGTGCAAGCAGCGGATCACTTGGCTCTCCAGCACTCTGGCTGCGGCGCTCGGCGATTCCACCGGCGAGGTCGGCGACCCAGATGTCATCCTCGGCGACAAAGGCGATCAAATCACCAGCAACCGTGGGTTGACGAAGGTAAGCCCGCTGGTCCTTGGAATCACTAGCTTGGTGACGAGAGTTTGACATGAGTACAGCCTATCCTTCTCCCTCTCGCGCGGCGTCTACAGATGCCGCTGCGAGAGCATCAGACCTAGTCGGCTGGCACGTCCTCCACCGCTCCAACAACCGCTCTCGCACTGACTCTGGAGCCCTGAGGGGCCGACGCTTAGCGTCTGTCGAATGCTCATTCCCGCCAGCTATCAACCTGGACGAGTGTAGGTCGTGATTGGGCCGGACTGTCAATGTTGAAGCCATTCATAGGGCAACTACCGCATCAGTTCTCTGACGGTTCACACCAACGAATGCTCATTATCCAAGCGCTCGCATGTGAGGCACAACTGCTCGTTGCCGATGAGGCTGGCTCGATGCGCGATGGAACACTACGAGCGGGTGTTCGTACATTGTGAGCCGATCTGCAATGCGATCGTGGGCTGGGCCAGTTCGTTAGCCCCGTGATCTATTGAGCGCTAGGGTCCTGACCGATCATATTCTCGTGCTAAACAAGGGCAGGATTGTCGAGGAAGGGGTGCCACGCGATCCCAGGGGTCTCGATATCGAGAAGGTGCTCGATGGTGCTACGATCTCGGAGGCGAGCACTCCTGAGACGCCGACGTAACTCGGCAGCCCTTGCACAGGACTAGTGCATCGTGATGGTGATCGACGGCAGGACGTACGGGATTGGTTGGTCGTACCACACCGCAGTAGATGCGCTGTGTGAGGGTGTTGTGGGATCCTGGGCGCGATGTGCGCGGTCTGGTCTACCGCACCAAAGCACTTGCAAGCGTTGGTGTACGCAGAAGTCGTTCGTTGGCGTGACGTGGCAAAGCTTCTGATGGGTGTGGCGGCCCGTGGGTAGCGGCCCAGCGTACGACCCTCCCTCTCTGCACCTAGTTCGGGATTCTGTTGGCCCATCTGCGGGGCGACTCATATCCACAGAACGTTTCCCGATGGTGCCTCCATCCGGAGTCACTATGTGGCGGGTAGGGCTGGAAGACCAGTGGGATTATCCACCGTCACGGTGCTCAACGTGGTCCAGGAGCTTGCTACTGGCGTGAGGAAGTAGGGAGGGGAGAGATAGGCGAGTCGAGGATCGTAACTGTAGTTCGTCGCGTAGCCGTTGGTGATGGTTGTTCCCTGGAAGGTGCCTTCGATATCGGCATAGTTGCCGGCGAGGGCCCCATGCAGATAGATTGTTCCTTCGAAGGGGAGTTTCCAGAAGTCTTGCACTGCGAACGAGTGCTGGAGCGTCAGGATCGCCGCCATGATAACGGGATCATTCGATGGATAGGAGTAACAAGTATCGGGCGTGGAGTTCGTGCGCGTAAAGTCTTTGCTTACTTGAACGAAGTTGTCGGCGATCAGGCCCAGGAGACTCGAGGTGCCGTTCGCTCCACAACCGGCGTACTCAAGGTTGCCGGTAATCGTGATGTTGTTCTCTGATGCGGCAGTGAGCTGTCCATTGAGGGTGCCCTGGATGTCAAGGTTCCCCTCTTGACATGGGGCGTCCTGCTGATCGATGTTGATGGTTCCAGAGGCACAGGTTTGACTGTTAGCCTCTGCCAGGCTAGCGACGTACATCACGCCATTTGCGGGAAGCGGGATATCGTTGCCGACGCAGTTGGTGTTCTTGGTCTGTGGGGAGACCACCGTCATCGTCGTTCCATTGAGCGTCACCTGCGTGGGTCCATAGTAAAGACAGCCACCGGCGGCGGCGATCTGTTCAAGATCCTGGTCCGACTGCGGCAGGGCGAGCGGGGCATGGTATTGAACGTTGCCCCCCATATTGAAGACGGGGTTGTCGACGTTGTTGCCGTTTAAGTAGGCGTTGATGGGATCAATCCAGTAGGGGTGGGAGCTGTTACCGCTGGTCAGTGCCGAGGCAGAGTAGACGGGACCGTTGAAAACGGGGTCGCCGGCTAAGTAGAACATGTCATTGGAAAAGACCGGACCGTTGAAGGTCTGACCGGTGACGTAGAAGTTCAGGAGTTGCTCGCAGGTGGGGAGGATGGGTCCGTTAGGAGGCTGGCCATTTGTGCCATTGGATTGGGCAAAGGAGAAGTTGCAGTCGCTCTCGGCTTTGTTGTTTGGCAGTCGGGCCGCATGCACGGCGAAGACTGGATCGATCAGCATTTTGTTGTCAAAGATCAGATAGTTGAGGAAGCTTTGGGATCGGAAGGAGGCGTTGAGGGTGACGTACTGGGTGTTTGGGCCACTCGCCGCAGCACCCGTTACCAGGAGTTGCACGATGCCACTGGAGGCGGTCTGGGTGTTGTTGACGGCATAGTGGAAGAACTCGGTGGAGGACCCGGAAACTGGTTCCCACCCAGTCAGTGCGGTGTTGGTGACTGGAGGAAGGTTGTTAGCGTCGTAGCGCCAGTAGTTGCCGAGCTGGTTGATCGAGTACTGATCTAAGAGATTTTCGTAATTGGCTACGCCTGCCTGGGCTGCGGCGAGTGCGGTTTGATTTTCTTGTCGTTGTTTGGTCTGTGGTAGTTGACCGACTGATGCAGCGACCAGACCAGCTGGGATCAGGGTGATCAACATGACTGCGATGATGACCAGGATCAGTGCGTCGCCATGCTCGTTTCGAGCGTGCTCTTTCATGGTGCTTCCTCCTCGTTGATGGTCGGTGTGGGTGAGGTTGATCCGGGAAGCGCCACCAGCGTCTGACTGGTAGTTGTTCCCTGATCGGTTACGTCCTCGGTGATCGTGACGCCGATCAGATGGATTCCGGCCAGGATGGTCGGATTGGTCGTACCTCCGGTCGGGACGGCCACCTCAGCTTGGGTCAGTTGGCTGGGGTTCGATGGCGTCTGGTAATAGGAAAATAGCTGAGGTGATGCAAGCGTGAAGCCGAGGTTTGTGATGGGTGTCGAGGACTGTTGTTGGGTCAGGAATCGCGCATCCACCTGGCAAGGACATTGCGTTGTCGTGACCCAGATATCTTCGATGCCAAGCCTGCCACTCGTGTCGATGGCATCGAAGCTGAGCGAGGATGGTGAGGCAGCCAGGAGTGCCCCATCTCCGGTCGTCGTGGCCTGACTCAAGAGCCTGGTGAGTTCCGTAGAGCCGAGATCTGACGATGCGGTCGCCGCTTGCGAGCTGAGCGTGGCCTGTTGGATAACCTCAAATGAGGTGATGACTTTATAGGTGATCAGACTCAGCACGCCGGTCAATGCTGCTGCAATGACGAGTTCCACGATGCCGAGCCCATCGTCGTTGTTAAGGGAGTGTGATTGGAACATCGAGCATTTCTCCCCCTGGTGTGGCAAGGGCACCGGTCGATGGGTAGACGAGACTAGAGGACCCAGAGGTGATGGTCAAGGTTATTGCACCGATGGGGGCCAGGAAGGACAGCTGCCCACTACTGTTAGTGGTACCAATGTCGGTAAGCGAATTGGTGCAGCCCTGGAGAGGCACCCCCGAGGTGGTCGTTTGGATAATATGGACAGCCGCGTTCGCAACCGGCGACCCGTGACTCGTTACGGTGAGGGTGACTGGTTGTCCAAGAAGGTTGAGCGTGATGCTTCCTCCCGGGGGCGCCACCACGGTCGGTCCCAAACCGACTCCTGAGAAGGAGGTGTACAGCGCACATTGGCCAAGCCAAGCTTGATAACCCGAGATCGCCGGGAAGATATTGGAGATTGGGGTGGTACCGCCTGACGCATAGACCGTTTCGCCTCCGGGAAGTGAAGTCGATCCGAGCGAGATCCCAAATTGCCAAGGGACGGTGATATTCGGTGAGGCGATCGTGATCGTAGCTGCTTGAGCGTAAGTGAAGTCGGCTTGGGAGTTGGCAGAGGCAGTCACAGAGAGGGTCTGGGAAGGGGTTGGGTCTGCCGTAGGACTTATCCAATCTTGACCACTGGGTGCGGCGAGTGTAACCGTATAGTTACCCGGTGCCAGGAAGGGGAAATAGGCGCAGCCTTGTGCGTCAGTCTGTACTGTTTGCGCGCTATCGCTGGCGGCGCCTTGGGCGGTAAGGTGCACGGTGATGTCGCCGTCTGGCGCGGCTGCTTGGTTCTCTACGACCACCAGAACGGAGCCCGTTGTCGGCGAACTATATCCAGCGGGTACGTGGTAGCCAGTGGTGCTGCGTACCGGTGGGAATGGCGCCATATTCGTCCAGGTCACCGTCACCGAGGCTGAGAGGATTGGTTCTAGGACCTGGCTCGATCCACCATTGGCATTACAACCGTCAGGATTGCTGGTGCCTTCGGTCCAGTACAGGTCGTCGGTGATCGTGTAGGTGATTGGGCCAACCGTATCGGTATGGCTCGTGGTCCCGAGCATCGCTGTGAGGTTCGAAAATGATTGATTCGCCTCGGCATTGAGGACCTGTATCTCAGATTGGGCCAGGTCGGAGGCGGTGACTTGTTTGCGCGATGCGACTGACAGCTGCGTAGATTGTTCGATCAAATAAGTCGCGGGTCCGACGACAATGGCCAAGATGGTGAACGCGACAACGACGCTCACCAGTGAGAGCCCCTGTTGATCTCGGTGCAGCGAGAGAAAATATCCGAACACACGGTGAATATCGGCAGAGTACAGGCTAAAACTGAACACCCAGAGTAGTACTAGGACGCGCCAGCCAATCTACTCGGGTAAGATCGAGACTGACGTACAAGGGAACCGGCGCGAAAAGCTCGCCGAGGTATCGCTAGTCATCCCTCGCGTCGCGATCATGCCGTCGATGCGATGCGACGATTACTTGCTGCCAGTCGTCTGCCAACCTGGCGTGCGCGTGCACGGGTATACCTCTGGAATAAGGGGCATACCTCCCAACCGGTAGCAGTGGCGGTGCCAAAGATTGACGGTTCGGTGGTCCCGCCGATGTTGGGGTGAAAGTGGTGTGAGCTCTGCGACTTTTGACGTTCGCCGACCGCAGCATATCTTTATTGCACGGCGCTGGGTGCCAGGGGTACTTGTCTTATGGTGTACGGGGGTAGGAGTTCGGTTAGGCGACATCTCGGTGCGCAAAGCTCACGCTCGAGAGGGTATGCCGAACTTTGGCTACTCCGTGGAGGCCCAACTCACGCCGGTACTCCGATGAGTGAAGCGGCTGCTGTTGTTGTTCAAAGAGTTCGAGTTGTTTCTTGGTCATGTCCTTAGTATGTGTCGAGGTTCTGACAGCTCAACGGTCCGCCCACAAAAGTCGTTTCGTACCACGGATGTGTCGGTGGTGTGCAGCCATCGCCATCGTCGGTGGATCCAGTGATGAGGGCGATAACCGCGAGGATTGCGCAGGAGTACTTCCGAAACCAGATGGGCGTCGACTCCGCTGGGGTATGAGATGGCCGGCTCTGAGACAGTGTCCAAGAGGACCCGTTTATGCCCCGAGTGCGGTACTCGTCATGGTCCACGAGCGATACGGAGGAACATTGGTTGTGATGTTTGGCGGCCTCGTTGGGATGTGGTGCCGCAGCATCCTCCATTGATTAGGCGCAGACCCCTCGAGACTCTTCAGAAGGTGAGTTGCTAACGGTGATCAGGTGGGCTCTCCTACTCTTTGCCATGACTGGTGATGAGGAGTGAGGGTGCCTGCCCTCTCGATCGATGTCGGTGAGTTGATCACCATCGCTGGGAGAGCCGTTAGGACTCGAGAGAGCCGTTAAACCTCGTTCAGGCGATCGATCATCATGCGTAGGCGCCCGAGGGAGTGCTGGTCGAAGTCCAAGGCTAAGCGCTTGAGACGGAGACGATCATTCTCACGAACCTCCCATGCGGTTGGCTCAATAACTTCGATGGTGCCAGAACGTAGGATGTCGGGAAAGTCGTGATTGAGTGCGTTCAGCAACGGTGCTGGCGGTAGCCGTTTGAGTCTGAGGATGAGCCTTTTACCTACGATACGAGCGGAGTCGTAGTTGTGATAGAACGAGGTCACCTCCGTCACGGCCTCGTCGACGCTCCAACATCGGCGATAGAGGTTTAAATCGGCAGCGGAGACTAACCCTTGGGGCTCAAGCACTTCGGTCAGAAAAGCTAATAGTGGACCAAAGTAATCGCCGCCACTGGGTTCAAGGAGGACAAGTGGGGAGAGTTGGGCCTTGCCCGTCTGTAACAAGGTGAGCAATTCGAAGGTTTCATCGAGGGTGCCCAACCCCCCGGGCATGGACACGAACGCCGAAGACTCTTTGATCATGAGGACTTTGCGGGTGAAAAAGTACTTCATCTCGATAAGATGGCCGGACTCATCGAGGCCTGGCGCTGCCTCTTGTTCGTGCGGCAGTCGTATGTTGACACCGAAGGCATGTGCTGGTCCAGCGCCCGAGGTGGCGGCGTCCATGATGCCGGGTCCACCGCCTGTGATCACCAACCAGTCACGCTGGGCAAAGGCGGCACCGAGGTCATGAGCGAGCACATAACGTGGGTCACCAGGTTGGATCCTGGCAGATCCAAAGATTGTCACTTTGCGGTGGTTGCGGTAGGGGGCAAAGGTGGTAAAGGCCTCACGAAGTTCTCTGATCGCCGAGGTGATCATCTTGAGGTCGAGCCGGTCCATATCGGCAACCAACGTCGTCTCCAGCTCGTTGACGAGTGCGAGTTTGAGATCACGGTTCGGATTTTTGAGGTCGACGGCGCGCTGCTGAGGCGGTTGGTACGCCAGATTATCTCGTTCGGTCACCGGGATACCTGTTGAACCTGCCCGATGTCACGACTGGTCTGCATTCGAGTAGGTACCGGTTCGTAAAAGGTGGTGCGCTGGACGAGAGTGCGACCCGCGGCATGCGCGACAGCTTCGAACTCTTCAGGGGTCAGTGAGGTGCCATGCGTTGCACCGGCAGCGTGGGAGATACTCTCTTCCATGAGGGTTCCACCGAGATCATTGGCTCCACAGCCAAGTAGGAATGCGGCTCCTTGTACTCCCAGTTTGACCCAACTGACCTGGATATTGTCGATGACCCCATGGTAGGCAATTCTGCCTAAGGCATGGACGAGCACCGCCTCGCGTAGGGTCGGGCCTCGCCGAGCTTTGCCGAGGCGGTAGATCGGGGTGGCCATGTGGACAAATGGCAGTGGAACAAATTCAGTGAAACCGTGGGTTTGGCGTCCAAGGGTTCGAGTGACGTCGAGATGTTCGATCACCGCACCTATCTCCTCGATACTACCAAACATGATGGTCACATTGGAGCGTAAGCCGACCTCGTGTGCGGTGCGATGTACCTCTAGCCACTCGGCAGTGGTGAGCTTGTCAGGACACAGGGTGGCCCGTACAGGATCGTAGAGAATCTCTGCTGCCGTCCCCGGCAGGCTCTTGAGGCCCGCGTCCTTGAGGGCCCGCAGGTAGTCCCGAAGCTCCACTCCGAGCCTTTGTGCACCGGTGAAGACCTCAAGGGCTGAAAATCCGTGGAGATGGATATTGGGGAAGTGGGTGTGGATAGCGCGGGCAACATTGAGGTAGTATTCGCCATCAAAGGTTGGATGAATGCCGCCTTGCAGACAGACCTCAGTTGCTCCGTGTTCTTGGGCATCCCCAACCTTGGCGAGGATCTCCTCCAGACTCAGCAGATAGGGGTTCCCTCGCAGGTTGAGAGAGAGTGGCCCTTTTGAGAAGGCGCAGAATCGGCACTTGAAGGTGCAGATGTTCGTGTAGTTGATGTTGCGGTTCGCCACGTAGGTCACCGTGTCACCCACGGTCCTTCGTCGTAGGTCATCTGCGAGCTCTATCACCCCCATGACATCGAAACCCTTTGCGGAGCCGGCCATGGTGAGCAGTTCAACTGGTGCTTCATGGCCTGCATCGAGTTCATCCTGTAGCTCCTGGAGCCAACCCGGTGACGTAGTGCCTGTGGGCCGGCCGGGGAAGACCCGGCGTGGCAGGATTGAGGGTTCTCCAGAGAACCAGAGGTGCTCTCGGGCGTAGCCAAGCTGGTCGCGCTGGTAGTTGAGGGTTGGAAGTAGCCCATCATCGATCCAGCGAGCAGGCTCCTGCAGGTAGGCAGGATAGATAGGCAGACGCGGCACTAAAGCAAACCCCCGTCGTTCAAGTGTGGTCGTCAAATCGTCGATGGCGGGCCATGGCTTTTCGGGATTCACGTGATCTGGAGTAACGCGAGAGATGCCACCGAGGTCATTGATGCCTGCGCCAAGGAGTTCACTGGGATCCTCCGAAAGATTGGGCGGCGCCTGCAGATTAACGGTTTCCGGGAGTAACAGTCGAGCCAAGGCGATGGATCGTAGGTATGTTTCACGAGATGGTGGAGGTACATGGGCCATCTGTGTCGCCGGCTTCGGTACAAAGTTTTGAATGATGACCTCTTGAATGTTGCCGTAGTTCTCAGCGATTTTGCGGATTTCGTCGAGTCCTCGAACCCGGTCATCCTCTGTGTCCCCGATCCCGATCAGCAGGCCAGTCGTCATCGCAATACCTAGCGACCCGGCGTCGCGCAGTGTTTGGAGTCTCCGGTTGGGCGCTTTGTCTGGTGCAAGCCGGTGACACACAAGGGTATCGTTGATCGACTCCACCATAATCCCCATTGAAGCCGAGACTGGGCGCAGGCGGGCGAGCTCTTCGGTTGATAACGTACCTGCGTTGATATGAGGCAGGAGTCCTTCCTTGATCGCACGCGCTGCTGCGATGGAGAGGTATTCGACCGTCGACTCGAAGCCGAGGGCAGCGAGTTCCGCCTTTGCACGAGGATAGCGTTCCTCTGGCCGTTCTCCAAGCGTGAAAAGCGCCTCGATTGCCCCGTACTCACGAGCGGTCCGAGCAAGGTCGCTCACCTCGGCGGTGGTCATGTACGCTCGTTGGAGACGAGCTGGAGCCTTCGCGAAGGTGCAGTAGCCGCAGCTGTCGCGGCACAACATGGTGAATGGAAAGAACGCCTTCGGTGAATAGGTGATCAGCGTACCAAAAGTTCGGTTGCGAATGTTGCTCGCTTCTGCGAGTAGCTTCTCGGTTGACCAACGGGTGGGGTTTATCTCCATGACAACCACCTTAGCCCCTGGAGGTGCGAGGCTGGAAGTCGATTCATTGCGAGAGGGACCGACGCCTCGCTCGAGGGTTCATCCCCTGGTGGCCACCTTGTTGGGCACCGATCCGTTAGTGCTAGCCTCTTGGCCCGTTGGACGCAGCGTGGTTAGGTTGTTAACCCACTGGCAGCGGCTGGATCGAGCAGCAAGAGCGTATTGGTGCGATCGAGCGAGTGGATGGGAAGACCGTCTCCATTGATGGTACGTTCAACGATGGCGGCCTTCTCTGGGCCGGTTGCGACGATGATCCGGAAGGCAAACCGATTGAGGGCGGGGAACGTGAGGGTGATCCGTTCGATCGGATTGGTATTCGATGGATCTCGGTTGGCCGTCACGAGTGTGTGGCAGTTGCCAAGGGCCTCAGAGTCGGGAAAGAGTGAGGCGGTGTGCCCGTCGGACCCTAGGCCGAGGTGGACCACTGACCAAGGCTGATACTCGGAGAGTAAAAACTCGTAGCGCTTTGCATACCCTTTCGCCAGTGCCGTTCTCGCATCTCTTGTCGCCGCGTCGGGTGAATCACAGTCGGCGAGGAGCTGTTTTTCGGTCGGGGTATGGCATTGGATCATGGGCAACGTGACATAGTCAAGGCCTTCCAACCCATTTGCTATGTGCAGCCAGTTCGACCGTTCGTCATCGGCAGGGACGAGTCGTTCATCCACTTGACCGATCGCGAGTGGCTCTCCGTTGCGGGAGCTGAGCGACTCCTTTAGCGGTCCAAGGAGCTCCATAATGGTGTGGCCACCCGATAGTAGTAAGAGTCCCTCTTGGGTGAGATGCTCGTTGATGCGGGTACCGAAGAGCCCCGGTACATCCTCGGCGATTTCATAGTGGAATTGTGTCACAGTACTCCTTTCTGTTCGCAGAGCTTGCGACGTTCCTCCTTGCTACTTGATCCTAGCCTGTCCTCCTCGTCCACTGGAGAGAGAGTTTCGAAGGTGAAGATGAGGTCGAGGAGTGGTGGCGCTGCTATTCTGGTGTGGGCCAACAGATTCTTAATGCGATGGGGAGGCTTTTGACGTGAGTCAACGGGATGATTTGAAGTCAGCAGTCTCAACGTCGTTACAGTATGTAAAGCAAGAGACGATTGACCCTGCCAAGCGACTCGGTGGACTTCTCGTCTGGGGTGTGGTTGCCTCGATCCTCACAGCTTTTGGGTTCGTTCTCGTGGCGTTAGGCTTGCTTCGATTGCTCCAGGATGAGACTGGTACGACCTTCCAGGGTCATCTGGACTGGCTCCCTTACCTCATCACTTTGGTGGTCGTTGTCGTTGTGCTTGCACTGACACTGAAGCGAATCGGAAAGCGAGGAAAGTGACGATGGCGGATAAAATTCGTCTGAGCGATGTTGAGGACTCCTTTCGCGGTGTCCAAAAGGCAGCGAATGGTTCCCTGAATGCGTTGCGCCCAGCGTTTCCAGGTTTCGTTGGTATCGCCGCCGGGTTGCTGGTGTTTGTCGCCTTCGTGGTCGGCTATCGTCGGGGCCGAAATAAAACATCGGTCATCGAGATTACGCGCCTGTAAGGAGAAAGACTTGGCAAGACGAGGAGATGTTCTAGCGTCGCTTCGACCCTCGGTTCTGATGGTTAGGGCTTTGCGAAGAGTTTTTGAGTACTCCCACAATCGCTGGTTGGTTGCGGGAGGTTTTGCTGTCTATGTCCTACTGAGCCTTACGAAGGGTCGCCTCAGTCGGCGCTTTCTCGCGCCGCATCAAAAGGCGACCTTGCGTCTTGATGAAGGGGTATCGTACCTGATCAGCGCGAAACAGCGTTCGAGGACGTGAGCTCCCTATCGCAAGTTTTCCAGGAAGGTTCATTTGTGTTGGTCGTCGACCCAAAGGATCGACGACTTTTGTTGCGCTTGGAGGCTGGAGCTAGCGCCAATACCCATCGCGGGCTGCTCACACACGACAGTATCATTGGAGTCACCTCTGGTTCAACGGTGCTGACACGTTCGGGTTCTACCTTCGTGGTGTACGCACCCTCCTTTACCGATATCGTCCTGGAGATGCCGAGGGGTGCGCAGATCATCTACCCCAAGGACATTGCAGCCATGCTTGGCGAGTTGTCACTGCAGCCAGGTCTACGAATACTCGAGGCAGGGTTTGGGTCTGGGGCGTTGACGATGGGCCTGCTGCGCTACGGGGCCAAGGTGGTGACGGTTGAGAAACGAGAGGACTTCGCCAACCGTGGGCGTAAAAATGTGGAAAGCTTCCTCCCGCCAGAACTCAGTTCAAACCTTACCGTGGTGCATGGTGATGTGCTTGAGGTGGCGTTAGATGGTGTCTTTGACCGAGTGGTACTCGACCTTCTCGATCCATGGACGGTGATTCCTCGGGTGCGTCCGTTGCTGAGCAATGATGGCAGGGTCGTCATCTACGTCACGAATATCAATCAGGTGCAAGAGGTGGTACGAGCGGTCCGTTCCAACGCGCTGATCGTCGACTCCGTCAAGGAGATCCTTGAACGGAGTTGGATCGTCAACGGCGATGTAGTACGACCAGAGCAAAAGATGGTGGGGCATACCGGATTCATCATTAGTGCCAAGACCACTCAACCTTCCGTTGCGAAGCCCCGAGACAGCGAAGGCCCAGCTGATGACCCACGCGTGGCGGATTCGTCTCCGTAGTCAAGAGCTGTAGATCCGCTACGAGCTAGCTCTTGTTGGTGTCGCAGCGTGTTGGTGCCGGCACTACAGTTTGCGGCCCACACAGCAGTTTGCGGTAGGCCCGGTCGTTTGGTGTCGTCATGGAACCATAAGAAGTAGGTCCGTGTGAGCCGGGCTTGTCGTACGTACGGTGGTCTCAGGTTCGTGTGAATCCAGAGGATGTCGATCCCGCGACGTGTGTTGTGGAGAGGCCGGCCAAAGAACCTGACGACACAATCCGATCACCAAAGCATCCGATCACCAAAGAGTGTTACACCAACCGCGCTCGTCGTAGGCCTGTTCCGGAAAGGGGTCGACCCACTCGGTGATCCTCACATCGACCGAGGAGAGCCTCACCAGTCTCGGTAATGCTCGCAGAACGTGGTTGACACCCCGTAGCCTTGTACCCTGGAGGAGGCTACTGCACCGAAGAAGGGGCGATCGAACGCTCACAGAAGGGAATCGTGATGAGTAGCTCAGTCGTTTTCGACGAAGATGCACTCCCCAGGACATTCCTCACTTGCTTCCGTGACGGCATCTTCAAGATCAGTAGGCACCGGCGCCATCTGGGCAGCCCCACCAGGATTATTTAAGACCTCTTGGCCTTCTTTCACATAAGCCAAACCGTCATCGAGCAGGGTGAAAACCGGCGGACAGATCTCTTCACAGAGGCCATCACCGGTGCAGAGATCCTGGTCAATCCAGACTTTCATCGAGGTCCTTTCCATTTTGATTGTTTTCTTGGGACTCAGCGCACCGTGGTATGTCTCGGGTTATCTTGCGATGAGGAACCCAAACAAGTGTAGTCGCCGGCGAGGTGTTCTAATTTCGCCATCACTCGGGTAGCGTGAAGAAAGGAAGGAGGCATGATGGTCGATCGCAAGGATTCCCATGATGAGCAGTTGACCGCGCAAGAGCGACAGACGGTTGATGCGCTCCAGGTTGAAGTACAGGAGCTACGACGTCGGGTCAATGATGCACCTTCGCGGGAACGCGCGTTGGAGGAGAAGCTGCTTGAGGTGTCGGGTGCACTAGCGCAGTTGCAGGCCAAGAATGAGAAGTTGACCTTTACCCTGCAACAGGCGAGAGAACACATCGCCAATCTGCGCGAGGAGGTTGAGAAGTTAACCCAACCGCCAGCTGCCTATGGGGTGTTCATCGGCACTAATGATGATGAAACGGTGGACATTATCTCTTCGGGTCGCAAGATGAAGGTTGCCGTCCACCCTGATATTGTCCTAGCGGACCTGCGGCATGGACAGGAGGTGACCCTCAATGAGTCCTTCGCCGTGATTGGTGTTCGTGATCCGGACCGCAGTGGTGAGGTCGCCACGGTGAAGGATGTCTTGGAGGACGGGGAACGGGTCGTCGTCGTTGGCCGCGGTGATGATGAGCGCGTGGCGCTCTTGAGCGGGGTTTTGCGCAACACAAGAGTGCGAGTTGGCGATAGCGTGATGGTCGATCCGCGATCTGCAATGGTGCTTGAGTTGCTACCGAAACCCGAGGTGGAGGAGCTCGCTCTCGAGGAGGTGCCAGACATCAGCTACTCCGATATCGGTGGGCTCGACCATCAAATTGAAGAGATTCAGGATGCCGTTGAGCTACCATTCCTCTATCGCGAGCTGTTCTCGAACTATCGGCTCCCGGCTCCGAAGGGTATCTTGCTGTATGGACCTCCGGGCTGCGGTAAGACGTTGATCGCTAAGGCGGTGGCCAACTCGCTGGCCAAGAAGATCGAGCAAACCTCGGGCCGGAGCGTGAAGAGCTACTTTCTCAATGTCAAAGGTCCCGAGCTATTGAACAAATACGTGGGCGAGACCGAACGCCAAATCCGGTTGATCTTCCAACGTGCCCGCGAGAAGGCGGAAGAGGGCATGCCGGTCATCGTCTTTTTCGACGAAATGGATTCGCTTTTCCGGACGCGAGGGAGTGGAATCAGTTCGGACATGGAGTCCACAGTGGTCCCACAGTTGTTGGCCGAGATCGATGGAGTCGAGACGCTTCGAAATGTGATTGTGATAGGGGCATCGAATCGCGAGGACCTGATCGATCCTGCAATTCTGCGACCTGGTCGCTTGGACGTGAAAATCAAGATTCAGCGACCTGACGTGAAGGCGGCGAATCAGATATTTTCACGTTACCTCACAGCGGATCTGCCACTCGATAAGAGTGAGGTGGATCGTCTTGGCAACGGAGATCGGCAAATAGCCGTGCAGCGGATCATCGAGACCACTGTGGAGACGATGTATGCGGCCGTCGATGCCAACCGGTTCTTAGAGGTCACCTATCAAAACGGAGAGAAAGAGGTCCTGTACTTCAAGGACTTCGCCTCTGGAGCAATGATTGAAAATATCGTGCGACGTGCCAAGAAGCTTGCAATCAAGCGTGAGATCTCTGGTCAGCCCGCTGGTATCAACCAGGAGGATTTGTTGGTTTCGATCGCCAAGGAGTTCAAGGAGCATGAGGATCTTCCGAACACAACGAACCCTGATGATTGGGCCAAGATTTCAGGCAAGAAGGGGGAGCGAATCGTCTTCATGCGTATCCTGCTTTCGCAGGAGGAGGGTGCGGAGGGCGGTCGCGCCATCGAGCGGGTCGCCACTGGGCAGTACCTGTAAGAGTTAACTGTTCAAGCGTCCCGGTGAGTAGTGGAGTCGAAGGAGGAGTGATGTCAATACCAAAAGTGCTCGGCATTGAGACTGAATACGGGATTGTCGTCGCCGGTGCACCGGATGCGAATCCTATTACGACATCCTCGATGTTGATCAACGCCTATGTCTCCGGGTTATCGGAACGGGTCGAGTGGGATTTTGTCGACGAGTCTCCTGGTGTGGATGCTCGTGGTTTTGCTCTTGAAGGGGGATCTGGCATCGAACTAGATACCCATCTAGTGAATGCGGTGTTGACAAACGGAGCGCGACTCTACGTCGACCATGCGCACCCTGAGTACTCCTCCCCGGAGTGTATCTCTCCCTCGCAGGCGTTGCTCTACGATAAGGCTGGGGAGGAGGTCATGATCCGTGCCATGGCGAACGCGAAACGGCTGCTTCCAAAGGGCCAAGAGATCGTGGCCTACAAGAACAACTCCGATCGAAAAGGTAATTCCTATGGTTGTCACGAGAACTATCTCGTCGATCGTAGTATTCCCTTTCAAAAAGTGGTCGCTGAACTCGTTCCCTTCTTCGTGACTCGACAGATCATGATCGGAGCTGGCAAGGTTGGCTCTGAGTTTCCGGGCGCGAGCGCCTCGAAGGTGCCATTCCAACTCTCACAGCGGGCTGACTTCTTTGAGGAGGAGGTTGGTCTTGAGACCACGTTGAAGCGGCCTATTATCAATACCCGCGACGAACCACATTCTGATGGACAACGTTTCCGGCGGCTGCATGTGATATTAGGTGATGCCAACCTGTCAGAGACCTCCACTTGGTTGAAGCTGGGCCTCACTGCCATCGTGTTAGCGATGATCGAGGATGGATTTCTTGAGGATCTCAAGATCGAGATGGCTGATCCGGTTTCGTCGTTACGGGAGATCTCGTGGGACCCGACGCTCAAGCAAAGAGTACTTCTTCGAGACGGGAGGCATCTCCGTGCCCTTGAGATTCAAGAAGCGTACCTTGAGCACGCTATCGCACACGCGGAGCACTATGGTATGGCGTACCTTGGAAATGAGACCGACGGTCCGGCGCTACTGGCCGAGTGGGAGCGTATCCTTTGTGTTCTCGCGGATGATCCAATGGAGTTGGCTGACACCCTCGATTGGGTGGCAAAGTGGCAAGTGGTTCAGGGTTATCAGCAGCGACATGGCGTTGAGAACCAGGACCCTAGGCTCGCAGCGATCGATCTACAGTACCACGACATGCGGCCACAAAAGTCACTGTTTCGGCGGCTGCCGATGCGACGCAGGCTTGAGGATGGTGCGATCGATGCGGCGGTGAGTAACCCACCACCGGATACTCGTGCCTTCTTCCGGGGCACCTGCCTCGCCCGTTTCCCTGGCTCGATCGCGGCGGCCAACTGGGACTCCATCATCTTCGACCTTGGGTCGGACCCACTGCGACGGGTACCCATGATGGACCCATTGCGCGGGACGGAGAGTCATGTTGGTGAACTTCTCCGCCGAGTGAAGAGTGCTGCCGAGTTGGTCGAGGCATTAGGTTCATAACTAGGATAAAGTGCAAAGATGAGGTGGATGCATGGCTGAACGTGAACAAGTGCGAAAATCGTCATCGAATCGAGAGGAGGTCGTCGAGGAGGAGGCTGCTCCTTCGACGGAGCGCTCCGATCAGCTCAAGGCAGAGCTTGACGACATTCTCGATGAGATTGATGAGGTACTAGAGGATAACGCGGAGGAGTTTGTCCGCAACTATGTCCAAAAGGGCGGACAGTAGACACTGCTGGCTGATGGAAAGAGAGAGGCGGTAGGCGTTGGCGCTGCCATTGTTTGATGTAGTTCGTGACCCGGGTCCAGATTTCTGTGGTCTTTTAGGTCGCCTCGATGAGCGCGGTACGCAGGTGACGCGACAGTCGGGTTCACCGGAGATCTCGGGCGTTCCTCATGGGACCACCATCGCTGCGGTGCGATTCCGCGATGGCGTGGTGATCGCTGGTGATCGTCGTGCCACCGAGGGCAATATCATTGCGAATCGGACCATCGAAAAGGTATTTCCTGCAGATCGCTTCTCGGCGGTAGCGATTGCCGGCGCGGCTGGCCCTGCTATCGAGATGGTGCGGCTTTTCCAGGTCCAGCTGGAGCATTATGAGAAGGTTGAAGGGACCGTGCTTTCCCTTGAGGGCAAGGCGAATCAGCTGGCACAGATGATTCGGTCGAATCTTGGCATGGCGATGCAGGGGCTTGCAGTTGTCCCGCTTTTTGCGGGTTGGGATCTCCATCGAAATCAAGGGAGAATCTTTACCTACGATATCGCAGGAGGCAAGTACGAGGAGGAGTCGTTCTATGCGACAGGATCGGGTGGTCGCGATGCTCGTGCCACGCTTCGACTCGGCTTCCGTCCTGGGATGAGTCGTGACGATGTCGTCCGCTTGGCGACGAAGGCGCTCTTTGAGGCGGCTCAAGAGGACTCTGCCACCGGAGGGCCGGACCTTTTGCGAGGTATTTTCCCCGTGATTGGTGTGATCGATGCCTCTGGGTATGCACGGGTTGGTGATGACGAGCTCAGCATGCTCGCCCATGAATTGGAGACGGAGTTGACGACAAGGAGACAGCCAGAATGAGTATGCCCTTTTACGTAGCTCCTGAGCAGATGATGAAGGATCGCGCCGACTATGCCCGAAAGGGCATTGCTCGGGGGCGTGCGCTCATCGGTGCCGTGTACCAAGTCGGCGTTTTGTTATGCGCAGAGAACCCTTCGCGTTCTCTCCACAAGGTCTCGGAGATCTATGACCGGATTGCCTTTGCTGGGGTCGGTAAGTACAACGAATTCGATCAGCTGCGAGTGGCGGGTATTCGCCATGCGGACACGAAGGGATTTGCATACGCTCGCGACGATGTCGACGCGAGAAGTCTGGCAAACCTCTATGCGCAGTATCTCGGCCAAGTCTTCACCCACGAGGTGAAGCCGCTTGAGGTGGAGATTCTGGTGGCTGAACTTGGGACCGCAGGTAAGGACTCGCAGCTGTTCCATATTCTCTACGACGGGACGGTCGTTGACGAGCAACACTTTGCGGTGATCGGGGGCGACTCTGACGCGATCGCGGAGCGTTTTGCGGGATCGTATGCAGATGGTTGGGACCTTCGGGATGCTCTCCATGCCTGTATCGGAGCCTTAAGCGAGGACGAGCACCAGTTGCAGTATGAGGATCTTGAGATTGCAGTCCTCGAGGATCGCGGCGAACGCAGAACCTTTCGTAGGATCGTTGGAGTTGAGTTGCAGAGCTTGGTTGGTGATCCTGGTTGAGCGGGGTGGCGGAGCTCGATCGTAGGATCTTTGGTATTGAGAATGAATACGGGGTCACGTGCACCTTACGGGGACAGCGTCGTTTGAGCCCTGACGAGGTAGCTAGATACCTATTCCGGCGAGTGGTGAGCTGGGGGCGTTCTTCCAATGTCTTCCTTGAAAACGGTGCTCGCCTGTATCTTGATGTTGGCAGTCATCCGGAGTACGCGACCCCGGAATGCGATAGTCTTGAGGACCTGATTAGTCATGACAAAGCTGGTGAGCTCATCCTTGAATCGTTGGCGTACTCTGCGGAGGTGCGGATGCGTGAGGAGGGGATCCGTGGTTCGGTCTATCTCCTGAAGAACAACACCGACTCGGCGGGCAACTCCTATGGTTGTCATGAAAACTTTCTGACGTTGCGCGTGGATGATCTTTCGCGTTTGGTGGAGGTGCTGATCCCCTTCCTCGTGACACGGCAGATCTATGCAGGAGCTGGGAAGGTGCTGCTCACCTCCAGAGGCCCGGTCTATACCCTTTCGCAACGTGCTGAGCACATCTGGGAGGGCGTCTCCTCCGCTACGACCCGTTCTCGCCCGATCATTAATACTCGCGACGAACCCCATGCGGATGCGGAGCGTTTTCGTCGGTTGCACGTGATCGTTGGTGACTCAAACATGTCGCAGTGGGCCACCTTCTTGAAGGTTGGTGCGATGTCGCTGGTGCTGCGACTGCTCGAACATGACATCGTCTTGAGGGATCTCTCTATGGAAAATCCGATTCGAGCGATTCGTGAGATCTCCCATGATCCTTCATTGACCAAGCGTGTGCGACTGGTCAATGGTCGTGAGATGACGGCGCTCGAGATACAGGAGAGTTACTACGAGCGCGCGCAACGCTTCAGTGCCAATCACGCGATTCCACCGGATGAGCAGCGTGCGTTGGTGATGTGGGGTGAGGCGTTGGAGGCGCTGCGTACTGATCCGATGAAGCTCGATGGACGGGTTGACTGGGTAACGAAGTATCGGCTGATTGAAGAGTACCGGGCACGACACGATCTGCCGTTGTCACACCCGCAGGTCTCTCTAGTCGATCTACAGTATCACGATATCAACCGTAACCGCAGTGTCTACTATAAGTTGGTTGAGCATGGTCGCACGGTTGAACTCGTGGATGAGGAGCGTATCAAGCGGGCAGTTGATGTCCCGCCGCAGACCACGCGTGCTCGTCTGCGCGGGGAGTTTATTGCGGCGGCGAAGGCGCATCACCGCGATTACACGGTAGATTGGGTGCACCTTAAGCTCAATGACCAGGCGCAGCGGACGGTGATGTTGAAAGACCCATTTGCGTCCTATGATGACCGGGTGGAGAGGTTGATAGCAGGTTTATGACAGAGCAGACGACCGACGACACAGCTCCGGTAGTTGGGGAGGGTGACGACTCGGCCCATCCACAACGTCACACACTGCGCAACTGGCTAATCGTCATCGTGGTTGCACTAGTGGTCGCCGTTGGGGTGAGAGCCTATGTCTTTGAGTCCTTCTTCGTCCCGTCGGGTTCGATGATACCAACGATTGAAATCGGCGATCATATGATCGTTGACAAGCTGAGTTACCACCTCCACTCCGTGGGCTTTGGCAACATCATCGTCTTTCATAAACCGGCTGATGACCACACTAGCGCCAATATCCACTATCTTGTGAAACGGGTGATTGGCCTGCCAGGGCAGACCATCTGGTTCCATGATGGCCAGGTGTACATCAACGGTAAGCCCATCGCTGAGCCCTTCCTGCCTAAGGGTGTCAAGACCTACCCGTTGAGTGCGGCATCAGAATCGCCGATCCATATCCCAAAGAACGAGTACTACGTCTTGGGCGACAATCGAGGTGACTCTGCAGATTCGCGCGTATTTGGTCCGATCTCAAGGTCACTGATCGTGGGTCGGGTGATCCTGATCTACTGGCCGCTCTCACAGTGGCACTACTTTTAGGCGGATACACACAGACAGAGGGCCCGGATGGTCTTGGTGCGCAGTTGCGCGGGTGTAGCCGTCATGCACTCGTTGGCAACCGTGCGACAGAGACTTCCTTGCTGCCCCAGCTCCCGCGATGGGCCCTGGTGCCAGAGATCGTCTGTGGCTGTCGGACTCCCTCAACAGGGCGATCGTAGCCGGTTCAAGAAACCCAGGAATTATCCCAGATTAGGTTTAGTGTCGAGGCAGAACGTACCGATACTTGGGACACTGGATGAATTTGAGGGGCGAAGGGAGTCGCAATGCCAATCATTAGAGCTTCATGTCCGACGTGTGGGGACGTCGATATCGCGCCGAACGCCATGACGGTGATGCTCTGTTCATCCAATGGAGAGGCGAGTTATGTCTTCCGTTGCCCAAGTTGCATGATGGTCGTCTCCAAGGCTGTCGACAAACGTATCGTTGAGATTCTGGTCTCTTCTGGGGTCAAGATTCACTTCTGGCGACTGCCCGAGGAGTCAGGGGAGGAGGTGGTGGGACCTCCTGTCGACTTCGACGACCTTCTCGCCTTTCATCAGCAGCTCGCAGATCCCACCTGGCTTGAACGACTGATCCGCTATAGCCAAGGCAAATACGAGCAGTAGCGTCTCCGCTCGGGCCCCATGGGCTCGCTTGTGCCGATATCGTTCTCGCTACTCGCCCCGATGACCCGGATGCTATGCACCGACGGGTGAGTCGTCGGTAGCGCGGGTGCTTGCAGGCTCATGCCGTAGTGTTTGCGAAGCCATAGCGCTAGTCTGAGAGGGTGGGTAAATAGGCTCTTTGCTGGCGGCGGGTGGACCGACACCGATGATGTCCGCAGGAATCGGCGGCGCCGATCATGGTCGGCTCTGCACGTGAAGTGCTACCCATTGTGGCGAGTGCTGCCCTTGTGATGTTGGCCATGTGTCAGGTGGCCATGTGTCAGGTGGGTAGAGCGATGCGGATGTGATGTCGATCGGGATTGGAGTGGGGATTGGTTGTGGCCGAGCGTGAACGGGTGCTCTCAGGAGTACAGCCAACAGGGCAGGCGACCCTTGGTAATTTTCTTGGTGCCTTTCGTCAGTGGCGCATCCAACAGGAGGAGTATGAAAGCACCTTCTTGATCGTTGATCAGCATGCGCTCACCGTCGAACACGACCCGGCAGCACTGCGGGAGGGTACCCTCCAGATGGCGGCCCTTCTCTTTGCCGTGGGCATTGATCCGACACGGTCAACGGTGGTTGTCCAGAGTCATGTCGCTGGGCATGCGCAGTTGGCCTGGCTCATGGAGTGCACTGCAACCTATGGGGAGCTCTCAAGGATGATCCAATTCAAGGATAAGTCCAGGGGTTCGGCGATGGTACGCGCTGGTTTGTTCACCTACCCAGCCCTGATGGCGGCAGACATCTTGCTCTACCAAACAGATCTCGTGCCGGTTGGCGAGGATCAGAGCCAACACATCGAGCTCACTCGTACGGTTGCGACGCGGTTTAACCATGCCTATGGAGATATTTTCACGATTCCCCGGGCGGTGATCCCGCCTTTGGCGGCACGGGTGATGGATCTTAGCCATCCTGAGGCGAAGATGAGTAAGTCCTCGGCGGACGGACAGGGGAATATTTACCTGCTCGATAGCGACGATCAGATTCGCAGGAAGATTGCGAAAGCCAAAACCGACCTCTTCAACGAAGTACTCTATGTGGAAGATGATCCGGCGCGGGCAGGCGTGCGAAACTTACTGGAGATCCTGGCGGTTTTGACCGATCGCGAGCCAAAAGACGTGGCGTCCAACTTTGTACGCTATGGCGATCTCAAGGAGGCTACCGCGACGGCGGTCATCGAGCAGTTGAGCCCGATTCGCGAACGCTATCAGGACTACATGGGTGACCGCTCTCAACTTGTGTCCTGGTTAGCGATTGGTCGCGAGCGAGCAAGTGAGGTAGCTTCGCAGACGTTATCACGCGCCTACGACGCGATTGGGTTTCTACCCAGCAAGGAGGTTACGTATGGAGATTGATCCGATCAAGCTGGCCTTTGTGGCTATCGCTGCACTCGTGCTTCTTGGGCCGGAACGACTTCCCCAGCTCGCCAAGAAGGGGGGAGAGTTGCTTGCTACGCTGCGCAGCCATCGAGAGTCGCTCACCAATCAGATCAATTCGGTAAGCAATCTTCCCAATTCGGCGGTGAGTGGTTTTCTAGGTGAGACGCTCAAGACCGCCGGCACGGTGACATCGATGTTCCAACCAGCTGGTATCGTCGGCTCGGTCCTGCAGCCAGCAAGAATGGTCAACTCGGTCCTGCAGCCCGCAACAAGGGCTCCAGAGGTGCAAACGAGGGCCTCGCGAACACTCGATGATTCGTCTGCAGCCACGCCATCGACGACGCGCTCTCTGGCACCGAGTCCTGGGTACACCCTCGGATCCCCGGATCTGAATTAGTCATGGGACTGAGTTTGCACCGACGGCCGGTGACATCGCCGAATGAGATGTCGATGATCGAGCATCTGCGTGAACTGCGCAAACGGCTCATCATCTCCATTATCGCAGTTTCGATCGGAGCCGTGGTCGGTTACATCGTCTATCCCTCGATCTTGACCTTTTTGATGCATCCGCTCTGCGTTACCAATGGTGCGGATAACTGTGGTCTCTATGTCACTGGTCCCTTTGATGGATTTGCGATCCGTCTGAAGGTCGCTGCGATCTCGGGTCTGTTCTTCGCTTCACCGATCGTCTTGTGGCAGTTCTGGCGCTTCATCGCACCGGGGTTGCGCTCCAAGGAACGTCGGTATGGTCTTGCCTTTGTGCTGAGTTCGCTCGTCCTCTTCGGCTTGGGCGCGATGGTGGCCTATCTCGTCTTCCCGCATGCCCTCCACTTTTTCGAATCAGCTGCTGGCGCCCATGTGCATGCAATCTATACGCCGCAGAACTACCTCAACTTTCTCATGCTCTTGATGATCGCCTTTGGGATCTCCTTTCTGTTTCCGCTGGTACTTGTTGTCTTGGAGTTATTGGGTGCGGTCTCACCTACGGCGCTCCGTAAGCGTCGGCGCTATGCCTGGCTAGGCATCATCGTTGTTGTGGCGGTCTTTATCCCGAGCAATGACCCATACTCGCTGACAGCGATGACGGTCCCCCTGCTCGTCTTCTATGAGTTGGCTATCCTGGTGGGACGCATACTGCTTCGTCCTGGGAGCAAGACGGTTCGTCAGGAGGCGTAGTCCGGCGGTGGTAGGCTCAAGAGGGTAGATACTCGTCGCTGATGGTGGAAAGAGTTCCTGCCAGCTCGTAGTGTCGCATAGGGAGCTTCGTGACATTTGTCTCTCATTTTGAGGATCGGGTTGATATCGAGCTTGATCCGTTCCAGGAGGAGGCTATTGTAGCGATCCTTCGGGATGAATCGGTGCTTGTCGCCGCACCTACGGGGTCAGGCAAGACGCTGGTAGGGGTGTTTGGCGCGTGTCGCGCTCTTGACCTTGGACTTCGCACCTTCTACACGACTCCGCTGAAGGCGCTCTCAAACCAGAAATATGCTGAATTTGTGCGTGCCTTCGGAGCCGAGAATGTGGGTCTCCTCACCGGTGATAACTCGATTAACCCTGGTGCGCGCGTGGTGGTCATGACGACCGAGGTATTGCGTAACATGATCTACGCCAGCCTTGAGTCGCTCGACGATCTCGGACTCGTGGTGCTTGATGAGGTGCACTATCTCCAGAATCCTTACCGAGGTGCTGTTTGGGAGGAGGTGATTATTCACCTGCCGCGAAATGTGAATCTGGTATGCCTCTCGGCGACGGTCTCTAACGTCCATGATTTTGCTGCTTGGATGCGAGAGGTTCGGGGCCAGATGACGGTCGTCGAAGCACGTGGTCGGCCCGTACCCCTTGAGCATCGATACCTCTATGCGGATCGTCGTTCTCGTCAAGTCACGGCACTTCCGGTGCTCCAGGGGGGACGACCAAACCCGAAGGGTTCCGAACTTGACCCTCCATGGCTTTCGAGCACTCGACGCTCGTTTGGTCCCAAGGCTCGGGGCGTGGCCCGTCCTGAACTCATTGAATTCCTCGCAGCGAACCGAGAATTGCCGGCGATCATCTTCATCTTCTCGCGAGCTGGCTGTCAGGCTGCCGCCGATGAGACGGTCGCGAGTGGCCTTCGCTTGACGACCCAGATCGAGCGGGAGATGATTCGTGAAGTGGTCGATCGACGTTTGGCGAAACTTGATCCGCGCGATCTCAAGGTATTGGGATATGTGGAGTTCATGGCGGGTTTGGAGGCCGGCTTTGCACCTCACCATGCGGGATTGGTCCCTCCGTTTCGAGAGATCGTGGAGGAGTGTTTTGAACGACTATTGATCAAGGTGGTTTTTGCGACCGAGACCCTGTCGCTGGGGATCAATATGCCTGCGCGCTCTGTCGTGATAGAGAAGATGGTCAAGTTCAATGGCGAGACCCATAAGATACTCTCGCCAGGAGAGTACACGCAGTTCTCAGGACGGGCAGGACGGCGTGGGATTGATCACCGAGGTAGCAGCTATGTCGCTTGGGGTGGCGGAGTCACCTTTGCGGATGTCGCTCGGGTGGTCGAGGGGGAGTTCTATCCCATCACATCGTCGTTTCGACCTACCTACAATATGGCTGCGAATCTTGTCAAACGCTACACACCCGAGGCGGCGAGGGAGCTCCTCAATCTCTCCTTCGCTCAATTCTCACAGGATGCTGAGGTGGTGAGGCTAGAGGCTGAGCTTCGTGGATTGCGCCGTCGACATGGCCCCTTCCGGCCGATTGGAGAGGTTGATGAGGTACGGGTAGTGCCTGGGTCGGTGATCTCGGTCCCTTCGGCTGAAGGGACTCGGCATCGCGCCTCGCTGGTGGTCCTTTCGGTGTCGAATCGCGCTCATGGTCGTATGAAGATTCAGACGGTGTCGCCTTCTGGTCGCGGCTACACCCTCGGCGCAACGCATCTGCGGGAAGCACGTCTGCAAAAGCGGATCGCGCTGCCGCCTGTGGATCGTGGGCGCAAGGAGCTCATGCGGCGAGAGGCTGCCAAGGAACTCAAGCGGAGTCTGAAGGCACGTCACCATCAGGAACCATCGAGGGAGTTTCTTGAGACCGGTGTTGGTCGAGAGCATGAGCTACGAGAAGAGGGTCGGGCAGCGCGACTCGAGGAGCGCATCAACCAACGACGGGCTGCTTTATCCGGCTATTTTGACCGTGTGCTCTCTGTCATGGAGGCGTTTGGTTTTTCGCGAGGCTGGTCGCTCACTCCCACTGGCACCATTTTGTCAAGCCTCTACTCTGAGTCTGACATCCTGTTGGCGCTGGCACTAGATACATTGGAGCTCGAAGCGCTCAACGAACCAGGTTTTGCCTCGGTGCTTTCGTGGATGACCTTCGAACCACGACCGAGTTTCACGGGAACCGGTCTGCGTTCTAGTCACCCCGAGCTCATCGAGCGCTTTCGAGAAGTTCGCCGTCTGTCGAGTGAGCTGCAGCGTCTCGAGGGGGTACGTGAACTGCCACTGACTCGCGTTCCAGATGTTGGCTTTAGCGAATTGATCTACGATTGGGCCGATGGGAAACCGTTGGAGCGAATTTTGCGGTTATCACCGATCCCTCCTGGAGACTTCGTGCGTAACACCAAGCAGATCGCAGATCTTGCCCGTCAGATTGCGGCGGTCTATGTTGACCAGCCTCTCGGCCAGTTGGCTAGGCGTACCGAAGCCGCCGTCGTGCGCGGAATCGTGGCTATCTCCTCGGAGGTGGCAGTGCTCGCCAATGAGGATGCTCAGTTCACCGATGAGAGTGGTTTTGACGTAGTCGGACTGTAGCAACGTGAGGCACCGGTAACCTACTTCCTCTTGGGCGGCGCAGTCAAAGCGCTGGTCTCGATAGGCTAGCGGCGTGGCTAATTACCTTCCCGAAGTCTTCGCGCCGGCGGAGCGGGCTACCCTGGAGAGATACTTCACCAACGTCGACGAACCGGTGTTTTGTCTACAGAATGTTCCCCAGGAGCTCGCTGCTGCCCTTTTCGCACGCTACTCTCGTTCGAGCAAGTCGCTGCGGCGTATCTTTCTTGATGAGTTTGCGCACGATCTCGATCCCGTCTCCACGCACGTGAGTCTCGGCACAGGATCGCGCACCAGGGCGCTGATGGGTCGAGTTATCGGTGACTACGGTGATGATTCGGTTGCTCAGCTGGCCACGACACACGTCGCAGTTGAACAGGTGTCAACGGTGCTGACACGGACGCTAGAACGTCATCGATTGCTGTCATTCCTTGAACAATCGACGCGCTATGTCAACCTGTCCTCTCTGCGAGAAGATGGGAGCCTGCGAGCCGTTATCCCTGAGGAGTTTGCGGGAGAGCTTCGGCGCCATTACCACCAGATCATCGCTCAAGAGTTCGATCTCTACGCGACGGTCTTCGATGCTATGAAGGCTCGGTTCACCCAAGACGTACCTACTGATGATATGGCGAGGGTACGTGCCGCTCGAGCAGCTGCGCTCGATAGCGCACGCGGGTGCCTCCCGATGGCGACGATGACCAACGTCGGAATCGTCGGTAGCGCGCAGGCGCTGGAGTATCTCGTCGTTCGTCTCCGATCCATCGGCTCGTATGAGAGTCTGTATACGGCAGATGCGATCGCTCGTGAAGTCACCAAGGTACTCGGGCTACTGGTCGGTCGGATGGATCGACCCGACCGAGGTGGTCGATGGACCACCTATCTCGCTCAGAGACAGGCGAATATCGAAGCGCTTGTCGATCCATCATGGCCCGAGGAACCCGTGCAACGGTCGCCCACACCTTACTGGGCGCCTAGTGTGCGACTGTTAGGCTACGAGCCCCAGAGTGATGCGGAGCTGATTCCTTGGATGTTGTACGAACAGAGCGGGGTCTCCTTTGCAGAGTGCGAACGCCGGGCACGCGAGCTCTCTGATGCCCAACGTGTCGAGATCTTTCGGGCCTACAGTGGAGATCGAGAAAATCGTCGTCATAAGCCTTCGCGGGCGTGGGAGATGAGTTCCTATACCTTCGAGATCGAGACTGATTATGGGTCCTACCGTGACCTCGCACGTCACCGTCTCCTGACCCTGCTCGAACAGGATCCTGTTGCCATCGCTGGTTACCAAGTCGATCCGGCGCTTGCCGATGAGGGGTTACTCGAAGCGATTGATCCGGTTTTTGATGCCGCTTTCCGCTTTGCTGAGGATCTTCATGATACAGTGGTTGCTCCGACCGCTCGGATGGTGCTCCCCCTGGCTGCTCGCGTTCGCTTTGCTGTCAAGCTGAATGCACGAGAATTGTTGCATCTGGTAGAGTTGCGATCGCAACCGCAGGGACATCCAGTCTATCGGACCATCGCACAAGAGATGTATCGATCATTGGACCGTATCGGTCATCACCACCTCGCTGCTGCGATGCGTTTTGTCGATACCGAGAGCTATTTGCTTGGTCGGCGGGTACAGGAGGAGCGCCTGATTGAAAAACTTGGAAATTAGGCGAGTTTTGCGGAACTAAATGGGTGTGAAAGTGGTTAGCATTGCCGAATTGAAACACGTGCTTGCAAACTGAAAGAGGTAGTGATGGCCGATCGTAAGAAGAAGATAGATCCAAAGGCGGCGACAGCACCGGTAGAGGACGAGATCGATGTTGATGAACTCGACGTTGATGAAGAGGACGAGCTCGATCTCGATGACGAACTGATCGTTGATGAAGAGATCGACGAAGAGCTCGATCTCGATGACGATCTCGATGCAGACGAAGAAGTCGACGATGAGATTGTGCTTGACGAGATGGATGGTGTCGAAATCGAAGAGTTGACACCAGACGCTGATGACGAAGCCGAGGAGTCAGAGGACGCTGAGGAGTCTGATGATGAGGAGGAGGTTGACGACGATGAGGTTGAGTCAGCCCTCGATGATATTCTTCGTGAGCGCTTCGTAGTTACCGAGGTCGACGACGAAGAGGAGGTCGATGAGTCTGGAGACACGGTTGTCCGGGTCAAGCCTCGTCAGCCAGATGAGTTTGTCTGTCAGTCATGTTTCCTTGTTAAGAGCATGATACAACTGGCTGACCAGGAGAAGATGTTCTGCCGTGACTGTGTCTAGTAGGCTATAACTAGTCGGGCCGTTCTCGGCTCCGTCAGAAAGGAGTAACCATGGCTACGCAAGAGACTCCATCGTTCGATTTCGATGACCTCAAACAGGAGGTAGTGAATCGGTTGTTCTATCAGCCGATTGGTCTGCTTGCCGCAGTCGTAAAGACCCTCCCAAACGCCGCTGAAGAGGGTCGGCGTGTGGTGCAAGGTCCGTTACAGACCGCAAAATTCGTCGGCGACATGGCGGCCGGAGTCATGAAAGCTAGATACGGGACGCAGATCAACGATCTCGAGGAGCGAGTATCTGACGTGCGCAGGACCGTTGAGGGTGCTGCCGATCTTGTCTTTAAGACCGCTCAGTCTCGGGTGGGTGGTTTCGGTGGGGAGGGCAACTCGCAAGCAGACCCCACGGCCGCGGAGCCTACTGTCCATGAGGCACAAGGAAGCGAGACCGTTGGCGGAATCGTTGGATATGAGGCGATGACCGCCGCTGAGGTGATCGGTCACCTCCAAGGGTTAACGCTTGATCAGCTCGGCGAGGTAGAGGCGTTTGAACTTGAGCACCGCCGCCGTCGAACGGTCTTAGGTCGCGTGTCTAAGTTGCGCGAGGAACAACAGTAGTCAACTGAGAACCTTGATGGAACCACTCCATCAAGGTTGGTCACCCTTCGCAGTGGACTCCGTTCACTGGGTGAGTTGGCGTAAAACAGTGAAGACGCCGGGGGCGAGGGGTGCGTGAAGGGTGTCCTCAAAGCGCCACCAGCGGAGGTCGAGCGCGTCGGAGCTGGGGGCCAGGGCACTCGGCTCGTTGACGACATCACAGAGAAAGCTAAAGAGTGCATACGAGCGGTCTGTCATGTGGAGCTCGATCTGAGCGAGCAGCCTGAGGGGATGAAGTGTGACGCCGATCTCTTCGTGAGTCTCGCGTTCTAGGGCTTGGACAAGGTGTTCGTGTCGTTCGACCTTGCCCCCGGGCGGGGCCCATACCTCTGGGTTGAGTGGTGAACGCCGAACCAACAGCACCTTGTCGTGGTCGATGGTGACGCCGGAGACGGCCACTTTGGGAGGTTTCTCTAAATGCGTAGGCGTTAGAGTTCCCTCTTCACGCGGATCTGGTCTGATCGGAAGCCTTGTGCTTCATAGGTGAGTTTTGCAATGCGATCTCCTGGAGAGACCCAACCGTAACAGGTTGTGCAACCGGCCCCCTTGGCGAGGGTGAGCGTCTCTTCGAGAAGCTGCTCGCCGATCCCGAGGTTGCGTAGTGCAGATTCAACGTAGTGGAAGTGAATCTTTGCAACGGCTCCGTCTACAGCAAACAGCAAAAGCCCTGCTGGGGTCTGATCCCAATAGGCGACCACGGCCTCACTGTGTTCGAGAACGAGCTCAGCCGGAATCCAGCCAAGAAACTCCTCCGGGGGAGTTCGCACCGTAGCGATGCGCACCGTCATGATCTAGAGGTCGTCAGTAGGTATCGGGGGTTCATCGCTCGGTGCCGACTTAGCAGGGCGGGAGGTCTTTGGCACCATTGCAAGAATCTCCGGACGAGGAGGAGGTGGCACGGAGACACCCGTCAACTGAGCGAGGGCTGGGATGCGTCCGGCGTTCTCCTTGGCGAACTCGATCAGTTCAGGTGTCGCGTCGTTGGGAAGGCTCGTTGGCTGCACCTGACGGCGGATGGGACTCTGGGCAACGGCATCGATGAGTACCATCCAGCGCTCCGAGGGAGTTTCGGCACTCATCTCTGCATTGCAGAGGCCAACCAGACGTTCGGCGAGTTCTGTCGGCAGTTTTGCCGCCGGATCAGGCAGCTTCGCAGCGAGGCGCAAGGCGCGTACGAGGCGGTTCTCGTCCACAGCACTCGCCACCTCCTGCTGCCACTTCTCAGTCTCAGCACTCGAGCGGGTAGCGAGTACCGTCGATAAGGTGTTGAAGAGTTCCGTCACCTGTGGGTTCTTTGCCGAGCGATCGGCCGCCGCTAAGATCGCCCGCAAGTCTTTCAGCGAGATTTCTTGCGCGATCTCGCTCGCAGCTTCTGCTCGGTCGAGCCACGTTGCGACTCGGATGCGAGGAAGGATGCCCTCTGCGATCTTGAGTGTTGCGTCAACCGGCGTCTCGGGATTGCCTGCCGCAAGAGCAAGGGCATTCTGTTCGGCGATAGCCGCTCGCACAGCGGGCAGCCCACCCTTCACTAAGGCCTCACCAATCGGTCGATGCTCGGGGAGGAGAGAGTCAAGGACCTCTCTGCGGTGTGTCTCTTTGGGGTGGAGCCGCTTCGCCTCCGGCCGGTTCGGTCGTCGTCGATCTGTGGCGTTGGGACGGTTGGTCCGGGGCGGTCGGTCTTGGCCGCCAGGTCCGTCACCCGATCGTCGGGGCCGATCGGTATCACCTCGGCCCCCCTTTGCCGGTTGCCCTTGGCGAGCACGCTCGCCACCTCGCCGCGAGCGATCATCGCCTTCACGTGGCCCACGGCTTGGACGATCAGGACGTCCCTTTTTCTTCAGTGAAATATTGACTAAAGGTTCATCGCTGGAGGAACCGATCAGTTCAATTCGGTTCTCCGGCGCCTTCTTGGCGGTCGGTGCAGTGACGGAAAGTATCTCGATGCCATCGAGACCCATTGATACATCAGCTCGCGCTACATCGCCAATTTTTGCTCCGTCATAGAGAAGCTGGCTGGCGACCGTTCCCTTTGGACTACGGGCGCCTGCTGCGCGCCATGTCCAGTTGTCGCTGTCGAGCTGACTGGTCAGCTCAATCTCGAGTTTGGTCGCCATGAACCTCCACCTAGCATGTTGTTCGAATTGCGGTGGTCCTCGGTCGACCACCATCGGGCAATACTAGTCGGACGACGGAGAGGGGTCAGCAGCTAGCCTTGCTCCAATGCG
>JAKAQR010000121.1 GCA_021819725.1 Actinomycetes bacterium
AGCCAGCCGACACGGCGTTCGAGGATCCAGTGGTCGATGAGGAACCGGAACCACGAGGTCCACGGAATCATACCCAGGTCTATTGGCGTACCGTTGATGAGGCCTACGACGAGCAGCGATCAGTGATCGCCTCGGTGCCTTACTCGTCAAGTGGATCGCTGTTGCGCTTGGAGATCCCCCGTTCGCCGCTCCGACGACTACTTCGGGTCGATCTATCGAAGACGCCGGGTGTCGTCCAGTTGCAATCGTTGAGGTACCTGCAAGCCGACAAGGAGGTCTGGCGCTGGGATCCAGTGACGGGTGATCCATTCCGTTCGGAGTCTTACCAGCACCTCATCCGGCTCAACGATGTTCATGTCGCACCCGCGACCTATATGATCTCAGCCATGCCGGCCTGGGCCGAGCTGAGTACCTCGATCCCCGGCTCCTCGAGCGAAACCGTCATCGAGATGGTTCTCACGACCATGTCACCAACTGCCTCGCTGGAGCTAATTCGTACCTACCTCAGCGAGATCGACCAGCGAAGCCGAGCCACAATCGCTGACATCACGCTCCGTCGTGACGCCGACCGGATTACCAGGGAGCGCATCTTGAAATCTCGGATCAGGTATCTTGAGCGCGAGAGGCGAGAGCTCTTCGACGACTTTGGAGTGCGGATCCGACAACACGAGGAGAAAGAGGCACTCCTGGAGCGGCGCATCGCCGAGCTGCTCTCATCTACATCATGGAGGCTGACTGCGCCGGTTCGCCTCGCTACCGAGCGATTCCGCACACTCATGCACCCCGGCAGTCCACCAGTCTTCGATCAGTCCTCTACGCCAGCACCCCATCGAGATGACAGCGAGCGTTCATAGTCCATGTTGGAACCGCCTCACGACGAGTACCAGGAGTGGATCCGACGTTTTGACACCCTCACCACGAGAGAGCGTCCAACGACCAACGACTCCTATGTCCTTGTAGCCGAAGAACACGATGACGCATTTCGCGAGGACTACCAGGAGTGGATCCGGCGTTTTGACAACGTCACGGCAACCGACCGCCAGGCAATCAAGGACTACCTCGTCGACCTTGGTCTTGCGAACCCTCTAGAACGACCGAGCATCTCGCTCATCATGGTCATGACCGAACCAGATCCAGGTCTTTTTCGCAATGCGATCGAATCAGTCTTTGAACAGATTTGGCACGGCTGGCAGCTCATCGTCATCAACAACGCCGCCACAGACCCCGAGGTAGCTCTAACACTCGAGCGCTATCGAGGCTACGACTCGCGCCTACGAATACTGGATCTCGAAGTCCGTTTACCGTACTCAGATGCACTCAATCGGGGCCTGCCGTTCGCAGATGGCGCCTATATCGGTACGCTTGGCCAAGAGGACCAGCTACGGCCTCACACCTTGGCGTGGATGACCATTGAACTCCACCTCCATCCCGAGACAGTGGTCCTCTACAGCGACCATGACCGCATCGATCAGGCGGGCAAACGCTTTGATCATCACTTCAAACCCGACTGGAGTCCCGAGCTCGCGCGATGTCAAGACTACATCGGCAAATCGGTGCTCTTTTCGAAGGCTGATGTGCTGGACCAAGGAGGCTTCTCGCCGTCACTTGCTTACTTCCCTGAATGGGACATGGCCCTACGCCTGGCCCTTTGTCATCCTGGCGAGAACTTTCGCCACCTACCATCGGTACTCTATCACCGACACCAATCCATCGAACACGAGAGTGAAGCGATCCAACTCGAAGCAGTCAACGTCGCAACTGACCATCTCCAGAGCCTCGGCATCCCCTTTGAATTAAAACCGGCCGCTAACGGTCGAAACTTCATCCCAACCTTTGGAATCGAAGGCTCTCCCAAGGTTTCAATCATTATTCCGACCCGCAACGCACTCGCGGACTTGCGCGCCTGCCTCAGTAGTCTCGAAACAACCACCTATGACAACTACGAAGTCATCGTCGTCAACAACGCCAGTGACGACCCAGAGACGATCGACTACCTCGAACAGCTCACAACCCTTCCCAGGCACCGCGTCGTCGACTATCCATACCCATTTGACTATGCCACACTGCACAATACCGTCATCGCCGACCTCGATACCGACTACCTCTGTCTGTTGAACAACGACACCGAGATTCTGACACCCAGCTGGCTCACGGATATGCTCGGCTATGCCCAGCTCCCTGGCGTCGGCGCCGTCGGAGCAAAACTCCTCTATCCCGACGACACAGTCCAACATGGCGGGGTAATCATCGGTATCGGCGGGATCGCCGCTCACGCGCATCTCAATCTCGAAGCAGATGCCGAAGGGTATCACCAACGCGCAATTCTCCCTCAAACCCTCAGCGCTGTCACGGCGGCATGCCTTTTGCTGCGCGCTGACCACTATCGCCTTCTCGGCGGCATGGACCCAGAACTCCCCATTGCCTTCAACGATGTCGATCTCTGTCTGCGGTTACGAGAGGCTGGACTTCGCAATGTCTACCAGCCGCTTGCCATCCTGCGGCATCACGAATCAAAATCGAGAGGCAAAGATGTCCTCAAGTCCCATCAAGAGCGTGCCCTGCGTGAACACACGCATATCCGTTGGCGCTGGGGAACCGACCTCACACGAGACCCCTACTACAACCTTAACCTCGCACTCGATGACAAAGGTGAGTTCACCCTCGGACCATCGCGGGTAATACCGCCCTGGTCAAGGGGAGTGGACTGGTACACCCTGCCAGACTGTCACAACTTTGGGCGCTCCCAACCGCTGCCCCTCTTCGACGGGGACAGCCTCCAGGCAAAGTGTCGTCTTCCCCAACGAATTAGCGGAACCATCAGCTTGATCCAGGTGATGATAGGCGCACCCTCAGGCATTCTCGACGGCCTTCTGCGGCTGACGGCCCAGCTGGGAACACAAACCACGACCTGTACCGAATCGCTCACCGGTCACCGTGGAGAATTCGCCTTTACCTTTCGTCTCGACCCAACCCAGCCGCTCGAAGCCATCCCCAACGCAACCCTGTCACTTGACCTCACACTCACGGATGCAACCGAGCCTCTCTATCTGATCCTGTACACCACCGCAGAGGGCTGGGGCCACCAAATCGCCGGTCTCCCTGCAAAGGCACTGCGCGTCACCCTGGCACTCGAATCACAGCCGATGCTCCCAAAGGGACATACGCCTCACGTGACCGCATAGACCAGCACACCTCACCCAGAACACCGCACCCGCCAACTCACCGCCCAGTTTCGATATCACGCACACTTACAGCCCTTGTCGCAACATCGCCTGTAACGCAACAACTACGACCTGCGTCGCCAACCGACGCTCACCCTGCACGGGTACTGGCAACAACCTACACAGCCAAACATGCTCAAGCCGACGCCGCACCACGTCCAGTTTGCAATGCGAAAATATCAGCCCTATCTCCAAAAGTGACGCCGCCAACCC
>JAKAQR010000014.1 GCA_021819725.1 Actinomycetes bacterium
TCTAACCCTCGGGTAGTCAAGCGCAAAGTTCTTAGAGTGGGCGGCCAAACGTCTTCATCACCATCACTGGCCTCAACCCGAGCATCCATCGCAGATCTGTGTACTGGTGCTTAGCTGAACGGTATTGGGGTTAGCCCATCGTTCTCACAACCCATCATGGATGTCAGCTCTCGACCGGGCCGGTGGCGCTTTCCTTACCAGGATCGATGACGGGCTGGCAGTGGCAACCCTTCCTCTTGACTTTGCTTGTCTTCCCAATACGAGACAGGGCCAAGCATTCGCACTGGACTGTCAAGACCGTCAGCAATAGCTATTCTGCTAAATGTTTCCGATCAGCAAACCGAATCCATGAGATGGGTTTACACGCCGTACTGGGCTTCGTAGACTTTAAGTTGGATGCTCGTCGATCGAAGGCATCCGTCATCGAAGGGCATACCGTTGGATTACACGCATAGACAGAGAAGGGTATGGCCGCGGTTCACGAGTATGGGCTGGACGGTGATCGCCGTTGGCGCCTCAGCCTCTGTCGCGACCTTTGCTCTCTCTGGCCAAGGTGCCTTTGCGACTCCGGCAAGCGCGTTTGTCAGTTCATCGGTCGGTGTCAGTCTCACCAACGGGACGCTGCGGGCAACAAACCTGCTTCCCGGCATACCGACCAACACGATTCCCTTCACACTGACCAATACCGGCACTGCGTCGGAAGACTTCGATCTCCAATTCACCGGCGTCACCGATACGCTTGCTCGCTTTAGCGACCTCGGTCAGCTCGAATTTTTGGTGACCACCTCTAAGGGGACGATCACCTACCATCTCGATCCCAACGCGTCCAACAGTCTTGATCCGTCCTCGTCGCTCACCTTGTCATCACTGAAAAGTATCACCCTGCCCATTGCGACTGGCGTCGCTCCAAACCAGCGGGTATCCATACCCGTTGCGGTCGAGTTAGCCAACGGAGAGGGTTTTGGCAACGCTTGGAATGGCCAATCGGCGACGATCAGTTATCGGATCGTCGCCAGCCAGAGCGCACCAGCACCTACTCGCCGACCCTCCACTACGCCGCTCGGCGTGATACCCCCGACAACGCTCCCGGTAGTTGGCCATGCCCCGACGACTAGCCGCGTCCCGGTCTCTCGCGACTCATCGACCACTCCCCGGGTCACCGCGCCGGTCTCTACATCTCACAACTCGGCACCAGCGCCCGTACGACTCGTCACCGGTCCACCCCAATCACCACGCAGTAGCAATTGGGAGATGGTGGTCGGTGGGGGCCTTCTAGGGCTAGGCATCGCAGGTATCAGCGTCCTCGAGACCAATCGACGCCGTAGGGCCCTCGCGTCGAACCCATAACTCCGCCCCATCACCACGGAACCTAGCAGTGTCATGGGCTCCGGTATTGACATGAGAGAAGGGCGAATCACCGGGAGCCACTACCCCGTCATGCTTCGGCGATCCCGCGAAGTGTGGCCACAAGCACACCAGCGGCCATGCTCTATAGTGAGCATGGAAGATCAGTCACTCTTTTTGGTGGCTATCCTCTTGTGCGTCTGTGTCAAAGACACGGCTTGCCAGGATGTCAGGCGGCTCTATCGTCATGAGATCCACTCGAGTAACCAGCGCACCGCGTCGTTCAAAGAGCCGGTTGGCCTGGCGCAGACGAGTCCGATCGAGGGCATTGCGCACACTTCTTGCGTTGGCAAAGTTGGGCTGGGCCATCCGAAGTTCAAGATATCGCCGAAAGACTCCTTCGGCTTCGTCGGAGAGCCGATACTGCTGGGCTGCAAGCATAAGCTTGCCAATCGCGACCAGCTCATCGAGGGAGTAATCAGGAAAATCGATATGATGGGCGATCCGTGACGACATCCCAGGGTTCGAGCTAAAGAAGGTATCCATGCGGTCCTTGTACCCCGCCAAGATCACCACGAGATCGTTACGCTGGTTCTCCATCACCTGCAGGAGTATCTCAATCGACTCGGCGCCATAATCTCGCTCGTTCTCGGGCTTGAATAGGTAGTACGCCTCATCGATGAAGAGCACACCCCCCATAGCTCGTTTGAGGACCTCCTTGGTCTTTGGAGCAGTGTGTCCGATATATTGGCCAACCAGGTCATCGCGGGTGACCGCCACAAGCTGGCCTTGGCGAACGTAGCCAAGTTTGGCCAACAGTTCAGCCATGCGCATCGCCACCGTTGTTTTTCCAGTGCCTGGGTTACCGGTGAAACTCATGTGCAGACTGGGATTACCCCCCGCGAGATCAAGCTGCGCTCGCGCACGATCGACAAGGAGCAGCGCAGCGATCTCACGAATACGGGTCTTGACCGGTCGAAGACCGACAAGCTCCGCATCGAGTTCGTCGAGCGTCTCCTGGATCTTCGTCTCGAGAAACAGGGCTCCAAGATCTACACCATCGGACATGGCCCCGCCCCCCTCCTGGTCACCCATGATGCGTGACCAGCTGCGTTAGGCACCTCATGGAGCCATTGCTGTTCAATAGCGTTCCCCGGGCGGCTGCTCCGTGGCATAGCTATGCGTGGTGTAGGTGATGTGGCGACCCTCGCCCTCCTGGCGAACAAGCCCGAACCCAGGCTCTTCCTCCGGTCGATTGACCAGATAGGACATCCGGGGCGCCTCCCACCCTCTCGTTGAATCAAAGGCAGTCACCCGAATATAGCGGTTCGGATACGCCCGACGACACTCGTTGATCTCATAGAGAATGGCCGCCGGATCGCGCAGGTCAAACATCGGCATGCCCCACATATCCCAGTAGGTATTGCGCGGATGTGGGTCATCGGTGAACTCGATGCCGAGCGCCCAATCGTGATCGAGAGCCCAACGAATCTGGGCGGAGATCTGCTCGTCGGTCAGTGGTGGCAGAAATGAAAATTGGCCCTGGGTGAGATGCATGAAAGTCTCCTCTTTCTGGTGTTAGTAGGTTTCGCTGACGGTAGGAACAAAGTCAGGGGTATCGGTGGAGGCATAGTTGAAAGTGATGTCACGCCAGGTATCGAGTGCACCTTGCAGCGCCGGCGACGACTTTGCCGCCTGGTTGAGAATCTCCGGCCCTTTGTTCCAGATATCTTGGCCCTCATTGCGCGCAAGCACCATCGCCTCGAGCGCGACCCTATTCGCCGTGGCGCCTGCCGCGATGCCCATCGGGTGACCGATGGTACCGCCACCGAACTGCAAGATCACATCGTCACCCAGATAGGTGAGGAGCTGATGCATTTGCCCGGCGTGGATGCCCCCTGAAGCAACGGGCAACACCTTGCGAAGACCCGCCCAATCCTGGTCGAAGAAGATCCCCTTGGGAAGATCGACCGGGTTGTGCGACTCGCGAAGAACGTTATAGATACCTTGCACGGTGTTGGGATCTCCCTCGAGTTTACCGACCACGGTACCAGCGTGGATGTGATCGACTCCTGCGAGTCGCATCCACTTTGCGATCACACGGAAAGAGATCCCGTGATTCTTCTGGCGGGTGTAGGTGCCATGACCTGCGCGGTGGAGGTGAAGAACCATATCGTTCTTCCGTGCCCACTTGGACATGGATTGGATCGCAGTATACCCAATCACCAGGTCGATCATGACCACGACCGATCCGAGCTCCTTGGCAAACTCGGCACGCTCGTACATATCCTCCATCGTCGCTGCCGTGACATTGAGATAGTGACCCTTGACCTCACCGCTGGTACTCTGGGCCTTGTTCACCGCCTCCATGCAGTACAGGAATCGATCGCGCCAATGCATAAAGGGCTGAGAGTTGATGTTCTCGTCATCCTTGGTGAAATCAAGACCACCACGCAACGCCTCGTAGACCACTCTGCCATAGTTGCGCCCCGAGAGTCCTAGTTTGGGCTTGACAGTCGCTCCAAGCAACGGGCGACCGAACTTATCCAATCGCTCACGCTCGACCACGATGCCGGTCGGAGGACCATCAAAGGTCTTGACATAGGCGACCGGAATCCGCATATCCTCAAGGCGAAGCGCCTTCACGGCCTTGAAGCCAAAGACGTTACCGATGATCGAGGCAGTAAGGTTCGCGATCGAGCCCGGCTCAAAAAGATCAAGATGATAGGCGATATAGGCGAAGAACTGGTCCTCTTGACCTGGTACCGGATCCACACGATAGGCCTTGGCACGATAGAGATCGGCCGCGGTCAGACGGTCGGTCCAGACCACGGTCCAGGTCGCGGTCGAGGACTCGCCAGCGACGGCGGCAGCCGCCTCCTCCGGATCGACGCCGGGTTGAGGGGTGATGCGAAAGAGCGCGATGATATCGGTCTCGCTTGGGACATAATCGCCATCCCAATACCCCATCTGCTTGTAGGGAATGACGCCCGCCTTGTAGCGGTCCTCTCCAGTTAGCTCTGACACCTTTGCAACTCCTCACGATCCGTGGACATGGGATCACAGTAGCGATAACGTCCAAACGATAGTTCATTCAATACCTTGGAATAAACCGCAGATAGTTAACCTAAACATTAACTATTATCATCATGATGACCAATACACAACTCAAAACCCTGCTGGCGGTGGCCGACACCGGATCCGTCATTGGAGCGAGCCGACGGCTCTTCGTCAGTTCGGCCGCCGTCTCCTCGACCTTGGCGGCTCTATCGCGCGAGGTGGGCACAGACCTGACCCAGCGCGTTGGACGCGGACTCACCCTCACCCCGGCAGGCAGCGTCCTCGCCGGGTATGCCGCAACCCTCCTCGGTGCCATGGAGGAGGCGATAGTGCGCAGCCGAGAAGCCAGCCGTCCCGATGCACCAACGCTGAGGATCGGGGCCGTTGCCACCGTTGGAGAGGAGCTCCTCCCACGGTGGCTCCAGGGTTACCTCGAGTTGGTGCCACACGCGACCATCAACCTCGAGGTCGCCAACAAGACGAGTCTCTTCGAACTCCTCAACGACCATCGAGTCGATCTGGTCATCTCAGGGAGGCCAACCCAGAGTGAATTCGTGCGTGTCATCGCCACCCGAGCCCATGAACTTGCCCTGATCGCCAATGAACGACGAGCCACCGAATGGTTCGGCGGTTCACTCTCACCCACCGCCCAACAGATCGGGGAGCACACCTGGCTCGTTCGTGAGCCAGGTTCAGGGACACGCGCCTCAGCCGAAGAACTCCTGGGTGAACTCGCGATCAGCCCAGCGACTCTCTCGGTTGGATCGAACCTTGCCATGAAGCGGCTCGTGGAGCTCGGTCTTGGCATTGCCGTGATCTCAACTGAGTCAGTGGCCAAGGAGTTAGCCGCTGGCGAACTCGTCTCTTTGACCGTAGAGCCCTTTCCTCAACGTCGAACCTGGTGTCTTGCCGTCCGTACTGGCGAGGCGCTTGTTGGCAGTATCGAGCATTTTGCCAACTATCTAGGGTCCATGGGTGAGGTGGAGTTCACCCCGGCACCCCACGCTTTGGGTGAGAAGGTTCACGGATCGCAGCGCCTAGGTTGAGACCAACACACGTGGGGAGGACCGATGTCAAGGGAACTGATCGAACACGCTGGGGCCATGGTAGCGTACCCGAAGGGGATCCTCGCCGCCGACGAGAGTAGCCCCACCCTCACCAAACGCTTTGTCGCTCACGGGCTTGAATCAACCGAGTCAACTCGCCGAGACTGGCGTGAAACCCTTTTTAGCTCGCCTGGGCTCGGAGAATACGTCTCCGGTGTCATTCTCTACGATGAAACCTTCCATCAGACAACGGCCAACGGCCTCTCCTTTCCCGACTTCTTGGTTGAGCACGGCATGCTTCCAGGGATTAAGGTTGATACCGGCGCAAAGCCACTGGCGGGAAGCGATGGAGAACTGGTGACTGAGGGACTAGACAACCTCGGCCCTCGTCTCGCCGACTACTATGCGAGAGGGGCTCGTTTTGCCAAATGGCGTGCGGTACTCCAAATCGACCAGGCGAAGCCAAGCGCGATCTGCATCCGGGCCAATGCACACGCCCTGGCTCGCTACGCCAAACTCTGTCAAGAGTCAGGCATCGTCCCAATCGTCGAACCCGAGATCCTCATGGAGGGTGATCATGACCTCGCGACCACCCGACGAGTTGCCGGAACGGTACTCTCGGCCGTCTTTGACCAGCTCCGTTCCTTTGAGGTGCTACTCCCGGGCATGGTGCTCAAACCATCGATGGTCACCCCAGGCAACACCGGTCCAACGGTAAGTGCCAGGGAGATCGGGGAGGCCTCAGTCGAGTGCTATCGTGACGTCGTGCCGGCCTCCGTTGCGGGGATTGCGCTCCTCTCCGGTGGGCAGTCCGATGACATGGCAACAGCAAATCTGGCTGCCATGAACGAGATCGAGGCACTACCATGGCCAATCACCTTCTCCTTTGGACGCGCTCTCCAAGATACGCCAATGAAGGTCTGGGCGAGTTCTGGGCAGGATCGCCAACGCACCCAGGCAAGTCTGATGGACCGTGTTACCACCACCGCCTCCGTTCTGCGGCCCCGACACCTGGTGAATGTCTGACGTTGAACCCGGTAACATAACTCGCGTTGGATGCTTATCAGCATCTCGTGCTGGTGTTCCAACCTGATCAGCGTCTCGCGCTGATGCTGCATAGTAACTTCCGATTGAAGGGGGACTCGTGCTCCGAGACCGAGCACACCCGCGTCGATCGATCGAAGCTGACGAGTAAGCTTTGGCCAGCGTCACACAGAGTGGGGAGTAGCGCCATGACGAACACGACTGGAGCCATCCAACCAACAGACGAGGGACACCTCCACCCCAGAAAGGCTTGCGGGCAGCATCACCTCACTATTCAGTTACACTCACTCGCAGATGAGCACAAGGATGATCGGGCGCTCACGCCGACAAACGAGAGACAGCGCCGCATGTCACATCGACTCCCATCACTTGCCAGAGGAGCGCATCCCTGGTGAAGACGATTCAATTGATGCTGGTCGATGACCATGAGGTGATCATCGACGGAGTCCGTGCGATGTTGCGCACGCACGTCGACGAGGTGGAGGTCGTCTCCGCCGTAAAGACCGTTGAAGACGCGCTCGAACTACTCGCCACCCCACCGCTACCCGACATAGTCCTCACCGACGCACGACTGAAGACGAGCTCTGGATTTGAACTCCTCGACCAGATCACCGCGCGAGCAATCGAGGTTCCAGTCGTCTTCTACACCGCCTACGACGACGAGGCCTATCTCTTTCGAGCTCTTCGGGCTGGCGCGAGGGGATACCTACTCAAGCAGGCCACCGGAGCTGAACTTGTGGGACTCCTACGAAGAGTCGTCGATGGCGAGGTCACGATCGATCCCTCCATCGCCGGTAGGGTGGCACTCCTCGCCGCTCGTCTTCAGCTCGGCGAGTTCTGGCCAGGGGCGCATCTTGGGCTCACCCATCGAGAGAGTGAAATTCTCGAACTCATCGTCAAGGGGATGTCAACAAAATCGATCGCTCAGAGTCTCTTCCTCGGGGAGGAGACGGTCAAGAGTCACCTCTCCTCGATCTATCGTAAATTGAAGGTCAAGTCAAGAGCCGAGGCGGTTGCCGTGGCTCTGCGGGACGTGACGTTCCGATGAATACCGATACCGCCAAGATCCTTTGTCCTACCAACGAAGCTCGTGCCACCGATGAATACTGAACCCGAAGAACTCACGCTATATCGAGAACTTGCCCAGGTGCTTGCGGAGACCCTCGAACTCGATCAACTGGCTGCGAAGACAGCAGCACTCGTGGTCGATGCGGTCGGTGCAAGCGTCTGCTTTGTGCACCTCGTGGACCCCGAGCTCATGCGTCTTGAACTCGTCGGTGCTACTCCACCCTTTGACTCTTACCGTCACCAAGTATGGCTCGGGCTCGGGGATGGCATCGCTGGCTGGGTGGCCCAAACCGGCCAAGTCGCGGTCGTTCCCGATAAGTGGACCGATCACCGCTACCGCTACCTCCCCGAGCTCCAAGGAGAGCTCTTCCGGATACTGATCTCGGTGCCAATGATCCACGCAAGTGGGAATGTTGTCGGGGTTCTGAACGTCCACTGGCAGCACGAGGACGTCGATCTTCTCCATCAACAACAGGTACTCACCACCGTCGCGAGTTTTCTCGCCGGCGCATTCGAACACACACTCCTTGTGGCAAAGCTCGGAGCCCACGAGCGCGCCTTAGAGGGCTTTGCCCAACAGCTCATCGAAGCCCAGGAGGCGGAACGTCGCCGCCTCCAGCTCGAGCTCCACGACGGGGTCCTCCAACAGGTTCACGCCGCCTACTATCGCCTTGAGGCGGTAAAGGCCTCACCTGGTCTTGATGAACATGAGGCACGCGATGTCTGTGTCGCCTCTGATCTGCTCAAAGCGAGCACCCAGGCAATGCGACGGCTGATCCAGGACACGCCACGTCAGGCACTCGACGAATTTGGATTCGCCGAGGCGATCGAGACGCTTGCCAACTCCTATCCCGACTTCGCCGTCGTGATCGAGGATCGAACCGACGACACCGCCCTTACCCTTGGCCCCGAACGTGCGCTCGCCGTGCTACGCATTATGCAAGAGGCGATCAACAACGCCTGGAAACACTCAGGGGTAACCACCTGCGAGCTCCGGCTCGCCTCAATCGCTGGCGACCTGGTGGTCGTCGTGCGGGATCGTGGGGACGGCTTTGACACGACGACTCATGTCGGCGGCTTTGGCCTCGGTGGCATGCGAGAGCGGGCTCGGATCATCGGAGGGCGCCTCGAGCTCTTCTCTACGCTTGGTGAGGGAACCCTGGTGCGCCTCTTGGTGCCTATCGCCACCAATGCCGTCCAGTAAGCACTATTGAGGCGACTGAGCAAAATAGACATGCACGACTAATGAACCACCCGTAGGTCCGAGATGGTGCCGCCTCTCCAAGCGCGTGCTGCTGCGAAGCAATCGCAGGAACTCGCCTAAGGTGATGGAGCGAGGAACGCCACTAGTAGGGCAGCCTTAGCGAGCGCCCTCACCCCCATTCTCACCCATGTTGGGGAGAAGATCAACCAACGCACCAACTAGGTTGTCATGAACGCTCAGCAACCAAGGGGAGGTGCAGAACGAGATGATACCTCATCACTTGTCCACCTGCCGATGCGCAAGATCTTCTTCGAATTTCCCAACATTACGACATGGCAAGGACCGGGGCGCCGTGAACATCTCCCTAGCGGGCGTCAGATCGGACAAAAGCGGTCCTCGCGCCGGGCATCATGCCCATGCCATGACAAAAGAGCACACCTCCTTGTCGGCCATGACACCGTGTCCCTCAATTTTCGCAACCTATTCCGCGGATCTTGCCCCCTGTGAGACTCCGCATCAGTTACACGATAGGGGCGCTCGTGCACTCATCCCAAGGATCAGCCAGGTACAACCGGGTTCCCAACGGGTAGGTCGCGTACTCCAGTCTTCATTCCATTGGGATCAGCACCGCGTGGTGACAAGGACTTTCATTAGGAGAAGCACGACAGGACGATGACTCATACAATGCACCTTCACCTCCCAGACCCTTGCAAAGGAGCCAGCTCATGAATCCGATCGACGAACGTTGCGTCACGACCGTACGGATGCTCTCTATCGACCAAGTTGAGGCGGCAAACTCCGGCCACCCAGGGCTACCCCTTGGGCTCGCACCTGTCGCCTACACGCTCTTTGCACGACTGATGAACTTTGATCCGACAGATCCCACTTGGCCCAATCGAGATCGTTTCATCCTCTCCGCCGGCCATGGCTCCGCGCTTCTCTACTCGCTGCTCCATCTCTTCGGATACAATCTGTCCATCGAGGAGTTGTGTCGCTTTCGCCAAATCGCGTCAAAAACCCCTGGTCATCCTGAGTACGGACATACTCCGGGCGTGGAGACCACCACCGGACCGCTGGGACAGGGACTGGCCACGGCGGTGGGCATGGCCATCGGTGAGGCAAAACTGCGGCACGAGACGGATGACTCTCCCATCGACCACTACACCTTCGTCCTCGCCTCTGATGGCGACCTGATGGAGGGCCTCAGCCATGAGGCCGCATCGCTCGCTGGCATGCTCGGCTTGGGTCATCTCATTGTGGGTTATGACTCCAATGACATCACCATCGATGGCCCACGACATCAGTCCTGTACTGACGATCCAGTCGCCCGCTTTGAAAGCTACGGCTGGCAGGTCCTCACGATTATGGACCCTGAGGACCTCGATGAGATCGAGCAGACCTACCGCGAGGCGATGGCTGACCAAGCTCGCCCAAGCCTGATCATCGTCCCAACCATCATCGGCAAAGGCGCGCCGACCAAACAGGGGACCTCAAAGGCTCATGGCGCACCGCTCGGCGCTGAGGAGCTTGCAGCGACAAAGGCCGCCTACGGCTGGCCCGCTGAGCCGACCTTCTGGGTTCCCAAGGATGTGCGCCAACACGTGGCAAGCATCGTCGTCGACAAGCAAGCCCAAGGTAGCGCATGGCGCCAACAGCACAAGGCCTGGAGGCACACTGCCAACACCCAGGCTCAATCGTCCCAGAACCCTCCCCTACCAACGGCACCACTGGCCACCAGGGCGGCTTCGGCACTGTTTCTGAAGTCAATCGCAAACGGTCCAGACGCGGCGCCTGGGTTGATCGGTGGATCAGCCGACCTTGGGGAGTCAACCGGGCTCAATGTTGGGCTCAAAGCGATTACCCCCGATGACTTCTCGGGCTCAGCGATCCACTTTGGAATCCGCGAGCATGCGATGGCTGCCATCGCCAACGGTCTGGCTCTCTACGGCTTTACCCCCTATGTCTCGACCTTTCTCGTCTTCTCTGACTACCTGCGACCCTCATTGCGTCTCAGTGCTCTCATGGGGCTTGGGGTGATCTATCTCTTCTCACACGACTCATTTGCCGTGGGAGAGGATGGGCCAACCCATCAGCCGATCGAACAACTCGAAGCACTCCGCATCATCCCCAATACGACGGTGCTCCGCCCCGCCGATGCCTTTGAGACCTTTGCCAGTTGGGACCTCGCGCTAGCACAGCGAGACCGACCAACGATCCTTGCCCTTACCCGTCAGCCGCTTCCCCAAATCCCGACGGCTGAGGACTCGGACTGGCTCGCCAACACCGGAGCTCGCATCGTCTACGGTGATCCTCGAACCTCTCCTGAGGTCGTCCTCGTCGCCTCTGGCTCAGAGGTTGCGCTCGCTATTGCAGCAGCCAAGATCCTCAAAGACGAAGATGACGTCGATGCACGAGTTGTCTCAGTGCCCTGGCGGGAACGGTTCTTAGCGATCGATCCACGTGAGCGGGATGCCTTTGCGCCAACCGGCACCCCCCGACTTGTTCTTGAGGCAAGTGTTGGTACCGGTTGGCATGAGTTCTTGAGTCCTGGTGATCGCCTCTACAACGTACGGGACTTCGGCATCTCGGCCCCAATGGCCGAGGTCGCTGCCCACTTCGGTTTTACCCCAACTGAGGTTGCCGATGCCGCCCTGGACCTCGTCGTCGACTCCTACCGCCTGGGACATCCCTCACATCTCGTCTCCGACCTCCTTCGCGCGACCGAGGCTGCGGCCTGTGCCACGCTCAACGAGATCGGCCTCGGGGATAAGAATCGCGCCGATGCCGCCGCCGTCTCGGCCATGCGTGAGGAACTCGGCAGACTCCCCGTCTCTGCTACCGTGATCGTGGGTGAGGGTGAGAAGGACGATGCCCCCATGCTCTACGTCGGAGAGCAGCTCGGTACCGGCACCATCGACATCGATCTCGCGATCGACCCGTTGGAGGGAACCAACTTTGCGGCCACCGGTCGAGAGGGTGCGATCTCGGTCATCGCCGCAGCCCCCGGGGGAGGATTCACCCCACTACCCGGCTACTACCTGGAAAAACTCATCGTTGGCGAGCGAGCTGCTGGGGTCATCGATATCTCGCGTCCGCTGCTTGAAAACGTGAAGAATGTGGCGAGTCGTCTTGGACTCGGCATCGGCGAGACCACTGTCGTCATCCTGGCTAAACCGCGTCATGAGACGATGATCGCTAACCTCCGGAGTCACGGAGTACCTGTCATCGAAATACCCGATGGTGACGTCATGGCAAGCCTGCGGGTATTGCGCGGTGATCCAGGGTCGGTGATGTTATGGGGTATCGGGGGCACCCCCGAAGGAGTCATCTCTGCTGCGGCGACCCTCGCCCTCTCGGGGCAGATGCAGAGCCGATTTGCGCCCCAAAGCGAGGCAGAAGCGGCCATCGTCAAGGCTGTCTATCCGGAGTATGACACCATGCAATTCGAGGCGAGCGACCTCGCTCATGCGGGATCGATCGTCGTCGCCACATCGGCAACAGGAGCGCATCCTCTCGCCCCGCCCAAAGCCGTTGGAGACCTCACTGAACTCGAGAGTCTCTGGATTCAAGAGGGGCGCTACGGTATCATCCGCCGCCTGGTTCCCTAGACAGAGCTACAACCACCAACATCATCATCATCGAGAGGTTTACGAAGAAAGGAAGGGCATATGCCCCATCGAATCGCAGCGATCCAGAAACTCCTGGCGACCCAGCCTCACCCTGAACGTGTAGCACTGCTCGCAATCGCGGGGGATTCAGCCTCCGGCAAAACGACTCTGACCAAGGGGCTCGTCCAGGCTATCGGCGAGCACCGTATCTCTTCATTCTGCACCGATGACTACCATCGGTATGATCGCGTGGAGCGCAAGAGTCTTCCCTTCACCCCGCTCAACCCAGAGTGCAACTTTCTTGAGATCATGGAACAGCACCTCCAGCTCCTGACCCTCGGTCAGCCCATCCTCAAACCTAAGTATCATCATACAGACGGTACCCTCGGTCGACCCGAACTCTTCACCCCTCGCGAGATCGTCATCGTCGAGGGGCTATTTCCGCTCTGGTCACGTCTGTCAAGAGCTACCTTCGACGTCACCGCCTATCTTGACCCGCCCGAACCGATACGACGCGAGTGGAAGATTCAGCGCGACGTCTCCAAACGTGGTTACACCGAGGAACAGGTCCTTGCTGACCTTGACAAACGTGAACCCGAGTCAGAGAAGTTCATCCGGCCCCAACGGGCGCACGCAGACATCGTCATCTCCTTCGCACCGGTCGAAGGCCGAAAGGAACTCAGCGCAACCATCCTCCTACGGCCAACGGTGCCACACCCAGATCTTCATGACATTCTGACCCCAGCCACTCGAGAGGCCGCCCACATCAAACTCATTCGCGACCAAGACGGGAAACCGGTGGATGCACTCCACGTCCATGGGCACGCTCCGGTATCCGCCAGCCGACTCGTCGAGGAGAAGCTTTGGGAAAAGATCGGGCTCGACGGAGAGATCCCCGAGAGCCTCGGGCGGATCAGCTCCACCGAACGATCAGCACCCTTAGCGGTGGCGCAGTTGATCCTGTTGCATCATATGATCCATACCTGAGATCTCACATTATACGATCACACAGAAGAGGTGATCGCCGACAATGAAGTGGTTATAGGCAACGACGATCACGACGCTGCTCTTACCATACTTCACGTCTCAGCGTCCATTCCCATGATGGCTTGTCAGGATGGCAGCCTCCGGCTGGCGGCATAGGTTTCGACCGGGCCCAAGGATGCCTTCCGAATCAATCAACCCACGGGCCAGCGGGTTTTGGCAGGGACGAATGGTTTCCATACAAGGCCGTTTCTCCTTCGTCAGCAAGCCATAAACCAAACGATCCTGGATAACTCCTTCTGCCCGCCGACTGACCTCGCATGACGGACCACCATGCGCCGTGAGGAATAGTAAATCTGCTATGGTCGTGGCCATGCCATCACCATAGCGTAATTGACGGGTAATGCAATGAATTTCGGGGGTCTGTTGGTCGCTTCACCCTGGGAGGAGCAAGTGGCGAAACCGGTACCCGAAACCTAACAAGGAGGAAAAATGGGATATCGGGATCATATAGTCGCCAAACTCAGTGCACTCGCAGTGGCGGGAGGAACAACCGCAATGCTCTTTGCCGCAACGCCGGTACACACGCAGTTTAGCGCAACAACGAACGGAAGTCTGAACGCATCTGGGGCTACCGTCTCTCAGACACTCACAGACGGAAACCTTGTCGCCAGTGAACTCGTCCCATCTGCGGCGGGTACTACTGCGGCGGGTACTACTACGGCGGGGGGTTACACCTGGACCAATCCAGAGACGGTAACACTCGACAATACTGGCTCCGTATCCGAAGACTTCACCCTCAACATTTCAAGCGTGTTCGATAGGGCCTTTGCTGGCAACCAACAAGCTCTCGAACAATTGTGGGTAGAGTACACGGTAGGTGGCACTACGTACTACTACCAAATATTCTCGGGGAACAACCTACCGAGTAACCAGGCAACTGAATCTTCCACCGGATACACGCTCGGTAAGCCCGTAACATTCGCCCTCGGAACGGTTCCGTCACAAACCATAACTACTGCCACGGTCGCGTTTGCGTTGGCCCCCTATACAGCTGGGTCTGGAGAGGGAGGAGCCAATGCGTGGAATGGGGCTCACATCGATATTCCCTACACCATCACGGCAGAGCCATCAAAGCAAAGCGCCCAGCCCCAAGGCGAGACACCCAAATTGACGGCGGGCGGAAGCTCGACGGGTGCACCCTAACCTGCATTTATAAATACCGTCGCTAAAAGTGTCCCGATCAAGATTTGTCATACGCTTGATTGGGGCACTGCGCAGGTTTACGATCGCGCACGGCAAAGGAGTGATCTGCCCCACTTAGCGATAACAAGAACAAGATAAGAAGGACTACGAATGGTGAACACAGCGCAAGCTTCCGAATTATGCAGCTCCAATGAAGACTCCGGCGACTCGAAAACAATGAAGCGTGACCGACAAACACGATCGAAGCTACGGCGGACGGTTGGACTCATTCTGGTTCTCTGGGCGACCTTCATCCTTGCGGGAGGGGCGTTTGTCTTGTCAAGGACCAATCACAGCTACGTCTACACCCCTTCGATGTACCCCACCATTCCCCCGGGATCAATGATCTTCGTCGAACATGAGCCCTCCTACCACGTCGGGGAGGTCATCGAGTTCCATGCCAACGGCCTGGTGTGGGCCCACCGTCTGATCGCGATCAAGCCCAACGGTGATCTCGTCACCAAAGGTGACAACCCAGCTAGTCGTCCCGATGTCTTTGATCCACCACTCCGGATGAATGACATCATCGGAAAAGTGGTGTACGCTCCTAAATTTCTCGGTTTCCCACAACTCTTCATCCATCATCCTGCCTATGCCTGGAAGTGGTTCGTCTTTGAACTCGGCGTTATCGGCAAGGTAATCCTTGGGTTAGCTGTCGGCCTACTCGTCTGGTTCGCCTTCACACGAAAGCCAAAACAAACCTCATCGTCTTCAGCCACTGAAAGTACGCCCACTCAACCAACAACCGTCGAGTGATCGATTCGCAATCTCCCTCGTGTCACTTACCGCGACCGTAGTCAGCTTTTATCAACCAACTCCGTTACACAAAGATTGAGCAACATGCGCTTTGCATGCGACAACCGTTAGTCCCAATTCAGATGGGTCAGGCAGCGTGCCAGCTCCGACTTGAGTAAGTCCTTCTGCGCCAGAGATCAGATCGCATCGATGACTCATCCCGATACGCTGATCACCTCGCTTCATTCCTGATGTCCGCCCCGTGCTCCAGATAGATATCCGAATGCGTGGTCACCTGATCGGACTCTCTGGTGGAAGGCTGTGTTTATTGCGCCCAAAGAAGCGACCTGCCGGAATTATGACAGGGCGCGTGTATCCCCTGGAAGGCCACTCGTACCCTGTCCACTATGGTCTCGAACTTCATATTCTGTGTGCCACATTCCATGCATAAGATGCCACGCTCGACGACACGCCGTATCACGTTTGAGTTCTGTCCCAATGATGTCAGCAACCCGCTCTTTGACCCGATCCTGGTCAGCTCGTACCGTCGCTACCGAGACAAACAGCATCTCGGCGATTTCACCAGCGCTCAACCCCCGATCAAGGGCTGCCAAGATCTCCACCTGTCGATCCGTGAGTTTGAGACGGTAGGTTTGTGTCCTCTTTGCCCAGGTATTCCAGATACCCTGAATCACTCCCGCCTCTTCCCACTGTCGTTGACCTGCGACACCGATACATCCTTGGTCGCTCCAGCGCTGGAGATAGGCTCTGGCAGTATTATCGATCTCTATACTTGGCAATAACGGCCGCGACTCCATATCAACTAAGAGCCGGCGAGCCAGCCCTCGCGACACACAACGGACCCCTTGGCTGGCGAGGTGGAGTTGACGAGTGAGCTCCTCCTGATCAAGAGAATGACGCTCGACGTAACCCAGAGCACCGGCACCGATCGCATCGCCAATGTGGCGTGAGCCTACCGAGCTCGAATACACAACCACCTGGTGATTCCCGTGAGCCAAGGACGAGACTATATCGGCGTTTTGTGGAGTCAAACCGACAATCACCAGCGGCGTTCTCTCTAAGCTTGAACGCGACACTTCGCATAGCGCTCGCACCCGTATCGGAACCTCCCAGCCGAGATCCTCAAGCATCCCAGCCATCCCCCGAGCGATCAGATCATCCTCCTCGATCAGCAGTGCTTTCGCTACCCCCATAGCCTCCTCCTTGAGCATCGCATGCCACCTACCCCATTGTGAACGAAAGTACGTAGCCACTAGGTCATGCGGCGAAACCGGCCCCCTACAACCCTGTGATCACCTGCCTTACTTTCAAGGAGACTACTCTATCCAAGATGGACGTGGGTACAATTTCTGCATTATTCACAACTTATTTGCACAATAAAATCAATCCTTCATGCACTGGATTTGCTGTACCATTTGTTACAATTCATATTCCAACCCATCCCCACGATCATGCGATCACGGCATGATATACATCGCTGACCAGTCTGGCCACATGCTTTCCGTCTATCGCCGGTGTGCGTACCCCGTCCTGATGCACAGCAATAGCCGCCCTGAGTTGGACAATCCCAGCCATCCCCAGCAAAGGCCCCTAAAGATCCCAGCATCCAAGTGGGTACTGCACACTTGACCAGCTCGCGAATACTCGATCGTCAGCGACAGTGCGCCTCGCGATCGCAAGACACAACCACGCTTCTCACAAGATACAACTGCATTGCGCGCCCAGTGACCCCTATCTCCAGCTACGGAAAAGCCAGTAGCATGTTCCACGATGCGCTGGACACGGTCCATGATTTTCTACAAAGAGACAAATGACACATCCGCCATGCACACAACTCTCGAATCGTTCCAACGGCCACAACCCTGCAATGCCAATAAACCTTCGTCCGATGATAGCGGGAATTCCCAGGTAGAGAAGGACCAGAACGACGCAATGCCTAGCTTGTTGGGTCAACAATCGATGAGCTCGTGCGGGTCCAGCATGTATGGCAATGCCCTCGGCACCACACTTTGTCCTCCCACTGGAGGTTACTCCCGCTAGACTGAGGATAGGAAAACTCCACTACCAACACGCAGAAAGTAGCTACCACTATGAGTCAGGGAACAAGAAAGCTGTGTCGTCAACTGGGGCGGGCGATGGTCGCCTCTCCACTTATCTACGGAGGCCTAGGTGCCGCACGTGAGCCAGGCATGCGCCACAAGGCACTAGAACGCTCAGGCCTACCCGCGAGCCAGGAGCTCGTGCGCTTGAACGGAGGGGTCATGGTGGTAGGGGGAATCGCTTTAGCACTCGGCATCAAACCCAAGCTCGCTGCGTTTGGACTCGCTACCTCCATTACCGCTACAACCATTGTGGGCCATCCCTTCTGGCGTGAAGAGGACGATGCTGCGCGGAAGAATCAAAGCATCCAGTTCTACAAGAACGCAGCTATCCTTGGGGGGCTTCTCCTCGAGATCGTCAGCTAGCCTGATCCATACGATAAGTAGCAACCAAAAGCAACGATCACCCTGTGCCTGATCGCTATCCATCGCTAACCGCCAGGAGGTGAAGTGAAACCTCAAGAAATTGCAACACCACTGACCGGGGCTGCCATTTTCTTGGTCGTCACCGTTCCAGCTGATCACACGAACGCGATTCGCTCCCTGCTCGGAGAGGTTGACAGCCTCACCAAGGCGGTGGGGTTCCGCTATCCAGAGGCACGGCTCAGCTGCGTGGTTGGCATCGGATCGCTCCTCTGGGATCAGCTCTCACCGAGCGAGCGACCAGCGCACCTTCACCCCTTCACCCCCCTCCACGGCGTCGTACGCGACGCGCCATCCACGCCAGGAGACCTCTTCTTTCATCTCCGATCACAGGAACTCGGCCTGTGTTTCGAACTCGCACGTCTCCTCAAAGACCGGCTGCCCACCGGCTCGGTCATCGTTGACGAGGTGCAAGGCTTCAAGTACCTCGATCAACGCGATCTCCTTGGTTTCGTGGACGGGACCGAGAACCCTGACCAGAGCGAGGCAGCCCAAGTGGCGATCATCGGCGAGGCCGAACCTGCCTTTGTTGGTGGCAGCTATGTCATCGTCCAGAAGTATCTCCACGATCTCAGCGCTTGGGAGGCACTTACCACCGAAGATCAAGAGCGAGCCGTCGGTCGTCGCAAACTTGAGAACGTTGAACTCGACGACGCGACCAAGCCCATCAACTCCCATGTTGCGCTCAACAACATCCGCGACGCCAACGACGCAGAGCTGGCAATCTACCGGCTCAATATGCCTTTTGGAAGTCTTCACGACCACCACTATGGCACCTACTTCATCGGCTATGCTAGTGACGTCCGCATCACCGAACGCATGCTCACCAACATGTTCCTCGGCGACCCTCCCGGCAACTACGACCGACTGCTCGACTTCTCCACCGCGATCACTGGGACCCTCTTCTTCTGTCCATCGCTGGAGCTCTTGGAGCAGCTCGCAGACCCCTAGTCATCCATGATGGTCGCGCGTTAGGCCTCGGTATATGAGGCCAAGGTGCCTGGGAGTGTATGCATGATCCCATCAGCGGTGATCAACAGCCCGCGAAAGGAACCCTCGTGACCGATCCGCTCGAGGACTCGCACCCCTCCGGCGATCACCGCTGTCGCCAGCGCATCGGCAAGATAGAGTGGTGCCCCAACAACTGTGGCCGCGAACGCACCGAGCTCGTCGCCCAAGGGGTTGACGACATGACACCCCCGCTCGTAGAGTCCTGAGGTCGCGACCGCGCTATTGGTCTGGACCACCCCACACAGCCGATCGGCGTGGCGAGGATGGCGAATACCAACGTTGATCGGGGTGTCACTGTAGATTGCGATATCGCCACCACCGTTCACCACCGCCTCAGTTGCACCTGCGCTAATCATCATTCCAAGGATGCGCTCAGCCGCCCAACCCTTCACCAGTCCCGATGGGTCAAACCCACCAGGGACCGCCCACGGGTCAAAGTAGCCATCTGAGAGCTCCCGAGCAACCTCGCAGAGGGCGATCACCTCATCGAGTTCATCACTGTGAACGCCACGCTCACCCCGACGGAGACGACTGACCTCACTATCACTCCGGTAGGTGCTAAATACAGCGTCGATGCGTCCAAGCTCGGCCCTCGCACGTTCGACGAGCGACTCCCAGCCCACCTCGATCTGCTTCCCATCTTCCTCGTCAATCTGATCAGCTGCCGAAAGGGTAAAGACGGTGCCCATGGTCACAATATCGGTGAGCACTACTTGCCTCGCAACTTGTTCAAAGCACCCTGTAACGAGTAGGCGAATCCCTGACTGGTGTAGGTAGCACCCGAAACGATCGCGATGGGAAGTCCTTGGGCTTTGAGTGCCTCCGCTCTTAGCGAAGGAACCGCAGCCTGTTCGATCTCGACCGAGTATGCCTCAAGGGCCTGGAACTTGGCGATGGAGATGTCAACGATCTTGTGCGCCTTCACATCCACCGTCACCGCAATGTCACCGAAACCGTAGTTCGTCAACGGTCCGGTCACCGAGGTTGGTCCAGCTGGGAGCGCCACGTTGGTCGGTACCGCACCTTTGCCCCTGTTGGCCTTTGCGCTCCGATGGGCTTTGTCGATTGAGTTGACGCTCAGCTGAGTCTTGGCCCGAGAGTGCAGCGTGAGCACCCCAATGAGCCCCACGACCGTTGCCCCAAGTACCGTCAATGCCCTACGCATACGCTCTTCCTTCCACGATTTTTGTCATCGCCATCCACCTATCCACTCCATTGGTTAAATCGTGTAAGGCTCTGCATGCACCTGACGCCGCTTAACGCCGAGCTGTACAAAGACATCTCGAACCGCCTCAACAAAACCGGGAGACCCACTGATGAAGATATCCCGACTTCGGTAGTCCTTGATGTTGCCTGCGATGGTACGCAGATCCACCTCCGTGCGATCCCCACTCAAGATGTAGACCCTGCCGTTACGCTCGCTGACCAGTCGCTCGAGTTCGTCGAGTAACACCACATCGGTCTTGGCGGTGACACGCAACACCACCGCGGGCCGACTCTCACGGGGTAGATCCTCGAGCAGGCCCCGTACGGCGGTCACTCCGATTCCACCAGCGATGAGTAGCGCACGATCTCTGGCCCGTTGTGCCACGGTAAAATTGCCATAGGGGCCCTCAAACCAAACGTGGGTACCTACCTTCAGCTTGGCAAGGTTCGTTGAAAAGTCACCGATCGGCTTTACCATCAAGCGCAAGGTATCCTCCTGGCGATCGACCACCGAGAACGGGTGGGCTTGCCACCATCGACCCCGGGTGAGAAAGCGCCACTCGAAGAACTGGCCTCCCTGAAGCGGGAGGTCTTCTAGATAATGGCCCTCAAGAAGGATCTTAGTTACACCATTGGCTTGAGGTTCCACAGCCGCCACCCGCAATCCATGGCGCATGGAGCGTAGCAGCGGTACGAAAATACGATAGGTGAGGATCGCAACTCCAGCCCCGATCCACGCTAGCCCCCACACCCATTGTGCGATGGGGTGGTTCACAAAGCTAGGACCGAGAGCCAACTCATGGGCAAAGGAGAGCACGAGGGCGACGTAGATCAAGAGATGTAGGAGCCACCAGTTCTCCCGCGAGAGGCGCTGGCGCAACCATGGCAGGGACACCAACCCGATCAACAACATCAAACCCAGCGCGATGAAGGCAGTGATCATATCGGGGTAGCTGTTGATCAGCACACCGAGCTCATGGGTAAATCCTGTCTTCGCGATCTCGGCATAGGCCATCGTGGTGAGCACGGCGTGGGCGAGGATGAAGGAGATCGCGAGTATGGAGAGGTTTTTGTGCCAACCCATCACTCCACCCCTGCCCAAGGCTCGTTCAAGCATGGGCAGACGGGAGGCCATGAACACCATCACCAGAGCGAAGTAGGTGCCGATCAGTCCCGTCACCGATCCAAGGAAGAGCGCCCAACCGCCTGGCGCGTGGATCTCATGCACCGTCCCGTCAACCAAGGGCAATCCGAGTATCACACCAAGGCCAATGCCTGCAACCGCCAAGGCAACCAACAGACCAGTCTCACCTGAACGTCGGGATCGCGCCGAATCTGTCCGTGCAACCGCCGCGCCCGTGGGGGCCGAAACCTTCATACAACTCCTTTAGCCCAACCGGCAGGCACCCAATCACGTAACCAAAGTCGGAGAGCCCTGGGGCTCTCCGTCTTCCAGCATGCCGTGCGAAGCTTGGCATCGACTGAAGCCGAGCTGAGACAAGAAACTTCTTAACCCCTCTCGTCCAGCCGACGGTGAAGGTCAGTTACCAAGTTCTCGAGTTTCGTGAGCTGGCTACGATGCTCCCGGTGTGACTTGATGAGGTGAATGGTGCCGCCCGCCGCGATACAAGCGCCCAGGTCACTGGTAACGTTGGTATAGTTGCCGCCAACGAGCTCGGCAAAAGCCGAGACGTGCACCGATACCAACGGTAGCACGACCAGGTAGACCCCGAGCAGTGTCAGCAGGATGATGTGCGGTTTTGATGCCAGGATCCTCGGCACGAAGGCAAGGATGCGAACGAGTCGCGATTGGTGCGTTCCACTACCAGCCATCTCATCAACGGTGTCCATTATCGGTCTCCTTTTCAAAGCAGTACGCTCAACTAAGTTGATGGACATGCTAGCTACCTCAAAGAAGGACGACCGAGAACTTGTGCGCCACACTTTGAGCCCATCGGTGGGGGAATCGCTCGTAGGCGCCTTACCGCGTCAGGGGCCAGATTCCCCCCAAACGGTACGGTCGAGATGCTTTGCCGATGCCTTTTCCCTGTCTGATCGCCGGGCTAGGAGAGCCCGATCCCCCAACTCACTCCCCGCCCTGCACCACTTCGGCTTGGATAAAGAGGTGAAACTCCTCGACCGCGATCGCAAACGCTCGCTCGATCCGTGCGATGAGCTCGTCAGTCTCAGGGTGAAGCCGCTCCGGTAACTCCTGGAAGACCTCGCGAACCGCAGCACGCAGCGTACTAACGCCCAGTTTTGCGGCAACATCGGCACGAAACCGTGCGGTCTCCGCGTCAACACCTTCATCGACAAGACGATCCGTCAAGGCTTGAGCAACACGGAGCTCAAAATTCAGATAGTTCCTTACAAGCTGACCCGTGAGGTCTACCTCAGAACGATAAGGGCGGAAAATTGGTACTTCAAGCACCGCATCCATACGTTGACGAATACCACTCACGATCGCCTCAAGGAGCGCCCGCAGTGGCTCCTCAGATCGAGGACGCCGTGTCACCTCTGCTTCGACAAGATCGAAGTATGAGATGAGGTCAAGCAGCAAGAGGTCATCCTTAGATTCGAAATACCGAAAGAAGGTGCGCTCTGATACATCCGCCTTATCGGTGATCTGGAGGATAGTGGTTTCAAGAAAGCCCTGCTGGGCGATGAGTTGGCGAGCAACCTCGATGATTCGCTCTCTTGTCGCCGCTTTTTTGATCTCACGGCGTCCAACTGGCTTGTTGATCTCCATATTCAATAAGCCTACCTGCCGGGCTTGGAAGATATCAATTCAGGCAAATCATTTTGGCAGCACCTGCATTTGGCAGTACTGTCATCTGTTAGGATACGATGTCAGGCCAAGTTCAAGAACACCGAACGCGAGAACTGAGGGTAGTCATGCGGTCGCCGCCAGCTGTGGAATCCCCAAGAACCTCGCTCATCTGATCAAAGCGCAGAGATGTTTGAAGGGGGAATTGATGAACAAGCAACCACATCGACTTGATAGCGTCGGACGCGCATGCGCTCGTCATCCGTTCACAACGATCGCTATCTGGGTTGTCGTATTGGCCGCAACGCTCATCGGGCACCACGAGATCTCCGGTATCTACCAGAACAACGTGAACCTGCCGGGGACCCAGTCCTCTACCGGGCTGGCACTGCTGGCCAAGAATGATCCAAAGGCATCTGGTTATACCGGACTCATCGTCGTCACTAGCAAGGACCTCATATCCCAAGGAGGCGCGCTCACCCAAGCCGAACAGAACCTAGCCCGCCTCAAAGATGTGATCTCAGTGAGCAATCCACTCGCCCCCAGCTCGACAGGACTCTCGAAGTCACAAACCACCGCGCTGATCACCGTGCATCTCTCGGTGCTCCCCGCATCACTCGGGACCAGCTACGCGAACTCGCTCTATCGTGCCATGGAGCCCGCGACGCACGCGGGCCTTATCGTCAACTATGGCGGTGGATTCGATGCCAATGTCAACCCACCGACCCGCGACGCCACGTCGGAGGCCATCGGCTTCGGCGTGGCTATCGTCGTCCTACTCGTGAGTTTTGGGAGTCTCGTCGCTGCCGGTCTACCCCTTCTGACCGCCGTCTTCAGTGTCGGCATCGGTGTCTCCATCCTCGGCATGGTCGCCAGCGTGATCACCTTCGCTACGGCTTCGCCGACGTTGGCGCTCATGATCGGCCTTGGAGTCGGGATCGATTATGCCGTCTTCTTGAGTACCCGTTTTCGCCAGCGAATCATGGACGGCCATGATCCTATTGATGCCGCCGGTCGCACAGTTGCGACCAGCGGGCACGCTGTCCTCGTGGCGGCAACCAGCGTATCAGTGGCGCTGTTTGGACTCTATGCCTCTGGCATCACCTTCTTTGGGCAGCTCGGCTTTGCCGCCTTCTTTGGCGTCCTCACCGCAGCTGCTGGCGCGATCACCCTGGTACCGGCTGGCCTCAGTCTCGCTGGACGCAGCATCGACCGTCTCCATCTTGGACCTGCCAAGGCCGAAGCGGGTGATCGAAATGACATGTGGCACCGCTATGCCCGTAGTCTGCAACGCAGGCCGGTCCTCTTCCTCTTTGCGGGTCTCATCCTTCTCGGCGTCCTCACCATTCCATTCTTCTCGATGCGGCTCGGAAACGTCGGCGACTCCTCCTACCCAACCTCTTTTACCTCACGTCGAGCCTATGATGAGGTAGCCCAGGCATTTGGCCGAGGTGCCAACGGTCCGCTCGTTGTGGTTCTTGACATCGACCACTACGACGGTTCTCCCACCACCCTCGCCAATGACCTCTACCAGCAGGTCAGCAAGGTTCCTGACATCGCCTCGGTCACTCCACCTGCGCCGACACCGAACTCGGCGCTCCTTATTTCAACCGTAGTGCCAAAGACGGGGCCGGATAATCAGAAGACAACGACGCTCTACTCGACGTTGGTAAACACCACCATTCCAAAGGTCACCGCTGGTACCGGTGCACAGGGCTACGTCACCGGAGGTACAGCTCTACAGATTCAATTCGATCAAACCCTTGGCTCACATCTGATACTCACCATCCTGGCCGTGCTCGTGGTTGCCTTTTTCATTATCATGTCCGCCTTCCGCAGCCTGGTACTCGCCATCAAGGCAGTTGTCATGAACCTGCTGAGCATCGGGGCAGCCTACGGGGTGCTAGTCACCACCTTCCAATGGGGTTGGGGGCGGAGTCTGCTCGACGTACCGAACAAGGTCTCGATCGAGGCCTACGTTCCCCTCATCGTCTTCGCCGTCGTCTTTGGCCTCTCGATGGACTACGAAGTCTTTCTGCTTTCGAAGGTACGGGAGGTCTGGATACGGGCCCATGACAACACCGAGGCAGTCTCCGAGGGTCTCTCCTCCACCGGTCGTGTGATCTCTGCCGCCGCGTTGATCATGGCAAGCGTATTCTTCGCCTTTGCTGGATCACCTGATGTGGTCATCAAAATGTTCTCCATCGGTTTTGGGGTCAGCGTACTCATCGATGCAACCGTCGTGCGGCTTCTCTTGGTCCCCTCGATTATGACCCTGCTTGGTACGAAGAGCTGGTGGATACCCAAGTGGCTCGACAAGATTCTGCCCCACATCGAGGCAGAGGGTGTCGAAGACGACGAACCAACAATAGACGCAACGCTATCCGCGGTTGACTGACTAGGCACGGCACAATGCCTCACCTGTTCACAGAGGCATTCGCCACTACACTGGGCCCCAATGACTACCGAACAACCTGTACAACAGGGCGCGACCCGCCCCGGTTCTGACGACGCCAGCCAGGATCCGCTCTTTCGCGGAATCGGGGTGGCGCTCGTGACACTCTTTGACGATGCGGGAGAGCTGGACCTCAAGGCGACCGTCGAACATGGGGCACGTCTCGTCGAACTCGGGGTGACTGGCATCTTGGTCGCGGGGACGACTGGTGAGGCCAGTGCTCTCGATGATAATGAGCGTGCACGCCTCATCCGCGAACTACGTGCCATCCTCCCCTCATCCATACCCGTCTTTGCCGGCACCGGACAACCCTCTGCACGAGCCGCGGTGCACACCTCCAAACGAGCGATCGACAGCGGCGCCGACGCACTCCTTGTCCTGTCACCACCCAGATCCCTGGATCCACGCCCCTACTATGAGGCGATCGCCGAGGCATGCCCAACAGCCCCGATACTGGCCTACCACTTCCCCGCTGCCTCCTCGCCAGGGCTGTCGGTGGACGCTCTCTGTTCACTCCCAGTGATCGGCGTAAAGGACTCCAGCGGTGATGCCTCCAGGCTCCTCGAGGAGGTACGTCGCTTTGAGGGTGCCCTCTATGTCGGCAATCCAGTACTCCTCGCCCTCGCTGGTCTCCTCGCCATCAACGGAGCGATCCTTGCCGTCGCTAACCTCGATCCAGCCCTCTGCCGCCTTGCACTCGCCGGAGACGCCCAGGCACAACTCGCCATCGCTGAACTTCACCGCGTGACCGCCACTGGTTTCCCCAAAGCGATCAAACACGAACTCCATCTCCGCTTTGGAACCCCTACCGGAGTTCGCCTCGGCTAACTTCGCCTTCACCCCACCGCGATTCGTCCTCCAAGCGAGTTGCCTTGCACTACATCGGCGACACTAGTGCCCCTCGGGTACCGTTGTCATCTGCGCTAGATACGTACATGCCGCTGATAACGAAGACAGATCTGCGTACTTTGCCTCAAGATCGAAGAGGTTGGCCCGGTGGATCTCCTCCGTCCGATCACCAACCGCCTCGCGCACGATAATCGGGCGAAAGCCAGACTGCAGGGTGTCGAGTGCGCTGGCACGAACGCAGCCCGAGGTGGAGACTCCGGCGATGAGGAGGGTATCCACCCCCTGATGGTGCAGCGCCGAGGCGAGCGAGGTGCCAAAAAAGGCAGAGGCGTACTGTTTCATGATGACGAGATCGGTGGGTGCTGGCATCAGTCGTTCGTCGAAGTCACGGAGCTCCGATCCCTCCTCAAAGACCCGCAGCGCGGGAACCTTCTGCCAAAAGTACCCTCCATCAACGCCTCCTTGGCGGTAGCTCACACCGGTGAAGACCACCGGGTGCCTCCACTCACGTGCGGTGGCGACCAACGTACTCGTCGCCTCGAGCACCCCCTCGTAGCGCACGGAATAGAGCGACGAGCGAGGATCGAGGTACGCCCGCACCAAGTCCACCACCAACACCGCAGGCCGCTCTCCAAAGCCCACCGATCCGGAGAATCCCGCCTTCCGGTAATCCGCATCCACGGAGGGATCCCCCATGGCTTACCTCGTCTCGAAGACGGGATCGCGAGGGGCCGGAATCCCCGTCTCAGCGAGTGACCTCGCCTTCAGATCGGCGATCGGAGCTCCGTAATCAAAGACGGGGAGCGCGCCACGATGATCGCGCATCTGTGCACGCAGTGCTTCCGTGGCCGAGGCCAGTACCGTACCGTCATCATCGAGAACGACACCGTAGCGCTTCGCGCCCTCTCGCGTCACGAGTCCACGCTCAACCTCGAGCGCAACGAGCTCGGCCGAGCGATCCAACGGGTCGCCCCACCCGCCACCTCCCCAGGTGACGTAGTGCAACATGTCGCCTACTGCGACCTTGACATGGTCACATTTGGACGCGAGCACCTCGGTGGCTCCGTTCGTGCGAACCACATACTTGGTACTTCTCGCTCCGGGCAAGCCACCGTTGACGCCCCAAGGGTAGGTCAACCAGCGATCGTCGTGGATGGAGATCGTACCGGGCTCCAAAAATCGGTAGGCGATATCGATCCCATTACCCCCTCGAAAGAATCCCGGTCCACCCGAGTCCGCTACCGTCTCGTACTTCTCAATCACGAGAGGGAAGTAGGCCTCGAGGAACTCGTTGGGAACATTGGTAAAAGATGGCCACAGCGAATGTCCATCGGGTCCATCTCCAAATGGCCGACCCGGAATTCCTCCAAAGCCAATCTGATAGAGCTGGAACCATTCGCCCGAGGAGTCCGTGCCCGAGTACATGAGGTGTGGAGAAGAGGAGAAGCCTGCTGCACAGAGAAACTCCGGCTGGCGTTGGCCAAGCAGACCACCCAGGATGTCAAAAATCCTTCCAAGCGCATGCGTGCGACAGGAGAGCGCCGCCGGATAGGCGGGTCGAAGCAGGGATCGCTCTGGAATATGGACCTCTACCAACGGATAGAAACCGTCATTCCAGAGGATCTGGGGGTCAAAGACCATGATCATGTAGATCCCAAAGAACATCTTGAACATATTGACGTTCAAGAAGAAGTTGATCGGCCCTACCGATTGTGGATCAGTCCCCTCAAAATCGAGATGGACTTTGTTGCCCTCGCGCCACATCGTGCAGTGGATCCGATACGGGCCGTTACCAAGGCCGTCATCATCGATGTAGTCGGTAAAGGAGAGTCGTTCCTCCGAAACAGTCTGAAGGATCAGCTGTTCCATCGCACGATAGTTGCGCTCAAGCAATAACTCGAGCGTAGCGATGTAGACGTCGGTACCAAATCGACCGCAGAGCTCCACCACGCGACGCCCGGCAGTGCGGCAGGCAGCGACGATCGCGTTCAAGTCGCTTCGGTTCCACTGTTTCATCCGCACCTGGTTGAGAATGAGATCGAGAGCCTCTTGGTTCAGTGCCCCGCGTCGGTAGATCTTGGTGGGGGGGATGACCACCCCCTCCTCATAGATGCTCTCGGCATCGGTCGGTAGTGACCCAGGAACCTTACCACCCACATCGGTCATGTGTCCGAACATCGCCGACCAACCGACGATGCGGCCCTCCAGATAGATCGGCATCAGCACCAGCCAGTCATTGGCATGACTGATCGCACCATCACAGCTATACGGGTCCGAGGTCAAGAAGATATCGCCCTCCTCGACCGTTCCCTGGTAGTTGTCCAAGAAGCCGCCGATGAAGGAGCCAAACTGACCGACCACCATGCGACCCTTATGATCAGCGATGAGGGGAAACTCATCGTGTTGCTCTCGTATTCCCGGACTCATTGCCGTACGAAAGAGCACCGCATCCATCTCGTAGCGAGCATTTCGCAACGCATTTTCAATAATATCCACTGTCACGAGATCAACATCGACGTTCGCAAACTGGGTATTCGATGTCTCGATAATCTGAGCCATTACCACTCCTTTTTTTCAATGTACAGACGAATAGCTAGCGAGCAAGAACCCCCGTCACTGGGCATCGCTGAGGGGGTTAATGATGAGATTGCCATAGACGTCGACTCGAGCCTCGTGACCTGGCAACACCAGGGTAGTAGAGTCCATCTCGGAGACGATGGCAGGTCCTGCGATTCGGTTATTGGCCCTGAGCTGGGCACGAGCGTAGATATTGGCAACAACCTCCTCGCCCTCGACGTAAATCTCTTTGGTGGCGATCACTGCGTCAGCGGCGTCTTCATCCCCGGTTTCGATCTGGAGGGCCGCGACCTTCGGGCGTGCACCCTGGGCGATGGCACGCAGATGTACCAGTTCACACTCCTGATCGAGGGCAAAGGTGAAGAGCCGTTCATGCTCGGCCTCAAAGAGGGCACGAATACTCTCTAACAGTTCATCGGTGAGCATGGTCGCATCGACATCAACCGTCACCTCAAAGCCTTGTCCGTGGTAACGGACATCGACCGAATAGCCGATCTCCTGCTCCGCCAGAGCGACCCCTTGCCCCGTGAGCTCAGCTGCTGCCTCTGCTCGTAGTGCCTCAAGCTCGGCAGCCACCTCTGCACTCGAGACCTCAGAGAACCTTCGGATATAGGTGTGCGAGGACTCCGATCGAAGGCGGGTTGTGGCATCACCAAAGGCGCAGAGTACCCCAGGCGAGGGCGGAACGATCACCGGCCACGATCCCATCAACCGTCCCAAGGCATTCGCGTGAAGCGGTCCAGCACCACCGAAGGCCACGAGGGCAAAGTCGCGTGGATCATACCCCTGTTGCACCGAGACCAGCCGGAGAGCTCCAAACATGTTCTCATTAACGATGTCGATCACACCGGCGGCCGCCCGCTCCACCCCAATGCCCAGTGCCTCGGCCAGCGGCTCGATGGAGCGTCTCGCAGCCTCGCCATCGAGTTGCATCTCTCCATCCAGGAGACCTGAGGGTAGATAACCAAGCACCATATTGGCATCGGTAACCGTGGGTTCGGTCCCACCTCGACCGTAGGCTGCCGGACCTGGGTCGGCCCCGGCAGACTGGGGACCAACGCGCAACGCCTTGGTCAAGGCGGGCACGTGCGCAATCGATCCTCCACCAGCGCCGACCGTGCGCACGTCGATGGAGGAGGCACGGATCGTCAGATCGCCAACGGATGTCTCCCGCCCCACCTTCGGGACTGCCTGTTGAACAAGGGCGACATCGGTACTCGTGCCGCCCATGTCAAAGGTCAACAGATCGTCATAGCCCGCCTGGCTGGCGATCCAGACCGCACCAGAGACACCGCCGGCCGGTCCACTCATGAGCATGTTCACCGGGGCAGCGGAGGCGACCTCCATCCCCATCAAACCCCCATCAGAACGAAGAATGTGTAGACGTGCACCTGGAGTTCGTCGCGCTAGCTCAGATGAGAGGTTACGCAAATACTGCGATGCCCGCGGTCGTACGTAGGAGTTGGCCACGGTGGTGAGCGTCCGTTCATACTCCTTGATCTCTGGCAAGATGCGCGATGACAAGGAGATAGGGATATCACCCAAAATCTCTTCGGCTAGGCGTGCAACCGCAAGCTCGTGTTCGTCGTTGGTGAACGAGTTCATCAACGAGATCGTCAGTGCTTCAATCCCACGGGAGCCGAGACGTTCTAGTTCCTGTCGCAGTGCCACCTGATCGAGGGGGCGGATCACACGACCACGTGCATCGATTCTCCCCTTGACTTCGATAGTGTCCTCAAGCCGAGCCAATGGTTCAGGCTTTGGCCATACGATCCAACCAGCGAGTCCTCCCGGTACAAAGGACCGAGCCACCTGGAGGATCTGACGATACCCCTCGGTGACGACCAGGCCGACCCTGGCGCCCTTCCCCTCAAGAACCGCGTTCGTCGCCACCGTCGTTCCGTGCATCACCTGACTCACCGCACTTGGATCGACCCCAGCGCGCTTAGTCAGCAACTCGATCCCACGGAGTACTGCAATCGAGGGATCCTCCGGCGTGGAGGGAACCTTCGCACGATGTGTCACCCCTGATACCTCATCAATCAGCAAGAGGTCAGTGAAGGTTCCTCCTACATCAACTCCCAATCGATAACTCATCAGTACAATCTCCTCATCTGTGCCTGTCGCAACGAACCCACCGACTCACTGCGACGCTCAACTCTTTGATTGATTCTCTTACTTGATAACATTTTTCCTAACGACGCCACGTGTGTCGCCTATCCATCGCGATCATCTTGTCCCATCAACCATCGTCGTACTCGCTCAGATCACCCCTCGCTGGCGAAGAGAGGTAATCTCCTCATCGGAGAGACCGAGTAGGCCAGCGAGAACCTCGGTGGTGTGCTCACCGAGTTCAGGGCCGACCCATCTCACTCTCCCTGGAGTTGCCGAGAGGCGAGGAGCGACATTATGCATCTGAAACTCCCCGAACGTCGGATGTGCCAGGCTGATGATGTCCTGGCGCGCCTGGAAGTGAGGATCAGCGAGCATCTCCGGCGCCCGATAGATCTTGCCCTCTGGCACCCCATGGATCTCAAGTAGCTCCTCGAGTTCAGCGATATCGTGCTCGGCCGTCCACGCTGCGATGCGTTCATCGAGTGCGACCTGGTTTGCACCTCGTGCGCTGTGGGTCGCAAAGCGCGGATCATCCGCGAGTTCGGGTTGGCCCATGGCCAAGGCAAGTCTCCCAAAGACTGAGTCTTGATTGGCGGCGATGAGCAGGAGCATTCCATCTTTGGTCGGATAGATATTGGAGGGTGCGACGTTGGGCAAAATCGCTCCGGTGCGCTCACGAATGTAGTTGCCGAGCGTGTATTCGGGAATGAGCGACTCCATCATCGAGAGCACCGCTTCATAGATCGCTGCATCCACGACTTGCCCTTTGCCGGTCACGTTACGGTTGTGGACGGCGACCAGCGCACCAAGAGCAGCAAAGATGGCAGCGAGCGAATCGCCAATCGAGATACCAGCTCGCGAAGGTGGTGCCTCAGGGTTACCGGTCACATATCTGATGCCACCCATCGCCTCGCCAATCGAGCCAAATCCCGCCCGAGCGGCGTAGGGTCCTGTCTGGCCATAGCCCGTCACGCGGACCAAGATCAGACCTGGGTTGATCTCAGCGAGCGTGGAGTAATCGAGTCCCCAACGTTCGAGCGTGCCAGGGCGAAAGTTTTCCAGCAAGATATCGGATTGTGCCACCAACGAGCGCACGAGTTCTTGGCCAGCTTCAGTTCTCAGATCGATCGTCACCGATCGCTTGCCACGCGCAACCACCGGCCACCAGAGTGACAACCCATGTGGCTTTTCACGACCCCATTGGCGCATCGGGTCGCCACGATTTGGATCCTCTACCTTGATGACATCGGCTCCAAAGTCAGCGAGCAGTTGACCACAAAATGGCCCGGCCAAGAGCTGCCCCATCTCGATGACTCGAAGATCTTGGAGCGGCAGTCGCTCCTCGGAATCGTCGCTACCGGGGGTATCCATTCAGGCTCCCTTCTAGCAATAGACCGAACGTGCGGCAAAAATATGGCACTTCATCACCGCCTCTGCCCAATCAGGGTCACGAACAGCCAGTGCTTCTAAGAGTTCTCGATGATGCGACATCGAACGGTTGAGTTCATGCGCACTGTAGCGTTGAAACGTTGCTCGGACCCGAGCCAGCTCCATGATGGACTGTACTTGTTCAGAGAGTCGGTAGTTTCCGGATCCACCAACGATCAGGGCATGGAACTGATTGTTGAGGCTCGCGATCTGATCGTCAAAACCAATTGGACGCTCCGTTGCCAGTCGTTCCATCGCATCGGCGAGCTTTTGGGCGACGACCAGATCACTCTCTGAGAGCCGAAGCGCGGCTTGACGTGCCGCGTGCGGTTCGAGTACACCGCGGAGCGCAAAGACCTCATTGATGTCCTCCACTCTCCACCCAAGCACCCGCGCACCTCGATGTGGCAGGATCTCGATGTACCCCTCAACTTGCAGCCTTCGCAGTGCCTCTCGAACCGGTGTTCTCGATACTCCAAAGCGCTCCGCCAAGAACTCCTCGCGAAGGGATTCCCCAGCGGCGAGCTCACCGGTCACCAGTGCGTGTCGCAGTTGATTGTATACATCTGTGCTGATTTCTCCCAAAGCATCCCCAATCCAACGCCATTTTGCAGCAATTCTGGATACAATATCACAGCCGACGCCGCCTTGTTTGGAATTGGTGAAAAAAGATTGAAGCGCCTAGAGTGAGAGGGGATAGCGATCGAGAGAGGAACGACGATGGATCAGCCAAGTATCGAGATCGTTGAGGTGTCACCGCGGGATGGACTCCAAAACGAAGCCACACCCTTCTCAACCGACGAGAAGGTAGCGTTGATCGAGGGGTGTCTTGGTGCCGGTCTGCGAAGGATCGAGGTTGCCAGCTTTGTCAATCCCGCAAGAGTTCCCCAGATGGCCGACGCGGAGGCGGTCTTGGCACGGCTCAGCCCTGCGGCCTTTGACGGAGCCATTGGGCTCGTCCTCAATGAACGGGGCCTCGATCGTGCGCTCGCAACCCCACTACAGGAGATCAACTACGTGGTGGTGGTGACCGAGACCTTCTCGGAGAAGAATCAAGGTGCCTCGGTTGAGGAGAACCTAGCCATGGCGGCCAACGTGACCCGGCGAGCGAGAGAGGCGGGGCTTCGCACCTCCATCACCGTCTCCGCTGCCTTCGGCTGTCCCTACGAGGGCGAAGTAACCCCCCAACAGCTCTACGCCATCGTCGATCAGGTCGCCGATCTGGAGCCGTTTGAGATTGCCATCGCCGACACCATCGGTGTCGCGGTCCCAAGGGACGTACACGAACGGATGCAGGGCGTTCGAGAGATCGTCGGATCGCGTCCGATCCAACTCCGCTGCCACTTTCACAACACCCGCAACACTGGACTCGCCAACGCCATGGCCGCCGTCGAAGAGGGCGTCACTGTGCTCGACGCATCCCTCGGAGGCATCGGAGGATGTCCGTTTGCACCCAATGCGACCGGCAACATTCCCACCGAAGATCTCGCGTATATGTTGTCACGTTCGGGCTATCACCTCGGTGTCGACTTTGCTCGCCTCTTTGAGGTGGTTGATCTGCTGAGTCAGAAGTTACCGAACCCGGTTCCTGGTCTCCTGACGCGAGCCGGGATGTTCCCGGCGCTGAGCTGACATCAGCGAGCTGACATCACCGAGCTGGACCCAATGGGTTAACCCCCCACTGGATTGATCCACACAGCCTCGAGCAGTGCGCCCGTCCCTCTATCCGATCTCGTCGTGTTTCACGAGGTCCGAGGGGTCCGAATTCGCACCGCAAAAAATGATACCGATGCGATCGTGTCCACTCGTCTTGACTTTGTCTGCGAGCAACGCAGCCAACGCTGCGACCCCACCATACTCCCCGACCAACCGAAACTCGTCCCAAAGGAGCTGCCTGGCTGCCACCATCTCCTCCTCTTCGACGAGCACAGACTCTACCCCCATCGATGAGATCACCTCATAGGCGAGGTCCCCACAGCGTCGAGCGCCGAGCGAGTCAGCCGCCACCCCAGAGACCTCGACATCCACCGGCCCACCGGCAGCTAGCGCCTGTCGGATCGTTGGCGCTAGTGTCGGCTCAACCGCAATAACTCGCGTCTCGTGTGGCATCGCCAGTCGCACTCCAGCCACCAGACCACCGCCCCCAGCTGCGACGACAACGACATCTAGGGGACCGGCCTGGTCAAGAAATTCAAGACCCACGGTCCCCTGCCCAGCCACCACCTCGACCTGGTCATAGGCATGGACAAAGAGGGCGCCACTCTCACGCTGGCGAGCCAACGCCCAATCATAGGCATCGCCATAGCGTTGGCCACAGGCGACCACCGTCGCGCCCAAGGTTCGTAGACGCTCCAACTTGACCGGACTTGACGTCTTTGGCACGACGATCTCCGCAGGGATCCCGAGACGATGTGCAGCATAGGCCAGTGCTAAGCCAGCGTTACCACCCGATGCTCCAATCACTCCCGCATCGCCGATCGTTCCAGCCTCTCTGGCCGCGAGCACGCGATTAAAGGCACCCCGTGCCTTAAAAGAACCAGTCACCTGCAGTGCCTCGAGCTTGAGCAGTGGATGGGCTGGGTGATCGTCCCACCTGATAATCGGGGTCTCACGCACCCAGGGGCTGATACGGCGCCGAGCCACTACTACATCATCAGGTGTCATCATGGTTATCAGGTTACCGGCACCATCGGTCACCCGCCAGCCCCAAGGGCACCAATCACCCACTCACACCCCTCAGTTGTTAGCCTGACCATCCCGATCAGGTGCAAGTGGACGATCGATTGCAGGCGGCAGCAGTCGCCCTAGGTTGAGTCCAACGAACCCGGCAGCGGCTGAACCGATGACGACTAGCCCTATCCACGACAGTGGAAACGAACTCGCGAGCAACAAACCAGCGATCGGGGGTCCCGCAATCGTACCGAGAGACCATACCGTCGAACCAAGCGCGTTATATCGCGCTCGCAGATGTTCGGGAGCGAGATCATTGGGCAAGGCACCGGCCACTGGACTCAACAGCGTCTCACCCAAGCCGAAAATCCCAAGAGAGAGTGCGAGCAAAACATCGACTTCGAGATGCACGAGACCATGGATATCGGCGAGACCAGCCATGAGCCAGCCAAGCGACCAGAGCACACCTACCCCGAGGAGCATACGGCTCCGTCGCCACCGACGAGTGAGATGAGCCACTCCAAGCTGCGACACCACAATAACACCCGTATTGACGGCAAAACCTATACCAACAATCCTTGGGCTCGCATGGACGATGACGGTTGCATAGGCTGCCCATCCACCATCGAGCATTGCGTAACCGAAGAAAACGAACAGCGCTGATGCGACGAGCCAAGCGAGAAAGCGCCGATCACGTAGGACGACTCGATAGCCTTCTCCCGTCATCGCTCGCTTATCGCTCACCTCTGGGTGAGTCCGAAAACCCGGACGGTGGCGCAAACCAATCCCGACGATGACAGCAAAGGCGATCGTGGTCAGTCCGTCAACTACATAGATCACCTCGAAGCTCACCGGGCGATGGAGTGAAACGACCGAACCAGCGATCAGGGCTCCCAACCCTAGACCACCGTTCAGCACCCCGAACCGTAGCGCATAGGCGCGCGGTCGGTTCGGACTCGCCAGTTGGCTCGCTACCAACGCATTGAGCGTGGGCCAAATGACCGACTCCCCTACTCCAATCAGGGCAACAACCACCGCTGCAAAGACGGGAGTGCGGACGTCAGCAAGCGCAACCGTCGCCACCCCGGAGATGAGCAGCCCGCCAAAGAGCAAGCGCCCTACGCCTAACCGGTCAGCGAGGCTCCCACCGATGGCACCGGTCGCGAGTCCGGCGATCCCTGAGGCAGCCACCACCAGGCCTGCCAGCGGCAAACTCATATGCCGAATGCTGTGAAGATAGACGACCAAAAACGGGAGTGTCAGACCACTTCCAATGGACGAGACAAGAGTTCCAACGAGAACCAATCGCCAACCGCGACGATCCTCAACGATTTCGCCGCTCCCCTCGGTCACAGCCGCACGGCCCTCACCAGACACCCTTTCGCCATTCGAACACCCTTGCTTTCGTGTCTAGCGCATCTTGAACGCGAAGCAGCGACAAACGTCCACCGTTCGTTCATTCTAATGAGTTCTTGGACATGCCTGGGAGAACGGGCCTGGATCGACCATACCGTCCTCCTCGTGCCCACCATCCGTCCCATCGCAGCCCACAGCTACAATAGGAAAAGACAAGAAACTGAGTTGGCACCGTGGTACGGTGCATCCGAACATGTCCTAATCGTGTGAGCTCACTACCTTCACCTACACAACAAGGAGACCCCATGACGACCGCCAAGGCAACCCAACACATTGATGACACCCACACCCGTACCACAACCTGGAGTTTTGCTGATGGTGCAGAGACGGGGGACCATGTACATGCCTTCGACTATGTCGTCATTCCGGTGACCGGCGGCACCTTCCGCGTCCTGGATGCAACCGGTGGGAGCCACGACATGTACCAAGAAGCCGGAACTCCCTATGCTGGCACCAAGGGCACCGCCCACAACGTCATCAACCAAAGCGGCAAAGACGCCGTCTTTGTCGAAGTCGAACTCAAGGACAATCCAATCCTTTAGTGCCAATCCTTTAGTGCCAATCCATTAGTGGTCCGAACGCATGCTCCCATGAGTTCATCCGTGATAGAGACAGCGATGCCACGCCATCAACCCCTGCACGGCACCATGGCGATCCACAGAAGTTACAGCCCGCCTATCCCACGAGTGTACAGCGTCACTCCCCCCGCTTGACAAAGCTATCAGCAATGGTGTTGAGACCCTGAACGAGGTGCATGCCGATGGAATCGAGTCGATGAAGAAGTTCGCGTTCACGGAGAAGTTCCATCGTCACCTCTCCCTGAAACAGAGCAGTAATCTCGTCCTCATGAATACAACGCACGCGATTCGCCAATCGGAGTGCCTCAACGAGTTGTGCCGCTCCCCCAGCTTTGGGCTCGCCAATCGTGGCAACCACCACCTTCGCGCTGTCGATGGCAAGCGCAAGCTCGCCCAACACGTGGAGCAAGGGTTGAGGGTCGACCCCCTGGAGTAGCCACCACTCCCTCACGAAGTCCCGCAACTCATCCAAGAGATCATCGATCGCTCGGGAGAACCGGTAGAGATCCTCACGATCGATCGGTGTGACCAGTGTTTTGGCGAGCGTATCGACAAGTTCGGTACGTAGTTGATCCCCGTCGTGTTCGATCTGGGACATCTTCGCTATCGAGGGATCATGAGCGAGCTCACCATGGAGCATCGCGATCACCAAGCCCACCCCTCGCGCATCGGCATCGAGGTGAGATACCAGATTCTCTACCAGCTCCTTCGAAGCCCTCGGCCCAAAGCTCTGGAAGAAATGTATCAACCGCTGCCACGGGGATCCGGAATGATTGCGGCTCACTAGAACAACCTCACAATCAGGCCAACACCGGTCGCGACCCCTACCGCTAACGGCAGTGTAACGAGCCAAGCGACACCGATTCTACCGATCTGTCCCCACTGGAGTTGCCGCGGAGCGGTCCGAGCGCCCACTCCCACCAGTGCGGCAGTGGCCGCCTGGGTGGATGAGATCGGGTAACCAAGTAACGAGGAGAGTAAGACAACGCCTGCCGCACACACAGTCACCTCGATAGCGGTATCTGAACGCACATGCATAATCCGTTCGGACACTCGGGCCGCCATCTGCCGCACCGAGAGCAGAATCCCAGGTGCGAATAGCAGTCCAACGGCAAGTTGACCAGGGATCGAGATCTGCACGCCGTGTACCGCCAGCCCCAAAGCAATGGCCACAATCGCAACAAGCTTCTCGGCATCATTCGACCCATAGGCAAACGACTGCACAAGAAACCCCGCCCACTCGCCAGCTTTGCGAAGGCGTGGTGACAGTTCAGGCGGTCGCAGCCGCAGCTCGACGGATGCCACCAGGTAACCGACGGCCGCCGCCGCCAACGGGGCGACAATACCGGCGAGAAGGACCGCCACCACCGTTACCCAGTACACCGGCAATCCGAACCCTAGGCCGGCGCCGACGATAGAACCCGTGATCGCAAGGGTGACGCTCGTGGGAAGTCCGTGATGACTCAACAGATAGACGATCGCCAACGCGCAGGCAATCGCCACGAGAAAGGCCAACTCACCACCGGTCTTTTCAAAGGCGACCAGACCATCCGCGACCGTTGAGGCGACCGCAGTCCCGACGATCATCGGAGTAATCGCCACAAACAGCGAAAGAATTACCACTGCCCGAAGTGGTGCAATCGTCGTGGTCCTGGTGTTCAGGGCCACCAGGGTCGCGCCGTCATTCGAGCCGCTGACCAATGCCGCGGCGAGAGCGAGCACGAAAAGGAGCGTGGCACCAACAACCGCCAAACCAACCACCTCCCATACCCTCGGCGCCCTACGACGACCGATATCTTTGCCTCATGCTAGTTCGTGCAAACCACACGAGCCGGGCATCGAGAAGGTGCTCGCGGCGTCAGATTCCCACTACACCGCAAGGAATGCGACCACGTTCGATCACCACCGATGGAGCAAACGAACACGGTCCTATCCAATCCTGTGAGCTACCATCCAACCTGACATGGTCGGCATCGCTGTCTATTCCAAGGCGATCTGGCAACTCGCCCTCGCTAGAGTGCGGCGAGCGAACACGACCGCAGACACCCCACCCTTCCGTCGGGGATTGGTGAAGAGCGAATTGGTTGCGTGGTTGGCTGAGCACTTTTCGTCTAGATGACGTACCCGAACTTCGAACGTGCCAACCCGAACGTCTCACCTCCGTCATTCGTGAGCACGATCAACGTCTTGAGGACACGAACAGGCGCATTCCGCGACACGAAGAGATTCGAGAACGAAACGTGAGTTGCCCTCAGAATCTGAGATCATTCGCCAAGGACACTTCGGGCCTACCAGTGGCTCCTACCAGGGAGGCGGATCACCGTTGTCCCAAACCTGCGCCGTCGACACCGATCGAGCGATCACCCGATAGAGATCGCTTCGACGATCATCCAAGAGGTGATTCTTGGATGAGATCATCTTGTTGCGGGCCCGTGCAGGATCGACCTCCCCTACTGCCACCCCGGCAACTCCGAAGGGAATTGGCGCAAAGGTGGGATAACCACTTGGATCAAGGAGGCTGGAGTAGCCGACCCAGTCAACACCTCGCTCCTTGCCGCAACGATCCGCTATGGCAATCCAGATGCCATTCGTCGCTGCACTCGCTTGTGCCTTGACAAACTCCATCGGCCGCTCCGCTTGCGGGAATGGCGATAGCGGCCAGTTCGTGGGCACCACCAGGAGCTCCACACCCATGATCGCAAGCGCCCGTACGAGCTCTGGAAACTCAAGGTCATAACAGATTGCGAGACCGACTCGCACGCCGTTGATCTCGGTAACGGTGCTCAAAGCATCGCCCGGTGTAAAGAATTCCTTCTCCCCATCCCAGAGATGGACCTTCCGATAGGTAAGAGGATTCTGATCTGGAGCGATCAGCGCAGCAGAGTTATAGAGTGCTCCATCTTCTCCAAGTTCCGAGAAGCCACCAGCGATCGTGATGCGGTGCTGATTCGCCAACTCGCTCCACCGCTGTAGCGTTGGGTTACCCAAGATGGGCGCCCCAAGCGAGCTCGCCTCCTCAGTCGAGGCAAAAACGTAGCCACTATCGCTCAACTCAGGAAGCACAACGAGATCGGCACCATCGGCGGCTGCGGCCAAGATCGCATCGGTGCTTCTGGCGCGATTGCCTTCAAGGTCCCCCACCTGCAGACTGACTTGGCCCACCGCTACCCGCATGCCGTTCACTCTAGACCATCACCCGTCCACTCGCTTTACACGGCCTGGGTCGAGGATGGGGCCAGGAGGTATTGCTCTTGCGACCGTCCACACGTAATCACCGCTGTTAACAGTCCATGGAGATCAGCGATGGATAGAACAAATATGGCGACCAGATAATAGGCTCAGCCAACAAACCCTTCCGCCCCGCCCTAGTCCCCACCAAGAGCATGGACAAACAGGATGCGGATCATGCGGCGATGCAAAGCGCTCAACGCAAGTCTGGTTCATTCCTTGTGGCTACTGTCTCATCCTGCAAGCAGTTGGCACGCCTAGCATCTGGACTCGATTGCCTGGATTCGATTGCATGGATTCGATTACCTGGATTCGATGGACCATGTTGCGATCATACACTCGAGCACTTGGCAAACCAAGGAGGATTGGGTTCACCACGCATACCATTGGGCAGACGCAAGCATCTCTAGCGAGAGGATCCTTGCTCAGCGGCGGGCCCAGATGCCGGGGTCAAAGATCGATTGCGACATACGCTCGTGTCGCCCCTCCCAGTCGGGCATGGCGCGCGCCACCAACTCCGCAAATCGAGAACCATGACTTGGCTCAAGGAGGTGGGTCAACTCATGGACAACCACGTAGTCAAGACTCTCCGGGTGTTTCTTGGCCAGGTCGAGATTGAACCATACCCGTGCGGCTTTGATGTTACAGGATCCCCAAAGCGTTCGCATCTTGCGCACTCCCCATTGCGAGGACTGCACCCCGACCACCGGCTCCCAGTGTGCCAGAACTGAGGGAATCGCCAGTTGTAGCTGTCGTCGATACCACCGGTCAAGCAACCGCTCCCGCTCATCCTTGGACGAGCCAGCCGGTACTGCAAGCACCAACTGCCCATCACGCAACTCCGCCCTAGCACGATTTGCGACCTCCCGCACGAGCAGTGGATACGGTTGACCCCAACAATAATGCAGCTCACCGGTCTTCATCATTGGAGCCACGAAGGTTGTCGATGCTGCGAATCGGGCCTGGTGCGTGCGGATCCAACCCAATCGTGACAAGAGGATACTGCGCACCTCACCTACCGTGGTGCCGAGTGGTGCGGAGACATGCACCGTCCCGTGAGGTGGGCTCACACGAATATGCGCGTGCTTGATCGCCTTCAGGATCACCTCTACCTCAACATCCTCGACGGTGATACTTAACCGCCTAGTTGGCATCGTCTCGCCAAGGTACAGCTACGGTCACCACGGGTTGTCCCTCAATCCTCGAAACCACGCTCGCACAACCTCTAGGTTAGCTCTCGTCGACCAGAGCAACGTTGTCGTGCAGTATCCCCTCGTAGCCCACGAAGCTGGATCACCATAGCGCCGTCACCAGGATCGCCACGTTTTGTGCCGATGCCCAGTGCAAGGTCCCCGCAACGAGACCACGTGAGCTCGCTCCCCCAGCAACAGGGTTTGTCCCTCTTGAGGTCCCTTGTGCGCTAGAGCACACCGTTGGTTACTCCATCGCTTGGAATCACGTCACGCTGACCAGAGAACCCAAGGCACGACTGATGCACTGCGAATGCCTGTAGAGGACCAGACCACTCCTGAACTGCATTATTGCATCAGACACTCAATCGCAATGTTTCTTGCAATCATGTTCGAGTGACTCATGTCTTGCAGGTACTCATCGCGAGTGCTAGTATAAGAATTGTGGTCTAGACGGGAGGTACGCTATGCTATCTGGCACAAGGCAAAAATTACGCCATGGAGTCCGTGTCGTTGCTCCACTCTCGCTCTCTGCCATACTGCTTGCAGCCTGTGGCGCCTCGAGTTCCTCATCAGCACCAAGCGTTCACCTTGGAGGCCACAGTGCACTGTTGACGGCGTATCGAACCACCCAGAAGGAACGGTCGTTCGCGATCTCAACGGTCGAGAACATCACGACCATAGGTGGCTCTCAGCAGAGTCGCACCAGCGGCTACGTCTATCAGACTGGCTCAAATCCCATCAGTATCGACGCCGAGCTCACCAACAACGGTTTTGTCCCATCGAGTCACCAGAACGTCTCCTCGACAGAGCGCGTGATTGGCAACACCGTCTACCTAGGCATCCCGAGTAATGAGCTCGGTCTCACAACGCTCAGCGGTGCGCGCTGGATCCAGTCGACACTCGTAGGACCATCGACGGCGCTGACTAATCCGCTTGGCCAGGCAGGATCAACGAATCCAACCTCAGTTTTGGCGGCTATCGCGCGACGTCTAAAAACTCAGATCACTACTGTCGGAGCCGCCACCGTCAACGGACACGCAACCACAGAGTACTCCGCTAACATCAGCGGGGCCAACTTCCTCCACACGTTGGAGTCGACCGTTCACGCGCAGGCCCTCGCCAAGGCGCTGTCTGCGCTGAATTTCGATAGTCCACTCATGATCAAGTTCTGGATCGGCACCAACGGACTACTACGACAGGAGCTCGTCCATCTCGATATCTCCGTCATCCAGAAGGGATCTGCCGCCATCCCTGTCACCATCTCGATGCAAGTAGATCTGACGCGCTACGGAGCGACCTTCCCAGCCGTAAAGGCCCCAACCTCAGGGATCATTAGCCAACAGGCCTTTTTCGCCGCCCTCGAGGCCTCTTATTCACACTAACCCGGCCGCAAGCACCCAACCTGACGGGGTCGAGAACCCGCAAGTCGGTTGGGCCACGGGTCGCACCGTGAAACTCCTCTGGTGCATGGGGGAACATCGCTGATTGGGTCGTTGTTATCGCCACGATGACAGACGGTCCCGTTCATCACCATCTTCGATCAAGGGCTGGAGTCCTTTTGCGTGAGCGCCCAGTTGCGCACGACCCTGTCGTTGGGGCAAGGTCCATCAACCTTCTCGACACGACTCCCACGGACGGGTATCGACCACACGTCAGGCAATCTCACGCATTGGCCGAGGCTATCCCTGACGGCATACGACTTCACTCATCACTCCACCTCCGACTCCAACTCCATTGCGGGCGTCCGGTACCCCAGGATGACGGTCCCGATCAGTGCACTCAACGCGATGAGGAGGATGGGAATATCGAACCCCACCAGCGCCACCAAGCCAGCGCCGAGCGCAATCGAGATGCTCTGAACCCCGTTGAAGATGACATTAAAGGCAGCATCCACCCGTCCCATCAGCCGACGGGGAGTGCTGCGTTGGATGGCCGTGTTCACAGCAACCAAGAGCAGCGTGATGCCAACTCCGAGCAAGACGATACCACCACAGACGATGAGCACGGCGACGAGCGAGTGCGGTTGCGTACCGACCAGCACAATAGCGGACCCAAGCGCGATGGCAACCATGCCAAGCGCTGCGGTCTTGAGCTCACCGAACCTACGCATCAGCGATGCTGACGCGACGCCTCCGAGAATTGCCCCAACTCCCTGAAAGGCAACAAACACCCCCACGAAGGCGGCAGATCGCCGAAGACCATCCGTTGCAACCGCGAACATGGCCGTCTCAAAAAAGCCGACCGTACCAAGCAACACCGTTAACGCCCAGGTCAACCGACGCTGAAGCGGCGAAGCAAAGATGTGTCGAACGCCAGCCAAGGCCTGGGCTCGCCAGTGTTGAGGCGACGTCGCCTCATGATGTTCTTGCACGCGGATGAGGAGGAGCAGGCTGATTGCGAGTGCGTAGGTCGCGATGTCGACGCCGACCACCGCCATCGCTCCTGCAAGCACAAAAAGCCCTGCCCCGATGAGCGGGACCACAAGACGAAGGCCCTCTGACACCGTTGACAAGAGACCATTGACTGATCCAAACTGCTCTGGATCAAAGACCGATGTACGCAACCCGACGTCAGCCGCACTACCAACGGTCGCCAAGGCACCATAGATAACCATCACGAGATAGATGCGCCAAAGACCCGATGCGCTATGCACGCCGATGAGACCGAGAAGTGACAGTGCACTCAAGGTGTTCGCGGCGATCAAGACCCTGCGCCGAGGAAAACGATCGACGATCAACCCGGCCAGAGGTCCAATGACCATAGTGGGTGCGATGTAGAAGAAGAACGTCAGGCCTGAAGCGGCATTGGATCCCGTGAGCTCGCGGACCCAGATCCCGGCTGCGATGAAGAGCACTTTATCGCCAAAACCTGACAAGAGCGTACCGATCAGGTAGGCAAGAGCGTTGCGGGATCTCATCACTGCTCCTCAGAAGCGATGTTCTGGGCAACGGTGCCGTCAAGCTCCACTGGGTAGGCCAAGTACAGAACCTCAATCAGCCGAGCGTCGTTCGGTCGCAGGCTTGGATCGACCAGACGGTCCCGGTAGGTTGCAAGCACCTCCCTCACTTTGGCATTGACCTCGGCGAGCTCCGTCGCCGTCACGAACAAGCCGGTTTGGTCAGCCGCACTCGCTCGGTCCCATTCTCCTGGGTAGGATCCATGGATACGTTGCCAGTGTTCAAATCGCCCCAACGCCCTGCGGAAGAACATCTGGGTCAGCACATCCGCCGCGATATGACCCTCGGCATCAAGATCCTCTCCTTGGATCGTAAAGCCCATATGCACCAGCTTCCATGGTCGCTGGCGCCCCTTCCCTTTACCTGGCGTGGCCTCCTCTACAAACCCGTATTTAGCCAGCTGCCTGAGGTGAAAGGAGCACGTAGTAGGGGTCTCTTGGAGCAACTCACCCGCCTGCGTTGCCGTCAAACTCTGGTGGACAGCGAGCACCTCGAGGAGAGCAATCCTGACCGGATGCGTCAGTGCCCGCATCGTCTGAGCGTCGGTCAATCTCTTTGTTTCGGGATTTACAGCGGTTTTCTCAAGAGCCATCTCTCGAGAATACTCTCTCGAGAGATGGCTTGTATAGCATTTTGCTAAAAAACTTTGACGCAGATCCCTCATCACACACGAAGGCTTCCTTGTTTGCGATGTGGTGATGTACTGCCAGCGCATGACATGGTTCTAGCCACAAGCTGGTACCGACAGGGGCGTAAAGAGAAACGACACCAGACGATGAGTACCCCCCCAATCATCAAAGCACCCATGCAGCACGTCGAGCTCAGCAGCTCATGCGTGGTCTGACGATCTGTTCCGAACGTTTGACAAATCAATCGCCTGTCTGCTACCCTATGTCAATGAGGTTGCTGCGTCGGTACTTCGATCCTTGGCTCCAGATCCTCATCAGTGGTATACTTCTGGGACTCATTCGAATATCCATTGGTTTCGTCGCCCACGCCACCAAACTGGCCTGGGTACAGCACTTCAATCACGGTCTTCTCGGCCTCCTAATCGGCGGGTTCGTTCCCTTTGTCGTTATCCTCTTCGTGAGCGTGAATCTCTGGCCCAACGTCGTCCACCCCAGCGTGCAGTGGCTGATTCTTCCCGCCAACAAGAGGCGTGCCCAAGCGGTGGATGCCGCCGCCTATCCACCTACCTCGCGCTAGTCCAATGAACACTCACCGGCAACGAACCACCGGGTCCCAGACATGGCTAGCCTCCCTGCCTTCGCGGCCCACGATGCTGGTGCGGCGCAACAGACCCTCAATGAGACACATTGCCTCAAAGCTGGCCACGCCTGGCCGAATCGTCGCTGTTCACCGCGTAGCCAAGATCGCCCACCTCATGACATTGAACCCAAATGTCAGAACTCACCAACAGGGCAAACCGTGACTGACTGAGGATTGCCGCCAGAAGCCCTCCCTTTGGCAGACCCGACGCACCGCCTCCCAACTCGCCAGGTGAGCACGGTTGTGGCTCAAATCCATCAGGCATTGATCCGGGAAATGGTGCCGAACAATGATCCATAACTACTACAGTGACATCCTATGAGTGATCCTCTGCCTGAGACCAGTCCGATTCTCGTTGCGACCGACTTGGTACAGGCGTTTCGGGAACGACAGGTGCTTTTTGACCTCTCTCTCTCAATTCCGATGGGCGAAGTGCATGGACTACTTGGATCCAACGGTGCAGGCAAGACGACTACTCTCAACATCCTTGCAGGACTCGTTCCCCCGGTGAGTGGGCAGGTACTGATCGATGGGAAATCGGTCTGGCCGGACCCCACTGCCATAAGGAACCTCATCGGTTACGTTGCTGACGAACCAATCTTCCTCTCCCAGCTGACCGCCCGTGAACACCTTGATCTTTTTGCCCACGCCTTTGGTTATCAGCAGGAACTACCCAGGCGAACCGTTGAACTCCTTGAGCTCGTGGGGTTGAATGAACACGCTGATGAGCGAGTGGCCGGATTCTCACGCGGTATGAAAAAACGTTTCGCCCTCGCCCTCGCCCTGGTGCCCGACCCTTTGGTACTCCTCCTCGATGAACCCACCGTCGGGCTCGATCCGCGCTGGATCCGTCGTGTCCGTGAGCTCATCACCGAACTGGCCAGCCAGGGCAAGACCATCATCTTCTCGAGCCACCTGCTTGAGCTGGTGGAATCGGTGGTGCAACGAGCTACCATTCTGTCCAATGGACGCGTACTAGCATCCGGAGCACTTTCTGAACTCCGATCAAAGGCAGTGCTCCAGGAGGGAGCCGACCTCGAGGAGGTCTTTTTCGCCCTGACTGACCACCAGGACCACCCCGATGCGACCTCAACCAGCTAGAGCAAGGACCGTTACCTGGCTCCTCCTTGTTGCGAGCATCAAGGCTCGGTATCGCGTCACCAATAAGGGCCTACCAAACGCGCGTGTGTGGCCAAGGGTGATGTTGAGCACCGGGATCATGTTGATCTTTACCCTCGTGATCTTTGCGGCCATAGTTGGCACCGAACATCGGTTCTTCCCAGGCAACGCCACAGCGACGATCCCCTTCCTAGTTGTGGCCGCTAATCTTCTGGCGATCTTTCTAGTCTTGGGTGGCATTGGGACCCTCTCGATCGTGCTCGCAAGCAAGAGTAGCCAACGAGTGGCAAGACTGCTACCCGTCCGACAGAGCGCGGATATCCTCACCTCCTTCGTTGCCGCAAACATCGCTACGTTCGCTAGCGCTGCGGTCGTAACGTTCCTGATGGAACTGCTCATCGTCTCGTTGATTCATGGCAACTTCATCGAATATCTGCTCTGCATCATCGCAGCGATTGAATCAATGGCCATCGCGATTGGATTGACGCTGATCGCGGGAGGGGGCATGGTGCGATTCCTTCCCACCTCCGTGCACAAGTGGATCATCGCAATCTTGGGGAACCCTTTTCTTATCCTGGTCATTGCCTCAATCACCTTAGACCACCAACAGTTGAGCCGGACGATCATCCACATGACGTCTGGAGCGACGATCCGCCTGGCAGCACTGGCATTGCCTGGAGGCATCTTCACCCCAATGACACAACGAGCACCAGTTCCATTCGCGATTGGTATCTTCGTCGAACTCCTCGTTGCAGGTCTGGTCGGCTATGGGGGTTGGCGGATCGTCGCGCAACCCCGCAAAGAGGGTGCTGTGAAGCGACAGAACGCTGTTGCCTTGACACCTCACCTACCGGCACCGTCACTCTCAGAACCAGCAACCAAGGAACTAGCGGAGAACGAGGATTCCGATTGGCAAGGGACAGCAGGCCTTTCCATGATCCGCCGCCAGCCAAGTCCTGGTCCCTGGTCAGAGGCGATCACGCTTAGCCGCATCCTGCTGCGCCTCCTGATCCGGGAGAATCTGGTCGGTACGCTCATCTTTTCCACGGTCGTGCCGCTGTTGATCCTCTTAGGCCTTGGCAGGGGTGGCTTAAACCTGGGTCTACTTCTCTTCTTTGGGGCACAGATGGCAATGGGTGTCGCACGCATTGCCGCACTGTGGGGATTTGACCGTTTCCGACCGCTTCTGGTGACACCGATAACGCGTACGACCTTCGCCTATCTTTTCACCTTGTGGTGGGTGGCGATCGGCGTGCTACTCTTCGTGGCTGTCTTTTTGGCCACTCTCCACGGGGACCCCACGCGTGCACTGCTGTCGGGGGCAATTGCCGCCACCCTCGGGCTAGCAGACGCCACCGTCGTGCTCATGGCATTGGCGTACTTTCCAAGGAGTGCACCCCAGACATGGGGGCAACGCCTCTCAACTGGAGGATCGATTGCAACATTCGCCGCCAGCTTTGCCACCTTCATCATCGGCGGCATAGCCACCCAGATGCAATCATTTGGTCTCATCTTTATCCTGATCTTGACCTTTATACTCGCTGCAGGAGCGATGAACTGGATCTTCCTTGCAGGTGCTGAAACCTATCTCCACCAGCTCCGCACCGCTGATCCGCTCGTTGTGCCGATCTAGTGCGACAGGCGTCTTTGGATCACCAGTATTCTCACCACCACGATAAACTCCGCTCGTTGGCGTTGGGTATGTCGGTCGTGAGACCATGGCGGACGTTATCGACAGCGCTCTTGTCTAGCAAGGGCCACGGGGCAGTGAGCCTGCGGCCCACCCTTCATCTCCAATCGGCGCAGCTCCTCCGCATCGAGATGCTCGGCACCCGTATCACACCCTGATGTCCGAGTGACCAAAGAGAGCGCAACGACATCTTCAGTAATCACTCATCACGCGTTCTGCTCCATCAGCGTTTCCCAAGAACGATCACCTTGACATCGAAAGCTGGTCGCCATCAAGGAGACCCATCAGCGAACTATCGCGCATTTCCCAGGTAGGAAGAGCCCCGGCACTATCCTTGCGCACCTTGCCCATCAACGTTAGGAAACTCTATCTTCATGGATACCCCCATGGTTAGAGTGATGCGAACGCTTGGATAACGCTGGAAGGCCCCTATCGTTCCCACGTGCACCAGATAGACTCACCAATCATCAACGTGGAACGGAGCTATCTCAACCATGACTCATCAAGTCCGCGTAAAGAAGTTCACCGGGTGGCGTCGGTCCAGTAGGAGGGCGTTGACCGCCCTCGGAGAGAGGTATGGTAAGCCGCTGCCTCTGATGAGATGCCAATATACCCGCCTATGGCGCGCTATGGATCAAAGGTCGTTCGCACGTTGAATGATCTACTCCGTCGTCTCCAACGACTGATTCACCGCTTCTTTGGTCGACTAAACCAAACAGGTCACAACTCGGATTCACGAGGAGCCGAACAGGCGAATGTCCCACCCCGACTTGCGGACCTTCCACCGCGCTTCTGGGTGTTGGTACTGCTCACCGGCGTCGGGGCAGGTATCGGAGCGATGGTGATGATGGGAGTCCTCCGAACCGTGCAACACATCGCGTTTGATTACCACTCGGGCGAGTTCTCAAACGCCGTCGCAGCCCACAGCGCCTTACGACTCGTCGTTGTACTCGCCATCGGTGGTATGGTCACCGGCCTCGGGCTGTGGGCACTGCGCCGCTTTACCGGCAGCACCGGAGGCGAGCCAACCGAGGTCGTATGGTCACGAACAGGAAACCTGTCGCTCATTCGAACGCTCGCTACGGGGGTGCTCTCGGAGATCACCGTTGCGATGGGAGGGTCCATAGGGCGCGAAGCGGCACCCCAACGCACGGGCGCTGCCACCGGTAGCTTTCTGGCACGAAGGTTCTCACTCCCCCCAGAACAACGATCGCTCCTGATTGCCTGTGGAGCAGGTGCCGGACTCGGCGCGGTCTACAACGTCCCCCTCGCCGGAGCACTCTTTGCGCTCGAGATCTACCTCGGCACGATGTCGCTGCCACTTGTGCTTCCCGCCTTATTGACATCAGGAATTGCGGTAGTTGTATCGTGGATTACTCTCCCCGCTCACACCGTGTACTTCGTGCCCAAACTGGCGAACCCCACCACCTCACTGATCGTCTTCGCCATCGTTATTGGACCAGTCATGGGTCTTGCGTCTGCTGGTTATGTCAAGATCATCACCTGGGCGAGTGATCACCGGCCCAAGGGGCGACTTCTCTTCATCCAACCAGTGCTCGTCTTCACCGCATTAGGTTTCGTCGCGATCTCGTACCCACTTCTACTGGGTAACGGTGTCGATCTCGCGCAATATGCTTTCACCGGCTCGGCCAGCGCTGGTCTGTTGGTTCTTCTCGCACTTGCGGCACTCAAACCGGTAGCCACCGCTGCCTGTCTGCGCAGCGGAGCGTCCGGTGGCCTCTTCACCCCAACCATGAGCTTCGGCGCAATTTTCGGTGCACTTATTGGCCACCTTTGGTTGCTCATGTGGCCAGGACCATCAGTCGCAGCCTTCGCCGTGATCGGAGCAGCAGCGCTACTGGCTGGCGCCATAGAGGCACCCCTCACTGGTATCGCGATGACTATCGAACTCACGCGCACGATCGCCATCACTGCACCGATCCTCATTGCCGCCGTTGGAGCAACCCTCATCTCGCGGCGCTTCGACTTACGCTCCATCTACTCAGCGAGGCTGTCTCCACAACCCCCTGACCCACCACCATCTTCATCTCCTCAACCACCGCCCGAGTAGCTCTGGCAGGGACAAGGAACAAGAATCTGGCGGGTTTGGAACGTGTGTCATTACTGAACCCTGTCGCCAGTTCGCCCCCTGCGACGTCCTGTGACCACAAACGACAAGAACCGTCCCAGAGAGTATGACGACAACGATAAGTCCCGAAGTGTTCTTCACGAGCGACGCGCTACACCAATGGCTGCGACCGTGAAACAGGAAGCTTCTGGCGTTACTCAATGAAGGCTGGCTGCCAACCGGGTCACTGCCTACGTCCAGCGGCACAGCACCAAGCCGAACATGAGGGGCACCGCCTTAGAGCAAGGCAATCCGACCATCTATCGGAATTATAAGAGGCAGTTTCACAACATGCTCGCTTAAGAGTTTGAATGGTTGATAGACGACAGAGTTGATCCACACCAGCAGCCTCGGCAACGATAGGGTTGCAGCTCTTGACAAACACGCGCAACCGTGCAGTGGCGGACAAACAATTGCATAGTGGCGGACACCAAACCGGTATGGCATTGGTAAGCGCAACGCAGCTGGGCAAGGAGAGCGTTGTCACATGGAAGAGGGCTGCCTACCGCTTCGCACCTCTCATGGTGAGCGCGACATGCTAACGAATCGGGCGTCCGGTAGTATTAATGAACTCCACGCGACTCCCCCGTTGACCCAGTTGCGGATGCATCACCAGCCTCCCAGAATAGATACCGACAAGGCCAACTGGACGGAAAGGAGTCAACTCCCCTTATGTCAAACAATTCTGGTGAGGGGCGCGAGGTACCGCGATGGATACCACTCATTCGCCATTTCGCCCCTGGTCTACACCCTTTCACAGCTTCGGCTGCACGTGACCGTCAGGCTTGATGGCTAGCCTGGAGATTGAGGATTCCTGAACAATTCATGAGGGGTGAAGGTGGCGTCGGCGCGCGAAGTCTGGGGCAATCGCGTGGTGCGAAGGCTTGTCATTGCCCGCTCGCTGGCCTCATTCGGTTCCGGCATGTTGCCAGTGGCGTTGAGCTTCACTATTCTGGACCGTTTTCACTCGGCCAGTGATTACGGATATGTACTAGGGGCTCAGGCGATAGCCACAGTCGCGGTGCTCTTCTTTGCCGGAGTGATCGGCGATCGCGTTGCGCGTAAGCCCTTAGTAATGGGCTCGGACATGATCATTGGGCTGATGCGGATCGTAATGGCGCTTGCTGCCCTCTTGGCATTGCAAGAACTTTGGATTTACCTGGTAGCCCAGCTCATCGTAGGGTTTGCATACTCACTGTTCTTTCCAGCCTTTGAGGGATGGTTCCAGGCTGTCATCCCAATGGAGTATCGACAACAGGCCAATGCACTCCGGAGCATCTACTGGAACACCGGCAACATTCTTGGTCCCGCGATCGCCGGCTTTCTTGCAGCACTGGTCTTTCCTGGTTGGGCACTCTTGCTCTCAGGTCTTTTGCCACTCGGCACGGTCGTCATCTTTGCAGGTCTTCCTCCCGATCTGACGCATCAGGAACGAAGCGTTTCGACGTTTCGCCAAGATATCGTCGAAGGCTGGGGTGCGTTCTGGCACCGGACTTGGATTTGGACGGTCGATCTCCAGTTCGCACTATGGCACGTCGTTGCTTATGCGCCGTTGGTGGTCTTGGGACCGGTACTGGCCATCCGCTACTATCACGGTCCCGGTGGCTGGGGCTTGATCTGGGGAAGCGTCGCTGTCGGTGGTGTCGCTGGGGGGCTATGGGCCTTTCGGAGTAGAAGTCGTCGACCCCTGCGGCTTGGTTTGCTGGCACTGTTCTCAACGGTCTCAATTCTCCTCGCTCTTGCCTTTCATCTATCGATCGGGTACGTTCTCGTCGCCGGGGCACTGTCCGGGATGGGTCTTGAGTACTTCTCCTCACTGTGGGGTACGCTCATGCAGAACCACGTTCCACCCGAGGTCATGTCGAAAGTCACCAGCTTTGACTGGCTGGCTAGTTCCGCGCTACTCCCACTGGGCTATGCGATTGCAGTCCCCTTCTCACATCTGGTCGGGCAGGGAGGTGTCCTCGAAATCGGTGCTGGCTACGTTGTAGGCTCAACGCTGCTGGTGCTTGCAGTGCCTCAGGTTTGGCGTCTTCCAAGAGCCCCCGAACCTCTGGATTCGTAGCCCCGGGTCTCGACGCAAGGACCATCGGTCACCAACGTCTCGTTGTTACGGACACGTACGGTGGAGGCCGAACTTGGAGCCTCTAGCTCTCGACCAAACAGGCGCACCCCTCGCCTCTCCATCTCTTTGACCCAACGAGGAGCTTTGGATCCAAAGATCATCTCCTCATCTGGTGCCGAGGTGTCGTCGGGGCAGATGAACGCAAGGTAGTTCATACGAGTCTCCCTTCATGTAGAACCTCAAAGTCACGAGTCACGATTGACTCTGGCACAGTCGATTCTGACACGTCCGACTCTGGCACGGCCCCCAGTATGTGCTGTACCTGATGCAACCTATCCTGTAGTCTTGCTGACCACCCGGGTGCCCGATGCGCGCCAGAGCCTATCAGCCCATGATGGTCTTGCTTCGCCACCGCGGTGGCTTCAGTATGTTGAAGGGTCAGGGCGGACTCATCTCGCCACCAGCAGTCAAACAAACTTGGATGCATAAGCGCTCCTCTACCTAGATGGCGCCGAGTCTCGGCAGCCATCTATACGACGAATCCTAGCAACGCAATTGGACCCCCGTTACTAGGATTTATCACGATTGCTCTGTCGGGGTAGAGGTCAGAATGAGTAGTCTTGCAGGGGCGTTTACCTCACCCATGGGACATGGCCGCAGGTGCAACACGATATGCTTGGGCAATGTCCAGTCGCCTATTCAATAGCGCAGTCGGGGCGAACAATCCACACCCCCTGGCGGAGTTTTGGTGTCGAGTGCTCGGATGGGACGTTATCGAAGACGATGAGGTGTTCGATTATGTGAGCATCGGTTCAGCGGATCACTCGTTGCCGGTGATTGATTTTCTGAAGGTGCCTGATCTAAAGTCGGGGAAGAACCGACTTCATCTTGACCTGCGCGCAGATGGGACAACAACCAAAGAGGAGCTGGCACGCTTGGAGGGCCTTGGTGCTCGTCGCGTTGACATCGGTCAGGGCCCAGATGTGAGCTGGATTGTCTTGGCGGACCCGGAAGGTAATGAGTTCTGTCTGCTAGGAAAGACTGCTCAAGAGTTGCTTGAGGCCAAAGCGTAGCCTCCGGAGTCTGTCGCATGCTTTGTTGCCATCGGCAAGAAGAATCGGAACTTCGATCGACCATCCACGAGATACTCAACAAGGCCATAGGGTTGGCGTTGAAAACGGTGGGTTGTCCTGGGGCGGCGATGTGATCGATCCTTCCTTGATCAGGGTGAGCGACGAAGGAAGGTTCGTGCCAGAGATGGCGCCATCGCGCTCGACTATGCCACTGCGCTCGACTATGCCAATCACGCGGCGGCGTGTGCGGCTTAGATGCCGTAGCTGGGTTCGACAGAAACGCTTGGTCCCTAGAGCTTCACGACTTCGTGGTAACCGTTGCTGGGCTGGCCCGTTCGCTGCTCCCAAGGCTACGGTTGGCGTGCACTGACACCAGAAGCTTCTCCAGACCGACTAAATGGACGGTCGCCGTCGAAGGACGGCACGAGTTCGGGGTCAAGCCAGCCTTATAGGGCGAGGTGGAGGCGCAGAGCTTCATCTAGGTCTGCCATGACCGCCGGTGGCACGACTCCGATCCTATTGCCCAGACGCTCGACGGCCACTGCTCGGACCTGCTCGGCTTGGGCTTTTGAGTCGCGTTCGAGTCCTGTATCAGTTGCCAGGAGTAGAACCTGGAAGGGGTAGATGCGCGTAGTGTTCGTCGTGACGGGAACGAGTGTCACGACTCCGTGGCCCAGGCGATCTGCGATCATGTTGGCTCCGTCATTGCTGACGATTACTGCGGGTCGACGCTTGTTGGCCTCGGCACCTCTAATCGGGTCAAGATCAACCAAGCGGATCTCACCCCGCAGCATTGGTTCCGAGCCCGTCCCCAACCGTCACTTCCCAAGCTGCGGCTTCTCCTTCGTTCTCCCACTCGGCAAAGGCATCCTCGTAGGCCGCCCCGAGTTGTGCGCCTCGTAGGAGGCGCACTGCCCGGTGTAAGACAGCAGAGCGAGACGCGATGCCTTGCTCGATGGCGTAGGCATCAAGAAACTCTACATCATCGTCAGGAAGGCTGACACTCAACTTCATACTCAGATACTACCATTGGTAGGGCTTTGGTAGTACCAAAATACAGATCTGGCACGAATCATGGATCGGCCACAACCCCGTGTTCCAGGGCGCAGGCGCCAGGGTAAATGACAGTTAGAGGCAATACCACTTAGTCAAGGCCTTCACGCGTCAAGCCTGGTTCATACCAAGAGCTGGTCAGGTCAAGATTTCCGATGGCGAGCATCTCACGGATCGGATAGCCATCGGGGTATTGGCCGCGATGTTTCCGTCAACGCACATCGACAAGGTAATCCGGGGGCTGGGAGGGCGGAGCAACGTCATCGGTTGCTCCCAGCACGGATGGTCGTGTTGTTCACCCTTGCGATGTGCCTGTGGGTTGATGAGGGCTATCAGGAGGTTGCCCGGCTACTGGTCGGCGCCTCAAAGCATGTGGCCCGCTGGCGAGGAGACTGGCAAGTGCCGAGCTCTAAGACACCGAGACAGGCGCGCGCCAGGTTCGGTGGTGAGGTGATGAAGATGTTGTTTGAGCAGATTGCCTCACCGACGATACCGAGTCCTCGCCCGGCTGGTGGTGGCTGGGCTTAAGGTTGGTAGTGATCGACAGGACCGTGTTTGACCTACCAGACACCAAGACGAACCCGGCGCACTTCGGTCGGACAGAGAGTAGCCGGGGTGAGATGCAAGGGGCCTTCCTCCAGGCTCGGGTGGTAGCACTCGTTGAATCTGGAACGCACACGATTATCGCTGCTGAGATCGGCGCAAGCTCTACGGGAGAGACCACCTTGGCTCATTCGTTGTTTAAGAAGCTCAACAATGAGCTGCGCCTCCTCGTCGATCGGGGTTTTAGCGGCTATCACCTGTGACAAGGGGTGGCAGCTGCCGGTGCTGAGCTGGCAAACCAGGTCCAACGTGGTTCGTGCGGCGACGACATCCCTAAAGGATGGATCGTACCTGTCGGCGCTTCGCCCGCCAAGGGGTAACCCGGGCAAACCAATCACCGTCCGGGTCGTCGAGCACGCCCTTCTTGCACTAAAGGCGACGCTCCGATCCTTCTCATCACCACCCTGCTCAACCCGGAGCGCTCACCCGCGCTCGAGTTGGCTGCGCTCTATGGTGAGCGATGGGAAGAGGAGAGTGCCTTCGACGAACTAAAGACCCATCGACGAGGCGCTGGCCGGTTTTTCGGTCCAAATCACCAGACACGGTCACCCGGGAGATCTACGCCCACCTGCTTGCGTACTTACGCTATCCGAGAGCTGCTCAGCAGTGCTGTTGAGCCTCAAGAGCTCGACCCCGACTGAGTCTTTCGTTTCTGGCCTCTTTGCGGGTCATCAGCCGCCACCACTTTGGCGAGAGCATTGGCCATGGCAGGAGATCCTCCCCAGAGGACAGTGATCTGTTCGGTGGAAATGGCTTCAGCGATCGATTCTGCCACGGGGCGGCGTCCGATCAATAACGTCCCACCGCGCAAAGAGGCTGGGAAGGTGAAGACCTGGTCAGCGACGTGGTAGATAATGGACAGAAAGATGGCGAGCTTGAGATCACATTCAAGATGGACCCCCGAGGGGCCTTCCACAGGTTTTGAGACCAGAAGAGCTACCTGCGATACCAGACACCGGTCCTCACGTTGGCATGATCACCCCTATGCCGTAAGAGGAAGCGGCTGCCGCCATGCGCTCGTCATAGGTCACAATGCCGTCAAGCTCATCGCCTAATTCCAGTGCTACAGCAATATGGAGGGCGTCCAGACTCCGTAACTCGTGGGGATCAAGGATGGCCGCTCGTTCGAAGGTGGCCGAAGTGAGACTCAGCAAGGTGAGAGCATCGAGCACGGATCGGGCACGCTGCACCCGATCGGGAGCGGCGCGTCTCGTTGCCCGGAGGAGTTCGGTGCGTAATAAGTCACTCGCGATCACCTGACTTTCGTGGACAGCGGCCCAGCGTGCCATAGCCGGGGAATCAGGTTCGACCATGACCAGCTTGGCCGCGGCAGACGTGTCGAGGTAAAAGGCCATCAGTAACGTTCACTGTTGCGCATGGTCGCTACGGTCTCTGACAACAGTGACTCTGATTGTGGCGCCCCCGAAGGCGCGCCAAGAGCCGCGAGAGAGCCCTTCGCAGGGCGAGCCAGACCTGCCGCGACAAGAGCAGCAATGTGTCCCCCAGGGATAGGAACCAGCTGGGCGACCGGTCTTCCTCGGTCGGTAATCGTTATCACTTCGCCGGAGGCGGCCCTGGCCACCACCTGTGAAGCGTTCTGTTTGAGTGCTCGAATGCCCACGGTGCTCATGTTCTACATTGTAGTATGTATTTCGCGACAGTTCTCAATAGACAGCGTGCTGAAGCCAGGCGGAAAGAGAACTTTCGAACAGTTATCTGGAATGCGCTAACTGAGAATGACTACTTGAGGACAGACCGTTCTGGGAATTTACGGGAGTCCATCGTCGAGTCTTCGAGACCAGCAAGGGCTCCTCCCACCAAGTAAACCCGAGTTTCTTGGAGACTCCTAGTCTTCAACAGATAGGGTTCTCAATGCCAAAGGTCGTGCTTCACCTCGTTCACGATGATGAATGGAGGTCACTCGGCACTGCGCCGCACCGTACTGAGCGTTCCTCGCAGCAGTGAGTGAACAGGGCACCAACCTCGAGGCGTGCCGTTTTGGGTCAGCCCAAAAAGATCTGGGTTGCCCTAACTTCAAAAGACAACTGCCGAGTCACCATAACAGGTGGATCGGGCACAGCAGGCTGTCCACCAGGTTGGTCACGACGCCCCTCGTACCATCGAGAACAGGCATGCACGGGAAAGAGATCAGATCTTCCTGCACTCGCAGCCCCTCCCCTCAACAGCCGAGTGCGTATCCGATCGCTGAGCAGACCCTTCCCATGGTGTCGTCGTCAACTTGTCCAACGGGACCAGTGAGCGATGCCTGAACGACGGTGTGGAGACCATCACAGTTGATGACCGAGGGTCGATCCAACCCGACCTCGACGTGATTGATGTCGACTTCCGCAGCGAGACCACGGATGGAGGTGGTGACCTCGGCCACCGTAACGAGGCTACGAGCGTCGAGTACCTCGGATCGAGTCAACAGCAGCACGGGTCGCCTTTTCTGACCAACTTCGGCCAACCACACCTCGCCACGTTTCAAGGCTCACCCCACGCTTCAACCTCTGTCCAGACAGTGTCAGAACACTCCGGCTGCCTCAAATAAGATTCCCGGTCAGTTCGCAACAGGGCGGCACGTACTGCATCGGTTACTCCTTGACGAGCAGCTGCAGAAATATTGATGCCGAGTTCTCGAGCGAGCTTAGCCAGCTCCTCGTCGAGCGTGAAGGTCGTTCTTGTTTGGGCCACACACATATGCTAGCATCGACCGACCTCAAACAATGATAGCGTATCGAAGTGACAGTCAGTGATGGATGACGACTAACGAGCATCGTTACGCAAATCATAGTGATGGAACTAGAACCCACCGCGATCGGCACCCGCTTCCAGGGAGAACACCGGCCCTGAACCGGGCTTTTATGGCTGGCGGGCCAGGGCTCGAACCTGGAACCTCCTGATCCAAGGTTAGGGTACGCAAGTAATCGTGGGGCACGGGACAACCGTATCAGCAGTTCATGGGTAGTGCAAAGCATCGGGTGCTCCCCGTCGAGAGCATATTGGTACCCATCCCGTATCACAATCAGTATCACGCCAATCGACCACGCGCGAACGTTCGGGCTGTATTGCAGGCTCGCTTCCCGATCTGCCTCTTCTAGGATCCGACTCATCTGCATTCGTGTGATGGTCTGTAATCGCTTGGACGGGAGGCGCTCAATCCAGTCCTCCACGACCTTCTCGTCAAACTCATCTGACACTACCCATGTTCTAGGCTCCACAGCCGCTGTGAAAGTCAGTGCTGGATCGTGTTCCGCCAACTACGCAGGGCTTGCAGGTCGGGTTCGCTCAGGTCGGCCAAGGTGAGAACGGCGGGAAGTTGCAGTTGCGATAACACCGAGCGAAAGACATTCTCGGTCGTGGTGCCATGGGAGCGACATAGCTCTTCCCTCGCGTTCTCGCCGTTGTCTTGGTTCTCGGAGACTGCTCGCAACCCGCCAAGACGGACAGTCTCCAGGTAGTCGTCAACGATATCCTCAGTTTCGACATCGACAGCTCTCAATAACAGCATCGCGATCATGCCTGTGCGATCCCGTCCCGACATGCAGTGGAACATTACTCCACCGGGTGGAGCATTCAAGATTGCCGACAGAGCCGCACCGGTGCGCTCTGGCATCGCCTGAAGATGAGGGAGGAAGTAGAGCGCCGTGCCCTTAAGCCCGTTGTCCCAGTAGTTGCTTCGGAAGTCCTCGTTGTCCAAGCCATCTAGATCGACCTGTCGTATTGTCAGCCAACCGGGCCGGGATCCAACATCGCAGCTTCTCTTTCGCTCGGCTGGCGAAGATCAACGACTGTACGTATCCCTGCTTCCCAGATCTGATCCCAGCCCGCTTCGCTCACCCGGTCCACGTTCTCAGAACGAAAGAAGACACCCCTCGGTGTGAAGCTG
>JAKAQR010000049.1 GCA_021819725.1 Actinomycetes bacterium
TGTTGATACTCGATGACTTTCTCATTCGACCCATCAGTCCAGATGCCGCCAGTGACACCCTAGAGGTGATCGAGGATCGTCATGGACTGCGCTCCACGATTCTCACCTCACAGCTGCTAAGTCGCGAACTGGTACGCCAGCATTGGTGACCCAACGATCGCTGACGCGCTCCTCGACCGACTGACGACGAATCTTCACCGCATCGAACTGGGCGGAGAATCGATGCGCAAAGTGGTCCAGTCACCCGATGCGAACCGATGACGAGAGGCCCCACACCTAGGATGAGAACGATCGATCACCGACCAAGAACCATCACCAGAAAGGAGGTGAGGTAGGGGTTAAGCGCGACACCAGATGGCTACCGAACACACCCCACCTGAGACTGTCCGAAAACTCCGGATTCGGTGTCCGAAATGAGCGAAATGTGCAGTGCCGTACTCCGGCTTATTAAGGCGCAAACTCGCTGGATCCAGTTTGACTAACACAGAATTGGATCAACGAATGACGAGAAAAGCGCCAGGTTCTACCAAGTTTGACACCAGGAAGTCTCCCAGCTGGGCAAGGCGTTCCACCGTCTTGTCACGCCCTAGGCGGGGATATTTCGAACAAGTCCAGTTAGAAGGACTTCAGAGGGGGAGCCTCGTTCAAACGCCATGTCAGATGTCAGACCGAACAATCCTGCAAACCCCCTACTGGCGAGCGGTAATGAGGTTTCGGATACGCTTTGTGCCGGCACCTAAGGACCCGCGCAAGCCTACCAATCCACACTACCATCCGCCCAACACACGGCCTCGAAGGTTCCCCAATCCTCTACTTATAAGACCAAGTCTGCGGGAACAAGATACCAGTCGAGGGGAAGTAGACACCCTTCAGCTGACTTGAGACCGCGTTGATCGTGTAGGTCACCGGCTGGAAGATGACAGGGAGCTGCTTGACCAGGTAGTTGGAGTAGGCCTGCATGGCACTGTCGGCTTGGGATCCAGAGGCTGTGTGGGTGGCTGCTACCAGAGTGCGGAGCTCATTCGGTACCGGGTAGGACAAGAAGTGTCCTGAGGCGAAGATGCTTCCACCGGTTGGGTAGGGCTCACTAAAGTCCCAAGCGAAACCGGCCCCCCAGTTCCCAATATCGGGACCGCTTGGATGCGCCCCAATGACCTCCGCAACAAGCGAGTCAAATGGTGTTGACGACAGGTTCAACACGATGCCTGCCGCAGCAGCAGAGCTCTTGAAGTCCTCCATCTCACCGGGGAGATAGGACGACCCAGTGGTGTAGGCAAGTGAGAAGGTCAGGGTCTGACCGCCACTAATTCCTGTCCCACACTCATTTGCTCCAGGTCCTGGCTTCTCACAGACCGCTGGTCCCGATGAGGGGATCTTCCAACCGTGGGAAGTCAACAACGTCCGGGCATCTTTGATGCTGTAGGGATAGGTGCTTGCCGACTCGAGAGAGCCCATGTAGGGATTGGATGGCTTTGGCGGAATTGGACCGTAATCTGGATAACCCCCAGTCCCAAGGAGGAGTGACTTCACGACTGCCGACTGATCCATCAGATGCTGGAGTGCCTGGCGGATGTAAAGTTGCTTGAAGATGCTCCCGACTTGGGGGTTAATGTAGTTCAGTGACAGGAAGTTGATCTCCCAATAGGGAGTGGGAACGATGCTGTAACCCGCCGCCTTCACTCTTGGCAGCGTCGAGAGGTCATTGGCCGGTACGTAGCCAGCCTGAATCTCAGATCCCGATAGGAGCGAACTGAACTCAGACGAACTGGAGGTGTAGGGAACCTCCTTAAATACCTTGTAGTTAACTTTTGGTCCCGAGTAATTTGGGTTAACTTTGAACGAAGCAGCACCTGTCGTATTGAACGAAGTGAGTTCAAATGGACCATCAACCACCTTCCAAAGGGGATTGGTCGCATAGGTAGAAGTGTCCTTGGATTGGGCACTCAGATAACTCAAAACAGCGGCAGCTCCTGATGCAGTCGATGCATAATTACCCACCGATCCCGAGGTAGAAGTCTTATCCCACGCCTGCTGGGGCATCGGAACCAACTCATCGAGCTGATCATCGGTGAACCAGATTGGGTTGACCGACTCCGTGAGGTGTAAAACGACAGTGCTTGTACCTACTGTCGAGACTGATTTGATGCTGTCGGGTATATCACCCGGGACATAATCGCCAAACTCGTTTTTCTCATACTTCAGGAGATCGAGAAAGAACATCAGGTCAGCGTTCGTCAGCGGCTGACCATTCGACCACTTCCATGGCTTAAGCTTGATGGTGACAACGGAATCGTTTTGGCTGAAGACAGGAGCATAGGCGAGGCTCAATGCAGTGTTGAGAGCGGTCGCTGAATTCGCAGTTCCGATAGTGTAAAGGTATGGCCACATAAAGTTCTGGAAGCTTCCCTTGTTAGCAAGAGTGTTGTAGGCCGGCTCGACAAATGGCAAGATCGAAGTCGGAGTACCTTGGGCTCCTTCGGCCATCGTGATTACGCCCGCATTCGTCGCGGTCGAAGGCTGACTGCTACTCGATGTACTATTTGAGCTCGAGGAGCCACAAGCAGCAAGGATCGCACCTCCAAGGCTAACTGTCGCCAGTATTGTCAAGGCTTTCCAACTTCTATTGGCCCCAACTATCATCGACGTACCCCTTTTACTTTCCATACCCATAGCCCCTTTCAGCATGATTGATCTTCCACCGTTCTCTACTACCGACCACGTCAACCCCTAAGAATCATGGCCGTTTTCTTGCTGTCACCGACCAGCGTGGCTTCGACCAGCTCATACCATACCGAAGCAATGGTTAAGACCCATGAAACCCCTGATCACCTCGCTTGCCTTTCCTCGGCGCTGCCCATGCTGAAGCCTTTCGAACTTCTCAATATAGGCAAGGTCAGAAGATCAATGCAACCCACCGCTCAATAGGAGTCGCTCCCTAACCCTCTGATCATTCGCAACATCAACAATTGTCCAAGCCATTGCCAGTCCACCATCCAGCAGCGCTCTATCAGCAGAGGGCTCGGCGCAATGAGCCGCGAATTCTGGCTGATGATTCACTGAGTCACCACAGTCGATCCCCAACATGGGGTGGATGGCGGGGATTCTCATGGAGATGTTGGCCATATCAGTCGATCCACCCATCGGTCTCTCTCCCTCACCGAATGGGGCAAAGACTCGACCAAGACTCTCAGCATTCTGACGATACAACCTCGCTAGATCCTCATCAGTAACGAACTCCGAGTACGGTGGTGATTGTTCCGTGATACGAAGTTCGGCGCCTGAACCCACGGCTCCGGCCTCAAAGCACCGCTCAATTTTGGGGCGTACCTCCTCAAGGCTCGCAAGTGTAGTACTGCGGATGTAATAACTCGCAGCGGCCCGACCAGGTATCACGTTCGGAGCCTCACCTCCGTGGGTCGTGATTCCGTGAACCTGACAGTTGGTCGGGAGCTGTTGTCGAAGGAGAGCAATCGCGACCTGAGCGATCGCTAATGCGTCACCAGCATTGATACCCTTCTCCGGTGCGGCCGAAGCGTGAGCGGTCTTGCCCAAATACTCAACCTGCAGATGTGCCACCGCCAGCGCTCGCATAGCGACATCCTCACGAGGGGATGGGTGCACCATCATCGCCGCATGCACTCCTTCAAACACCCCTGCATCCAACATCAGGATTTTGCCCCCGCCACCCTCCTCTGCAGGGGTGCCCATGACCTTGAGCGTGATACCCAAATCATCAACCAGCGGTGCAAGCGACAGTGCGGCTGTGACTGCCGCCGACGCTATCACATTATGACCACAAGCATGACCAACGTCTGGGAGGGCATCATATTCTGCACAAACCGCGACCACGAACTCACCCGAACCAATCGTCGCCTCAAAAGCAGTCGGTAAATCCGCCACGCCTCGCTTGACAGCAAAGCCGCCCGACTCCAACGCCTCGCCTACCCATCTCGACGCCAGTTGTTCTTGGAACCCTAGCTCAGGATGTGCATGAATCCGATGACTCAATGCCACCATGTCCTCAGCCAATGCTCGCTGGTTCGCCTGAACCGCGCTCTTAATCTCAGGCATCTTTGACCATCCGTTGTTGTCCGACCGACACAAGAACTCCATCCTTGTATACAGCAGACACATTCTCCTTGAGCCGAGAAAAATCGAACGGGTCTCCATCGACCACTACCAAATCGGCTCGTTTCCCGGGTTCCACGGTGCCAAGCTCGCCCTCGAGGCCCATCAGCTGCGCCGCGCTATGCGTAGTCGCAACCAGCACACTTCCAGGATCCATGCCTCCCGCCTCCATTAACGCCAACTCTCGCAAGTTGGTACCATGAGCGCCTACCCCACTGTCTGTTCCCATTGCAATCTTGACACCAGCCTTTACAGCCCTTGCAAACGAATCCTGGTGCACCAGGAGCAGTTCTCGCGCCTTCGCGATGACAGCTGGCTGCAGCGAGGCACCCTGATCAAAACTCTCCACGACCGATATCGGAGCGATGAGTGTCGGAACCAGCCAGGTTCCCTTGGCGAGCATCATCTCAATCGCCTCGTCATCAAGATATACACCATGTTCGATAGATCGAATGCCCGCCCTGATCGCAGCCTTAATCCCATCACTCGCTTGGGCATGGGCCATGACAAAGATTCCTGCCGCGTTAGCCTCCGCAACAAGCACCTGGAGTTCATCATCCCGAAAGTGTCCGTGACGGGGATTGTCGCGAGGGGACAGGACTCCACCCGACGTAAAAACCTTGATCACATTCCCACCGGAGCGGATGATTTCTCGAACCTTCTTACGCATCTCTTCTGGACCATCCACAATTCCAGAAGGCCTTCCAGGATAGGAGACCTTACCATCGAGGTTGATCCCTGAAGGCAGCCAACCATCCCCGTGGCCTCCGGTTTGACTAATGGCAGTCACAGATATCTGCATCCGCGGACCAGCGATCAAACCATCTTCCACCGCCTGTTGCACGCCAAGGTCGGCTCCAGATGCGTCCCTTATCGTGGTGATTCCAAGATCGAGTGTGGCCTTGAGATTCGCCTCCGCTTCGTAGAACTGATAGGAAAATGGTCGGGTTAACCTTCGCATCGTATCTACACCAGAGCTGGTCACATGGACATGGCAGTCAAATAGACCGGGTAACAACGCCTTCCCGGTGCAATCGACTACCTGGTCTCCGTCTAGGCCGTTACCAACCTCAATAATCTTCCCATCCTCAACAACCACATCTGCTGGCGCCATACCAGAGCCCGTTCCGTCAAAGAGTTGACCACCTTGAAATAGGGTTCTCACCATAACTCACTTTTCCCTTCATTGTTTGTGAACTTACCTACTACTTGCTATGAACGAAAGAAGACTTTGAGGAGTCTGTGACCCGTAAGCCCTCAACCTCCCAATACCCGCGCCTCGGTCACAGACTCCGCCACCGGCTCCCTCAAGGGGAAGTGACAGGCCGCCTCGTGTCCGATGCCGAAGGACCGCAACGGAGGTTCAACTTCAGCACAGATATCCTGTGCGTACTCGCACCGCGTTCTGAACCGACAGCCCGAAGGAGGATTAATGGCAGAGGGGAGCTCGCCGGTAACACTCGTCATTCTATGCGCACGAGCCGCCTCGGGATCTGGTAACGGTATCGATCGCAACAGTCCTTGCGTGTAGGGGTGGGCTGGCCCGTCATAGAGGCTTGCCGTCTGCCCGATCTCGACAATCTTTCCGAGATACATGACCGCAACGCGATCAGCCATGTATCGCACCACCGACAGGTCATGCGATATCACCACGTAGGTGAGGCCGTGGAGCTCCTGGAGTTGGCACATCAGATTGATGACCTGAGAACGAATCGAGACATCCAGTGCCGATACGGGTTCGTCGGCAACAAGGATCTTTGGATTGAGGGACAACGCTCTCGCAAGACCAATTCTTTGACGCTGTCCACCAGAGAACTCGTGGGGGTAGCGATCGATGAGACTCAGAGAGAGCCCAACCTCTCCCATCAGCTCTCGCACTCGATCCTGGCGCTCCGACGGCGAGCCCACATGTTGCAGCCGCATGGGCTCTTCGATGATTGCCCCTACCCGCATCCGCGGGTCCAACGAGGAGTAGGGGTCTTGGAACATCAGCTGAAGATCACGTCTAGAACTGCGGAAACCCTTTCCCTTTGAACCCACCAACTCCTTGCCTAAGAACCTCACACTGCCCCCGGTTGGCGTCTCAAGACCGGCGACCAGCCTTCCAAGGGTGGTCTTCCCGCAGCCTGATTCGCCAACCACCCCAAGAGTCTCCCCAGCGGCGACTTCAAACGAGACACCAGAGACTGCCTTCAGCGTCGATCCACTCTTATGGCCCAGTCGGATGCTCGACCTGACTTTGAACTCCTTGACAAGATCACACACTTCTAGGAGCTCTGCCCTGGTCGACTCCGACGAATTTCGCGAACTAAATTCCACCCGATTCCCCGTCGAAACAACGTCGGTTGCCTCGCGGACTTCCACCAGGCGATTGGAGGTGCTTGGGAAAAAGCAGGCGACAGACCGAGTGTCGTCCTGGCGCTCCAATACAGGATCGTTGGCTCGACATTCGTCCTTGGCATACCTGCAGCGGGGCGCAAACCGACACCCAGTAGGTGGATTGGACAGATCTGGCGGTAGTCCTCCAATCGCGAACAACCGACGTGAACGATCACTCTGAAGATCAGGTAACGATGCTAAAAGTGCCTCCGTGTATGGGTGCATCGGCTGGTGGAACAAATCCTCAGTCGCTCCCTCTTCGACGACCCTCCCTGCATACATCACTGAAACACGATCTGCCCGTCCCGCCACGACTCCCATGTCATGGGTGATGAGAATCACACCCAACTGCAACTGCTCGCGCAGCTGATCGAGAAGGTCAAGGATTTGTGCCTGAATGGTGACGTCAAGAGCAGTCGTGGGTTCGTCGGCAATCAGCAGCTTAGGTTGACACGCCAGAGCAATCGCGATCACTACCCTTTGACGGAGCCCTCCAGATAGCTGATGGGGATAGTCTCCTACCTGGTCGTTCGGGCGTGGCATTCCAACCATCTTGAACAATTCGACGGCTCGCGAGCGGGCCTCCGTCTTTGAAAGACCCAGGTGCCGTCGCAGCGATTCCGCGACCTGCTTGCCAACCGTCATAGTGGGGTTCAAAGCGGTCATGGGGTCCTGGAACACCATCCCAACCTCGTTCCCTCGCACATCCTGCATGTCGTGTTCTCGAAGGTGCGCAAGATTGCGCCCATTGAGGAGGATCTGCCCAGACTCGACCACTCCTCCTCTTGGTAGTAGCCCCATGACCGCCATGCCAGTCATCGTCTTGCCACTGCCTGACTCGCCAACAAGTCCAACAGTTTCCCCGGCCTCCACCGTCAGACTGACACCGTCGAGCGCATGGACCGTAGAACTGGATAGGGCGATCGAGACGCGCAAATCCTGTATTTCTAGGAGACTCACGACCCTACTCTCCTGTCTCTTGCCACCAACCCCTGCATCCGATGACCCAATTGCAGATGGGGCCATCCTTCGTCCTGGCTAGCCCCTTCCAAAGCTTGGCCACGGCTTGCCGTACGAGAACCCGCAGGCGCCCAATCCATCTCTTGGCAAGCGTTATCTAGCAACCCTGGAGAAGTGGGGCTACAGTCGCAGTAATCTACCGAGGCCATGAGCAGACGTTCTGGTGCTTTCAAAGAACCGCTCACTCCCGGCTCTCCAAAGTATCGCGCAACCCCTCGCCAATGAAGTTGAACGCCACCACGGCCAGAACAATGGCGATGCCAGCAGGGTAGATTTCCCACCAGTAGCCGTCATAGACGAAATTGAGACCATTGCTAAGCATTGCTCCCCAGTTGGTAGCGGGTACTGGTGGACCGAGCCCTAAGTAGCTGATGACCGCGAAGAGCGCGATCGAATTCGCAATACTCAACGTAGTTTGCACAATCACGACACCGATGACGTTTGGAATAAGGTGCCGAGCGACAATCCACCGACTACTCGCCCCCGCTCCCTTCGAGGCCTCCACGAACTCACGCACCCGCAACGAGAGCGTCTCGCCACGTACCAGTCGAGCCGGGACTGCCCAGGAGATAACCCCAATTTCGATCACGAGCACCGGTACCGAAGGCTGGATGATCGTCCCGAGCAGCAAGACCAACAGCAACGCTGGAATCGCAAGCACTGAATCCGCAACTCTCATCATCGTGGCATCGATCCACCCACCGAAATAACCCGCCAGCGCTCCCCACCAAGTACCGATGATCATCGCGACGATGGCAGCACCAATGCCCACCTCAAGGGCCGACTGGCCACCGGCCATCAGGCGTCCTAGGATGTCATAGCCGACGTCAGAGGTGCCAAGCAGGTGTGCTGCACTCGGCGCTTGATTCGCTTGAGCGAGCACAGTAGTCACCTGGTTGGTCCGATAGATGAGAGGACCCACGAAGCTAAACAGCACCAGAAAGATCACGATCACCGCGCCAACCACGGCGCTCTTTCGCCGCAGAAACCTTCGGTAACCGCGCCGAATCCCTGAGGGGCGTTCCTCTTCCTGCTCTCGCTCAACTACCGTCTGATCGGTAGCGGTCACCAGCGGTTCATAGTTCACTCAGACCTTCCCTCCGACTCGTGCAACGACTCTTGGCCACCGGGGACGGTAAAGCCCTTCCTTAGCTTCATCTAGTACGACACCCTCGGGTCGGCAAACCGGTACAAGATGTCTGCCAATAGCGAACCCAACACCGTCGCCACCGCCACTACCAAGGCGACACCCATGACTATGGGATAATCCCTTGCAATAGCCGAGTTCCAGAACAAGAGACCCATGCCTGGGTAATTAAACACCTGTTCCACAACCAAAGCGCCGGCAATCACCAGTGGCAGGATCAACCCGACCAAACTGATCAATGGGAGCAATGAGTTCCGCAACACATGCCGGCTGAGAACCTGCCAACGGGTCAGGCCCTTCGCTCGAGCCGTCCGAATGTAGTCCTGGGCAAGGCTATCAAGAGCAGCTGATCGGGCAAACCGCGCAAAGGATCCAAATACCGTGATCATGAGGGTGACGACGGGTAGAACCAACGCTACTGGATCAGAAAAGGAGGCACTAATGGTCGGCCCCTGAGGCCCCTGTGGAGGAAAGAGATGCACTCCAATCGCCAACGCATCGATAAGCAACAACCCTAACCAGAACAAGGGCATCGAGTAACCAGTCAACTCGACACTCGTCAGGAAGTGATCCAACGCTCCATCGCGATGCACCGCTTGCCAAATCCCCAAAGGAATCCCAACGATGAGTCCGAGTCCATACGCAAGAGCCACCAGCAGGGCGGTTTTCGGAAGTGCCTGTCCGATCAGGGTTCGCACCGGGGCGTTCTGGGTATACGAGTAACCAAGATTACCGTGCAGAAGCTGTCCCAAATAATTGAAATACTGAACAATCAGGGGCTTGTTATAGCCATTAGCAACGATGAACTCCTTCACCTGAATCGGCGTGGCCTGGGGTCCGAGAATCGCACGCGCAGGACCACCAGGCAGGGAATGCACCATCACAAAGACAATCACCGAGACCCCAATCACCACCACAATAGCTTGCAGCAATCTTCGGACTAGGTACAGTACGCTCATCGTGCCTGGCTCACCAGATCTTTGTAGACAACCCCCTCTTTCACCACCATCACGATGTGGTTGGCGTTCTCGAGTTGATCGATCTGTTGGAGAGGATCGCAATCGGTAACGACGACGTCCCCAAACTTTCCAACGGCAAGCGAACCGAGCTCGTCGCTACGGTCGATGAGCTCTGCGGCATATTGCGTACCTGCAAGCAGGGCCTCCATTGGACTCACCCCAAACTCCACAAGGCGACGGAGCTCGGTAAGGTTCCGGCCATGGGCTGCAACTCCACAATCGGTACCCATGGCAATGCGCACACCAGACGTCAAGGCCTTTGGAAGGCAGCTTCGAGCAACCTCGATCCACTTCATTTTCTTCTCGTACGACACAAGGGGGACCGCCTGCTTGTCCGGCACGGTCGTAGCAGTTGTGAGCGTAGGTACCAGGTAAGTACCTCTCTTTATCATCTCTTCGACCGTCGCCTCGTCGATCTCATAGCCGTGCTCAACGCTGGTAACACCTCCGAGAACGGCATTCGCGATTCCACCTCGACCTTGAGCATGCGCAGCCACTCGCTTGCCACGATGCCGCTGAGCCTCATCAACCACCGCGGTAATCTCCGGGATCGTGAGCCCCTCATCGTCGGGTTGATCCCTGGGACTCCAAACCCCACCGGTGGCGTGAATCTTGATCACATCAGCGCCGGCTCGCAACATCTCACGAGTTCGCTTACGACACTCCACCTCGCCATCAGCAATCCCAGGATATTGAGATCGAAACCCTAGATCCAAGCCACTTGGGTAACAAGCATCACCATGACCACCAGTCACACTGATAGGCGTCACCGCGATGAGCATCCGCGGTCCATCAATGATCCCCTGTTCAACCGCCATCTTCATCCCCAAATCGGCTCCACCCAGGTCTCGAACGGTGGTCACCCCTGCCTGCAAAGTGACACGAGCAGACTGCACCATCGATAGATGTAGGTAGCTATTGGGCAGCGTGGCTCGACGCAATGGATCGCGCTCGGCATCGGCATTTGAAAGATGCACGTGACAGTCGATAAACCCTGGCAACATCCAGTTACCCGTCACGTCAACTCTTCTCACACCCGGATCTAGCGTTGGCAGTTGTGCCATGGGACCCACCCACTTGATGCGCCCATCTACCCCGACTAGGACACCTCCATCATCAGAGTTGTCAGAGCCAAGCCCCCCAATCAGTCTCCCGTGTTCCAACAAGAGCTCCGAGCTATCTGTCATCACTTCGCTGTGCCCCCAATCAACCGTTCATCTCGAAATTCCAATTGTCTCAGTACGCTGAGACCATCGCTATTTATAGGACCACGTCTGCGGGAACAAGATACCAGTCGAGGGGAAGTAGACACCCTTCAGCTGACTTGAGACCGCGTTGATCGTGTAGGTCACCGGCTGGAAGATGACAGGGAGCTGCTTGACCAGGTAGTTGGAGTAGGCCTGCATGGCACTGTCGGCTTGGGATCCAGAGGCTGTGTGGGTGGCTGCTACCAGAGTGCGGAGCTCATTCGGTACCGGGTAGGACAAGAAGTGTCCTGAGGCGAAGATGCTTCCACCGGTTGGGTAGGGCTCACTAAAGTCCCAAGCGAAACCGGCCCCCCAGTTCCCAATATCGGGACCGCTTGGATGCGCCCCAATGACCTCCGCAACAAGCGAGTCAAATGGTGTTGACGACAGGTTCAACACGATGCCTGCCGCAGCAGCAGAGCTCTTGAAGTCCTCCATCTCACCGGGGAGATAGGACGACCCAGTGGTGTAGGCAAGTGAGAAGGTCAGGGTCTGACCGCCACTAATTCCTGTCCCACACTCATTTGCTCCAGGTCCTGGCTTCTCACAGACCGCTGGTCCCGATGAGGGGATCTTCCAACCGTGGGAAGTCAACAACGTCCGGGCATCTTTGATGCTGTAGGGATAGGTGCTTGCCGACTCGAGAGAGCCCATGTAGGGATTGGATGGCTTTGGCGGAATTGGACCGTAATCTGGATAACCCCCAGTCCCAAGGAGGAGTGACTTCACGACTGCCGACTGATCCATCAGATGCTGGAGTGCCTGGCGGATGTAAAGTTGCTTGAAGATGCTCCCGACTTGGGGGTTAATGTAGTTCAGTGACAGGAAGTTGATCTCCCAATAGGGAGTGGGAACGATGCTGTAACCCGCCGCCTTCACTCTTGGCAGCGTCGAGAGGTCATTGGCCGGTACGTAGCCAGCCTGAATCTCAGATCCCGATAGGAGCGAACTGAACTCAGACGAACTGGAGGTGTAGGGAACCTCCTTAAATACCTTGTAGTTAACTTTTGGTCCCGAGTAATTTGGGTTAACTTTGAACGAAGCAGCACCTGTCGTATTGAACGAAGTGAGTTCAAATGGACCATCAACCACCTTCCAAAGGGGATTGGTCGCATAGGTAGAAGTGTCCTTGGATTGGGCACTCAGATAACTCAAAACAGCGGCAGCTCCTGATGCAGTCGATGCATAATTACCCACCGATCCCGAGGTAGAAGTCTTATCCCACGCCTGCTGGGGCATCGGAACCAACTCATCGAGCTGATCATCGGTGAACCAGATTGGGTTGACCGAATGTGACAAGTGCAGCACGACCGTGCTGGTCCCTGAGGTCGTCATAGAACTTATGTTATCGGGGATATCCCCCGGAACATAGTCTGCGAACTCGTTCTTCTGAAACTTCAGGAGATCCAGGAAGAACATCAGGTCCGCGTTCGTCAGAGGCTGACCATTCGACCACTTCCATGGCTTGAGCTTGATGGTGACAACGGTGTTGTTTTGACTATACACCGGTGGGTAGGCGAGGCTGAGCGCGGTATTGAGAGTAGTAGCCGAGGTGGCGGTACCGATAGTATAGATCGAGGGCCACATAAAGTTCTGGAAGCTTCCCTTGTTAGCAAGCGTGTTGTAGGCCGGTTCGACAAACGGGAGGATCGAATCCGGCGTACCCTGGGCTCCTTCTGCCATCGTGATCACGCCCGCGTTCGCCGAGGTCGAAGACTGGCTGCTACTCGATGTACTACTTGAGCTCGAGGAGCCACAAGCCGCAAGAATCGCACCCCCGAGAGTAGCGGTTACAGCAACGGTGGCCAACCTCTTCAATGGACTAACGCGACCAACATTTCCCAAGCGATTCGACACCGCCAACCCCCCTTGTTCCTTGGATGACCCAATACTACAGGTATCGCCTCCAACCTGTGCGAAAATTTACAAGTAGTTCTTTGTTCTGTCACATTTCATAGATTTCCTTCATGTTTGCCCCAGACAGGTAGTTCCACATGGGAAGAAAACCGACCCCCAAGATGTACGCGATTGCGTGCCACGATACTTATTCGAGATCGATGCTCGTCGGGCCAAACGTTTCGATTGATGTCAAATCTCGGGAAGTTGCTCGACGCGATCAAAATTCTGATTCGGTGACCACGACAGAACAAGTTAGCAGTGTCTGGGGCTTGGACCACCAATGGATACACTACATTTGGAACCATGGCTTGAGGGTTCTCGAAGCCGTCGCGATAGCGACAACGGAAAATAGCATCGGTAATGTTCATTGCAAAACCGTGAGGATGTGAACTCGATGGAGGGTACACATCGAGGAGCTTCCAGTAAAGGTCCGTGTCAGTGGCGGACGACGAGATCCAGAGGTGTAGCGAAGGGCGACCGACCACCGCGACATCCGTCAAAAGCGGCTCTGACTCGAAGCAGACCGAGTCCTCGCGTAGCTCGAGTGGAACCGTGACGGCTTTCTTTGAGGATCCGTTTCGTACCACCCACACTTGATCGTAAGCCCCACCTCGCATCAGAGGTTCACCCGATGTGATCGCCCCACCGACGGTGGGGAATGGACGACGAGGGTCGTACTCATACTCGACATAGTCTTCATCAACATCGGGGTTCTGAGGGCTGAGCACACCCCCCGGATGCAAATACCAAGAGTTCGATTCGACACCAACGGGAGGCCACTGAGGACTGGTTTCCCAACGTCCGCCATGGAAGAGACGCCCCGCATCCGTGAGGCGGCCCCCCCCACCTCCCATAAGGAAAAACTCGACGGCGGCAGAGAACAAGTCCTGACTCGAACCACTCACAAGAGAACGAAACCAACGTTGACGAAACGCAAGATAATTGGGCGCAAACCGACTCTCAAGAGTCGACGCGGATCCAAAATCAACTTCGCCAGCATGCGTCGTACTCCGTGCACCGTGAGTCCATGGTCCCAGCACAAGGTACACCGCGCTCGTCTTGGCTCTCGACAGCCCGGAGAAGTTATCCACAGCGGTCATAGTGTAAGGGTCGTACCAGCCCGAGATGTGAACCGAGGGAACATCTGGAAACTGTGAATAGTATCCACGCCCGTACAACCCAACCTGCTTCCAGTAGTTAGTAAAAGAGGACTCGGCGTTCTGCTCCAGGAGATACTCCTCGTAGCTCGGCGCGTAGCTAATGGGTGACTTACCCTTCTCCCATGGCCACAGACGAATCCAAACCCAAATCTCATCCTCTGATAGATCAGCAGCGCTGGGGGCGACGATCGCAGCCTCCCGACTCTTCGCAGCGTGCCTGATCGCCCAGGTCACCTGCTTCAATTCAAAGGCTCCACCCTGACGGCAACCCGCCTCATAGGCACTCGCGAATCCCCCACAATCCATCAGCATCCCAGAAAGGTGCTTTGGCCTGAGCGAGGCGAGGGCCGCCTGCACGTGCGCGCCGTAAGACAACCCCATGGTGAACACTCGGCCATCGCACCAGTCCTGAGACCCAAGCCACTCAACCGTATCGAAGCCGTCTTCCCCTTCACAGAGGTATTTCGTGAACTCGCCTTGCGAGTCTCCACGACCTCGACAGTCTTGCATCACCACGATGAAGTCGGAACCCGTCAGATAGGCCGCTACCTCCGCTGGCGTCAGCGGACGGTCTATTCCCGGATACTGCTCGGACGCCCTTGGAAGACGGCGACCATAAGGTGTGCGCTCCAGTATCACAGGCCGGGGTGCGTTACCCTCACGATCGGGTTCGTAGAGATCGGCCACCAGTTGGACGCCGTCTCGCATCGGAATCTCAAACGCAGAGCGCCAGCAACGAACCCCGTCGACCCCGACAACAAGCTCTCTCTCAGTCGGTCTCGCCATAATGCAAATCCCCCATACGCAGCGAACCGCCCGCTTTCAACGCACCTTATCAGAATAACGCAGCTCCACGCCATCATCGAGTTGCTGGCAAACCCGAGCCAAACCGACAACCTCCGCGCCTCTGACCCTTCCAACGATAATCCCATTTCCCATAGCCGTGTTCACAAACCTTAAAGCCCAAGGTGACTACCCGAATCGTTCTGCTACCACCAAGATGCGAAAAACTTTTCCGTTTGCCCTTTCAACTGACACCAGTCGGAATGCCCATTCCTACAATTACCTACTGCTCCACCATGTCAGGAATGCCGTAAATGAGAAAATTCAACCCCCCACTCTTGGTAGCTGCAGTGAAGCGAGCCCATCGCGATCAGGCACGTTGATAGTCATGACCTTACGCCAACCCAGAGCTGGGAGGGGGAAGATCTGTAATGCCTCTCAGTGGTACTCGATGGTCTTTGGGGTGAGGATCCTACGTTTTTGATCCAACCCCTCGGTGACAACATCGGCGGCTGTTCGTTTGGTGTTGTGTTCGATTCCGGACTCGACTTCGTTCATGAGTTGACGGAGTGCACGTTCGGCTTCCCGCTTGCCACCGTTGATGATTTTCGACACTTGCCGGCGTTTGCCGGTCGCTGGATCAGGGCCCGCATCGGCGCGGATACGACAGGTTCAAGGCCCGAACTCAGTGAAAGAACCCTAGGCGATGGCGGGCTTGGCATTCTGATGATGCAAAACCAAAACTCGCATCAGTTCTTGGGGCCATACCCACTCTGAAATCGGCTTTTCTGGCTGGCGGGCCAGGGCTCGAACCTGGAACCTCCTGATCCAAAGTTAGGGTACGCAAGTATTCGTGGGGCACGGGACAACCGTATCAGCAGGTCATGGGTAGTGCAAAGCATCGG
>JAKAQR010000050.1 GCA_021819725.1 Actinomycetes bacterium
TACAGGCGACAGTTCAGATGATGGGTTGACTCATCACCTGGAGAGAAGTGAACACGAAAAGGCGTGACGTTGAATCGGCTCGGCAGGGTTGTAGTGCAGATTGCTGGGTTCACGTGATGGAGGGACTCTTGAGCAACCTTGACGACGTTCGAGCGGATCTGCGGCGAGGCAACCAACGGGATAGTCGGCGATGGTACGCTTGGTTTATGTCTGAACTTTTCGCCCATATGCCGACTGCCAGCACCCTGGCAGAGCTGATACGTTCCCGTGAGGTCTCACCCCTTGAGGTGCTCAATGATACGGCTGAACGAATTGAGGCACGAAATCCACAGGTGAATGCCGTCGTGTGGTCCGATATTGAGGAGGCCAGACGTCGAGCTATCGTGATAGAGGAACGTCTCGTGAGGGCCGATGATGAGGCAGAGCCAGCCTTTTTGGGCGTTCCTCTGCCAATCAAGGACCTCACCGAGGTCAAGGGTTGGCCAGCGACCTACGGTTCCAACGCGGTGTCCGATGCTCCCAAAGAGGAGAGTGAGTTGGTTGTAGAGGCACTGGAGCGCTCAGGAGTTTTACTCTTTGGCCGCACTAATGCGCCAGAATTCGGACCGATTCCGGTGACAGAGAATTCGCGCTATGGAGTAACACGCAACCCCTGGGACCTCTCCTTGACTCCGGGAGGTTCCAGTGGAGGTGCCGCCGCTGCGGTGGCGGCCGGTATGTTCACGATCGCGCACGGCAACGACGGCGGTGGTTCAATTCGTATTCCCGCCTCGTGCTGTGGGCTCGTTGGTCTCAAGGTAGCGCGTGGCAGGATACCGTCTCGCAACTTCTCCTGGGAGGGAGGATCTGTCGAAGGGGTACTGTGTCGCGACGTCACGGACGCCGCGCGGATGCTCGATGCGCTCGCCGGTCCAGATCCGCTGCAATGGTACAACGCACCACCACCCGAGATACCGTTCGTGAGCGCGCTAACTATGGAGCCGAAGCCACTACGGGTGGCTATGGTGACTACTGCGCCGTTTGGCCTCAGCGTTGACGCGGAGTGCCTCCGAGCGGTGGCGATCACAGCCGAGACGTTGGAGTCGTTTGGACACATCATTACTCCGACGGAGCTGCCAAACGTTGACGACTTCCTCGCTCCCTTTCTCAATGTCGTCAACACGGGACTCGCCGGGTACCGTGAGGTCGACTGGAGTCGCACCGAAAGTCATATCCAACGCAATCGAGAAGCGGCCCTTGCAGTTTCAAGTCTCTCTTATGTCCAATCCGTAGCGGATCTACAACGTTGGAGCCGGGGTTTTGTTGCCCAATGGGGGAGTGAGTTCGATATCCTTTTGACGCCGACGATGTCGATCCTTCCTCCTCGCGCAGGTGCGGTGCTCGAGGAGCTGAGTGCCTCTGGAGAGATGTCGAGCTCATCGTTGACCGTGCTGCAGATGGCGGTCTTCACGGCGGCCTTTAATATGACTGGACAACCTGCCATTTCTTTGCCGGTGCACGTGACCGACACCGGCGTGCCAGTCGGCGCGCAGCTGGTATCCAAACCATGGGATGAGTTGGGTCTGCTAGCGGTAGCCGCCCAACTCGAGGACGCGCTTGCGTGGCCAGCACGTCCGCTGCCCTCCTTCTAGCGAGTGAGGGCCAACAGTTACCTTGGATCAGTTGCTGGTCGTCCTGCGGTAGCCACGTCATCCGTGCTGACAGTATCGGCCCTTCGGTCTGGATCGGCGGCATTGATTGCGTGACGGAGTTGGCCAAAAGCGAAGCGGCTACCCCCGACTACGACAATAACGACATCGACCCTGATCGTGAGCCGGTTGAGGTCGAACAACGTCAGCGAGGCGACATCCGGCCGGTTGGAGCAATGATGTTGACGATCATTTCTACTGTTAATTGCCCCATAGACGAGTCCGAGCAGCGCAAAAGGTACTCCCAACTGCCGAGCTGGAAGGAACCTTTCGCCCGCCAGTCGCGTAGCCGAGCGATCAGGTAGGCAAGTAGTACCATCTGGAATGAGGTGTAGATCCCAGAGATGCGCAAACGCACTAACGCGATGAGGGCGGTAGGTAATTAATCCGCGTACACACTGATACTGAGACCTAGGGGACCTTGGAAACTGCTAGGCCGAATGTTGGAGAATGTATGCACTCATGACGAGTTCTGTAACTATGTCCGCGTACCGCGGTACAAGCACCAGAGGTAGGAGGCATACTTGCGTGTACGCCGGGCTGGGATAGTTCGAGGTAGTGTTGATGCGTGGCTGGTCGGAGGATGATTGGGATCGATCGCGGCGAACCCCGAGCGCTGTGGACAATGACCCCTTTGTTGTTGCGCATCGACGATTACTTTGACCGAGTATCGGGCTGGGATGCTGATCGAGTGTCAGTGGGTCCGCTCACGTTGTTCGTGAACCGTGCACCGTGGGCTAACTCTGCTCGTCCTACCCCCACGCGTCAAATTGCCGGTCGTCACCTACGCCTCCTACAGAGGCGATGCGCACACTACGAAATGCCAATGCAGCTTGAATGGATACACGAGCTACATCCGGAACTCGAAGGGGTGGCGTTTCGAGAAGGACTCGCGATAACAGACCACCCCCTGTTGTTCATGAGGCCGGGCGGCCTGGTGCCGCGAGACCGGCACCCGAGCGTACGTATCCTTGGTCATGATGATCAGGCGCTGATGACCAGCCGGGGTGTCGTTGATGTCGCCTTTGATGGGTCGATGCCGACGACGGCCGGCATCGACGAACGCGATCGCTGTGTCGATGCGATGGACGAGGACCTCGTTAGCTACCTTCGAGCGCGGTCGGGCTTGGGCCGAACAGTGACCGCGGCGGCACTCGCGATGCCTGGGGGACCCCTTGCCACGGGCTCCTACCACAGGGCCGACACTACGGCCGAGATTGTCGGCGTCGGGACGCTGCCTGCCTACCGCCGCCAAGGATTGGGCTCCGATGTCGTTCACCTTTTGTGTGAGCATGCATTTGCAAACGGCGTCAACACACTCGTCCTCACCGCAAAGAACGAGCAGGTGGGCGCCCTTTACCAGGTCCTGGGATTTGCACGCGCTGGAACCGTGATGTCGGCACACGAGTAGGTCTGACCGCGTCGTCGTGGTGGTCTCAACGCATGCTTGGCGAAGAACGGGTGTTGTTCACACCATCGCTTCGATTTTCTTGAGAATCTTGTTCTCTACCTCTGCGGTCCATGCCATCTCAGCAACGTCGACCGGAAGGAATAGATCAGAGACAAACAGCGTCTCAACCGCGGTGATAACCAGATCCTTCTTCCAGTTGCCAATGCCGATAGTCAACGTTGCGTCATCGGCTGGCCCAGAGAGGGACAGGATCAGGGCGCGCTGCGCCGAGATGACCTCACTGAGGAAACCGCCCTTCTTCGCCTGCAGGACGTAGCCCTTCTCGGCGTCACCAGTACTTTCGACGGTGAAACCGTCGCTTTTAAGAAACTCCTCGATCTTGTTCGCAAAGCTATCGAGATCTACCTGCTTGCCCTTGAACGATACCGACTTCTTGCCTGCCATTGGGTGTACTCCTTTTGTTGGACGGTTGTGTTGGTCGATGTTCTTGGCACCACACTGCCGTCACTACTGTGCCACGGGTATCGGCGTAGTGCAAGCCTGCTCCTTCAGGTTGAGGTCGGGCTTGGCTCGATTTCCGGGTCTGGGTAGCGTATGAACGATGGGATAGCGCAGAAGTATTATTCGAGGTGATAGCGAATGGCGCCTGAGTACTTGTTGCACCAGGTCGACCGCATGCTCTTTGGTCTCCGAGGGCCGGCGGATTCGGCGTGACCTATTTGTTTGAGGCTTGGCTTGTGCCACGAAGATGTCCAGATGGGTATGAAGTTATCGGTGCATGCGAGTCCAGGCTTCTCATCGAAGGGCCACGGCTCCCACTGGCGTGCAGACAAGGTGGTGGTGTTCTTCTCCCGCGAGTAGAGCGACTCTTACCCAAGCCCTGAACCAGTTCGCCGCACGACTAGCTCAAGGAAATCGATGTTCGCGTCGATCCCAGTAGCATAGGAGCGGGTAGCGAGCGGATACGGGGCCCTACGTTGGTTGCTTCAGTGTTGATGTGGTGTGCGGGCTTGGTTGGAGTTCACCAGGCAGTTGTCAACTGAGCGTCGCTTGAGCGACCCAAGGATTATCATGATTGAACCTCCAGACACATCCGTGGCCCATCAACCCTCTTTCGAGGACACCTTAGTCGAGTTTCTGCACCCTCCCTGGTCCAACCGAAGGTTCTGGTTGACGCAGGCACTAGTTGTCATTGTCTTTACCCTGCACCTCCTTGGCGCGCTTGCCTACAACGACGGCATGTCGCCGGTGCCAGGCTTTGCCTGGATCCTCCTCCTGCTGGTCCCAGTCGTGTACGCGGGTGTAACGCTCGGCGTTGCTGGTTCCCTTGGAACCGCGATCTTGGGTATTGTGCTGATGCTGCCGGTCGACCTGGTACTGCGGCATACCACAACCGAGATGTGGGGGGCAGGGAGCATTTACCTGATGGCGATTGGGATCGCGATGCTGACCGGTGTCGCCTCGGGTAGGTCTCGCTCGATGGCGGAGATGCAGGCGATCGCGGAGGCAACGGCGGAGGAGGAGCAGCGCTTTCGCCTCGCATTTGATGACAATCCTATCGCGATGGCCGTCGTCGACCTGGAGGGATGCCTCATTCGCGTCAACCCGTCACTTTGTGCGTTGTTGGGCAGGAGCGCTGACGATCTCGTTGGGACGAGTTTTGTCGATTACACGCACCCAGATGATCGAGAGGTCGGAGCCAATCTCAATCGCCGCCTCGAAAGCGGTGAAGTGTCACAGGTGCGCTACACCAAGCGTCTGATCAACAAGGATGGCGAGGCTGTCTACGCTGAAATTGCACGATCACTGGCCAAGGATCGCGACGGTGTGCCACGGTACATCATCGCATCCATTCGCGACCTCACCGCCGAGCGTGAGGCGGCGCGAACCGTTGCCGAGAGCGAACTGCGCTTCCGGTTGGCGTTCGAGAACAACATGGCCGGCATGGTTCTCCACGATCAAGACGGACGTTTCATCGACGCCAACGAGGCCTTCTGTCGGCTGGTGGGTTATGACGTTGCTGAACTCGCAGCGAAGGGTTCTGCGTTGTTCCTGTTCCCGGAGGACGCAGAGGCAGCGGCGAGCGACCGGAAGAAGTTGTTTACCGGTGGCGAAGCATCGACGCAGAACGTTCGACGTTATCGTCACAGCAGTGGCAAGATTCTCTATGTGGAGGTGGCGCGATCGACGATCCGCGATGAGGATGGCAACCCTCTCTTCACCGTAACCGCCATTCGTGACATCACGGCTGAGCGGACACTGACGGAGCAACTCTCGCACCAGGCGCTGCATGATTCGTTGACGGGTCTGCCAAATCGTGTTTTGTTGATGGATCGAATCAGTCACGCTCAGGAAAAAGTCGGTCGTGATGGCGGGCTCAATGCCCTCTTCCTCTTTGACTTGGATGACTTCAAGGGTGTCAACGACACGTATGGACACCTCATGGGAGACCAGATTCTAGTCGCCGTGGCTGATCGACTGCGAACGATGTTGCGCTCTTCGGACACGCTGTGTCGGCTGGCCGGCGACGAGTTCGTCTACCTTGCCGAGGATCTCAAGGCCGTGGCGGACGCGGAAGTGTTGGCAAGGAGGATAATCGACGTATTATCTGAGCCATTCGTCCTTGACAACTCGACCGTCGAGCGCAGCGCGAGCATGGGGGTGGTTGTTTGGGATGCTCACGGCGACAAGAACGCTGGCGAGCTGATGCAGGCCGCGGACACCGCTATGTACGAGGCCAAACGACTGGGCAAGGCACGATACACCGTGTATACCGCCGATATGGGTGAGCGGGTGGCAACCAGTTTCCGCCTCGCACAGGATCTCCCGTGGGCAGCGGCTCATGGTGAGCTGTCGATGCTCTATCAACCCATTGTCGATCTCAACAGCGGTCATATCGTGGGTTGGGAGGCGCTGATGCGTTGGCGCCATCCCCAGCAGGGATGGATCTCTCCGGTCACCTTCATTCCTCTGGCAGAGCAGAATGACCTCATTCTCAAGCTGGGTCGATTTGCGCTCACGGAGAGCCTTGCCCAGGCGACGACGTGGTCCAACCAACCGTCTGCAAGTAGTCCACCATATATCGCCATCAACCTCTCAGCACGCCACTTCCATGACCCTGGTCTGGTACCCATGGTACAGGAGGCGCTCAAAGCCTACGATTTTCCACCAGAGCGTCTAGTGATCGAGATCACCGAGAGCGTGGCACTCTTTGATGTTGACTCTGCGGAGCGAGTCATCAACCGACTCGATAGACTCGGCACGACGTTGTCGCTCGACGATTTTGGCACCGGATACTCCTCGTTGTCGTATCTGGCCAAACTCCACCCCAAGATCATCAAGATCGATCGGAGTTTTGTGAGCCCTCCTACGAAGGGGCCCTACCTCCAGCGAACGCTCGAGGCCATCATCTCGCTCTGTCAGGCCCTCAAGATCCATGCGATCGCCGAAGGAATCGAGACCGCGAGTCAGCTCGGGGAGCTCCGTTCCCTTGGATGCGAGTTCGGACAGGGATTTTTGTTCTCGAGCGCCGTCTCGGCCTCCGAGATCGATGACACTCAAGCGTCGGTGCTGCGGAACTGGGAGCGGGCCGTGAGCGCGATCACAACAGCGGCCTCCATGCAGCCCTAGCCAGCGGCTACGTACCCGGACAACTTGGGCCCTGTAGTCGGTGTTGAGGTACCTCGGCACCGAGTAGGAGAAGGGCAGCATGTGGCTCTGTGTTGTCGCAAACACCTTCGTCGTCGAGACCGTGATGGGCGAGTCCGACGTTCGCCTGTGTACCTCCGATTGACGATGGGAGGTTATGAGTCGCTGGTCGGTGCCGGAATGAGATGGCAGACACTGTTGGGTGAGCAGTCATCGGCACGCAATCGGTCGGCACGCATGATCAGCTCCTCGAGGGTCGCAAGCGCATCCGAGAGCTCCGCGATCCTGTCTCGGTACTCACGAGCATGTTGCTCGAGCAGAAGGAGCACGTGTTGACAGGGAACGACACCAGCCCTGCGATACGCCAAGACCTCACGGATCTCGCGCAGCGAGAGCCCGACCGCTTGACTCGCCTTGACAAAACCAACCTGATCTAGGGCCTCGGGCGAGTAGTTGCGGTATCCTTCTGCGGTCCGCGCCGGCGGCGCCAACACCCCGATCTCCTCGTAATAACGAAGTGTCTTAACTGGTACACGCGTCGCCTTGGCGACCTCACCGATTCGCATGCGGTTCATTTTAGGTGAACCGTCCAGTCAACTGGAGGGTTTCTACGCTTGGATACACGGGCCCTCACCGGCGTGGCGTGGGTTACGAGGAGTGGGAGGACTTTTATGACGCAAGTGCACCGATCGCAAGTCGTGGCTGATCTCGCGATTGTTGGAGCCGGCAGCGCTGCCTTCTCGGCAGCGATTCGGGCGAGTGGCCTCGGAGCGAAGGTCGTTCTCATCGAACAGGGAGTGATCGGGGGCACCTGTGTCAACGTCGGCTGCGTACCGTCAAAGGCACTGATCGTGGCGGCCGAGACACGCCACCGAGCAATGACGCAGCCGTTTCCCGGGATCTCGACACAGGCTGGTCCGGTTGTCATGGACGCGTTGGTCGCGGGGAAGCGAGCACTTGTCGATGATCTACGAACGGCGAAGTACGAAGATCTCGCACGAGCGTACGGCTTTACGATCCTCAACGGCCAGGCGCGGTTCGTTGCAGGGGGCGCCCTCGTGGTCTCCGGTGCTCCAGAGCGCGAGGTGGTTGCAACCAATATGGTGATCGCAACGGGAGCGACGCCGAAGATCCCACCGATCCCAGGTCTTGACACCGTGGAATATCTCACCTCTGCCACGGCAATGGATCTCGCAGCGGTTCCTGAACGACTCTTGGTGTTAGGAGGAGGAGCGATTGGTCTAGAGTACGCGCAGCTCTTCGCCCATCTTGGGGCCGCAGTTACCCTTATCGAGGTGCGCGATCGAATCGTAGCCACCGAGGAGCCTGAGATATCGACTGCTCTGGTGCAGGTTCTGGCTGATCAAGGGGTCGAGGTGGTGACGGCTGCGACCATCGGGAAGGTTTCGCGCTTTCAAGGTTCGATCCGAGTTGAGATCAAAGAGGCGACGATGGCTCGTCACTTTGAAGGGGATGCGCTGCTGGTGGCGACGGGTCGCGAGCCAAATACCGCCGGGCTTGGCCTGACACACGTGGGTGTGGAGGTTGGATCGGACGGTGAGGTGGTGGTCGACGAGTTCTTGCAAACCAGCAATCAAAGGATCTATGCCGCTGGTGACGTGACCGGGGCGCCCCAATTCGTCTATGTCGCAGGTCTACATGGCAGCATCGTTGCTGATAACGCGCTCACTGGCGCCAAACGCAGGGTCGACTACCGAACGCTGCCACGTGTGACCTTTACCACGCCGTCGATCGCGTCAGTCGGTCTCACTCAAGAGCGCGCGACCGCAGCTGGCTATCGATGTGAATCCCGTACTCTTGACCTCGCAGTGGTGCCTCGTGCCATCGTGAACCGAGACGAAGATGGAATCATCAAAATCGTGGCCGATGGTGACACTGGCAGGGTGCTCGGAATTCATCTGCTCGCCGACGGTGCCTCTGAGGTGATTCTCGCCGGTGTGTACGCACTCGAGGCGAACTTCAGCGTCGATCAGCTGGCCACCGTCTGGGCTCCGTATCTCACGATGTCGGAGGCGCTTCGTCTTGGGGGTATGTCCTTTACTCAGGATATCGACTCACTTTCATGTTGCGCTTCGTCGTGAGTGGTGGAGAGGACTGGCTATCGTGAGACGTTGCCGCTGCGATCCCAAGTTGATCATCTCGGTGTAGGCAGGGTCACCCCGATCGTAACCGAGCTTTGCCCCTTGGTTGTCGTGCTGTAGGCGTAGGCCGTTCCCCCAAGGCTGGTGATCGTCTCTCGGACGATAGCGAGTCCGAGCCCAGAACCGTCGATCGCTCGCGCCGCCGGCGTGCGGTAGAAGCGTTCGAAGATGCGTTCTCGATCGAGGTCGTCGATCGGGTCAGCCAGGTTTGTCACCTCGAAGTTTGTCGGTGTGAGTTCGACGGTTATGACCGAGTCGGGAGGCGAAAACTTGATGGCGTTGTCCAAGAGGTTTGCGACTACCTGCTCGATGGCTCGTGGTGAGGCATGAATAGGGACGCTGGCGGCGGTGATCGTGGCTGCGAACTGACGTTTGGATCGTGCCTGGAAGCGGGCAATGAGCGTTTCGACGACTGGACGCAGGTCGACCGTGGTTGCGTACTGGTTCTGCTGTTCGGCCAGCGCGAGGTCGACAAGCTCTGTGAGGAGGTTTGTGAGTTCGCGAGTCTCTGTGCCCAGATCTGCAAGAATCCGGCTGCGATCGTCGGCACCCAAAGAGTCATAACGCTGCAACAGGTCGATATTGGTGCGCAGCGAGGTGAGCGGGGTTCTCAGCTCGTGGGAGGCGTTCTGGATCAGTCGACGCTGCTGTGCCTGGGAGTCCTCCACGGCCCGTAGGGCACGCTGGAATGCACGCGCTAGCGTTCCGACCTCATCCTTTCGCTTGGCCTGAGGATTGAGATCTGGGTTTGAGACCGTCGGCAGAGTAGCGATAGTGGTGGCAAGACCGAGGATTGGCCGACTGAGCGCCACGGCGATGAGATAGCCAACTATCCCGGCAACGAACGCCGCACCGAGAACGAGAAGGACGAAACGAGTCCGCAGCGCTGCAAGCGAGTTGAGTACGTCGTTGATGTTGCGACCGATTTCGAGCGCGCGGTGACCATGGAGCGCGATGGTCAAGACGCGGTAGGTATTGGCACCGACTCGCTGTGTTCGTAGCCAGCGTGGTGACGCACCGCGCGCGACCGCCACGTCGTGGGGCGATGCCGCGAGGGTTGGACCACCAGTGATGGAGACGACAGCCCCATTTGATTCGACGATCTCGACGATCACCCGTGATAGCAGTCCCCCGGGATGCGCATGCAGCTTACCGATCGGGGTCGGGGTAGTTGGGGTTGCTTTGGCTGTCACCAAAGCCCGTCGAGTACGTAGTGCTCGGGCGGTCGATCGCAGTGAGATGTCGACTGAGGTCATGAGCTGGTGAGAGGTGGTGGTATAGGCGAGCGTAGCGACCACGAGTCCAGTTGCGATGGCGAGTGCAGCAAGGACGATGGCCAGACGGGTTCGCAGACTCATGGATGCACCAGTGTGTAGCCGACGCCGCGGACGGTTCGCAGCAGTTTCGGCTCTCCGGGAAGTTCCAGCTTTTTGCGCAGATAGCCAATGTAGACTGCGAGGTTCTTGGACTCTGAGCTCAAGTCGTACCCCCAGATGCGCTCGTAGATCACGCGATGAGTGAGGACGGTGCCCGCGTTGAGCGCCAAGAGCTGCAGCAGATCGAACTCGGTTTTGGTCAGCTCGAGCTCACGGTCTCCTCGAAGTACGCGACGACCGCGTTCGTCAATTCTCAGATCTCCTATTACCAACCACTGATTCGCGTTCGCGTGCACCGAACGTCTCAACAGGGCGCGCACACGAGCGAAGAGTTCGTCGAGTGAGAATGGTTTGGTGAGATAGTCGTCAGCACCAGCGTCAAGGCCGAGGACCCGGTCGTTGACCTCGGTCCGGGCCGTCAACAACAGAATAGGCGTCGGGTTGTTGGCGTTTCGTAGGCGTCGGCACACGCTGAGCCCGTCGAGTACCGGCATCATGACGTCGAGGATGATGAGCTGGAACTGCCCCTTGGCGATGGCGGCTAATGCTTCATTGCCGTCGCTGGCCGTGACCACCTGGTAACCCTCCAGCTCTAGAGCGAGCCGAGTCGAGTCACGGGTTGCGCGGTCGTCCTCGGCCACCAGAATAGTGACCGGCTGACCGGCGATCGTAGGCGTCATCACGAGATAGTAGTCCGGAATATCAGCATGGCGAGAACGAAGATGCAAAGCACACTGAAACGCTAACGGAGATCTTACTGAATTCTTACTGAATTGCTACGCGTTTCTTGCCTTGGTCAACCAGACTGTAGCGAGAAAGGTCGGGATATTCAATGTCTCGACGGCTGCGCTGTTCGCAAGAAGGCACAGCAAAAGAAGGCACTGCGAAAGGAGACACCAGATGAAGAGATCTGTTCGTGTGCACAAGAAGGCCATCATTCGGGTTGCGGTAGGGATGGGTGCAATCTGCTTGGTTGGAGCCGGAGTCGTTGCGGTGGGCGGCCATGACAACACCACTGGTCAAGTCGCTGCCACGCTTCCTTCCTCGGTCACTACTGGTCATCGTGTCAGGCCCAATAAGTATCGTCACCATCGTCATCTTGTTGGAGGACAGGTTGTGGGTGTTACCGCACAGACCCTCACCATCCGCACGCCCGGGGGAGTTACTCAAACCTTTGACCTTACGAGTACTACCGCCTATCGCAGAGGCACCAGCGCGATTGGCGCCTCTACCTTAGCCGATGGAGACTACGTTCGTGTGAGGACGACAACGCCATCGACGAGCATCGCGGCTGCCGTGCGGGTGATGGTGCCGACGGTAGTTGGGAGAGTCACGGGCGTCAGCGGCACTGCGGTCACCATTGCGAATCGGTTCGGTCTGGTGCGAACGCTCGACACAAGTAGCGCTACGAACTATCGTGAAGCGGGATCATCGGTAGCCTCGAGTGCCCTTGGCGTAGGCGAGATCGTTACTGCGCGTGGTACGGTCACTGCCAGCGGAGCGGCTCTTGATGCCAGCTTGATCGTTATTCATCAAGAGCGATATGCGGGCGTCGTCACGTCGGTGGCCGGTAACAATATCAGCCTTCGACTTGCCCACGGACTGACGGCGACCATTGATACCAACGCCTCAACGCACTATCGAGTAGGTAAGGCTGCGGGCTCCGAGTCATCAGTGACAGTAGGAGCCTTCATCGTTGCGCGAGGACAGGTGAGTGGAACCAATACGTTGGCCGCAACCACGATCCGCATTGGGCGTGCTCATCCTCGATCCAAGAGCGCTGGTACTGCATCGGTGCCCGCGGCAATCGCCTGATCTATCCCGCGACTTGAGGTCACCCGTCTCGTTGCGGGCAACGCGGAGGTTGTGCGAGTGTTTTGGTAGCGGAGCAATTACCAGTAAGCCATGGCTATTCGGCAACCACCCGGCGCCAACTGGCCGTCTTGGTGGCCAGGGAGCGGCGCCGATCTCGCTGACACCTTGCGCGATGTTGGCGCCGTCGACATGCTCGACAATCGGATGTCGTCGGATCTAGCGGCTCGTCGGCTTCTCTGCGAACGAGCCAAAGAAAACTCTCGGTCAAAGGGGCGCGTTGTTTGGAGGGTCCTGCTTGGCGCTGCCCTCAGAGAGTTCTCGTCGGCCCAACCACACCGCCACACCTGCCACCACCAAACCCAATAGGGCAGCGGTATCGTAGAAGTGGGCTACCCCTAAGAGACCGACGAAGATTCCGCCAACGAGAGCGCCAATCGTTTGACCAACCTCGGGTAGCATCGCCGCGACAGCGATACCTCGGGCTCTTTCAACGGGCGCCAGGCCGCCAATCACCTGCGTGAAGGTTAGGGATATCAACAGCGTGCTCCCGCCCGCTCCCATGATCTCATATATGGCATACGCGATGACGGCAAACCCGCCTGGCTTGACCACCGCCAGAGCGATCGTCGCTAGTGAGGCCAGAGCGGCGCCGATGAGCGCGCCTCTGTAATTACCCATCCGCGGTGCGATCCAGACGACACAAACTCCAGCCAACACTCCGCCGACGGCTCCGAGACCCCCGATGACGGCGACGATCGCAGATGGAACGCCGGCACCTCTGATCATAAGTACTGTTAACTCGCTGAGGGCGAGCCCGTTTACTACCGTGAGGGCGAGCAATATACCCAAGAGAGGCCTACCACCGTTCACTCTGAAGGCGGCGCCAAAGGCCTTCATCGACGGGATCTTTTGCACTGGTGGCGACGAATCCGCGGGCTTATGAGGAGCTATGCCTGACCTCGACGCACCTCGGACCAGGTGACAGCTGACTGCTCCGATGAGGAACGACGCTGAGTCGACTACTAGGGCAATCGGTGCGCTCACGATCGTGAGGATGGCCCCACCGAGGGTTGGACCGGCGACGCCAGCTATATTCGCCATGCTGCCCAAGAGCCCACTCGCCTGGGGCAGTGACTCTTTGTCGACGAGGTCAACCACCATCGGTGCTGAATACGCACCAAAAACTCCACCCGCCAGTCCGTTGACGGCAATGATGATCCAAAACGCGGCGAGTGACAAGGCCCCGCAGATCCAGAACAGTGGAATCAGCCCAATAACCACGGCCGACACGATGTTGATCACCAAGAGCACACGAATTCTAATGCGGGATCTCTCCGCGAACACGGCAGCCGCAGGTCGGGCTGCAGCGGTGCACCCCAACGATGTTGCCACGATCAGTCCCACCTCCTCGGACGGCGCGTGCAGGACAACTACGGCGATGATTGGGGCCAACGCAACCGTGAGCGTCGAACCGGTGTTCGACACTCCCTGGCCCACGAGCCACATCGCAAAGCGTCGGTTTCCTAGGATGGTCCAGCGACCGCCCTTGCGTTGTCGACCCAGATCACCCCCACCCATCTAGCAGGTGATCTCTGCGTCAACGTAAACTAATGAACGAACATCGGCCTGATCAGTTACCACGGTCTCCTCCTTGACGTTGAGGAATGCAGACAACAACTTGACACGTTGGCTTGAGCATACTGCGGATGGAGGATAAGCCGGGGCCGTGATAGGTCTGGAGGAATGAGTTCGCGTTGCGGAGCCACCAATACCTGTGATGCCTCCGCCGGCTCGTCGGCTTCTCTGCGAACGAGCCAAAGAAAACTCCCGGTCAAAGGGGCGCGTTGTTTGGAGGGTCCTGCTTGGCGCTGCCCTCAGAGAGTTCTCGTCGGCCTAACCACACCGCCACACCTGCCACTACCAAACCCAATAGGGCGGCGGTATCTGCTCGAGTGCATTCAGACGTGTTGCTGGAAGTCCGTGCTAGCGGCATGTGTCGGGAGAGCGATGTCCTGAAGGTTGCCTGCGAAATTGGCATCAAGCTGTCGCGCAGCCTTGAGGAGGGTTGCCGAAATGTTCGTAGCAGTGTGGGACAACTCTGACGCCGCAAGAAAGTCGACGCCAACGAGATGATGACCCGCAGCGCCCAGTGCGATCGGACCGAGCGGCGAGTCGATGGTCAGTGCGCCATTGGGTATCGGAGAGCGGATCGACATGGTCTCGTTTCTTGGAAGGATTCCGCCTTGCCTCACCATCACCCTACGAGTGCCGATGCATGGCCGCGAATAGGTCGTTGGGTACATCGCGAAAAGGGAGTTACAACCTACGTAATGACTCCCCGAACCCCCTGGCTAAAGGAGATTAGCGCCCTCAATGTCATGGCCAATTTCTTTCTTTACCCTCAAGGTTGATATCTGGTGATACCCTACTCTCCCTCTGACGAGAGCGAATGGTCCGACGCTAACTGATCGAGAACACCGTCTGCAACCTCCGTCACGACAGACAGCATTTGGCGCACGCCTGAAACATCTTGGATCATCGCCCGATGTGGTCCTTCGACGAATCTCAGCATTTCCTGCTGGAATGCCACGACGGCCGCCTGGCTACTCAGCTGTTTGCCTCTGTTCTGGAGAGCTTGAATTATATGAGATCTATCCAGGGAGTAATCGCGTATTTTCCATTCAATGAACTCGATATTGAGAGTTACCCCGGTTCGTGTCAGCATATGAATATCCCATAAATCCCTTTGCTTGACGTACGGTTGTGCCGCCAGTGCAACTAGCTTGTCCGCTAGAATCTCCTGCTTGGACTCTGACTTTATCAAGATTGATCGATAGGCATATGGCACATTGTCGGACATGGTGCGCACCTGCACCACTTCACTGGAGTACACCGGAATCCGGGCTACTTCAACTCGGATGAGATAACCCTGCTTGGCAGATCGATCCAACTGTGGCAATTGTACTTTGGCCTTCCATCGGCTAGCTGGAACACTGTTCGTCGAATTTGGAAGGTATTTTGACACCTCCATACGCAATCCATAACGGCTACTAACGCTTTCCTTCGTTCGCTCTACAAAAGGCTCCATGATACTAGGGTTGAATTCTAATCCGCCAGCAAAGTCCAGGTCCTCGGAATAGCGGACACCACCGTGACATAACCTCAGTGCTGTGCCGCCCTGGAAAACTAGGCGTGTAGCGCTTCCACTCTCCATGAGAGTGTGCAGGATTTCATAATGGAGTAACTCTTTGATGACCGAGGGTAAACCTGCTTGTCGCTCTCTGGCGATCTGCCGCGCTAAG
>JAKAQR010000051.1 GCA_021819725.1 Actinomycetes bacterium
CTAGGATGAGCCTACTGGATAACGAACCGATACAGAGGGAGACCACTATGCGAGCGCTCGTTGCCCGGAACTCACGAGTAGAGGTAGCAGAGTTCGAGACACCAATACCCGAGCCAACCGAACTACTGATTCGCGTCACTAGTGCCGGCATCAACGCCGCAGATATCCTGCAGGCCCACGGTAGCTACCCACCCCCACCGGGTTTTGACCCGGAGCGCCTCGGACTCGAGTTTGCGGGAGAGATCGTTGATATCGGCACCTCGGTCAACGGCTTCACGCAGGGTCAGTACGTCATGGGAGTCACGGGAGGTGGTGCTCATGCTGAATTTATCACCATTCCAGCTAGTGCCTGCATTCGCGTACCCGACTCCATCGACCCGCTGATCGCCGGTGCGTTTCCGGAGGCGGGCTTCACCGCTTTTGATGCGCTCATCTCGCAAGCCGGGCTCAGCATCGGCGATCGTCTATTGGTTCACGGGGCGCTCGGCGGAGTGGGTACCGCGGCCGTACAGATCGCAGCGCTCCTCGGTGCCGAAGTAACCGCCGTCGTGCGCGACCACGCCCAAGATCCACGCGTCTTCTCGTTGGGAGCTCGTCATAGCGTGACCCCTTGGGAGATACCAGACTCCGGGCATTACGATGTCATCCTTGAACTCGTCTCAGGCGACAATCTCAGCTCCAACGTCGATGCCCTCGCTACCGAAGGAAGGATCGTCATTATCGGCATCGGCAGCGTAGCTCAGACCCAAATCGATCTGCGGAGGCTCATGCAAAAGCGTGGCATGCTCCGTGCCTCGACGCTGCGTGCGCGCAGCTGGGAGCAAAAGGCCATGCTGGCAGCAAAAGTTGAGCACCACCTCATGGTTCACCTGTCCAGTGGCGCCTATCGAATCATCGTCGAGGATCGATTTGACCTCTCTGACGGCCCAGCCGCGTACGACCGATTCAAGCAACCAGGCAAGTTCGGCAAAATCATTCTCACCACAACGACCTAAGCCCACCAAATTCCTTCAAGCCCTACTCATCCAAACATCGACCTGTGGTGTGTCAAAGCTGGCGATACCAGCGCCCGGGCACAACCTCGATGTCGTGGGGCTGGAGGATAAGCGCAACGACTTACCCATCGAGAGCTGCATTGCGAGGCTGATACCTCCAGAAGAAAATATCGACGAGCAGAGCTGGGGCCAGATCCGCTCCCGAATAGCCGTGCCTTTAGGCGTTCGCTCCCGAACCGCTCAAGTGTCCCATGAGGCCGGTACTCCGCAAGTCACCAACACGATAATTGTGTCCCACGATGAGCCGGCACCTCAGTAGTTTGTTGAGACCCTACCGTGAGCCCCACCAAACCATCGACAAGGATGTTTCGGCTCCGCTCGGTGTCAGAACCCAGCATCCGGGATATTCCTCTCCTCGTCCCAGAGAGTGGGGACAGCTGGAGTGGCGATCGTCGACTCGATGTTCAGAGCAGCCGTGAGGACTCGTCAACGGCCAGCCGTCGGGACGACAATTCGCTCTCCCGGAAAAAGCAAGGTACCATGTGTCTGTTTCTCCAGCTGCGCGACGATCGGATAGGGATTCGCATTCGGATCGACCTGCTCAGCGATCGAGACCAAGGTGTCGCCTCGCTTCACCACATAGAGAGTTGCCGAGGTGTGTCGGCCGTCGACAATCGGCATCGCTACCCGGGTGATGAGCAACATCGCTACTAGTACGACGATCACAAGGCTAAGCAGCCGCTGCACGGCATGACGTGCCCTTTTCGTCGACCATCCTCGAGTGATAGCGGCTCTAGCTGGTGTTGAAAGCATCATAAGCGAACTGTAGTTCGAGACTCGGACAGAGAATATTGATATTCGGATAGCCGGAAGCAAAATGGCGATATACTTTGATCAATGCCCAAGATCATGGCCCCAACAGTTAAGGAACATCACGCGCAACGACGTCAGGCACTACTTGATGCCGCCAAGGAGTCGCTGCTTAATCCGTCTATTAGGTCGGTAAACTTCGAGGCCGTTGGTCCGCGAGCCGGCCTGAGACGCAATAGCGTCTACCTCTACTTCCCGTCCGAGAATCACCTCGCGTTGGAGCTGGCCGAGGATGTTCTTCCTGGTTACCAAGAGCAGCTCGTCGCCGCTATGAAGCGACACCGCGAGCCCAGGGAGCAGATCACGGGCTATGCGAAGGCCATCGTCTCACCCGATGCTCGCCTCGCTCATGAGGTATTGCGCAATCTCGAGAATCGGGACCGCACCCCTGAGATCGCGGCCAAGGTCAAGGAGTATTATGTCGAGCTGTCCCGGCCGATCGTAGAGCCCCTCAAGGCGCTCAAGATGACCGACCCAGAGACTACCGCCGTTCTCCTGTTTACCATGCTCAGCTCCACCCAGGATGTCACGGAAAAGGTGGTCGACGCGAAGGCTGGCCCGAGGCGCGCCCTTGCAATCGTCGATATGATCGTACCTAAAGGCTAGGCCTGCAGCAGCGACTGATGCTTGACAACCAACCCAGGTCTTAGGATTGGGAGTTCCTGGCCAAAGAGCCACTTGTTGCGTGGGCTGAAACGCAGCGCGGCTCGTGCCAGGCGACGGACAGCAGAAGCAACTAGATCCCGGGCTCCTCGTAGTAACCAAAGACCTCAGCGAGGGCCTCCATCACCTCACCAACTGACACTCTCGCCTTCGCCGCCCGGATCAGTGGCTCCATCAAATTGACCTCAGGATCCCTGGCGTCCGCCTTGAGATCCTCGAGGGCGCGAGCTACGAGATTAGAGTCACGTTGCTGGCGCACCGCCTGAAGGCGCTGCACTTGAAGCTCCTCGACCTCTGGCCCAATCACCAGAGTTTCGATCGGCTCCTCCTCTTCTAGTATGAAGCGGTTGACACCGACCACAACTCGATCCCCTGCCGAGATCTTCTTCTCCAATTCATAGGCCGAGTCAGCAATTCGGTTGACATGATAGAAGGAGTCGACTCCCACGAGGGCACCCTCGAGCATTGACCCGTGACCGAGTTCGGAAATCTCAGCGAAGATCTCCTCCGCGGAACGCTCCATCTCAAGAGTCAGCTCCTCCACGAAATAGGACCCACCGAGCGGATCGACAACGTTGGCGATGCCAGTCTCATGAGCGATGATCTGCTGCGTTCGCAGTGCGATTCTCGCGGCCCTCTGGGTTGGCAGGGACAGCACCTCATCCATGGAGTTCGTGTGGAGGCTTTGGGTGCCACCCAGGGTCCCAGCCAATGCCTCGATAGCGGTACGCACGATATTGAGCTCGGGTTGTTGTGCCGTCAGCGAAACACCCGCAGTCTGCGTGTGAAAACGAAGCAGCCACGAACGAGGATCACGAGCTCCGTAGTGATCACGCATCCAACGCGCCCAGATACGACGGGCGGCCCGATACTTCGCAATCTCCTCGAAGAAATCGATATGCGCGTTGAAGAAGAAGGACAACTGCGGTGCGAAATCGTCAATGGCCAGCCCTGCCCCCAAGCCGGTCTCGACATAGGCAAAACCGTTAGCGATGGTAAAGGCAAGCTCCTCGGCTGCAGTGGCACCAGCCTCACGAATATGGTACCCAGAGACCGAAAGCGGATGCCATTTTGGCATCTCGGCTGCAGCAAAAGTCATCGTGTCACGCACGAGGCGCATCGAAGGACGGGGCGGGAAGTAGTACTCCTTCTGTGCCTGGTACTCCTTGAGGATATCGTTTTGCAAAGTTCCACCCAGGGCCTTCCTCGGCACCCCGTGAGCCTCCGCTACCGCGACAAAGCAGGCAAGAATGAACGCCGCGGGGGAGTTGATCGTCATCGAGGTGGTGATGTCACCCAGTCGGATATCCTGGAACAGCGTCTCCATATCCTCGTAGGTATCGATCGCGACCCCACATTTTCCAACCTCACCAAGCGACTTGGGGTCATCAGAGTCTCTTCCCATCAACGTCGGCAGATCAAAAGCGACCGAGAGACCGGTACCTCCGGCATCTAATAGCTCGCGAAACCGCTCATTCGTCTCTGCAGCTGAGGAGAACCCCGCAAACATCCGCATCGTCCACAGCTTGGTGCGGTAGCCGCTCGCGTAGATCCCCCTTGTATACGGATAGCTGCCGGGGAGTTCTTCGTCAGCTGGCAACTGCAGCGTCGTGCCCTGGGTCTCCGGACCCAGAGCACCCCGTGATGTATAGACCGGCGCCAGCTCAATCCCCGAAAGGGTCTCGAACCGGTCATACCTTTTCGAAGCTCGGTTGTAGCTCTCGACCCATTCATCAAAGCGTGTCATAGGCTGTTAGTCTAGTCTCGGCTGCACAGCCGCGCCAAGGACTCCTGCGGCAGAGCGAATCCGGTACTGCTACCATACTGTACATGCCCGAATCCTCTGCTCCCGATCGCAATCTCGCACTCGAAATGGTCCGCGTCACCGAGGCTGCGGCGCTCGCATCGACACCCTGGGTGGGAAGGGGGGAGAAGGAGTCCGCGGATGGGGCCGCAGTGAATGCAATGCGAAGCGTGCTTGATGTCGTCGCGATGAATGGGACGGTCATCATCGGCGAAGGCGAAAAGGATCATGCTCCAATGCTCTTCAACGGTGAACACGTCGGCGATGGGACCGGTCCACAGGTGGACATTGCTGTCGACCCGATCGAGGGAACCACGCCAACCGCGATGGGGCGCAACGGAGCCATGAGCGTGATCGCCGTCGCTGGAAGCGGTTCAATGTTCTTCCCCGGACCCATCGTCTACATGGACAAGCTCGCCACCGGACCCGATGGTGCCGAGACTGTCTCGCTTGAGCTCACGCCCCGCGAAAACATCGTTGAACTTGCCAGAGTTCGGCACTGCAAGATCTCAGAGATTACGGTTGCGATCCTTGACCGGCCGAGACACGCCGCGCTCATCGACGAGGTACGCGGAGCAGGCGCGCGGATCTATCTGATCGGTGACGGAGACGTCGCCGCTGCGATTCTCACCTCGCTCCCATCGTCCAATATCGACATGCTGCTCGGAGTTGGTGGGAGCCCTGAGGCGGTGATCGCCGCAGCGGGCCTCCAGTGCCTTGACGGTGCTATTCAGGTACGGCTCTGGCCCCGTGACGACTTAGAACGCCAACGCGCTGTCGACGCTGGCTACGACCTCGATAGGATCCTCGACACCTCCGACCTCGTGAACTCACAGGACTGCTTCTTTGCAGCCACTGGCATAACCGACTCCGAACTTCTCCGCGGCGTGCGCACCCGTCGCGGCGAGGCGATTACCCACTCGATCGTGATGCGTTCGAGAAGTAAAACGGTGAGAACCATTGAGGCGGTTCATCGGGTGGAAAAACTCAAGAACTTCCAGCTGATACCCTGAGACTTCGCGCCATCGTCCTCGGTCGCTGACCCGCGACCCTCGCGAGGGCGCCATCGCTCTCCTAGGACCTGCTCATCGAACGAGTCGAGCCGAAGCAACCCTACCTCCTTCAGGGACAGTGAGCGCGCGCCAAGTCTCTCAAGAGGGTGATCACGCTGGTGAACCACCACCGAGGCGGGGCGAAGGTAGTCGACCAGTCTGTCGACCATAAGCTCCTCCAAGCCAAAACCGGCATCCCCTTCATCGCACAACACCACCGGCCCAAGGACCCAGACTCCGCTGGGCCCGGGCACCACCTCGACCCAACCCAACAACTCACCTGTCGTCCTCAAGAGCCAACAGCTCACTCCGTTTGAACCCGACCGATGCATCACTGGCGCAGTCCGTGAGAGGACAGCGACGACTTTATAATGCGAGCGTTGCTGGCGAGCGCCATAACCTATGACCGCGCGCAGCAAGGGTCGCCAAGCCCGGCGCTGCGAATGGGTGTTGGCCACCAACAGCGTCACCTCAGCGACGGTTGTGCTGAGGCGGTAAGCAGCTAACTGGTCAGTCAGGACTTGTGCCGTCTGGAGATCGATGTGATTTAGCAAGGTAACATGGGGCACATAGGGACGATCCTCACCGCAAGAGCCAAGCTGTTGACGCCAAACATCGAGTTCCGCTGCGCCACGCACCACCGGAATATGTCCGGAGACTCTGCGATTTTCAAAGGTTCCAAAGCCAGCAAGTTCGACGTCAACCGGTGCCACGCTCGTGGCCAGCCGTGCCACTCGCACCGCGAGAGCCCACGCTACGTCTACGGAGCACTTCTGTGGCGGCACAAGCGTAATATGAGGGAGTATCCACTCGATCGAGCCCGAACCGAGCAGCCTCCTGGCAACGTTGAGCTCCGACTCAGCCACCTCGTCAAAGGTGGCTACGATACAACAGCGGACCCCTGGTCTCACTCAGTCGATCAGGCTCCCTCTGAGTTCGAGTGACCGCAGCTCTGACTCGGCCAAGGCGTCATCTAACTCCTCTAGTCTTTCCTCGTAGCGCTGTCGACGGCGCCGAAGAGACTCCTGTTCGACATCGCTAGCAAGTTGTGCGTCATTGGCGAGCACCACCACGCGGTTTCCCCCTGCCCGGACAAGGCCACCGTCGATCACGATCTGGAACGACTCGCCCTGCGGACGTACCACCGTTGCGAGGCAGATATCGACCTCACCAACAAACGGGGCGTGGTGGGCCAAAAAGGCAGCATCACCAAACGCAGAACGAAGCGTCAAGCTCTCGACCTCCTCATCGAGAATGACAAGCTCTGGATTAGCAACAACAAGGTTAAAGGTATCTTGAGCCACTATGCGTCCATCTCCTTCGCCCGCGCCAACACATCCTCGATGCCGCCAGAGTTCAAGAACGCCTGCTCAGGTACGCCATCAAGGTCACCCCGGACGATCGCCTCGAACGACTCGATCGTCTCGTTGATCGGCACATATTTCCCTTTTGCGCCGGTAAATATCTCAGCGACGAAGAAAGGCTGCGAGAGGAACCGCTGAATGCGTCGTGCACGCGAAACCGTTACCTTGTCCTCCTCAGACAACTCATCGAGGCCAAGAATAGCGATGATGTCCTGCAGTTCCTTGTAGCGCTGGAGGATCTGCTGGACGTTCCTCGCCACCTGGTAATGACGCTCCCCGACAATATGAGGGGCCAAGATATTGGAGGTCGACGCCAGCGGGTCAACCGCTGGATAGATTCCCAGTGAAGCGATCTGTCGGGAAAGCTCCGTCGTAGCGTCCAAGAAGGTAAAGGTGGTAAAAGGAGCTGGATCAGTGTAGTCATCAGCCGGAACGTACACCGCCTGGAGTGAGGTAATGGAGCGCCGTTTCGTCGAAGTGATGCGCTCCTGAAGCGCACCCATCTCGTCAGCAAGCGTTGGCTGATAACCGACTGCCGAAGGCAGACGTCCGAGCAGCGCCGAAACCTCTGAGCCCGCCTGGACAAATCGGAAGATATTATCGATAAACAGCAGTACATCCTGGTCTTTGACGTCACGGAAATACTCCGCCATCGTCAGCGCGGAAAGTGCGACTCGAAGACGAACCCCAGGAGGCTCATCCATCTGACCGTACACCAGCGCTGCCTTTTCGATGACTCCAGACTCCTCCATCTCGAGTAGCAGGTCAGTCCCCTCTCGGGTTCTCTCACCCACACCCGCAAACACCGAGACACCGCCATGTTGCTGTGCAACCCTGTTGATCATCTCCATGATCAGCACGGTCTTACCAACGCCGGCACCGCCGAAGAGACCGACTTTACCCCCCTGTACGTAAGGCTCGAGCAGGTCGATCACCTTGATGCCGGTCTCGAACATCTGCGCCTTGGGTTCGAGATCATCGAAGGGTGGAGGATCTCGATGGATCTCCCAGGTATCCTCGATACCCGTCAACTCCCCCGTGTTGAGTGGCTCCCCAATAACGTTGAAGACATGGCCGAGCACCCCTGATCCAACTGGCACGGTGATGCCGTGCCCCAAGTCAGTCACGAGCGCCCCACGCCGTAGGCCATCAGTTGGTCGAAGACAGATGCAACGAACCCTGCCATCGCCAAGCTGACTAGCCACCTCGGCCATGATCACAATCGTCTGCCCGTCAATTTCAGCCTCCATCGAGAGTGCCCGATTCACCTCAGGGATGGCCTCGGGTGGAAACTCTACATCGACCACAGGACCGGCGATCGACACTACGCGACCAGCGGGCCGCTGATCTACTATCGGCTGGCTATCTGTCTCCATTGCTACCTCTCATCTCCACTCATAGCGTGTTCTCCCTGCGCGAGGGCCTCTGCGCCACCAACGATCTCAGTGATCTCTGTGGTAATCGCGTCCTGACGTACGCGGTTCATGGCTCTGGTCAGATTCCTCACCAGCTCCGTCGCGTTATCCGTCGCATTCTTCATCGCCCGCTGACGCGCCGCATGCTCTGCCGCCGACGCCTCGAGCAGAAGACCGAAGAACTCCGCGACCACCAATTGACCTAGCGCCGTATCGATCACAGTCTCGAGCGACGGCTCCGCCTCGAAATCAAAATGCGCTATCGGATCATCAGCGCCATCGACGACAGCACTCGTATCCACCGGTATCAAAGTGGTCTCCTCGAGTCGCTGGAGTCCCAGCGAATAGAACCGGTTGGAGATAACGACCACGCGGCCAACCTCGCCAGCATCGACCCGTTCCATGATTGGCCTCATGAGGGAATACGCCTGATCGAGGGTGGGCAAATGCGTCACACCATTGAGCTGAACCTTGCTCTCGATACCACGGAAATGCAGGTAGTTCTCGATCCTGCGACCAATTCCCACGAGCTCAATTGGGCTGTCAAGTCGTCGGACCTGCTCCTCGTAGGCCCGTATGACCGCGCTATTGTAGCCACCGCACAAACCACGATCCGAGGTAACCAAGATCAGCACCGTCGTAGCCGCTTCGGTTCGTGTCAACGCAGGACGGTAGCTCGGTAGCGTTACCAGTAGCTCCCGTGTCAACTCCGACATTTCACGAAAATATGTCCTCGCTCCACCGATACGGCCTACTGCCTTCACGATCCTCGAAGCCGCGATCAGCTCCATTGCCTTCGTGATCTTCTTCGTCGAATTGACACTTCGGATCCGACCCCGCAGTGCGCGTTCCTTACCTCCTGGCACGAGAACTTACGCCTTTGCCAGGGTAGCGAACCCACCTGCGAACGTTGTGATGGCAGCGGTCAACGCCTCTTTGTCGGGCATCTTCCCGTTCTTGGTGATCTCCTCGATCAGCTCAGGATGCCGCGCCTTCAAGAAGGCGATCATCTCCGAGAGAAACTTTCTCACGTCGCTCACAGCAAGCCCATCGAGGAGGCCAGTCGTGCCCGCAAAAATACTCACAACCTGATCAGCTACCGATAGTGGCGCACCCTGATCCTGCTTGAGCAGCTCGGTGAGACGGTAGCCTCGATCCAACTGCGCCTGTGCATACTTGTCGAGCTCGGACCCAAAGGTTGCGAACGCCTCGAGCTCACGAAACTGAGCAAGATCGAGTCGCAGACTCCCCGAAACCTCTTTCATAGCCTTCACCTGCGCTGCACCACCGACTCGTGAGACCGACGTACCCACGTTGATCGCGGGTCGAATGCCCGAGTTGAACAGATCAGAGTCGAGAAACACCTGTCCATCAGTGATGGAGATAACGTTGGTTGGAATATAAGCCGATATATCCCCGGCCTTGGTTTCGATGATTGGCAGCGCCGTCAACGATCCACCACCGAGTTCGTCACTCAGCTTGGCGGCTCGCTCGAGGAGTCGAGAGTGTAGATAGAAAATATCACCGGGGTAGGCTTCGCGCCCCGGGGGGCGTCGCAGCAACAAGGACAGCTGGCGATACGCGTCCGCCTGCTTGGACAGATCGTCGTAGACAATGAGTGCATGCTCGCCGTTTTCCATCCAGTGTTGTCCCATAGCACACCCGGAATAAGGGGCTAAATACTTGAATGGCGCCGCCTCAGAAGCTGCCGCCGCCACAATCACCGTATACTCGAGGGCCCCATGCTCACGTAGCGTGTCGACTACGGCAGCTATAGAGGTGCCCTTCTGCCCAATCGCAACGTAGATGCACTTTACACCCTGACCTCGTTGGTTGATGATCGTGTCGAGCGCGACGGTCGTCTTGCCTGTCTTGCGGTCGCCAATGATCAGCTCTCGCTGACCACGGCCAATCGGGGTCATCGCATCAATTGCTTTGATACCAGTCTGGAGCGGCTCGCCAACCGGCTTACGTTGCACGATACCCGGAGCCTGCACCTCAAGGCGCCGTTGAATCGTCGATTCGATCGGTCCTAGTCCGTCGATCGGGCGCCCCAGCGGGTCGACCACCCTCCCAAGCAATCCATCGCCGACGGGAACCGACAGGATCTCTCCAGTGGACTTCACGAGCTGTCCCTCGGAGATGCCGGCCTCATCGCCTAGAACCACGACACCGATGGTATCCTCCTCCAGGTTCAGTGCAAGGCCTACCGTCCCGTTCGCAAAACGGAGGACCTCATTGACCGCGACTGAGGGCAATCCCGAGACTGAGGCGATACCATCTCCGAACTCCAGGACTCTCCCTACCTCCTCTCCCGAGGTGGTAGTTGCGTACTCCTGTAACCGTCGCTGGATCACACCGGCAATCTCTGACTTATCAATCTTTAACTCAACCGCCATCGTCTCTCCTTGTTAACGCCCGGCAAGTAGCTGCTGGGCCCTCTGTAGTTCACGAGCTACGCTCACGTCGTACACACGATCGCCAACGACCGCCACCATTCCACCAATCAGAGATGCGTCAACTCGCCACTCGACAACAAGTTCGTGACCCGCGCGGTGCTCCAGTGATGACGCTATGCGAGAACGATAGACTTCGTTCACTTCACGCGCGAGCGTGACCCGCGCTACCTGACTCTCTAACAGTGCCGCACAATCAGTGATGACCTTCTCTAACGCCTCTTCGAGCGATCGGGGGTTGGTGGTCGCCACCAGTGCCCGAACGACGAGCAGGGCACTCGACGAAATCCGGTCCTGGAAGAGGTCCTCCACAATATGTATTCGCTGCTCTGCATTGCCATCCAGCCCCGACAGGACCCGACGCAATCCAAGCTCCTCCCCCAAGAGCTGGTTGACACCAACAAGCTCATCCAGTAGTGTCATGCGTTGCTCGCGATCCAAATCTTGCATGATCGCTCGTGCATATCCGCGTGCTCGCCCGGACGTTGCAATCTCGATACCATCCGAGAATACGTAGGTACTCCCAAGAACCTGGTCGAGCTGGTGTAACACCTCAGGGATATCACCTGCGTACTCGGAGTCGATCACAAAGCCGACCAGCGCCAGTATCCGCCTGTCAATCCGGCCGGCCAGGATCTCATCCAAGATAGAACGGCGAACGTCAGACCGAAGTCCACGATCAACAAGAAGGTCGACAAGTTCAATAGAGTCCGCCACCAGATCGGCGACGGCGACTAACTCGTCTCGGCCCCTTGCCAACGCACCACTGCCGCGCAACAGATCGCGAGTCGCAATAGCGAAGCCTCGGGTTCGCTCTCTCATGGCTACTCCGAATCCGCCTCCGCGAGGAACGACTCCACCAGCGGATCCACCTCGCTCGATGCAAGTTCATGTGCAAGAATACGAGTAGAGAGCTCGATTGCCATGCCCGCCAATTCGCTGCGAAGCTCGAGGATCAACCGCGAGCGCTCGGCCGCCACCTGAAGTTGCGCCTGCTCACGAACCATCTGAGCCTCGCGCTGAGCCTCCTGAATCGCCTCCTGACGCAATGCCTCCCCGGTTGCCCGAGCATCCTCGATGATTCGTTGACCCTCCTCACGCGCCCTGCCAAGTTCGACTCGACGCTCCTCCAAGAGGCGCTCAGCATCACGGCGTGCCGACTCAGCTGCCTCAAGATCGTCGCGTATCTTATCGGTCCGTTTTGCCATCATGCCGGCCACAGGAGGGAAGGCATACTTCACCAACAGTACCAACAAGATGGCAAAGGAGATGACCGACCAGATTATCTCGCCGGTCGACGGGAGGATCGGGTTCGGCGACTGAGTTACTACTCCGAAAACCACTGGGCGATTCCTTAACCGGTGTACTTCAACAGAACAAAGACCACGAATCCGATCAAGGCTAAGGCCTCAGCGAGCGCAAACCCCAAAAAGGCAAGCGATCGCACCGGACCAGCCGTCTCGGGTTGTCGCGCAATCGCCGAGATCGCCTGGCCAAAGATAATACCGATACCGATACCAGGGCCGAGCGCTGCGAGACCGTACGCAAGACCTGACCCAAGCTCAGCAAGCCCTCTTCGTAAGTTGACATTCGCCGCTACCGCGATCATTGTCGCCATCATGCTATGCATTTGACTTGTTTTCCTCTCCATTCATACAACTGCTACCAACGCTTCTACGGGCATTCATGCCAATGTTGAACCCGGACAAACTCCTTAGTGCCCACCTCCCAAAGATTCGCCTAAGTAGACGGCGGTCAAGATGGTGAATATGAAAGCCTGGAGAAACCCTACAAAAATCTCGTAGCCGGTCAACACCACCAGGGTAGCGGCGGGCAACGGCAATACGATCAACCCAATGCTGCGCACGAACAACGCCTCCGAGATGACTGCGAACGTCACTAACAGTAGATGACCTGCCAACATATTGCCAAAGAGACGAACGGCGAGAGCAAAAGGTCGGACAATAAAAGTTGAGAGTAGTTCGATCGGGACCAGGAGAATGAGGAGTGCTACCGGGACACCGCTAGGCACAAGCGCCGACTTGAAGTAGCGGCCAAAACCCTGTTTCTTGATACCGACCACAATGAAAGTGACATAGACGATCAGTGCGAGAGGGATCGTCACGCTCGTTCTTGCCGTAGCGGGCATCTGAATAAAGGGGATAACCTCGAACAGGTTATTGAAGAGGATGAAAAAGAACAGCCCAGTCAGCCAGGGAACCCAAGCGAGCCCCTCTTGGCCCATCACGTCGATCACCACTGAATTGGTGATGAAGTCCACTGCTGACTCCATGATGTTCTGGATACCACGAGGAACGAGCTGCTGACGCCGACCGGCCACGAAGAACAGCACGAGGGTGATCGCGGCAGAAAGCAAGGTCAACACGGCAATCTTGTTGAACATGAACGCCGTGGAACCAAAGGCGATCGGTTTCCAGTTCAAAAGCTCCGCGATCGGAGGAAAGTTGATACCTGCGAAAATCATGGAACAAGTCTCCACGGAGCCAGTCCGTTATCGCCAAGACGACCCGATACGCGGCGTGCCTCAATGACTACCGCCGCTAGGTGACCCAAAATGACAACGAGCCCGAAAACGACAAGGTTCATCCAATGAGCATGCGCAACCGGTATGACCGCTGCGGTGAGTACCCCGAGCCCGACCAGCAGGGAGATGAAGGCGGCAGCCATCAACCCGGTCATGCCAAATTTAGCCCCCTCCCGAAAGAACAGCGCCATGATCACGAAGTTGGCGGCAACCAGACCAAGGCCATAGAGCGAAGACCAGAGTCCACGATCGCCAGCAAGTGCCCAGGAGATCGCGACCGCGACCGGAGCAACGATCAGTAACCGAACAAGAAACCCTTTGGCGATGCTCACCTCGGGTTGAGTCGACGCACTCGACACCCTAGTGTCTCCTCCTCAGCCAGGCATCAGCCTGACGTACCTCGTCAGAAAGCTCAAGATCCGACTCCAGCAGGTGCGAAACCCCACCGCGCTCCGGATGACGTGCCTTCACGGGGACTGGCGCGCTATCGAGCTCGGCCTTGGACCGGTAGTACATCGACAGAATGGAGCCAACGACTCCGAACACCGCGATCCCCACACCCCAAGCCCAGGAGTGCACCCACTGACCAACGACAACCGCGATGACCAACGAGAGGACCATGGTCCCAAAGGACTCGATCATTTTGGCGATCGCTTCACTAAAACTCGCTACCATACCCCGGGCAACTGACCGGCTCTCCACGATAACCCTCTTCCGAACCAAACCTAGACTACTTTACCAGCTAACCGCCGCCCAACTGCCATCCTGAAACGAACGAAGGAAACTCACTGCAATTACCACGGGCCATCCTCATCAACGGTGTCACTACGAGCTTGCGGCGCTGCACACTTGTCCGCTGCACAACGGGGTCCAACCACCATGCGCGCTCGCATGCGACGACCCAGCCGAGGCTGTTTGCCATTCGCCAGACCTATGTAACCGCCGTTAGCGCCCACTACTCCGAGGATCGCCTACCTGCGCCAGTGGTGAACTCGCCGCTCAAATCAGTGCTAGCTGAAGCTGTCCTGTGGCACGAAGTTAGCGTCATCGCACCTCTTTATTCCGACGAATGACCTGCATTGCTCGCCCACTCCGTGAGTGCGTTCCTCGAAGGTCCGGATGGAACAAGGTATACAGCAGGACGCCTACCGCGGCAACGGCGATCGGGAGCTCGAACCCAAGCCCCCCAACGTAGGTAGGCAGGAGCGCAAACGCTGAGAGGATCGCGGTCCAGGCCCAAAGAATGGCCACTGCCCGTCTCGGACCATGTCCCATCTCCATCAGCCGATGATGGAGATGCTTCTTGTCTGGGGTCGCAAAACTCACGCGGTGCGCGGTTCTCCGGAGCACCGAGAACACCAGATCCGCCATGGGAACGCCTAGAATGACGAATGGAATTACCAATGGAGCAAAAAAGAAGAACGTCTGATCAGAGACGTTGGCGGTTCGGCCTCCAACCACGGACGTGCTCGCAGCCAACAACAACCCCAGGAGCATCGCACCGGTGTCACCCATGAAAATCTTTGCGGGGTTCCAATTGTGGGGCAAAAACCCGACGCAAACCCCGAGGATCGCAAACGCAATTAACGGACCAATCGACGAACTCGGCAGTTGGCCGAGAGCCTCAAGCCTCAGCGAGTAGAGGCCAAACGCCAGTGAGGCGATTGCAACGATGCCTGATGCCAGTCCATCGAGGCCGTCGATGAGATTGATGGCGTTCTCCATTGCGATGACCCAGATTGCCGTCAGTAACGGCGTCAGCGAGTTCGATAGCACAACGATACCTGCGAACGGAACCTTGAACCAGAACATGGTCACGCCGAAGATCCACAGCAACGAAGCCGACAACACCTGTCCGGCGACTTTGGCGGGAGCCGAGAGATTCCATACGTCGTCGATCACGCCGATACCGGTGATCGCTATCGCCGCTAAGACAACCCCGGCGGGTTCAGACGAGTCAACAAATACTGGCCGAAACGCGTGCAGCATACTGCCTACGGCCATGGCAGCGCCAAAACCCACCAACATGCCGATACCACCCAGGGTTGGTGTCGGTTTGAGATGGGCCATACGGCCCCCAGGCGGAACCACCTGATTAGTCCGAAAGGCGATCCTGCGAACGACCGGTACCACGAGGTACGTCGCCATAGCGGCGACCAGTGTCACCAGAACGTATTGCACACTACCGCTCTGACGGTGGGGG
>JAKAQR010000015.1:0-39905 GCA_021819725.1 Actinomycetes bacterium
CCATTTAACACCAACCTCCAAACTCGCTGACTAGACCGTCTGCCTCCCTTGGGCCACCGGTGCCTGCGCCGTAGAGGAGAGAAGCTGGCTGATCAAGTAGTGGTGATACTACCCGCCACGCCGCCTCAACCGACTCTTCCGATGCAAATCGCGACTGATCGTTGCGGGTCACATCGTCGATCAGCTGCGCGTAGGGCTCTTCTCCCTTCACCTGACCGCTAGCACGACCCACCTCCAAGGAGACCGGAGCGGAGCGAAGATTAGGACCGGGCACCTTGGCCTGCATCCGCAGATCGATTAGATCCTGGGGCTTAAATTCGAAGATCAAACGATTCGGTTCCGGCTGATGGTGGGTGTCATTTGAGTCAAAGATCAGTGTCGGCGGCGACCGAAACTCGATGATCGCATTCGTCTTGGTCTCGTCGACCGCCTTCCCAGCCCGGATAAACACTGGCACGCCTGCCCACCGCCACGAGTTCAAACGGACACGAACGGCTACGAAGGTAGGAGTCGAGGAGCCAGGAGTCACGCCTGGCTCGTTCATGTAACCGCGATACTGCCCGAGCACCGACTCAGCCAAGGAGAAGGGCTCCATTGAGGAGAGTACCTTGACCCGCTCCGAGGCAACCGCATCAGAACTCATCGACAGCGGGGGCTCCATTAACAGCAGGCAGAGGAGTTGGAGGAGGTGGTTTTGCACCACGTCTCGCAGGACGCCAACGCTATCATAAAACGCCCCCCGACCCTCAACCCCGAAGTCCTCAAGCATGTTGAGTTCGATCCTCGAGACATAGTTGCGATTCCACAGCGGTTCAAGAATGGAGTTGGCGAACCGAAATACCAGCAGGTTCTGGACAGCCTCTTTGCCGAGAAAATGATCAATCCGATAGATCTGAGTCTCACTAAATGCCTTCGTCAGGACGCTCGAGAGCTGGCGAGCATCTGCGAGGTCTCGACCAAAGGGCTTCTCGACCATCACCCGTCCTGTCTCGGCAAATCCGGCTGCCTCAAGACGATCGACCACGACCTCAAAGAAACGCGGAGGTATCGCAAGGTAGAAGATCGGCTCCGCATCCGACTCGATCACCGTTGCTAACTCCTCGTAGAGATCCTCCGCGCCGTAGTCACCCCGGACATAGACCACGTCAGCAACAAACTCCTCGATCTGGGCCTTGTCGAAGTGGCCCGAGTCGATCAGGAGGGCCGCGACATACTCGCGGAAACTCTCGACACTATGCTCGGTATCGGCTACACCGACTACCTGGAGGCGATAACCTTGGTGATCACGAAAGACCGTCATAAGGGCCGGCAATAGCATCTTTTTTGCTAAGTCGCCAGTCGCTCCGAACAGGACAAATGGTATTTTCCTCATCGCATTTCCTCTCTCAATCACCGTCGACTGTCGTTGCCCATCATGACGCAATACGCCTCAACGTCCCGCCAGCCTGGCAGCCGCCAAACGAACACGCTGAGGCGTAAAGCCAGACCAAGCCATCGGTTATGGCTTGAGCTCGTGAGCATGTTGTCGCGCGTGCACTACACGCTGAACCGCATTGACCAGACCTACATGGGTAAAGGCCTGGGCGAAGTTGCCCAACATCTGCCGTTGGGTCGGATCGTACTCCTCGGAGTAGATCCCGAGCGGATTCGCGACACCGATCAGCTTCTCCAACATCTCCTCGGCCTCATCCACCTTACCTTGCATGGCAAGATTCTCCACCAACCAGAACGAGCAGGGCAAGAAGACTCCCTCTGGCTCATCGATCCCATCGACACCAGCATCGGGTTGGTACCGGAGGATAAAACCATCAGCGGAGAGATCTTTTTGAATCCGATCGACCGTCGAGACCATGCGCGGGTCCTTCGCATCGATGAACCCCATGATCGGCGCAAGCAACACCGAGGCGTCAAGCCGTTCAGAGCCGAACGCCTGCACGAAGGAGCCAAGCTTCTCGCTGTAGCCCTCGCTGAGGATCCGCTCTGCTAGGCGGGTTCGCTCCCGATCCCAGAGCGTGCGGGGGCCATCGTAGCCGAGTAGATCGAGGGTTCGGATGCCCCGGTCGATCGCTACCCACGCCATGATCTTCGAGTAGGTGAAGTGTTGTCGGTCGCCACGAATCTCCCAGATGCCATCATCGGGCTGTTCCCAAACCGAGACCACGTGGTCGGTCAAGTACCGTTGGATCTCCCACGCGTTCTCATCAGGCTTGATGCCGTGGTTCAACATCTGATAGAGCACATCGGCGACCTCTCCATAGACGTCGAGCTGGAACTGCCCCGATGCCGCGTTACCGATACGTACCGGACGAGAATCACGGTAGCCCTTTAGCCAATCGAGCTCAAGTTCTGGGATTCTTCGTTCCCCAGCGACGCCGTACATGATCTGGAGCTGGTCGGCGCTACCCGCGATCGCCCGTAAGAGCCAGGAGCGCCAGGCACGTGCCTCGACTGGATGTCCGCGTTGTAGGAAGCCGTAGAGCGCAAAGGTGGCATCCCGCAACCAACAGTATCGATAGTCCCAGTTGCGACTACCTCCGATTTGTTCGGGCAGTGCCGTCGTCAACGCCGCAACCATCCCACCAGTAGGAGCATAGGTGAGCGCTTTGAGGGTGATCATCGAACGACGAACGGCGGCGTCGTAATGACCATAATCCTCCTTCGCCTCCGCGATCCAACCTCGCCAAAACGCGCGGGTTCGCGTCAACTCCTCGCGTGGACGAACCTGCCTGGGAATCTTCTCGGTTGACCCGTAAAAGACGAGGACAAAATCCATCTCCTCGCCTTCACGCACGCGGAATTGACCGACCGACATCATGTCCTTACCTTCGAGTTCGACGCCTGACTCCAACAGCACGGCGTTGGGACCGAGAACGAACGACAGGCCCCGCTCGATATGGCGAACCCATGGAATCGCAACCCCATAGTCAAAGCGCAACGAGAGAGTGGCCTTCATGTCGACGTAGCCGTCCAGACCCTGGACGATGCGCACAATCCGTGCATGTTCCTCACGAATCGGCATGAAGTCGAGGAGCCGAACCGAACCCGTCTGGGTGGAAAACGTGGTGGAAAGAACAAGGGTGCCCTTCTCATACACCTGTTCCGAACGAAATGTTGGCGTATCCGGCGCTATCTGAAAAAAGCCGTTACCGTCATCGCCAAGCAGGCGCGCAAAGCATGCATCAGAGTCAAAGCGGGGCACGCAAAGCCACTCCACCGCCCCCTCATTCGAGACGACCGCCCCGGTGTGAAGATCCCCAATTAACCCACACTGTTCCAATCCGAGCGACATCCACCACGTCCTTTAGGAACCGGTCGCCGCACAATCGCGGCGTAAACTTACAGGCGTTCCCGCAGGCACAGCAGAAACCCCTTACCAAACTAGCCCAGACTTGATGAAAAAACGAAACGATCAGCCATCATGAGCATCCCAAGTGATCGATCCACCTACCTCCGCTGGCTCCTGCCTGCGAGCAGCTTCCGCCTGCCCGTTGCACTGCTCCCTCTCGTCATCGAGTACGCCATCGGATCAGGAGCGAATTTTCGCTTCGCCTCACTCGTGGTTGGCGCGCTTGGGATGGGCGAGCTCTCCGTTGTCGGGATCGTCGCTACACCTCTTGGCGTGCACGTCGGTCGGCTTAGAACCCGCTCGACCCTCACACTCCTCGCGCTGGCCGATATCGCGTTGGTTCTCGCCAGTCTCATCCATCCACTGCTGTGGGTAAGCCTCCCTGGGGCGTTGTTGTCCGGCGTCCTCACGGCCCTCGGTAGTGGCCAACTCCGACAGCTGTTGACGCTTCGGCTGCAGTCCCAATCGCTCCAACGCTACCTCTCTTGGGATGCGGTTGCGCTCGAGTTCGCCTACCTCCTTGCCCCGCTACTGGTCTCGTTACAGGTGGTCCTCGTAGGCTCACATGGCCTGCTCATCACGCCCGCCATCCTCGCCATCACCACTCCATTGCTTCTTGGAGAGAGCCCTCGCGCAGCACCCACGCCGAAGGAAGCACCGCGTCTCAACCTTCGTTCATGGCTCTGGGTCCTCAGTGCCGCTGAGGGAATGGTCGAGGGAATGGTCGTCGTCTCGATCGTCCCCATCTGTACGGATCTCATCCATCAGCCACCCTTTGGGGCGATCTCCATGGCCTTGCTTTCGGTCGGATCCATCCTTGGAGGGACCCTCTATGCCCACCTTGGAACGCGTTCAATCGGCATCCGACCACTGCGAAGAATCGCCCTCCTCCTCATTGGATTATCGGGCTGTCTCATCGCGAGTGCCCTCGGCGACCACCGCGAACTTTTCCTTGGGGGGCTTCTCTTCGTCTTTGGCGGCTTTATCGCTCCAATCAACGGTCTCCGCAGCTACGCAGCTACGCATCAATTTGCGGCGCATCTCCATGGTGCCGCTTTTTCGATGGTCTACGCCAGTTACTCCGTCGGAAGTGTCGGAGCCGCTTTCACCTTCGCCGTCCTCGACCAGACGATCCCGATCACTGACCTACCCGTGATCGCCGCAATCGTCGTCATCGGCATCGCGCTCGCGTACCTCTCGCTGGATCAACGCCGAACGGCATCGAGCGCCCCTCACTAGTGCAACCGTACGAGGAGTTCCTATTCAGGTGTTGGCCAGATCTGGCTCATGTTGGCTCAGCCAGTCACCAAGGTCCACGAGTGGGCGTGCCCCTGGATGGGCGATCACCTCGGCTGCCAACGATTGTCCAAGTCGCAAGACGTCGAGTGGACGCAACTCGTGAACAAGTCCCGCTATGAAACCTGCGGCGAACAGATCACCAGCTCCAGTCGTATCGACCGCCGAAGCATAGTCAGGTACCTCGAGGTACTCATAGGTATCTGCACCGAAGTAGACGGCCCCATGATCACCAAGGGTAATCGCACCAGAGAACCGCATACCGGATAGCACCTCCACAATCTGGTCAAGGTCACTCCGTTGACTGAAGGCACTCGCCTCCTCGCCATTGGCGAGCAGATAATCGATGCTCGCCGGAAGCGACCGCTGCAGACTCTTGCGATGTCGTTCGACCAAGCTGGCGTCTGAGAGACTGAAAATAACCTTCGTACCATAGCGACGGGCCGTTCGAGCCACATCAAACAGGCGATCTCCAAGGCCAGGAACGTCAAGGAGATAACCTTCGATGAAGAGGTACGGCGTCCCCGTTGCAATCTTGAAAGGAAAGAGCTCCGCCGTCAACTCCTGGGAGGCGCCTAGATAGGTCAGCATCGTGCGCTGCCCGTCCTCCGTGACGAGTACGACACAACGACCAGTTCCTTCAGCGTAGTGCTGCTCGGAGAGGACGACCTCTACGCCGAGCTCGCTGAGATCCTGCGCGAAGAGCGACCCTTCATCATCCTCGCCAACTGCGGTATAGAGCGCACTCTGAACGCCGAGCAGTGAGAGGCCCACCAACGCGTTGGCGACGGACCCACCCCCATGTCGCTCCCACTCCCCCGGAAGGCCCGCAATGATACGCTGCTGCTCCTCACGTGTCGCCAGGCGCATCGACCCCTTGGTCAGCCCGAGCTGGCGGAGCTGTGACTCAACAACGACGGTCGAGACATCGACGATGGCAGATCCAAACCCCAAGACAGTAACTGGTTTCACGGGGTCCTAGCCTAGGAGCACCCAGGGGCGAGCCACTCCCCGCAACGCGCAATGACTCCCCGCGGACTGCCGGCGGAGCGAAGAGCCCTCGTCGTGATCGCAACCTTTCACCATGATTGCGACATAAAAACCGTGCCGGTCGACGACGTTTCCTCGTGCTGGGCTCGACCCTCGCGAGGATCTCGGCTATCGTAGTTGAGGTGAGAGATGATAACCCATACCGCTTAACCCGTTCCGTCGAACCGATCCACTACGACCTTTTTCTCCATATCAACCCCGACGAAGAGAGTTTTTTTGGAGCGGAGACCATCACTGTGCGCGTCAACGACGAGACCACCACCGTCGAGTTGAACGCCCTCGACCTTGACGTCTCAGCCGCACGCCTCAACGGAGAGCCGGTGTCGGTGACGGTCGACCCCGCCCACGAGATCGTCCGGCTCCAATGCGCTGCTCCGCTACCGAGTGGGGTTGATGCGCAGATCCAACTGGAGTTCTCTGGTAAGCTACGCGCCGACCTGTCGGGTCTCTACCGCTCCACCTACAACGATGAGCACGGGGTCACCCACAACATGGCGACTACACAGTTCGAGTCCACTGGCGCTCGAGAGGCCTTCCCGTGCTTCGATGAGCCCGACATGAAGGCGACCTTCACCATCACGCTTGAGACACCAACCTCACTGCAGGCCATCTCGAACTATCCAGAGCACGAAACGAAGCCAAGTGAGGATGCGGGTTTCACGAGACACCTCTACGAAACCACGATGGTGATGTCGACATACCTACTCGCCTTCGTCGTTGGCGATCTGCGCATGACGGCTCCGATTGTTGCAAACGGAGTGCCAATCCGCGTCATCCACACGCCGGGCAAGGAGGCGCTCACCGGTTTTGCCCTCCGTGTTGCCAACCACGCCATCGCGTACTTCGAGGATTGGTTCCAGATACCCTATCCTGCACCGAAGCTGGATCTTCTCGCGATCCCCGACTTCGCCTTCGGTGCCATGGAGAATCTCGGCGCCGTCACCTTTAGGGAGACTGCACTCCTCGTCGACGAGACGCGGGCAGGCCAGACAGAGCTAGAACGCATCTGTGATGTAGTCTGTCACGAGATCGCACACATGTGGTTTGGTGACTTAGTGACCATGAAGTGGTGGAACGGCATCTGGCTCAACGAGGCCTTCGCAACTTTTATGGAGACAAGTGCCTCCGATGCCTTCAACCCTGACTGGCACAAGTGGGACTCCTTTGGCATCGCTCGGCTTGGCGCCCTCAATATCGACGGTCTTCCCTCAACACGACCGATCGAGTTTCCGGTGATCGCACCGTCAGACGCGGAAAACATGTTCGATCTGCTCACCTACGAGAAGGGATGCTCAGTCATCAAGATGATGGAGCAATACCTCGGTGAGGAGACCTTCAAGAATGGCGTGCGACGTTACCTGAACAGCCATCTTCATGCAAACGCCGAGACGGAGGACCTTTGGAAATCGCTCGAAGAGGCAAGTGATGAGCCAGTCACCGAGATGATGAACACGTGGATTCTCCAGGGCGGGCACCCCCTCGTGAGCGTCGATGCACTGCCTAGTGGCGTGCGACTCTCACAGACTCCCTTCCGTTTCCTCGGAGAGGAGACTGATCCCATTGGCGAAATCGGAACGAGTTGGCTGATCCCCGTGGTGAGCCGTGAGCTAGACGGCCACGAGCACCGAACTGTCCTCGGCCAACAGGACCACGTGATCAACGCAGACCGAGGCCCGATTATCGTCAACGCCGGCGGCATCGGCGTCTATCGAACGCGCTACTCCCCCCAGGTACTCCCTGGACTGTGCGAGCACTTCGGCGATCTTGAGATGCTCGAGCGCTTCAATCTCATCGCGGATACATGGGCGATGGTTCTCTCCAACCAGGCGAGCCTCGCTGATGCGATCCAACTCTTCACCTATTGCATCAGCGAAACCGACCCCAACGTCCTCCAGGTCGTCGCGTCCTCCCTTGGGCTTTTGCAGCGCATCGCCTTGGAGGAGGAACGAGCCTCCGTGGCACAACTAACCAGCTCGATCTTTACCCCGGTGATCGAAACTCTCGGAATGGAGCCCAACGATTCGGACACACCGCTGACAAAGGTCGCGCGTTCGGTCGCTTTTACTGCCCTTGGCACGATCGCCGATGATCCAGAGGTCCGTGCCCAAGCCCTCCAGTGGTTCCGCGAAGAGATGAGCGGCGTTGGGGGACCAAGTGGTGATCTCGCCTCTGCCGTACTCGCCACCGTCGCCAGACACGGCGACGACTCAGAGTTTGCCTTCATGCTGGATCGCTATCGCAACCCACTTGACCCACTTGACGAGCGACGACACCTCCTCGCCCTGGCTGACTTCCGACAGCCGTCACTGATCAGTCGCCTCCTGCCAATGATTTTGACCTCGATTCGCTCACAAGATGGTGCCTTTGTGCTCAACCGAGTGATCGCCAACGAAGCGGTCGCCGAGTTAGGGCTTGACTTCGCCTTCTCACACTTCGACGATCTCCTTGCGCGACTGCCGGCAAACAGCTACGACCTCGCCTTTGGGTCGCTTCCAACCTTGATCTCGCCGACCATCTATCAACGTTCTGCCCAGATCTTCTCGTTCTTCGAGACCCATAAACTACCAGCAGGGGAACGATTGCTCACGCAAACACTGGAGCGTTACCGGGTCAATCTGCGCTTCCGCGACCGTTACGCGGGTCGATTGAACTCATTTCTGTCATAGGGAGTCCCCCACGACGACGCTACAGGTTAGACGATGGATCGGGCCAGGGTTGGGAACCGCCCAACTGAGGAACGATCCAGTCGCATGTGTTCCCGATCGGGCCCGCGAGCCAGGATACCGCGTTGGATAAAGATACCGCGTTGGACCAGCACGATAGTGATCGACGCTTGGCGCTCACGTTTGCATCAACCGTGCCTGGCTACTTCTCCCCAGACCAGCTCGCAGTTCTGGCTGACTTCACCGAAGGCGCGATCACCAGATCCAGGGGACCGATCCTTGAGATCGGGAGCTACTGTGGCCGGTCGACGGTGATCATTGGGACGATGGCGCAACGCCACCATCGCCGCTTCATTACTGTTGATCGCCATCTAGGATCGATCGAGATGCAGCCCCCGTTCCCCTACTTCGATCCAGCAATCATCGACCGCGTCCATGGGCGTCTCGATTCGATCTCCGTCCTCATGGATACACTCGAACTCGCTGGGCTCCGCGAATGGGTAACGGTCATGGTAACCCCAAGCCAGGTGCTCACTCACTTGCTACGCCCCGGTTTCTCGATGATCATGATCGATGGCGGTCACGATGCACTCTCCACATGGACCGATTATCTCTGTGCCATTGCACTGCTCGCCGACGACGGAACCCTCGTGATCGACGATGTCTTCGAAGATCCAAGCCGTGGAGGTCGCCCACCCTTTGAGGTGATGACCGCTGCGCTCCACTCGGGCTTTACGCTCGTGGAACGCAGCGGCCCTCTCGTCGCGCTACGACGCACCACGGCGCCCTCATTCGCGCGCTAAGATTCCTTCGACCAATCCCACCGGTCTCCCTAGCCCTAAGAGATACCGGGCGATAATGACCGCTGCCGCTGAATACGCACTCCTCTCATCGGCTGGGAAACTCACCCGATCGGGCCATACCCAACCGGTGAGATAACCGCCATCGCTACGTCGCAGAGCCTCGATATCATCGAGCATCTGCCGTGCTTGACGCAGTTCCCCCAGGCGAATCATGGCCATCGCCGCCTCTGCCGTCTCCGCTGTGGTGACCCAAGAGCTGTTTGCGATGGCCTGCACGCCAGCTCCCGGAACATAGTGTCGCTCCAAGAACTCCTGCATACGACGCCTCGCATCAGCGTCATCGAGGACGCCAGCGAGGACTGGATAATAGCCGTCCATCGCCCAAGCATCCTTCGCGAGAAAACGACTCGCAGGGTCGCAGATATAGGCGCCGAGTGCAGCGCTCGCCTCCTTGACGTGTGGGCGATTCCTGCCGAGTAGCGCATCAAGCGCCTCAATCGCCTCAAGCGAGAGCACCATTGCCGACGAACCAGCCAACAAGGAGCCCTCAAGTGGAGTCCGATCCGGTGCGAGCGCCCAAGGGAACGAACCATCGCTGCGCTGTCGTCGCAGCACAAAATCGACCGTCACATCAAAGGAGATCGCAAAGTCACGGACGCTAGCGACATCCCGGGAACTCACCAGATACGCGAGGGCTCCAACCGCTGGATAGAGACAGTTATTGAGATCGATACGTGGCTCAAGCACGGCCGATGTCGTAAAGAACTGGCAGTATGACCCGTCTCGATTGGCCACGCGAGTCAACCAACCGAGACCACGACGAGCGGCATGGTATCGCGCACCAAGCGCCAATGCGATAACCGCCTCGGTGTGGTTCCATGGATCCGCGTGGTGACCAGCGGCCCATGGAATCATCCCGCGGTGGTCCTGCAGTGCACCGATGGCGTCCAATGTCGTCTCAAACTCGATCATCGGTCATCGACTCTCAGGTAGAGCACGATACTTTTGCCGAGCACTGGGTTGAGCGCACGCTCCATCCGCGTCAAGACCGGGGATTGGCCCATGAGTTCACGTACCAGCGATCGCTCATAGCGTCGCACAAACCAGACCGTGCCAGAGTTCTCAACGCCCACATAGGACTTGAGCCACCAATACGGGCTGTGCAATCCATGACTATGGTGCATCCACTCCACCGTCATTCCTGCCCTGCGGCTAAGCTCTCGCAGTTCATGCCGCGTAAAGATGTGGATGTGGCCACCAGGGACGCGGTGATACTCAAGTGAGATCAGCCAATTGATCACCTCGGGGCCACAGCGCGGTACCGAAACTACGACGCGTCCACCTGGGCCGACGATTCGTGCACACTCGCGGAGAACGAGAAGAGGCGATGGAACGTGCTCAAGCACCTCCGATATCACCACAAGGTCAAAGCTAGCGTCACGGAACGGGAGGTGATGCGCGTCGAGTTGCACGACTCCGCCCGATGCCGCATGGACCTCTGGCCGGAGATCTCCCGCCACGACCCACGCCCCACGGGCGTCCAAGGCTCGCAGATGCCGACCAGTTCCAGCACCGAGGTCAAGAACCTTGGTGCCCTGGACATCGCCGAGCGCCTCCCAACGAAAACTAATCAAGCTCCTAACCTCAAGAGATCCCGATAGTAACCAACCGTAGCCGAAGCCGTGCTCCGCCACGAAAATCTCGCGATGGCTCGCTCTCTGGCGTACAAACCGCGTTCCAACGCTACCGTGCCGGAGGCAAGCACCGACTCGATCGCCTCGGCAAGCGAACGTGCTGAACCCGGCGTTGTCATCGCTCCCGCATCCCCAACAACCTCAGGCAGTGCGCCACCGCGCGAGGCGACTAACGGGACTGCACAGGACATCGCCTCGACCGCAGGCAACGAGAAACCCTCGTAGAGTGATGGGACGACTGCGACACTTGCGCGGGCGTAAATCTGCACCATCTCCTCGCGCGAAAGGACTCCCGTCACCGTGACTCTGTCCTGGAGTCCGAACCGAGCGATCAGCAGGGGGAGTTCCGTCGAATTCTGATGTGGCCCCATGATGATCAACCTGGTATCTTGCAGGAGACTGATCGCCTCGATCAGATACCGCAGCCCCTTGAGAGGGACATCAGCACTTGCCGTGGTGCAGACCAGCCCCCTCTCCCTATGGACATCGGGTTGAGGGGCGTAGAGGTCGGTGTCAACCCCAATCGGGACAATCGCGATCCGACGCCGGTCGATTCCTAGTTCCCGCGCCAGATCACCGGCTGATGAGGTCGAAACCGTCAGAATACGCGGCAGCTCTCGTGCCACCGCTACCTGCATAGGGATAAAACTATAGAAACGACGGAGTCCCACCCGTGCCTTCATCGATGACGCCGCTGCGAGTGCAAGCCGACGGTCGACGCTGATAGGGTGATGAATCGATGACAGCACTGGCGTGCCCGATCGAGCCAACTTCGCAAGTGTCCAGTTGAGCGATTGGTTATCGTGGATAACATCAAAATCACGACGTAGCTCATCGAAGTGGTGCCGCAAGCGCCACCCAAAGCCCTTTGGATCGGGAAAGGCCCCGATGCTCATCAGCCCCACCTCTAGCAGGTCTTCGACGCTGCGATATTCAGAGGGTCTTGGAATACGGAAGGGGTCCGGTTCACGAAAGAGATCAAGACCAGGTACCTTGCGCAACACGACTCGCGCGTCGAGCTCAGGATACGGGGGACCCGAAAAGACCTCGACGTGATGACCTAGAGCAGCGAGCTCCCTGGTGAGAAAGGCCGTATAGACGCCTTGCCCGCCAGAATGCGGATTCCCTCGATAGAGGGTGAAGGCGATTCGTAACTTGTTATCCATGCGCGACAAGCGCCATTCCATCAGTCCCACACACCCAGCCATTTTGCCCAACAGACCTCCACCGCTGGCACAGAGCTGGTGCACTCCCGTCGATACGCTGTTGCGCCAGAGAGCACACCCCCAAGGGAGGTGGGGTTTCCTTGTTCGCGGTTCTTCTGCCGAAGTTTGCCCGCTTGCCTTGCGCGGTCGCGGTGGCCTGATCGGTAGGGAGCATGCCAGCTGCCGCCACACCACTGCCAACGGGTTGTGTCGATTGTATCGATCGCCCCTTGGGCACCTCTAGAGCCGACTCTCCACGTGCACCATCGCCACTGTAGCGACGCCTGGGATCCGTACGAACCACGCCCACCTGCTTGAGTATCGCAGTTGAGGCGACTTCGAGGGCACGCCTAGCGATACGCGCAACACCGTTCCCTTGGTGGTGATCCCACCGTCGATCCAGGCGGTCGCCACGAGCTGGTGGGGCAACAAGAAGGCAGTGTTTGACGATCGAGGTGCCAACGCTAACGGTTCTCTCCTCAGCCAGCTGGTTCTTGCGAGCGACCTGGTTGACAAGGGACGTCGCACACCAACCAGCTATCGCCCGATGTGTCCGCAAGCCAAAAGTTTGGCTTCTCGTCGTCGACCAGGTATCTGATACCCCAAGGTGGCGATGACCGCTCGGTACCTGCTTGTGGGGCCGCTCGTATTGCTTGATCCGCTGTTGGATGGTCAAACGTCCCTCACATCCCCTTGCCAGCTGATCGATGCCGCAGCAGTCGTCCACCATCCTCACCCACAACAGACGAGAACGGCGAACCCAGCAGTCGTTGTGGGTCCCACCATCTCATGAACGACAGCTTACCGGACGGTAGCCTCGTGAGCCGGTCAAGGAATCTACCCTAACTGCGGTCCTAGGTGCTACACTTATCCATCTAATGGAACAACTCCTATGGTTTACCGAGGTTGTCCGCAATCCCGTCTTTGTGCAGGGATCAGAGATTGGCAAGGTCGAGGACGCAGTCCTACGACTTGAGGAATCAAGATACCCGGTCCTCACTGGATTCTTAGTCTCGGTCAACGACGTCTCCATCTTCATCTCCAGCGACAAACTTGAGCACCTCTCCGATGAGTCGATCTCGACCAATCAGGCCCTCGCCGAGTTCTCTCCGTTCGAGCGACGTCCACAGGAGATCCTGATCGAGCGCGATCTGCTCAACCATCACCTCATCTGGGCGAAATCCAAGCTCCGTCCGCGTTTAGTCACTGCAAAGGATGTCGGATTCGGCCTCCAGGGGACCTTGTGGCGCGCGATCTCTATCGATGTGGCAACGGCGCACCGGAGTCGGTGGCTCAAGGCAAAGCGATCCGCCAGAGATCACTCTCTTGTCGACTGGCTTGACCTCGTGCCTCTCGTTGGTCATGTCCCAAGTGCACGCAAACGTCTTGAACTGCGCAGCATCCGCAAGCTCCACCCCGCCCAGCTCGCAGACCTCCTTGAGGAGGCGTCCGAGGTTGAGGGTCAAGAGATTCTCGGTGCCCTGCAGGCAGATCCTGAGTTCGAGGCCGACGTGGTCGAGGAGCTCGCCCCTGCAAGGCAACGCGACGCCATTCGCCATCGGACAGATGCTGAGGTTGGCGAGTTGCTCAGCGAAATGGAGCCTGACGACGCAGTCGACCTCCTCTTAAGTCTCGACCAGGAACGGCGCGAAGGTGTGCTCGCCGCGGTGCCCGAACCCGCTCGCGAGTCGATCAATCGTCTACTGAACTACCATCCAGAGTCCGCCGGTGGCCTGATGACCACCGACGTTATCACGCTCAACCCTGGTGCCACCATCGCCCATGCCTGTGACGACCTCAGGAGTCGAGAATCACTCCCCCACAACTTGTGGTCAATCTTTCTCACTGACGACTCCGGTTGTCTCTTTGGCCAGATTCCGATCTCCGCCCTCATCAGTGCGGATCCAGAGGATACCCTCGCCCAACACGCCGAAGCTGATCCTCCGGTCGTACGACCCGACTCGGATCTCAGCGAAGTAGCCGTGCTGATGGCCGACTACAACCTCGCTGCGTTGGCGGTGGTGGATGACAGCGGGCTGTTGCTCGGATCGGTGACCGTCGATGACGTCCTCCCACGAACCATCGCACCGGCCTGGCGACGCCGACAAGAGGCGCTGAGCGAGTAGCGACTCCCGTCATCAACGGTGAGCGTAGTACCCGAATCGAGGGCCATGCCCGACCCCGGCTGCGTTATGCTCGTACCATCGTCTGGTAACCCACGAGTGCGAGCGCCTCTTGACCAGGAGCGCCCAGAGACATTCAGGATCCGAGACGGAGGAAACTGATGACCATCAGCACGACGGCGATAATGAGATAGACCCGAACAAAGAGAAGAATGAGACTCCGGCCTCGTGACTGGACAGGACGGTGCAGTAACGCAGATGCAGGCATCGACCAACTCAGACGGGCCGCCTTGTCGATCTGTTCTCGTTCACGCACCTTGAACTGGTAGTAGGCTACACCAACCGTCACTACCACAACAGGGATAAACGTTCCCACGAGCAATCCCGTTACCGGTACGGTTGGGAAGACGGTGACAAGGGTAAGAATCAGCGACAACTGCAAGAGTAGCGAGACGATAAAGGTTGCCACGACGTTCAACCACGGAGGATTGATCCAAGGACCCATGATTCCCTTGTCATTGCAGAGCAGGAGGAGAAAGAGCAACGCGCTCGGCAACAGTACGCCTGCCAACACCTGCACGGCAAGGTTGACTAGGCTCAGCGGCAGCGAAGGAATCAGCACCACGCCAGCCGAGATGGCGACAAGTATCACGTAGGAGGCATAGAAGCCCTTGGCCTCTCGCACCGGAGTGTTGAGCGACTGGTCGACCCCAAAGAGGTCTCCGAGTGCATACGAGGTCGAGAGTGTCACCGTTGCGGCCCCGATCAGCGAGGCCTCGAGCAAGATGATCGCAAAGATCACACCGGTGATGGAGCCAGCATGCTTGGCGAACCCCTCAGCAAGAACTCCGGCATTCTGGAAGGCTCCCACCTTGAAGCCGACGAATACCGCCGCCGCCGCCACCATCACCAAGGCACCCGCTACGTTCGTCACGATAGAGCCAAGGAAGGTGTCCGCGCGTTCGTACTTGATCCAGCGGGGGGTGATCCTCTTGTCAACCACGTTCGACTGCTGGAAGAACAGCTGCCAAGGGGCGATCGTGGTTCCAACGATACCGATGATGAAGATCGTCGCGGTCGAGGTAATGCCGCCCTTGACTCCGGGAATCAGCAGTCCGGTCGCGATACCTCCTGCGTGCCAAGGTGTGAGCAGCACTAACGGCACCACGAGGAGGCTCACAAGGACGAGGATGAGCATAAAACGCTCCCAGCGTTCAAATCGTCCACTTGCCACCGCCGCCACCAACACGATGCCCATCAGTGTCACGGCCACCGCAGGAGGGACTCCAAAATAGCCAAGCGCAAAGCGGACGCCAATGAACTCAGTAATGAGCGTTAACAGGTTCAGGACGAACAGGTCAACCACAGAAAACGCGGCCCAGAACCTACCAAAACGCTCCTTGAGGAGCTTTCCATGCCCAACACCGGTCACTGCCCCCAACCGAACCACCATCTCCTGGGAGACGGCAAGAACAATGACGAGCACCGGCATGAGCCATAACAGCGAGTAGCCATAAGCCTGACCCGCCTGTGCATAGGTGGTGATTCCCCCGGCATCGTTATCGCCCACCATCACGATGATGCCAGGGCCGATAACCGCTAGAAGGGCGAGTAGCTTACGTTTGAACGAGGGTGATGAGCGAAGTTCGGTGAAGGTAATCTTGCCAAGCCCGCCACGAATCGTTGACTCGTCGTTATCCACACTTGGATCGAGGTTTTGCACAACAGAGACCTCCTTCGGTTACGGGAGATGCGACTTTGGAAGAGAAGAGAAACGGTCCGCTAACTGCGATCCGCAAACAGATGAGGAGTGGTACTTGGGGGTTCTGATCGCACCAATACCTCCTCTCCAAAGCTCCTGTGCCAGGAAGGCCTGTTGTTCGACTATTCTGCAAACATTACGGCCATTACCCTAGTCGCGGTGCAGGTGGTCTCCTGCCACGCGGGGCTTATCACCAACAACCACACCTGCCTCACTGACGACGCTCTCGAGGTGGACATCGGTAAATCCGGCAGCCTGCAAAAGCTGTATCCAGCGATCCTTAGCGATCGGCTTCTCCTGGACTCTTAGCAAGTAACGCAGGGCATTCTTCGCAATCCGCCAGTAGCCACCAACTCCCTTGGCAGCGAGAAGTTTCACCTTTTGAAGGATCACCTGCCGATCCTCTGTCGTCCCGCCTCGTCCAAACATCATATCGCCAACAACAAGGCGCCCTCCCGGTTTGAGCCAACCGTAACAGAGACCGACGACCCGTGCTTTGCCATCATCATTTAAGTGATGAAAGACATAGTTCGACACGATCAGATCAAGAGAGCCAGCGGGAACCTCTAAACGCTCAAGCGCTGATACCCGCCCGTTGACATGGTGGTACCCCTCGGCCTGTGCACGTTCTAACAGACGTGCAACCATCCGTTCCGAGATGTCGACTCCTGTGATCTCGGCCACCGAGGGAGCGAGTCGCAGCGTCACTTGCCCAGACCCACAACCAAGATCAAGCACACGCATCGAGGCCTGGGGAGCAGCTTGTTCAACGACTGCATCGATCACCTTGTCGAGGTTGGGTGACGCCTCATGCTCCCAGGACTCCACTCTCCGTTGCCAAACATAGTGTTGGATGCGGACCGTCAGGTCTTCGAAGACACTCATAGTTGCCTCAGTCTAAGAGTTGGGACGACCCGATAGTCCGATCCCGCGAAAATCTGCACTCCACCCAACGCGCCGCCGTACGTCCGCAAGAGACGATGGGACAGAAGGGCACCGGCAACCAAATCGCTCCGCGTTTCTCCTTCATCAACCTCTCACGTCAGCGTCATACCATCCTTGGAGTCTGGGCGATCTTGATCGTACCCAGGCGATAGGACTGGACGGACCGTCATGCCGACCCGGACCGCGCCCACGATCCACCGCCAGATGAAACGACAACTCCCGGAGGACCAACACTCGCTTGTCTGTTTGGCAACCCACCAGCTCTATCACCCACGTACCTGAACATAGGCTAACCTTAACCCAGATGCAACGACAGGGGCAGAGGTATGTGTGCACGGTTTGAACAACAGATCGGTCCAGCGCAGAGCCAGGAACTCTTCCTTACACTCGGCGTCACCATCACCCCATCAGAGACTGCGACCGCCCCGACGATTCGTCCAACGGACAGGGCTCTCGTCGTTGTGCAGACTGGGGTTCTTCGTGCTCACTTCGGTCTCCACTGGACGGGACGACCAATGGTCCTTAACGCCCGTTCTGAGACGCTGCGAGAGCGCCCCACCTTCAGGCGACTGCTCGATAAGGGGCGAGCCATCGTGCCGCTTGCTGGCTTCTATGAGAAGTCAACCCTCTTTCGTGGTCGAGACACTGCGCAAGCAAGTCCATCGCTACTTCTTGGAGCTGCCCTTATCGACGAAGCACGCGATTCCTTTGTCCTCCTCACCCAACCAGCGGATGAGGTCGTGTCGCCGATCCATCCAAGAATGCCGGTGCTCATGGGACCTCTCGGAGCGACTCAGTGGCTCACCGAAGGGACACTTGTCCAAAACCGGATCGCCCTCGAAGTCGTCCCTGCGCCACAACCACCCGCTGGAACGACTAGCGCTCGACGCGTCGTGCAGAATCCTCTGTTTGAGCAAGGAAGGCTCGACTAGCGCCAGCGATCCCGAGGCCGTCAAGGCCCAGCTCCGTCAGGAGCGTGTCGACATTCCCATGGGGAAGGTACTCAGTCGGGATGCCAAGGTTACAGAACTCCACCTGTGGGTTGATCCGATGTACCGCTTGCGCAATGTACTCACCAGCGCCTCCGTGGATCAGACCATCTTCGACGGTGATGACGCGACGAGCAGCGACAAGCCGCTCGATCAACTCAACAGGACAGGGCCTGATGACTCTGGGATCGATCACTGCCACGTCATACCCGTCCGCCTCGAGGAGATCGGCGGCCAACAAGGCTGGTACCAACATCTTGCCGATCCCAAGGATCACTTCAGCCTCAGACCCCTCACGCACCACCCTGGCATGGAGACCCTCACCGACACCTCCGCGCACCACACGAGGGGCGAGCGACTTCGAGAATCGCAACGACGATGGGCCTTCGAGGGCAATGGCTGTACGCAACTGCACTCGAAGTTCCTCAACCGAGGAGGGCACAAAGACAGTAAGGTTGGCGACCGACAACATCTGAACCAGATCAAAAATACCGTGATGGCTCGGACCATCATCGCCAGTCACTCCGGCACGATCCATCACAAACGTCACGCCAAGACCATGAAGGCCAACATCGAGGTTCACCTGATCAAAGGCTCTCGACATAAACGTGGAATAGATAGCGACGACTGGATGCAACCCTGCCATGGCCATGCCGGCTGCCGAGGTCACCGCGTGTTGCTCAGCAATACCGACGTCGAAAAACCGAGTTGGGAACGCCTCCTCAAACGGAAGTAGACCGGTCGGTCCTCCCATCGCAGCGGTGAGGACGACGACAGACGGGTTCTCCTTCCCAATCTGGACAAGTTCCTTGGAGAATGCCTCGGTATAGGAGGCTGGGGTATCACCCTCGATGTCAGCGAAAACCTGTGGCACCTTAAGGTCATGCAAACACTGCAGCTCGTCCTCTTCCGCAGGGGCGTAGCCCTTACCCTTTTGGGTGAGTACATGGACGACAATCGGCCCATTCCACTCCTTAGCTCCTGCAAGGGCATACTCAAGTTCAGAGATATCGTGCCCGTCGATGGGGCCGGTGTAACGCACACCGAGCGCCTCGAAGAAGACCCTTGGCTCGATCGCCTCGCGCAGTGCTGAGGTCATATTCGCAAGCGAACTCACCGCACGATTGCCCACCTTCGGAAGATCAGTGATGACTTGCTTGATCCGATTTCGGGCCTGAATGTAGGACGGATTCAGCCGTAGTTTGGTCAGCGACGATGAGAGCCGTGAAATGGTCGGCGCGTAGGAACGTCCATTGTCGTTCCAGATGATAATAATTGGGAGACGACGATGACCGATATTGTTCAGCGCCTCATAGGCCATCCCACCCGTCAATGCACCATCACCCACGACGGCCACCACTCTCCGGAGCGGCAACACCGAGGGATCATCGGCAGCCAATTGAAACGCAGCTGCCATCCCATAGGCATAGCTCAACGCAGTGGAGGCATGCGAATTTTCGATCCAATCATGTTCGGACTCTGACCTGTTCGGATAGCCAGAGAGACCTCCTCGCCGGCGCAGCGAATCGAAGTCGGCGTTACGGCCCGTCAGCAGCTTGTGGGGATAGGCTTGATGCCCAGTATCGAAGAGCAGAACGTCGCGTGGGGAGTCGAAACTGCGATGGAGGGCCAGAGTGATCTCAACCGATCCGAGGTTAGAGCCAAGATGCCCACCGTTTCTCGAGACCGTATCAATGATCCGCTGTCGAATCTGCTGAGCGAGCTCCTCAAGCTCGACGTTACTCAACTCCGCAAGGTCACTCGGACCCTTAACGTTCTCTAATTCCATATGCTCTACCGACTCCAACCGCTCTGCGACGCTGCAAAGAACTACCTCAATACTATCGCAACAGACGTCTCCCATAGGCAACCACCGACCAAGCTTCAGGATTCCGACCGCTTTGTGTTTGCTCCTCGTATCCTTCTGGTCTGGTCATCACCGTCTGACGTACCACAGGCACTCGCTGGACGGTCATACTGGTCACCATCATCCTCCGAGGCACGTTAGGCTGAAATCCCGATGGCACATCTCCAGTACCTGATCCTGATGGCACTCTGCCTAGTGGTTACCATACCGCTGGAGGTGCTTGGTGCTCGCGTTTGGCGTCAACCTTTGAGACTCTTCGCCACCGTCGTACCGGTTGCAGTCGTGTTTTCGCTCTTTGATGCCCTCTCTATCAAGCAAGGATTATGGACCTACGCCCGTCGCTATACCACGGGAATCAAAATCGCCGGCGTGCTGCCAATCGAGGAGATAGCCTTCTTTATCGTCATTCCGATCTGCGCCCTACTCACCTTTGAAACAGTCCAGCATCGCCGCCAGATTATCGCACGACTTCGGCGACGGGGAACCTGATGGGTCTCTACACGATTGAGGCGCTCACAGCTGTCATCATCGTCGTGGTGATCGACCTCGTGCTCACCAAGTCCAAAGCCGTCAAGACGCTGAACTTCTGGATTGCCTGGATCATCGTCGCGCTCTTCCAAATCCCCGTCGATGGCTGGCTCACCAAACTATCGAGCCCTATCGTGATCTATAACTCCCACGACTTCTCCGGGATTCGCTTTCCTCTGTCCATCCCGATCGAAGATTTTGCCTACGGTTTCGCCTTGACACTGCTGACCATCACTATCTGGCTGCGCCTGCAACCCGCCGGTGACCGTCACTCTGACCAGTGACCGGTTATGCCCTCGCTGGAGACGACCACCGCCACCGAAAAGCTACCCATGCTGAGGATGGAGAATAATTAGCGCGAGCACAGTGTTAGAATTGATGGAATCACAAGGAGAGCCCTATGACGTTTATTGCGATTCTCATCGCTACCTTCATCGTGATGGAGCCAGTCGCCTATCTCGCCCACCGGGCGATCATGCACGGTGCGGCCTGGGTGCTTCATGCCTCACATCATCGCCCCCGCGAGACGACCTTCGAGGCGAATGACCTTTTCCCGATCGGATTTGCCTTACCTACGATCGTCCTCTTCTGGTTTGCGACCTCACACCCAGCCTTGCTGCCAATGGCTATCGGCATCACGTTGTACGGCGTCGCGTACAGTTTCGTACACGACTTCTACATCCACCAGAGGCTTGGGGCGATTCCCAAGGTACGCTATCTTGAGTACCTCAAGCATGCTCATGCTCTCCATCATCTGTACAACGAGGAGCCTTACGGTATGCTCGCTCCAATTCTACCCGCTCGGCTGCGGCCGATGATGGAGCTTGAAGTTGTACAAAACTGGAACCCGAGTTCGGTAAAGCCCTAGCACAGGTTCACCCATCACGACAGCAAGATCTCAGAGGTGTCGCCGAAAATGCCTCCGGAAGAGACTCGCCGACCCACTGTGACTGTGGTGGGCTCGTTACCTCCATCATGGACGAGTGCGGACACTGCGTAATGAGTTGATGGTGTACTGAGCGTGCATGACGGGTGGCACCGTGCCTGCTGAGTGAACCGAGTACGAGCTGCCAACACCCATATCGGCGGCTTTCGATGCGGTGCGGTGCTAACCATGGTTCTCTGTCACACAACTCGACAATGATCGCCAGCTTGGGCAACGTTCCATGACCACGGTTTCGCACTCATGAGCAATTGTTTCTCGTTGGCTGCCCCGTGGTGAACACCTTCTTGGGACGCGTCGAGTTGCCTTCCAGTGCTTCTGTTGGAGGCCAACCTAGGTCCATACAGCCTCGCACACAGAGTAGTCAACGACTCCGTTGCATCGCGGACTAGATCATCATCTCCCTCAGCAGAGTCAACCGCGATCAATCTTCTCGATTGTGCACTGAGCGCAGCCTCCACATATTCGGCTTCAAACCGACTAAAGCGGTCTCGGTGCTCGACCAGCATGATCTTCTGGGGGTCACTCAACAGCGACAGAAACGCGCGTCTGTGTCCGTTGAGAACGGAACCCACTTCGGTTGCTACGCGCTCTAGCGAATATCCATGTTCGGTAGCGAAGGCTCATACTCTCCCCATTTGTCTGTCTAGGTCTGATTTTTGGCCAGATGACGAAGCTCGCGCATCGATAAACCCACGATCCATGTTGAGGCTCTTCCGATTCCAAATCTCCGACCAGAATGAGCAGGCCAACCTTACACGCTAGAACAGGCATCTTCCTCGTCCGATATCGCCGATATGGGGTTTGAGGATGTATGCCCTGGGATAGCGCCCAATCACGCAAGGTCATTATTACTGATTATGGCAGCTCCCTCTGACAGCGGTTGCAACCCTTGGACCATGTACCACAGAATTCGGCGAGAGGCTCCGGCGGCCGCCGAGGGCGGGTGGGATCCGTCGTCGACCTCCCGCCCGTCCGAACAGCAGAACGCAGGCCGATGATCCTTGGGCGACTGTCCAAGACGGTAGGTCCTCCGAGTAGACCGCAAAGTTTCACTACCTTTGGTTCGTCAGGATCCTTCATTCAACAGCTTCGTAGCATCAAGGTGTGGGGCATCAGGGTGTGGGGCATCAGGGTGTGGGGCATCCAGGGTGTGGGGCATCCAGGGTGTGGGGCATCAAACTGGTGTCGTCGTAGCCTCCACGGTCATCCAAGGTCCGAGGTACCTTTGAGCCGCGAAAATGCATGCTTATTTACCCACCAACGGTAGATACGCCTTGCCCCACGGTGTTATCATGGAGGCTCAAGGGGAACGGGGTTCTGAAATGGGTGATGTGTCTCGCATCGGTCGACGATCGGCAATTGGGCTCGCGGTCCAGCTCCTGGCGATCACCGCGCTGGCAGTCATCACGTCGGTGCCAGCTTTTGGTGCCCCACCGACCAACAAAACCGGTGGGCACAAAACGACGCCCACCGGATACGATATCTCGTACCCTCAGTGTGGGGAGTCGTTCCCATCGAATGGTGCCTTTGGGATCGTAGGCATCAATGATGGATTGGCAAACAACCTCAACCCCTGCCTCGCCCCCGACCCCTCCTACTCGCAGAGCGAGCTGTATTGGGCGTACGCAACCACAAGTGGTGACACCTCACAACCAAAGGTATCACTATATGTGGATACGGCAGATCCTGGTAACCTCTACGATGGTGACCCGGTCGCTGACTGGCCAACCAGTGGGACAACCCCCTATGGAACGTGTACCACGATGGGTGGCGCCTCTACAATCGGTGAGGACTCCTCGGCTTGTGCCTATCAATACGGCTTCAACAAAGCTTCGCAGGACGCAAGCTGGCTCACGAAAGCTGCGTCAGCGATCGACAGTCAGTCTCCTTCAGATCCGATGTCTACCGTACCGGGATCCTATGTCTGGTGGTTAGATGTCGAGACGTCAAATACCTGGCAAAGCGGTTCCTCCGGCTTGACCATGAACGTCGCCGATCTCCAGGGCATGATCGCTGCGCTGGAAGCTAACGGTGTGAGTGCAGGAGGCGTCGGCGTCTACTCGACATCCTCTCAATGGAGTACCGTGGTCGGCGTCACCACTGCGGCCTCAGGTTCGCTTTGGCAACTACCTGATTGGATCCCAGGAGCGCGAACGCTTACAGGAGCAATTGCGAACTGTGCGCTGCCCTCCTTCACCGGTGGTGTCGTCTCGGTAACGCAGTGGACCGCGCGCTCCGACGGGGACTACGCCTGCTAGCTGGTCAAGAGATGTCCCTTTGAAGACAACCAGAGCACGTGCCCTTTGGAGACAACCAGAGCACGTGCCCTTTGCGATGCGATCGCAACGAACAACACAGTCGATCCGGTCCTGCTCCGACCGAGCCGCTGGCTCCATCGAAGTCGGCGGCAGCAGAACGCTAGCGACATCCTTCACCAGAGTGTTTGTCGCATGGATACGTGGACAACATCGTCACTCCGAACATGCATACGGCCTGGCACGGTGGTGGACGTCCACCTGGGCAACCATGAAAAGCGCCGTCCTCGCCGATACGCACCCAAGCGGAGCCTCGCTTCAGGGATTACAGTACGAGCACTGTGCCGGATTCGCACCTCCCACGAAGGGTACGCGGATCTGTTCTCCACAGGCAGAACAACCCTCAATGATCGCTTGATCGAGATCGGTTGGAGCCCCACAGTCGCGGCAGGGGAGTCCTGGCTCATGCGCAACCAAGCCAAACCCGGGGCGCAAGCAGCTCGGACAGGGTCGACTGAGCCTCGAGGCCAACCGCTGCGCCGCCTCTTGAATCACCCTCCTGCGAGTCGGGCATAGATGGGCTCGTTGGTCGGTCTCGATGAACACCTGTCTATCTCGAGAGCTCCGCGCTACCACAGCGACAGCGGACCTGAGCTGCTCAGGTGTGACCACTCCTTTGATGATCGGGTCACGGTCCCCATCTCCACGCCGCACGATGAGCCCTTGTGCCGGAAATCCCACGCGATGCAGAAATGGCCCCAAGTCATCATTGACCCAAGCCCGCACCGAGGCTACGGTGGTTTCAAAGCTCAACGCCTCCTCGATTACCGTTACACCCGACTCGATATCAACGAAGCCAACGAGTTCAAGATCGTACGTTAATGCAGGTAACTCAGGGTATGGCCCCAGTGTTCCCTCTGACGCAACACCGCGCACGAATCCGGACGCCTCAAGCCCAGCGCGTGCCTTGGCGATCACCACCTCTCGAGCCGGCCCTCGCCGAGCTATCTCTCCCGTAAAGGTGCCAAACTGATCAGTATCAACGGCCACCACCTCCGTAACGAGACCGACGGTCAGCAGAGCAGGGGCGATCTGACCCTCCTTGCCATGGCGGGTCGCTAACGCCACTCTGGGATCACCCCATAGAACCATGGCATCTCCCGGTCATCGCCAACCACTCCACCGACATGGACCAGCCGCTCCCTTCCGTCACTCGAACTCAGCAACAACGCCGGGCCATACATTACTGGGCCATGCATACTGGGCCATACAACACTGGACAAATATCCGCACGACACGCAGGCACGAGAGGCCATCGACCACTACGGCAGCGATTCGCGCTCTTTGGTTTCTCGATCCCAACAATGCCTATCGATTGCAACACTGAAAATCCAGACAGATACCAGCATCCACGCCTGCCAGAAACATCGCTGCAACCATCGTAAGGGGTGATGAGAACGAACCAGAGCACGCTCGATGGGAAGCTGCAGAAGATGGTGTAGCAAACTGGCTGCTAAGAGTGCCACACCAAGGAAACCAAGAAAGACGACTGCCCCCTCAAGTCCACCGCTATTCTTCCAGACACCGATGGGGCGCAGCAGAAAGAACAACGGTTTGTGGATCAGATAGAGTTCAAATGAAATGATCCCGAGATAGGTTAATTTCGGACTCGTCAGCAAAGAACCCTCGTGACGAAGATCTTTACTCACCGCAGCCCCCAGGAGACCAACGAAGGCAGGCAAGGCGGCCAGAAGAACCAAGGGGCGTGGCAGTCCGTGCGTGTGATCGAGGGAATAGAGGGCACCCACCCCTACCAGCACCGCGAGCCATGCCAGGGCTCCCGCAAAGACGAGTGAGGGCCTGGGCACTCTCAGCCCTCCGCCAATCGCTCGGGCCATCAGCATCCCAATCAAAAAGAATCCAAACTGGTAGGGCGGAAAGACAAAGAAGAGCCAGTAACGGGTCGGCGCCGCCACCCCCATCTCGACCGCTACCACCGGTGCAACCACCAAGATGAATAACGTCACCACGGCAAGGGTCCAAAATCCGCGCGCATGGAGCCGTTTGACACCGGCAAGCACAAATGGGAAGACAAGGTAGAAGAAGATCTCGCAGGAGAGAGACCAGCTCACACCGTTGCCGCCAAAATATACCCGCTCCCTGGGCCACCACGCCTGCATCAGCGTCAGTTCAAGCACTTTCCCTCGGGTACCAGGTATCCGTTCGTATTGAGGGAGGGCTAGGTAGGCAAAGACCATCAATCCAAGCGTGATCGGATAGAGCTTGGCGACCCGACGCCACCAGAACTGCCGGACTCCTGGGCGTCGATGCAACCACACCCATGTCAGCACGAAGCCTGAGAGCAGAAAAAAGAACTCGACACCGCCATAGCCATAGACCTCAGCTTTACGTACTGCCCGCACACTGGTGAAATAGTATCCAACATGGCAAAGGACGACGGCGACGGCAGCAAAAATACGCAGCGCACTCAGCCTCGGAAGATGCTGGGGTCGTTCGGGGCGGGACGAACACTCTCCTGGATTGGCTCCAGCTGGCGCGAGCACAGTCGTCATAACCAGACCGAACTTACCAGGCAAATCTCACAGGGCACCTAGGGGTATCTGAGAAAGAGCGTAAGAGGCTACCTTGTGCAACATCATGCCATCCAGGCCAATTCCACACCGACGGCTACTGTATCCAGATGCGTGGGTCATCCGGCCCCCCGTCAGCAGGGGCTCGTCACTTCGTCCTCGTCAACGTGACTGATGGTCCCAGACGGTTAGCATGCCGCTATCGCAGCCCGGACCAACAACTTCAGCCGTCGCGTTCGAGCGACCGAGGCCCTAGCAGAGAAGACATCGTAATCGAGTTCCTCGATCTCGTCAAGTATCGCGCCATAGACCTGACGAGCAACACGAATGCATCGCAGTGCGCGGCCCCGAAGATAGTCATCGCCAGCGTAGGATTCAGCATACCAACGTCGCGTTCGAGCGATCTCAAAAGCCATCAGGTTGCGAAACTCGTCGGTGACTCTACGCTGATCAAAGGCATCCCACGCCCCAAAGCGGTCGATATCCTCCTCTGGCACATAGATACGGCCACGATCCAGATCTTCGTTGATGTCGCGAAGAAAGTTAGTCATCTGAAAAGCATTCCCCAACGCCCGCGCCGGTGCCTGTGCCTCAGGGTTATCGACACCAAGAATCGGCAACATCATCTCTCCGATGACCGCAGCAGAACCATCCATATACGCGAGTAGATCATCGATATGAGGATACCGACGCACGAGAAAGTCTTGCCGCATCGCACCCAAGAAGCGCTCAAAATAGCTGATCGGCATGCTGAACCGATCAATAGTTGCAATCGTTGCCGCCAGAATCGGCTCTTCAGAACCACCTCGAGCAACCTCGGCAAAGAATCGTTCCCTAAACGAGTCCACCTTCGCCAGGCGTCGAGCATCATCATCTCTCTCGACGTCAACGATATCGTCAACATAACGACAAAAACCATACAGTGCGAAAACATAGGGGCGCAAGTGCCGCGCCAGCAGCAACGTCGCCAAATAGTACGTCTTGCCATGCGCCTGGTTTAAGGCACGAGATGGCGCTACGATCTCCTTAGGAAGCCCTCGAGTCGTCACCGCAACCGACCCAAGGCCATCCCAGCCGACAACCTACCCGAAACCATCACCAGCGGCAGGCCAACCCCCGGAGTCGTTCCCGATCCGGTTCGCACGAGGTTAGGAATTTTTGGGTCCTGCATGGTTGGCCGGAACGGCCCACTCTGGAAGAAGGTATGAGCGAGCGAGAAGGGGGTACCCGCATCCATACCCATGCGTGCCCAATCTCTTGGATCGATGTCATAACGCACCGACGCGGGGAGATCTCTAGCAACTCCGAAACGCTCCAGTCTGCGATCAAATCGGTCAACAAATCCTGCTCCTAAACGATCCCAATCGAACCGTCCATTCAGACTTGGCGTTGGTTCCAACGCATAGACGATATGTGCGTTCACTGGTGCAAGCTCTGGATCCGATCGAGTCGGTACGCTCACCAACGTAGACGGGTCACTCATCATGCGCCCATTATCGACAAGATCCTCAAAAGCTTGGGCCCACTGCGTACCAAAAAAGATATTGTGATGACCAAGGGTGGCCGGCAACTCTCCGTGCACACCGCGCAGTGACAGGAAACACGAGGGCGACATCTTCCAGCGCAAGCCACCGAACCTCCGGAACGGTCGCCCAAGCATCTCTGCCAGCTCGCCAGGGTCGGCGGAGGTGATGACCCCATCGCAAGCGATAGATCCGCCATCGGTGACGACGTGAGTAATCCTTTGGTTATGCAGGACGAATGCCTCCACTTCGTGCGCATATCGAAATTCGACACCGAGATCGCGGGCAAGCTGCTCTAGCGCGTTCGCTGCTGCTCTCATCCCCCCTACTGGTTGGACCACCCCGAGAACAACGTCCATATAGCTGATGATAGCGAAAATCCCTAGAGCTCGTAGTGGCGACAGGCCCGCATAGAGCGCCTGAAAACTGAAGAGTTGTTGGAGTCTTTCGTCGTCAAAATAATGCCCGACCACCTTAGGAAGCCGTTGAAAACCCCGCAAGCGCACGAGCCGTACCAGCGCCTTTGGGTTACCAAGCAGAGCACTCACACTATCGAGTTGTGCGTCAATGAAGGAGGGGAACTCAACCGCAAACAGTTCCTCAAGATAGCGACGAAACTGCAGGTAACCCTCGGCTTCCTTGCGAGACACTTGTTCCTCGATCTCTGCATACATCTGGTCTCGATCAGAAAACGTTGCGATCCGTCCTCGTCCATCGACACTGTCACGGTCGGCAAATGCCGCGTGATAGCCCGGCTCCAAGCGTCGGAAGGTGACGTAGTCATCGGGATTACGTCCGGCGCGGCGGAAAATATCACGGAACAGCTCGGGCATTGTAAACACGGTTGGCCCCGTGTCAATTTGAAAACCTTCCCGATCATATCGGCCCGACCGCCCACCTGGGTGCGAGAGTCGATCGACAACGGTGACGCGAACACCCTGGCGGGCAAGCTCAGTGGCTGCCGTCAATCCGGAGAAGCCAGCACCGACGACCACAACTGAGGCCGGCATCAATTCAACCTATCGACCACAAACCCAGCCATCTCGCCGAGTGCCACACGCGCCTCCTGGGTGAGCGCAAGATCATCAAGCGCCTGCATGGAACGCAAGAAGAGCTGATCGATGCGATCCTCCATCGCTCGGAGGGCGCCGGTATGTGCAATCATCTCCTGGAGTGCCTCAACCTCGGAGCCCGAGAGGTCATCCCGGCCAAAGAGTCCCTCAAACAGGGTACGTTCAGTCGAGGAGCACATCTGGCAGGCCAAACCGATGAGGAGCGTCTGTTTTCCTTCCCGCAGATCATCACCAACTGGCTTCTTGGTCCGTTCTGCCTGACCAAAGACGCCAAGAATGTCGTCGCGGAGTTGGAACGCCATCCCGAGTGGGACAGCAAAATGCGTGACCGCCTCTGTTGAGGCAAAGTACGCATCTGCGAGCGCTGCGCCGATGTGCATGGGTCGTTCAACGGTGTACTTGCCCGACTTATAGAGAGCGATGCGCTCAGCCTTTGCCAGTGTCGTACCGGTGGCGAAGCTCCCCGACACATCGAGCGACTGACCAAGGTTCACCTCGAGTTTCAACTCTGCATAGAGTTGACGAGCCCGTCGATTGGCGTCGATCAACATCTGATCCGCATAAGCGAACGCAAGATCGCCAACAAGAATCGCCATCGAGTCGCCATACTGGACCGCAGAACCACGCAACGCCTCCTGCCGGTGTTGTGAAGCAAAGGCGGTATGCACCGAAGGCTCTCCCCGGCGCACATCAGAGCGATCCATGAGATCATCGTGGATCAGAGCGAAAGTATGGAGCAGCTCAAGCCCCATCAGCGTCCTCATGAGTACAGGATCACTGGGGTCTGCACCCATACCCACGGCCGTCCAGTAGCAGAAGGCCGGACGCAGACGCTTGCCTCCAGAGATCACAAACCGACGCAGTGCATCGATCGGGAGAGCGAAGTCAGGATCGATGAGGCTCCACCGAGTGTGCTCTGTCGTGAGGAACTGCAAGAGTTCAGATTCGACCCTCTTTGAGATCTCGACAATTGAGCGAGGTGCTGCCACCTCCGTCATCATGTGAGCCAACGAATCGTTCTCCTCTAGCACACCAACTCCCTTTCGTCAGGATCGCTGACTACTACAACCACCCTTGACCGCTATCCTCTTCCCAGTTTCTGACCTTTGTCGTCAAACTTGAGGTTCAGGCCGACCCAGGTTGTCTACCGCTTCTAGCCTATCGACCTCGGGTGCACTAGCCGGAATTTGGGTTCATCAGTTCACCATTGCAAGTTCCCATTCGACTACACTCAGCGCAGTAGGGTCGTGCTGAGCACGGCGGAGGCACGGTATTGGGCCATTGCGATTGGGCCATTGAGAGAATGTCCACGAGACAATAGCGCCAGGTGAAAGGCACAAACGTGGATGAGGGTGAATCAGGCACGCACGGGAATGCGATGCCCGGCATACGGATCGATCTTCATACGCACACCTATCGCTCAGGCGACGCTAAGACGCCCCTAACTGAGTTTGCTGCGTTCGCGTCTCAACTTGACCTCGTTGCCGTCACCGATCATCACGACCTCAGGGCAGCAGCCATACTTCAACAAGACTACGGTCTCACCGTCATCCAAGGAGAGGAGGTGAACACCGGACAAGGGGAGGTCATCGGCCTCTACGTCACCCAACTAGTCCCGAGGCTTCTCGGTTTGGAGGAGACGTGTCGGAGAATCCGTAGCCAGCATGGATTGGTCTACATACCGCACCCAACCGATACCACACGAAAAGCGATCGGTTTAACGGGCCTCGTCACACTCTGCAGCATGGGGCTCGTCGACATCGTGGAGGTCGGCAACTCCAAGTCTGCGCTGGTGGATCGAGATGCCGAGGGCATCGCCCATTCCTTTGGGATCCCAGTGACCGCCGCCTCGGACGCACACACCGCCACGGCGATAGGCTCAAGCTATACCACGATTGCGCGCTCGCCAGTCGACGCTCCCGATCTTGTCCAACTCCTCTTAGAGGGGTACTATCACCATCAACCCTATGATCCTGCACGCGAGACGCACACGACCTTTGTGGTACCAGGTACTGCAGTACCTAATGCATAGAGTCAGGCAACATTGCCTACACCGAAGGAGAACTCGTGCTCGCAGTCGTCGTGAAGCGCTGACGTGACTCTCACGGTTGACGCGACTCTCACGGTTGAAGCTACGCCGCGGAGTCTGAGTCCTTGGTGCTGGAGCCTTTCGCTTCGGAGCTTTGACTAGGCGCCGTTGGCTTCTTCTCCGCCGGAGTCGTGGGGGTCGATGCCTCACCCGACGAGCCTTTCGCCGCATCAGTCTTCGAGGTCGCCTCCTGAGCGGCACCCGTCGCTGGTGTCACCGCTGAAGAGCTTCCTCGCGAGTCCGTCTTGTAGAAACCCGAACCCTTAAACACGATACCAATGTTGCCAAAGACCTTACGAAGTTCACCTCCGCACGCATCGCAGACGGTCAAAGGGTCGTCGTAGAACGACTGCACTACCTCGACATGCTTCCCGCACTGCTTGCAGACATACTCATACGTCGGCATCGCTCCTCCACTCACGATTCGAACTACTAGCACTCGAATGGCTAGACTGCTAAATCCATTGTAACCGGCATGCCACGCGAGAGACCCCACGCGTTAGAATGAGCTGAACAATCGAGGAGTACGGCATGGCAACGGTAACAAAGGTAGTGATCCCAGCGGCGGGTCTTGGAACACGATTCCTGCCTGCCACAAAGGCCCAGCCCAAAGAGATGCTGCCCGTTGTCGACAAGCCTGCGATCCAATACGTGATCGAAGAGGCGATTCGCAACAATCTCAATAACATCCTCGTGGTCACTGGTCGTGGCAAGCGATCGATCGAAGACCACTTTGATCAGTCCTTCGAACTCGAAGAGCTCCTTATTGAGTCTGGTCGCAACGCCGATCTTGAGCTCGTCCGCGCTATCTCCAAACTCGGTACAATTCACTACATTCGACAAGGGCGACCACTCGGCCTTGGACACGCAGTACTCGCCGCGAAGGCCCATGTCGGCAACGAACCCTTCGTAACAATGCTTGCCGACGACATTATGGCTGAAGATTCAGATCTGTTATCGAGGATGCTCGACCTTCACCACAGCACTGGTTGCAGCGTATTGTCACTAATGGAGGTCCCGCGAGAACAGATCCGTCTCTATGGCTGTGCCGAGGTAATCGAGAATCGCGACGGCACCACACAGGTCGTCTCGGTGGTCGAAAAACCCGACCCGAGTGAGGCGCCGTCGACGCTCGCAATCACCGGCCGCTACCTCTTTACACCAGAGATTTTCAAAGCGATCGAAGAGACGCCCTCGGGCAAGAATGGAGAGTTTCAACTCACTGACGCCATTGCCCGCCTCGGGCAGAACCAACCGGTGCTTGGTGTTGTCTTCAACCAGGGTCGCTACGACATCGGCGACAAACTTGAGTACTTGCGTGCCGTCGTCGAGATCGCCCTCGGTCGAGAAGACATTGGGCCAGCGTTCGCTGCTGAACTAAGGGCGATTTTGGCCCGAGAATTCCAAGCATCATGAAACCACTCAGCGAGGTGATCGACCACACCCTGGCCAACGTTCAACGTTTGCCAGAGGTAGAGACTCCCCTTGCTGACGCAAGCGGTCTCTATCTTGCTGGTCCAACGCTCGTCAAGAGCCCAATACCTCCCTTCGACAACACGGCCGTCGATGGTTTCGCTATCCGCCTGGATAGCACACTCGCCCACTCGGGCACCATCCTTCGGGTGACGGCGACGGTAGCCGCGGGGGATGATCCCTCGAAGCTCACTCTGAACCCAGGAGAGGCCATTCGCATCATGACAGGTGCGCCGATCCCTCCCCAAGCCGATGCCGTAGTCATGGTTGAGGACACCACAACCATAGATGACGCCGTGACGGTTCACCGACTACCGCAGGTCGGTGACAATATCCGAAGAGCCGGCAGTGATATACAGGCTGGCCAGCGGGTCTTTGAAGCCGGGACCAAGATAACGCCGGCCGTTCGTGGAGTACTCGCCTCGCTTGGTGTTTCCCACATCGCAACCTTCGCTCGGCCAACGGTCGGCGTCATCTCAACAGGAGATGAACTCTCTGATGCCGAGCTCCTCGCACCTGGGAAAATCCATGACTCGAATCGTCCTGCCCTCCTGGACTCCGTCGCTGCGCTCGGAGCCACCGCGGTTGACCTCGGCAACGTCGGCGACGATCGTGAGGCCATTCGTCGTGCGTTTTGGCATGCGGTCACTACCTGTGACGCCCTCATCACCTCAGGTGGAGTCAGCGTCGGTGACTTCGACTACACCAAAGCAGTGCTCGATGAACTCTCTGACAACCAAATCACCTGGTTTCAGGTGGCGATCAAGCCAGCCAAGCCCTTTGCCTTTGGCCGAGTTGGTAACGTTCCCGTCTTTGGGCTGCCGGGCAATCCGGTCTCAGCCCTCGTCAGTTTTGAGCTCTTTGTACGGCCTGCACTTCTCTATATGCTCGGAGCAAGACAGCTCTTTCGCCCCACGATTCGCGCAGTCACGACAGTCCCACTCGATCATCATCCTGACGGAAAACTCCATCTGGTCAGGGCCACCGTCGAACTCGACGGCGCCGGCGGACTACAGGTCACCCCACAAGGACATCAGGGTTCCCATGTGCTCACAGGGCTCGCGCAGGCGAATGCACTCATCCTGCTGCCCGATGGAGTGCACGTCCCAATCGGTGCGAGCGTTCAGGTGTTGCTCATTGGCAGCCTCGACACCGATACCTTCTCTCCGCCAAACCCAACGAACGTACACTAACCCTCGTGGACCCACTCCAGCGAGTCCGAGATGCGCTTTGCCTTTGGGGACTCGACGACACGATCCAAGCCTTCGGGGAAGGTACCCATACAGCGGTTGATGCCGCACGAGCCATTGGTTGCGAAGTTAATCAGATCGCCAAGAGTATCGTTTTTGCCACCGCCGACGGACCGATGATCGTCATGGCGGGAGGAACGAACCGCATCGACAAGCGCAAGGTCGGTAGGGCCACTGGCATGAAGCTCCACTCAGTTGGCGCGGACTATCTGCGTGAGCGACTCGAGCTTGAGCCAGGTGGGGTGACGCCACTCGCCACAGACGCCGAGCTTCCCGTCGTGATCGACTCCGACCTTTTTACTTTTGACCAGATCTGGCTCAGTGCTGGCACGCCATCACACATACTGAGCATCACTCCCGAAATGCTTCGTATGATTACCAGGGCTCAGATCATGGCAGTGACAGAAGTTCCCAGTTCATCCTCCTAGACCAGGACAGATCGGTACCCGCCTAATCGGAGGAGGTGTTGTTACCCGCTGCGATCCGCCAGGTGAGTACCGCAAAACTGGTTGAGATCGCTCCAAGGCCAACATGGACCAACCGAAAGCGCACCGAATGTTCGCGGTCCTTGACCATATTCTTGATCAACACCGACCACACATAGATACTCCATGCCGCACTCGCTCGGAGCAACCACCTATCTTTTCTTTGCATGCCAACGAGTCTACTCAACCCCATCGCGATCTTCGGAGCACCCAACACCATAACGCATCGGCGAAAATACTTTGCGCGAACCTGTAACGGTGTCTATGGCACGTGCGCTTCCCCCTACAGACGCCGCGGTCGTCACCATCGAAAGCAAGAGACATCGCACGTGAGAAAGGATATCGATCTGCTATGCTAATCAACTTCATCTCCGGGAAAAGTCTGGTGCTCGCCACACTCCTCGCATCTGGCGGCCTCGGCACCATCGCCGTCGCGCACATGAACGAACACGCCGCGAAGGCAACGCTTGCAGTAGCCTCCACAAGGAGCACAACGGGTCAGCACTCCTCAACTCCTAACAATCGGTCAGCCCAAACGCAAACAGCGACGACGCCAGGGACTCCTGCGATCAACCAAGGCCTCTCGTCGGGGGCGAGTCTTCACGGGCTCTGCGTCGCCTATCGCGCCCATCTGATGATGAGTGGAGGAGCAACCGCGAATGCCGAGACCCACCTGGCACATGCCCACGCCTTCCTTGAGCTTGCCGAGTTTGCGACCGCAAAGGGAGAGACGATCCCTGTCCTCTGTGCCAACCAGGGTGGAGTGTCTATCAGCATCATGCCTGCCGGCCAGAGCCCTGCAATGGGGAGGAACGGTAAAACTTCGACCGTTAGCGCAGCGAGTGGTGCTTCCTCATTCGCCTTGGGCAACCGACCTTAACCCACCCATGCAGTCCAACGGATAGGCAGTTAGTTGATGGGATCGCTGATCTCAGATCCAAACTGTCTATCTGTTGGACAAACCAGGGTGCACTCGTACGACTCTTAGCGCATTCGCGCATCACAGAGGACTACGGATGCAACCATGAGGGGCGCTCGATTCGGTAACTGAAGTTTCTATCCTGTTGCTTACCCTCTGATTCCAGATGAGGGTTGAGGGTGAGCGCCGGTGCATTTGCGGCGAGCAAGCGGTGCCATGCGGCAATACCTCCCGTGCTCAAGTCATCCGACCGCGGAGTGGCAACACCCTCGAAGTTCACCATGACCCCCGTTACCCAGATGGCTTCCTGATCGACGGTGATCTCGAGTGAGCGCGCCTCACACGGCCAATCCATCAGTGCAGAGGTAGTGACCTCAAGCAGTTGACGTCCGTTGCCATGATGTACACGGACCCGATTCTCGTGCGTATGCCCGTTCACAAACGCGATCACATTAGGAAAGCGCAGCAACGTTGCGAGCAACCAGTCGCCCAGCTGGAAATCGGGTCGCATGGCAGCCCTCTCGTTCGTAAGCGTCGAAAGTGGATGATGTGCTGCGACGATGATCAATCGATCCTCGCCATCGCTCGCTATCAATTCACCATCCTCCCTCACGTGACTGGACGAGTAGCGTTCCAGTACCTTGACCAACCAGCGCGCCTGGCCCGTATCGATAGCACCCTCCGCCCCACCCCAGCTGAAGGCGGTGTCGAGCCCGATCAGCAGCACCTCATCATTGAGCTCGGCGCTGTAATAGAGGTGCTCATCGTCCACGAGTCCATGCCCCTCAGGAGTGCCGCCGGCGTTTCGGATAGCCTTAGCGAGCGTTCGGCGATCGATAAAGTGCCGATTCAAGTCTGGGGCGATCTCGTGTCCATGCCCCCCATCAAGAAGCGTCGCTGGCGATTCAACCCCGAGACGCAGTGCGTCGTTTGGGTCCAACTCATCGGGTGGCCCGAGCTGTTTTGTCTCTCCCACGACGATCGATCCCGCCGCAGCGTTGGTGACGCCGAGCCCTTGGACGAGCAGCTCGTGATTTCCGTTGGTGATATACCAATCGCAGCCAAGACCTGGAGAGACGATCGGACCAAAGGCAGCCGCAAGCAAGCCCTCAAGAGTGGGAAACCCCCAAAGCTTTTTATAGTCGTCCCCACCAGGCTCTGGATGCCAATAGGTACTATCCCCAAAGCCATGGGCCGCGACAAAGGACATGGCTTCGTCGCCCGATTGAAGATTAACGACTCCACCACCGATAGCCGCAACAAAATTGTCAAGTTCATTCTGTTGCGAGTTATCGATCGAGTCACCGGTCACGATACAGCAGACTCTTTCCTGTCCATCCGTCATCTCATTAAACTGACGCAACATGGCGACGAGCGCGTGAGCAACAAGGAACTCCTGCGCCCGATAACCCGGGATCAGCTCTTCGAAGCCAGGCACACCATAGAACGAGTTCACCCACTCATATCGAGCCGGTGATTTCACATCCGCCAGCTGAATATCTGAGAGGTGCAAAAGGTGCAGCAACCGCCTCCCAGGTGGCATCGGACAAGGCTCGCCCTCTGCTCGCAAATCGTGAAAACCACCCATCAATCCTGGTGTCAACTCGCGCTGAGCGACAAAGCGCAACGACTCCACAACGCTCCCTTCTCTCGGTCCAACAACCAAGCTAGGCCTCCCAGTTATCCACACGGGAAAGCTACGGTAAACAACGTGCGACAAAGAAGGCGCGCCCAAGAGCGCCTAACCCACCGACGCGACCCGATAGGCTCTAGCTGATGTCAGCCGGTGTGGCGCAGCTGGTAGCGCAGGCGATTTGTAATCGTCAGGTCGTCGGTTCGAGCCCGACCACCGGCTCCACGATCGAGCCTTCCCATGCCATGAAGGTTGCCTATCGATGAAGACCTCCTAAGCCAGGCCCTAGGATAGGACTGATGCACCCAGACCGGTTGACCCGACCCTTTTTTGTCCAACACCAAATGAACGAGACAAGTATCCTTGTCCAACGGCGATATCAGGACCACAGCCCGACCCAAGGAGACAGCACCCTATGACCGAATCCATCAACGAACTCGCCAACGAGTACCTCGCCAATCGGCTGCAACTCGATCCTATCCTCGCCACCGAACTCGGTACAGGGGATGATCCAGCGGGTCTTCCCGACTACTCCGTCACCGGCGTTGTGGCCAAAGCGGATCTCGACAGATCGATTTTGGCCAAAGCGCGCATCATCGACGCAAGTGATGACGAGGTCATCGCCAAACACCTGATGATCGAGCGCCTCAGCACACAACTCGCCCTCCATGATGCGGGAGAATGGATGGCGGAGATCAACGTGATTGCTTCACCCCAACACCAGATAAAACACGCCATCGACCTGATGCCTCGTGCTACCGTGGAGGACTGGGAGACCATCGCCGAGCGGTTGCGCAGGGTGCGCGCGTCGTTGGCGAGTTATCAACAAAGCCTACGTTTGGGCCTTGCGCAGGGGCTCGTTGCTTCGCAGCGTCAGGTTCTTGAAGCAGCCCGACTGGCGCGACGGACGGCGACACCGGGAGGACCTTCGTACTTTGAAGAGCTCACCACCTCGTATCACCGGCAGGCGCCAGGGAACCCTATGGATTTTGGGGCCGCCTGTCAAGAGGCTGCATCAGCTTACTTAGACCTCGCCACCTTCTTCGAACAAGAGTATCTCCCACATAGCACCTCTATTGACGGAGTCGGTGGAGATCGCTGGCAACTCTACTGCCAGCTCTTTAACGGAGCGACCTTTGATCCCCAGGAGTCCTACCAGTGGGGCTTTGAGGAACTACAGCGCATCCGTCGTGAGATGGAGATAGAAGCGGACAAGATCCTTCCCGGCGCAGGTATTCATGCAGTGATCGCGCATCTTGAGCATGATCCATCGTTGGTGATCAACGGTGCTGACGCCTTCGCGCTCTGGAACCAACAGGTTCTCGATGGCGCCGTCGCGGTCCTCAACGGCGTACACTTCGACATTCCTGCCCCGATCCAACACATCGAAGCGATGCTGGCCCCCGCCGGCGGCGCAGCTGCCATGTACTATACGCCGCCATCGATAGATCTCTCGCGACCTGGTCGAACCTGGTATCCGACCCAAGGACGGACGGAGTTCCCCCTCTGGCACGAACTCTCTACGGTCTATCACGAAGGCGTACCAGGTCACCATCTCCAGATCGGCTATGCGACATGGCTCGGCGAACGACTCAACCCTTTCCAAAGGGTCCTTGGTGCTAGCTCTGGTCATGTTGAGGGTTGGGCGCTCTATGCCGAGCGACTGATGGATGAATTGGGCTTCTTCGAGGAGGCCAGCTACCGCCTCGGGATGTTATCGTCACAGGCGTTCCGAGCGGCCAGAGTCGTCATTGACATCGGATTACACCACGACTACCCAGTTCCACGCAATGTCTTCGCAGGGGCACCCGAACACTGGACGCGTGAATCCGCAATCGATTTCCTCCGCAACATGACTGGCATCGATGGCATCTTTGCCACCTCCGAGATCGACCGCTATCTCGGCTGGCCCGCCCAAGCCACCAGCTACAAGTTGGGGGAACGCGCCTGGCTCGCCATTCGCGAACAAGTTCGACTCCGTGAGGGACCACGCTTCAATCTCAAACGCTTCCACCACCAGGCTCTAGCGTTGGGTTTTGTTGGTCTCGATCAACTGGCGAGCGCCTTTTCGGTATTGACGACCACGTAGGCAAGACCATATAGCGCGCCCAACAAGGAGCTCGCTCACTGACGAATCATCGAACCATCTCCCCATGAGCTTGGCAGGTGATCCGAGAGTCGCTGTTCTTTTGGCATCGTTCTGGTGCCTGATTCAATAGATCCTCTTGGCAGTGGGTTGCGACGGCGATCAGCTGCGGAGCTATAAGGAAAGCACCAAAAACCGGGCCTCGCTGAACCATGAGCGAATTGACGTCTAGAACAATGGGCGTTATACTGCCGAGATGCGCATGCGATCACTACCGCCCAGGTGCAATGACGACCATGGCGCACAAGTGCGGCCATGGTTAACCATCTCGCCGTACGCCGACACCAAGTCGTCACAGGGATGAGCAAAGCGATCAGCATGGGGGCGCACTTGGTCCGAAACAGGCCTCGTAACCAAGATTTGGCATCGATCAAGTCACGTCTCTCGCGCTGTCGACACCCGTCGTTCCGGTTCTTAACAACACTGATCATCCTTGTCGCGACGAGCTTATCGTTGGCGCTCGTACCGGCACCAGCTCTTGCCAAAGCGAGTTCGCCAATGCACCCAGCACGGCTCCCCGCTGGACTCGGGTTGACTGGGGATTCCAGTGACATTTCCGACATCACCTGCCCGTCGCAGAACCAGTGCCTGGCGGTGGGCAATGGTACCAAGGGTGCGGTTCTTCTTCGTACGACCAACGGAGGCGCGAGTTGGAGTCGGGTCACGCTCCCAAGTGGACAGGGCTTGGTCGATCATTCGATAGGTTTTATTAACACGATCACCTGCCCGTCGCAGAACCAGTGCCTGGTGGTGGGCAACGGTACCAAGGGTGCGGTTCTTCTTCGTACGACCAACGGAGGCGCGAGTTGGAGTCGGGTCACGCTCCTGCGGGGACATGGCTTCGGCCATGCACCCAGTGAAATTCGGTGCGTCACCTGCCCGTCGCAGAACCAGTGCCTGGCGGTGGGCAATGGTACCAAGGGTGCGGTTCTTCTTCGTTCGACCAACGGAGGCGCGAGTTGGAGTCGGGTCACGCTCCCAAGTGGACAGGGCTTGGTCGATCATTCGATAGGTTTTATTAACACGATCACCTGCCCGTCGCAGAACCAGTGCCTGGTGGTGGGCAACGGTACCAAGGGTGCGGTTCTTCTTCGTACGACCAACGGAGGCGCGAGTTGGAGTCGGGTCACGCTCCCAAGTGGACAGGGCTTGGTCGATCATTCGATAGGTTTTATTAACACGATCACCTGCCCGTCGCAGAACCAGTGCCTGGTGGTGGGCAACGGTACCAAGGGTGCGGTTCTTCTTCGT
>JAKAQR010000015.1:40005-56581 GCA_021819725.1 Actinomycetes bacterium
GGTCACGCTCCCAAGTGGACAGGGCTTGGTCGATCATTCGATAGGTTTTATTAACACGATCACCTGCCCGTCGCAGAACCAGTGCCTGGTGGTGGGCAACGGTACCAAGGGTGCGGTTCTTCTTCGTTCGACCAACGGAGGCGTGAGTTGGAGTCGGGTCACGCTCCCAAGTGGACTCGGGTTGGTCAGCCACCATGTACTCCTGAACCAAATTTCATGCTCCACAGTACGTAGATGCCTTGCTACAGGTTTTGCCGGTATAGGCCCCGCTGTCCTACTCGGTTCCTCCAACGGAGGCGCGAGTTGGAGTCGGGTCACGCTCCTGCGGGGACAGGGCTTGGTCAATCATCCGATAGGTTTTATTAGCACGATCTCCTGCCCGTCGCGAACCCAGTGCCTGGTCGGGTTGAGTCTGGACACCAAGGGAGCGATGATCGACCTGATCAACATGCGTAATCTCGCGCAGGGCTCGACCGTTCTGACGCCACGTGTTATCGACGTCGCAGTTGTATTCGTGCTGGTAGTACTGAGCATGTACCTGGTTCGCCGAAGACATGCCACCGCGACACGGCCTGCACCTGATGCCGTTTCAGTGGACACGACACATTGACCACAAACCAACGATCGTGCAACAAGAACGCAATCGCTTCAGAGCTGGCGAGCAGACTCCGAATGTCGATACCCTCAATTGACTCAACCGTCATTGCCACCGACGGCACCGCGAGGGGTGGCTCGAGAACGCGTTCCATCGGTATGACGAGATCGTACCGGAGGTTCTCCTTACCGCTGCCGATCTCCACCTGAACACGCTTCCGAGTCGTAGCTTTACGACAGAACATGTGCTCTGTAAGGTGGGTCTCCTCCACAGATCCGTTCTCGAAGAACTCTGGAAACGGCGCGAGTGATCCAACGACTGCAGCGATGGAACTCCTCGCTACCGATAGGCGAGTTGGTGACCCACGCCAGCGGCTGCCCCACGCCTCGCAGATAGGAGTTGTGCTCCGGCGACGAGATGAGATTACGGTGCACCACCCTCACCGGATACGACACGTGCAGCCTCGTCACCCAAATGCCCGAAGCTCGGCGAACGACCCCATGGACGTAGGTCGTTGGTCGACAATGGCAGGCTATGGACGAATGCACCCTGCACCACACACGTACGCGCAAACAGAGAACGCCCCCGAGGTCAATCGTGCCAAGCCATCGGTCGCAGAGACGCCGAGCGAATCGGCCCCGAGCTATCCCTCAATCGAGAGACCTGTGCGATCTAGTAATTGCACACAGCGGTGCTTCACTTCGTTGATGAAGGGGCAGCGATCGTTGCGGGAAGTTGTCGACGTCCTCCGAGCAGAGAGCCAAGCGTCGAAGCGCTCACTCCCAACCAGAGCACCACCAGCAACACGAACAAGGCGAACGCCACATCACCGATGATGGGCAATGTCCAGATCTTTCCGAGCGAGACAGTCGCGACGGTCAACGCCCCCACCGGGAAGGTAAAACCCCACCACCCTACTCCATAGGGAATGCCTCCTTGGCGGAGATACCGCCCGAGCAGGGCCAAAGCCACGAGAAGTGACCAACCGCCGAATCCCCAGAGAAGCGTGGCTCCAATCATGGAAAGAGGGCCGATAGCCTGGGCGGCGGGACCAAGCACCATCCGTGCGACGTGCGCTAGATCCAACAAAGCAGCCGCTCCAACCCCTGCCGGGCCCAGCACGATCCAGAGGGACGGCGCCATCGTCGCCGCTGGCAGCGGTTGCGTAACCATACGATCGTGCAACATCGCCAGGACGAGCACAAACAAAATCAGTCCCACACCGAGGAAGGAGTAGCTCGTAAAGAGCAGCAGCCGAGCCCCCGAGGCACCCACGAGTCGCATGAGCGGGATGAGGACCACAGGTACGATGATCGTAACAACCGGAGGAATAAACCAACCTCCATTTACCTCCTGGCGATCATGATGATCGAGCGTGAACAGAAGATACGCAAAGAGGATGCTAATTACCAAGGCCAACGGGATACCAACACCGTCGAGGACCTCAATCAAAGTGGCGGTTGCACCCGATGATAGTACGCGCGGACCAACCGCGGCTGCGACGACCGAAAGGACGAGCACTCCGCCTGGCACTGTGCCGTGCAACGGTCCACTCTGTGGATCTTTGAGACTCGCCCATGAGCGCGCCGGATAGATGATCCATCGAAGCAGATATGGAACAATCAGCAGCACCGCCAGAAGTGCGGCGAGTGCTGCAACAGCATAGGCCGTGTCACGCATACTTGCATTGAGGCTTGCGATATGGCCCGGATCCTCCGCAGCGATCACGGCAATGATACCGGTGCCCATCACTGCTCCAAACCAACCAGGGCTCAGGCGTGCAAGCCATCCTGGATCGACGCGAGGCAACCCTTCCGTTCCTGTGTAAGTAGTGCCAGATTCGACTCGTTCCATACCTATAATCGTAGTTCGTCGATTATCGATGATCTAGGGTCAAAAGACTCTTCACCCATGGACAATGTCGGCGAAGAGGTACAATGGTATCGCCGCAACGGTCAGCTGTCGCCTTGGACACAAGCCATGCTTCCGCGATAGGTTGCCAAGATAGGTATGTTGTTGGAGCCCTGTCAGAGTGGCCCTCCAACACCAATAGATGGCGATACCTGACTAAACCACCCGTTCACGACCCCGACAGGTTATCCAGCGATATCCTTCACCTTCTCGGAGTCTGACAGGGGCGCCAAGATGTGTAGTGGAGGGTCCTCGTTTTGGAGTTCAGCGAACGCCGCCTTGCCGATGTCACCTTGAGAGGAGTCGATCAGCAGCGAACGAAAGTCATTAGCGTAGGTATACTGCACGATCTTATAACGATCGTCAACGGAGAGGTCAGTGAACAGGATCCCCAGTGTCCTAGCCTTTATCGAACGCACCTCACCGGCACACTGGACGCTATCGCCATCAAAGCGCATAACCACCACTACCTGTGTACCTGGTGCGACCGACAGCTCGGTATTGGCCACAACGCCGGCGCCGGCCAAACTCACATTCACCACCGTGCCGTCGACCTTGGCAGTCTGAGGTTCGGTGAGCAGGAGTTCACATGGCACTAAACAATCGACACGATAATGAAAGCGCTGCTGGCGGCGCCCGCTCACCAACAACATCGTACGAAGCATCCGTCGAATCTCGATAATTGCCAAAAGGGGCACCAGCCAATCAGCAAGACCGGGCAGGCGTGGAACGAAGCCTGTGAATTGCCCCACCACCCCAACGACGAGTAGGCAGGTGATAGCGATTACCCATTTGAGTTGGTAGAGCGCCGAGATACCACCTGTGTCCTTCGTCGTCTTCGGCGTGACTTTGAAGGAGCGATTGGTCTTCCGAAAAATTACTGCCTTCCAAGCTTTAGTAAAGATCTCCATCGTCAGGGTTTCAAAGTGCAGAAACTCAGGATTGAGTGAGTACCCCTGAGCGAGCAAGGAGAAGACAAACTCGTTGAGCAAGAAGGCCGGCAACCACAAAAACACAAGATCATCAACCGTTGCGGAGATGGGAATCTGGCCCGTGGTAAGGGTCAACACCAGCACCAACAACAGGAGAAGGCGCATCACACCAGATCCATAGGCAAACAGACTTTCCGAGAAGGCGATTCGCTGTTTGAGAGAGAGTCCCTTGGCGATCAGTGGATTGTCGACGGAACGAAGCACCGAAAGATTCCCTCTCGCCCATCGATCTCGTTGAATCAGATAGGAGTTCAGATCACCTGGCGCCATCCCCAATACGTAGGTGGTGTTGACATACCGGGTCGTCCAGCCCTTCTTGATCAGCTTGATTGAGGTATGATAATCCTCTGCCACCGTCTCAACGGCGACTCCACCGATTTCGAGGAGCGCCGACCTGCGCAAGATCGCCGCAGAACCACACCAGAAGGCGGCGTTCATCTCATCCTTGCTCTCCATGAGTACACGAAAGAAGAGTGATTGCTCGTGGCGAAAACGTGAGTAGTGCTGGACCGAGTCAGTATTGGCAAACTCGTGCGGCGTCTGGACAAGGGCGACCGAAGCGTCGTCGAAGAGCCCGACGAGATCGGTGAGCATGGAGGGTAACACCACATGATCAGCGTCGAGCGTGAGAATCAGCTCCCCGTCGGTCATCTCCAGCGCATGATTGATGTTGCCAGCCTTTGCGTGAGAGTTATCCGGACGAGTCAGGTAACCCACTCCCAGTGAACGTGCAAGCTCACCGACACTCTCGCGTCTACCATCATCGAGCACCCAGACCTTGTGCTCCCCGTCCAGCTCCTTCGCACTCACAATGGTCGGGAACAACAATTCCGGTTCTTCGTCATAGGTGGTGATAAAGACGTCGATCGTGGGCCAGTGTCGAGGAGGATGTAGGACCGGATCCCTCCGTCTCCGGGCAGCCAGTCGATAGGTCAACGAAAGCATCAGTGAGACAATTGCATACGCCTGAACAATAACCAGGCCAATCGCCAAGAAGATATTCGTGCCGTGCAACAGGTGCGTTAGGATCCAGTAGACCCACAACAACGACGAGAGCACCGCGAGCACCGCGAGCACACTGATGGCGGTCGGATGCCGTCGAAAACTTCGTATGCGATACTCGTTCACCGTCTCAGCGAGGGTTGAGATCCGGGCAATGTTATTGCTCACATCAACGCCGCACAGTCTCCCAAGTACACGGTAAGTACGTCCTGCACTCATGCCATCTGCTCCTGCATCCGGCCACGTGTGGACAGGGCCTCTTTCGTATCGACGCCTCGCTGGGAAGTAGACGAAGCCTCGTCTTCCTCCAGCCAGGGAGACGCTATCACGCGTGCATTCCTGCCAACAAGTGGCACCAACTATTGGCCTACCTTGTCTGTCCTCACTCTATCGGCGCCGCTTGGCGGTACTAAAGCGGATTTCCAAGGGATGAGCGAGAGATCCGCATCGTTTGCGGAGTCCTTGGCCACGCATCGGCCGGCTCTGCACGAGACCAAAGCACGCAGCGATGCGTACCTCTAGATGACCCAGCCCGTCACCGAGGCACGACTCAGGTCCTTGGTTTGGAGCCTACACCAACTTCAGTTTGGCCATCGATCCAAAAAAGACACGCTCACCTGCGGCATCGAAGTAGACGACGACTTCACGATCAACCGAGCGTTCCCGGATCGCCCGCACCTCACCCTCGCCGTAACGGGCGTGAAAAACCCTGTCTCCCACTCGATACGGAGCCGGCTGTCCAGGCCGTGGTGGTTGTTGGTGCTCTGGTACGGGGATGGGGGAGTACTCCAGCGACTCCAAACGTCGATAGACACCATCGGGCAGCTCCGTGATAAAGCGACTCTCTGGATTGTAGATCACGCTCCCCTGAAAACTCCGTCGACGTGCAGAGGAGATCATCAGGCGTTGCTTCGCCCGGGTAACCGCAACGTAGAGCAGACGACGCTCCTCCTCGATCTGGCTGGGGGAAGTTAACGATCGCATATGAGGGAAGATCCCCTCCTCAAGGCCTACGACAAAGACGATTGGGAATTCAAGCCCCTTGGCCATGTGCACGGTCATGAGGGTCATGCTCGATTGATCAAGATCGGCATCAATAGCGCTAAAGAGGGCAGTTTGCTCCAAGAAAGCCTCGAGCGAGTCAGCTTCCCCAGCAACTCGGCGCAGCTCCGCCAAGTTCTCAAGCCTTCCCTCGGCCGTCAGTGGATCCTCCTCGTTGATCAAATCGACGTACTCGGTACGTTCTATCACCTCGTCAAGCACGAGCGGCGCCGGAGCCCCCTCTTGAACCCGCTGGCGAAGATAGGCGAGCAACTCCATGAAGTGCGACAACGCCTTGGCGGCCCTCGAAGAGAGTCCAAGCTCATCGGTGGAGAAGAGTTCCAAGGCATGCAGCATTGAGACGTTTCGGGTACGTGCTGCAGCCGCGAGCTGTTCTTGGGTGCCGGCTCCAATGCCGCGATGCGGGGTGTTGATCACGCGCAAAAGTGCCACGTCATCATCCGGATTCACCAAAATACGCAGGTAGGCCAAGATATCACGGATCTCGCGACGATCGTAGAAACGCACCCCTCCGACCACACGGTAGGGGATGCCGCCCTTCGAGAGTTCCTCTTCAAGAACTCTGCTTTGGGCATTCGTGCGGTAGATCACCGCAATGTCACGGAGGCTGGATCCACTGGAGAGGAGCGTCACGAGCTGAGATACCACAAACTCCGCCTCTTGGCGATCGTCTTGGGCCACAAAATAGAGTGGCAGTACCCCTTGCCCAAGTTCTGACCAGAGTGTCTTGTCGTGCCGGAGAGCATTATGTGTGATCAGGGTGTTTGCGAGTTCTAGAATCGCGTTCGTCGAGCGATAGTTCTGTTCGAGTGCGATCGTACGCGTCGTCGGAAGGCGCTCCGAAAAACCAATAATATTGCCTAGATCGGCTCCACGGAAACCGTAGATCGACTGATCCGAGTCACCGACGACAAAGATATTCTTCTCGGGCTCAGCCAGAATAGAGATCAGTTCATTCTGGGCCCGATTGGTATCCTGGTATTCATCAACTAACAGATAGCGAAACCGACGTTGATAGTACTCACGCACTCCCGGATGTTCACGAAGTCCAGTCACGACTAAGTTGACGAGGTTGTCAAAGTCAACCGCATTGTTGGCAATGAGCGCGTCTTCATACGCCTGATAAAGGGTCGCCACCAGACGGTCATAGGCCCCCACTGCATCAAGCGCCATCTCGCGAGGACCGATCAGATCGGCCTTGGCTGAGCTGATCTTGGCCATGACGGCGCGCGGAGGGAAACGTTTGGTGTCAAGTTCTAAACTACGAATCGTACGCTCGAGCAGACGCCTCGCGTCATCAGCGTCATAGATGGTAAAACCTGATCTGAGTCGACCAAGCTCCGGGTGCACGCGTAAGATTCGACTACAGGCAGCGTGGAAGGTCGATATCCAAAGCGCCTGCGAGGCCTCGATACTCACCAGCTCATGGACACGTTCAGCCATCTCGCGAGCTGCCTTATTGGTGAAGGTGATCGCTAAGATCTCGTTCGGAGCAACGCCATGCTCAAGGAGATAGACCACACGGCGAGTCAACACTCGCGTCTTGCCTGAACCAGCGCCAGCCACGACGAGAACAGGACCATCCACGGCCGAGACCGCCTCTCTTTGGCGATCGTTCAGACCCTCTAAGACCTGTCGACTAGCCTCAGCCGCCAAAAGCTACTCCCACTCAATCGTTCCTGGTGGCTTCGAGGTGATATCATAGACCACCCGGTTGACTCCATCCACCTCACCAACGACTCGATGCGCAATGGCATCCAAGACTTCGTAGGGAAGGCGAGCCCAGTCGGCCGTCATGGCATCATCGGAGTCAACAGCGCGAACAATGATAGGCGCGTCATAGGTTCGTTCATCGCCAGAGACCCCCACGCTGCGCAACGACGGAGCCAACACCGCGAAGTACTGCCACATAGACCGACCGAGCCCCGCGTGCAAAATCTCCTCGCGGACGATCCGATCAGCCGCCCGTACCCGGGCAACCGCCTCCTCGGTGACCTCTCCAACGATACGCACGGCGAGTCCTGGACCAGGGAAGGGCTGTCGCCAGACGACCTCTTCGGGAATGCCAAGCTCGACACCGATAGCGCGGACCTCATCTTTGAAGAGAAACCGCAGCGGCTCGACCAGGGCAAATGACATATCGCTCGGCAGCCCACCAACATTGTGATGGCTCTTGATTAACGCGGCAGAAGCGTTCCCTGATTCGATGACGTCGGGGTAGAGCGTTCCCTGGACGAGAAATCCTCCGGCATCGATATCGAGGGCCGCCTCCTCAAAGGTGCGAATGAAGAGATTGCCGATTGTCTTACGTTTTGCCTCAGGATCCAACACGCCGGCCAACGCCGACATAAACCGTTGTGCAGCATCGACTACCACGAGTTTGATGTGGAATTGCGAGGAGAAGAGGGCGACTACCTGATCGGCCTCACCCTCACGTAGCAACCCAGTATCGACAAAGACGCACGTAAGCTGGTCGCCGACGGCTTCATGGGTCAGCACAGCTGCCACGGTGGAATCAACTCCACCTGAGAGTGCACACAACACATTACGCTCCCCGACCTGGCTACGGATCTGTGAGATCGACTCCTCGATAATCGAGAAGTTCGTCCACTTTGGCTCAAGCCCTGCAGCCCGAAAGAGAAAATTACTGAGCACCTCGCGCCCATACTCCCCATGGGAGACCTCGGGGTGAAACTGCACACCATAGCGGGCGCGCGTAGAATCCTCAAAGCACGCAACTGATGAGTGCGCCGTCGAGGCCGTGACGATCGCACCACTTGGCGGTAGGACCATGGTGTCTTGATGACTCATCCAGGATGCAAAGGAGTCGGGAAGGTCCAGCAAAAGAGTACCAGCACCCGGTGAGAGCTGGTCAATCACGGTACGCCCGTACTCACCGGCTGGCGTGCGCTCCACACGCCCCCCGAGGCTCTGAGCCATCAACTGCGCGCCGTAGCAGATGCCGAGCATCGGGAGACCCAGATCGTAGATGGCTGGATCGAGCGTCGGAGCACCCTCGACCCAGACCGACTTTGGGCCACCAGAAAGAATAATCGCTCGTGCTCCTCGCGCAAGAAGCTCGGCCGCAGTCACCTCATGCCCAACGATCTCGGAGTACACGTGCAGTTCTCGAACCCGTCGGGCGATCAACTGAGCATACTGTGCACCGAAGTCAATGACGACGACTGGCGCCTCGCGAGAGCTCTCCACTAATGCCCCATGCCAACATGCTGTGCCTGTTGCAGGGCCTTTCCTTCCGTCTGTAGCGCCGGGGCAACCATGACCTCGGCCTTCTGGAACTCCTTAATCGTCTCGTAACCACAGGTCGCCATCGAGGTTCGAAGAGCTCCAAAGAGGTTCATACGGCCGTCGTTCTCATGAGCTGGACCGACAAGAATCTCCTTGAGCGATCCACGCGTCTCGGTACGCACGCGAGTGCCTCGAGGAAGGGTTGGATGAAACGTCGCCATTCCCCAGTGGAAACCACGCCCAGGCGCTTCGTAGGCTGAAGCGAGAGGAGACCCCATCATCACCGCATCCGCACCAACCGCGATGGCCTTGGAGACGTCGCCACCCTTAGACATGCCACCATCGGCGATGACATGCACATACACACCGGTCTCATCGAGATGGCGCATTCTTGCCGCGGCAGCGTCGGCAATCGCCGTCGCCTGCGGAACGCCAAGACCTAGCACTGCCCGCGTGGTACAGGCATTGCCTGGGCCCACACCCACCAATACACCAACAGCACCGGTGCGCATGAGGTGCAACGCAGCCTGGTAGGAGGCGCAACCGCCGACGATCACCGGGATCTCGAGCTCGCGGATAAACTTTTTCAAGTTCAACGGTTCTTCCGACCGCGAAACATGCTCAGCCGATACGACGGTACCCTGGATGACAAGGATATCTAGTTCGCCCGCGAGAATGGACTTGAGCAGCGGTTGTGTTCGTTGTGGAGTCACCGAAGCAGCTACCACGACACCCTCGGCTTTGATCTGACGAATCCGTTCGGTAACGAGCGACTCCTTGATGGGCTCCTGGTACACCTCTTGCATGCGTGCCGTAGCTTTTTCAGCAGGCAACGAAGCGATCTCAGCGAAGATAGGGTCAGGATCCTCGTAGCGGGTCCACAGCCCTTCAAGGTTCAACACGCCCAGCCCACCGAGTCGGCCGATCTCAATAGCCGTCGCAGGTGAGACTACCCCATCCATTGCCGATGCAAGAAAGGGAAGCTCGAATCGGAACGCGTCGATCTCCCAGGAGATATCAACATCCTCGGGATCTCTCGTTCTCCGGGACGGTACAATTGCAATATCGTCAAAGCCATAGGCACGTCGACCCGACTTACCAATTCCAATCTCTATTTCGGCCACAACTTCCTCCAATCGACGGGCTAACAAAAACACCTACGGTCACCAAACCGGCCATCAACCATCCAAACCCTGCGGGCAGCCACTCTGCCTTCACAGGTCCGGCCCCAATCTCACAGCAACGAGTCACACTGTGGCGCGATGCTGGAACACTGCTGCAGCAGATCTCGCCTTCGCCGACCCCGCTTCAATTGGCGCGACCCAATCCGCCAAAGCCAATCCACCAAAGCTAATCGTTGTATAGCGTGTCATTCACTACCGACTCGGTCGCTACAACTGAATGACCCACAACTGACTGATCCACATCCACTACTACCTAGCCAGAGGATTCACCGATCCTGCTCAACTGTTAGAATGCTCTAGTCTAGTAGCTACGACTTGCACGGAGGTTCTGTATTCGATGCGCCTTAGAGGACTCGGCCTGGTGGTGCTCCTAATCTCAGGACCGATGTTGCTCGCGGCGTGTGGTTCAACCACTGTAGCAACCCCAACGACCTCGCCAAATGCGACGTCTGCGACGCTTACGCCGGTATCACTCAATGGGGTCACCGTCGATGTCGAGGCCGCATCCTCCGTCCGTCCGCTTCTTACCTCGTCAGTTGCGAGCCTGAGTCACAAGTACCCAAAGATACGGATAGCGCTGAGCTACGAACAACCAACCACGATGAACCTCATCAGCCTCGAGCACCCAACAAATCTGCGACTCTTCTCAGTAAACCCGGGGCGGACACTCCTCGACCAGCTCGGCGGAACGGAACGCTTTGCATTCGCCACCAGCACGGTGTACCTCTCGGCCGATCTCCCATCCGCACCAGTGATCACGCTCAACGATGCGGTGCTCATCGGCATCCTGGAGGGATCCATCACCAACTGGGACAACCCCCTCATCGCATCCGCAAACCCACACCTGACGCTACCCAATCTGAGTATCACCGTCAATACGCTCTCTCACTCTGGACAACGAGTAGCGATTTTGGAGAGCGAACTCGCGGTCCCTGCGACGAGCTACGGGGCCACTTTTGCACCGCACTGCACGACGACGCCTGGTTGCTTGCATGTCTCACTGACCAAGCCGGCACTACCTCTCTTTGCGGTCGACGCCGCCAGCGGGCAGGCAAGTCTGCCAAGTAGTGCGCAGTATCCCCTCACGACCAGCGAGCTGGCCGTCATCACCACCGACCCTGCGCACCCCAGAGAGGAGGCTGCTGCTGTTCGGATCACCCAGTCGTTAGTACAGAGTGGGAACCTCCCCGCCACCATTCGCGCGAGCGAAGAGGCTAGCCTCAACAAACTCCTCAATCAACTCACTATTGAACACTACGCCAATGATCCTGCGCGCACCTAAGCCTTGACGCAAGGAAGGGCCAGTATCTGGTGCGCAGCGTGTTAGGGGAGGACTCAATCAGACCTCACAAGTACGTGCATCGACGCCGCGACTCAAAGGATTGGCGAGGGTGGGCCCATACCTGGTCTCGGGTCCAGCACCCTTCAATTTGGCGACCCACCCACCGAAGGCATCAGACCATCATCGTTCTTGGAATGTTCACCCACAACCACGCGGGTGCCCCTGGTATGGCAAGTGGTGCTACGATGGTCGTGGGCACCCTGGTGTCAGAGATGCGTAGTCAGAGATGCGTAGTCAGAGAACGTGGTGAAAGATACGTGGTCGACCACAGTAGCCAGCGGTGTGGTGCAACACCGGGCGAATCCTGCGCGAGGAGGGCAACATGGACACAGAACTGCTCATCATCTTTGTCAATGAATCGGACCGAGTACATCACCGCTCAGCTGCTGACTTCATCATCCGCCAGGCCCTCGATGCTGGGCTCGTTGGAGCCTCTGCTTTTCGTGCCATCGATGGGTTCGGGACCCACCACCGCCTCCACCATCAAACACTCCTCTCAATGACGGACGACGAGGGCATCGCCATCTTTGTCTCGGACACCCCTGATAAACTCGATCACTTCGTGGATGCTCTCACCGCTGCTGGAGTCACCGCAGCCACGCTGCGCCTCCCTGTCACACTTGGCCATCTCGGTTGAGTTAGTTGGGGTTGGGTGATCACTGAGGAGCTACCATGGCAGCTACGGCACTGTGAGTCAGAGGGAGTTGCCATCTACCCCAGTCAATCGTTACCGCAGAACAAGCGATGTCGAAACGGGACATCGGAGGTTCTCTGCCCACTGACGACAGCCTCCCGGCTCGCGTGGCGAACCCAAGAGCTCTGTCGGCAGTCGTTTCCGCCACACTGACCAAGTGTCCCGAATGAGAACGGTGATGTTCTTTGCTCCTGACCCGGAAACGCAGTGCCGCTGGTGGGCGAACCACATGATCGATGGCGAACCCCAGCACGAAGGGTTGTACTGGTGGCTCGAGACCGGCGAAGGAACTGAGATAGGTTTTCACCCCGCCGACAGTGAGCGTAATCCTCTGGGAGGTACTCCCGTAGTGTATTGGAATCCTCTTCACGGAGTCGATAGACAACTCCAAGACCTCCTCGCGGTTGGCTGCACATTGCATCGCGGACCCCTGGCAATCGGATCCGGTCGTCGAATTTGCCAGGTACTTGATCCATTCGGCAACTGTTTTGGGCTCGACGGCCGCTAAAGCCGGACGACATCGTGAAGTCAATGCTGACACGTCTCCCGCGCTTCCCGTTCGACCAACCTGTCACATCGCCCTCCTTGGGTTGGCTCGCCGCGCCGTTCATCTGGCCATCATTGGCGATATCTATCGTCCCGCGCCAAACCATCCGGTGTTCTTAGCTCAGGCTCACTCGTGACAACGCCCTGCTCATCTCGCCGAGGGTCACCTGGCCCAGGCAGGCGGGTAGGCGTCGACGACTCCGGTCGTTCTCACGCCAGCCGTCACGACTGACCCATGAAACACCGTCGACCTCTACCGAATTCGCTCAGCGCTAAACTCGTCGTAGTATGCCATTAGATGGACAACCCGTGAACTCTCCGTTGATCGACGCTCAAGAGAAGACGGGCGACACCGATTCCTCACCCTCCGCACCTGTGAGCTACTTCACTCGCCAGGATGCACATCGCTATCTGCCACTTCCCCCCAGTGAGGGACCCTGGAATCCCCTAGCCTGCCATGGTGGTCCGCCTTCGGCGCTCGCCGTCCACGAGCTCGAGGGCTACGAATCCAATCCCGAACGCAGACTCTCACAGGTGCACGTTGACTTCTTCGGGGAGGTCCCACTCAAACCCCTCACCTGGGACACCAAGCGACTGCGCTCCGGACGCCGTATCGAATTGATCGAGACCACGGCACGCACCGACGCGGAACGCATCGTGCTCTCTGCTCGTGGTTGGCGGATGTCGACCGAGGCCCAACGCGCTCCCCAAAGGGAGCCAAGCACCGTGATACCAGGTCAAGAGCATGGTCACCCAGACCAGACCATGTCCTCATTCCCCTATGGCGCCTCCATTGACTGGTCATTTCTTGAGGGCGGCTTTACTGATCCTGGTCCCGCGACCGTCTGGGCACAGCCACGGCTCAACCTGATCGACCGTGAACCCCTCCAGCCGATCGAGGCGGTGTTCCTGGTAGCGGACTCTGCGAATGGGATCAGCTCCGAGCTCGACTTCCATCAGTTTCTCTTCATCCCTACGGCGATGGAGATCGCCCTCCGATCGCGCCCGCTTAGCACCGAGATCGGGATCTCTGCACGGACAACCGTCGCTCACGACGGGATTGGCACCACGCGCGCTACCCTCTTTGACCGCGACCACAGTTATGGGTACCTGTTGCAGACCCTCTACGTCGACCGCCGGTAAGGAGAACCTCCCGCGTCAAGCCAGTCACTCGAGGAGCGCCAACAGGTCGACTAACATTCGTGCCGAGGCACCCCAGATAAGGTCCGGCGCCATCACAAAAAAATGAAACAGACCCCAACCGAGAGCCTCGCTGTACCAAAGCTCGCAAAAGTAATCAGGTGTATATACCAAGCTGAGCGGCACTTCTAGCACTGCCTCGACCTCGTCGGCGTTGAGGGCAACGACTGGCCGTGACGTAGCACACCCAACGACGCCAGAAAAACTGCTCCCACTTCCACGAATGGCACCCGAGCCGAGAAAGCCCAGCAGCTCGATAACGGAGCCATCGATGCCAACCTCCTCGTATGTCTCCCGCAGGGCGGCATGCCCAAGCGTCTCTCCGGCTTCGACCTTGCCTCCCGGAAAGGAGATTTCACGAGGGTGATTCCGCAACGCTCCAGAACGTCTCGTCATCAATACCATCGTCTCGCCGCCAGCGGGATAGAGCAGCAAGAGGACGGCGGCACCGTTCCCACCGATCTCAGTAGGCAGTGGGGAGAGAGTCCGTTGTAACCGCTCCACGACCTCGGAGTACGGAGGAATACCGCCAGAGGGCGATCGCAGCATCACGGGGACACGACGGGCAACCGTCGGCAACCCTTGGAGGTATTGATGGAGATCCCGTACCGTCATGGCGACTCAGCTGCAACCTTCCCCTCGTGAACGCCAGCATCAAACCTTCTTTGCACCCACAGCACTGAGTGCGACCCGTGCCTAAAACTAGCTCTGGCGGATGTTCACACACCCGCCAGAGTAGTTCCTTTTAGCAAAGGAGCAAGGATAGATGATTACATCATCCCGCCCATGCCACCCATACCGCCCATACCAGCGGCAGCAGCTGCTGCTGCAGCCCCGGCATCCTTGGGCTCTGGCTTCTCAGCCACGAGTGCCTCAGTCGTAAGCAACAGTGCCGCGATCGAGGCAGCATTCTGCAACGCTGAGCGCGTCACCTTTGCTGGATCAATAACTCCAGCCTTCACCAGGTCCTCATAGACACCGGTTCGCGCATTGAGGCCAACGTTGCCGCTCTCACGCTCCACCGTCTGCACGGCGACAGGACCCTCGAGCCCTGCATTGTACGCGATCCACTTCAAAGGTTCCTCAAGCGACTTGGCGATCAGACGAGCTCCCGTCGCTTCGTCACCCTCGAGCTTCCCGGCAACGTCCATCACCGAGCTTCGTGCCCGCAACAGAGCGGTACCGCCACCAGCGACGATCCCCTCCTCGATCGCGGCACGAGTCGCCGAGAGGGCATCCTCGATGCGGTGCTTCTTCTCCTTGAGTTCTACCTCAGTCGCGGCACCAACCTTGACGACGGCGACACCACCTGCAAGCTTGGCGAGTCGCTCCTGGAGCTTCTCACGATCCCAGTCAGAATCGGTGTCATCGATCTCGCGACGAATCTGGGCAATCCGTCCCTCGACCTCAGCCTTTTCGCCAGATCCACCGATGATCTTGGTGGCATCCTTGGTCACCTCAACACGACGCGCCTCTCCCAAAAGATCAAGAGTTGCATTCTCAAGTTTGAGCCCAACCTCTTCGGCGATGACCTGACCCCCGGTGAGAACGGCCATGTCTTGGAGCATCGCCTTGCGTCGCTCGCCAAAACCTGGTGCCTTTACAGCGACCGAAGTGAAGGTGCCGCGAATCTTGTTCACTACGAGCGTTGCGAGCGCCTCACCTTCGAGATCTTCAGCGATAATCAACAACTGACGTCCGCTCTGCATCACCTTCTCGAGCAGAGGTAGCAGCTGCTGAATTGAGGAGATCTTCGAGGAGTAGTACACAATGTACGGATTCTCGAGAATCGCCTCTTGTCGATCAGGGTTCGTCACAAAGTATGGTGAGAGGTAACCCTTGTCGAACTGCATGCCCTCTGTGAACTCAAGCTCGAGACCAAAGGTGTTTGACTCCTCAACCGTCACTGTGCCATCCTTGCCAACCCGACCGATCGCCTCGGCGAGCACCTCGCCAATGGCCTGATCGGCAGCGGAGATAGCAGCTACCTGGGTAAAGTCGCTCTGCCCTTCGATTGGCTTGGCCTGTGCCGAGATTGCCGCGACCGCAGCAGCGACTCCCTGCTCAATGCCTCGCTTCAGCGCCATCGGATTAGCCCCAGCAGCTACGTTACGGAGACCCTCTCGGATCATCGCCTGCGCGAGTACCGTCGCCGTCGTCGTGCCATCACCGGCAACATCGTTGGTCTTGGTTGCGACCTCTTTGACGAGCTGCGCACCCATATTCTCATAGGGATCCTCTAGCTCGATCTCACGAGCGATCGAGACACCGTCATTGGTGATCGTTGGAGCTCCGAAGGACTTCCCGAGCACCACGTTACGGCCCTTTGGCCCTAGCGTTACCTTGACCGCGTCAGCAAGCTTGTTGACGCCGGCCTCAAGAGATCGGCGAGCCGTCTCATCAAATTGTAAAATCTTCGGCATTACTTCACCACCTTTGCCAACACATCACGGCCATTGAGGATAAGAAGATCCTCGCCGTCAACCGTGATCTCGGTTCCTCCATACTTTGAGTACACCACTGTGTCACCGACGTTGATGTCAAGAGCGATAATCTCACCAGTCGACTCAGCACGCTTACCTGGGCCAACAGCAAGGACCTGGCCCTGCTGGGGCTTCTCTTTGGCGGTATCAGGAATCACCAGTCCAGATGCTGTCCGCTCTTCGGACTCTGCTGGACGGACCACGATCCGATCCTCTAAGGGATGGAGATTCATTCTGTTTTGCCTCCTTGTTTGAGTTAACTTGCCACCTATTGGCCAACTAGCACTCTAGTGCCTCGAGTGCTAACTTCCATCCT
>JAKAQR010000052.1 GCA_021819725.1 Actinomycetes bacterium
CCCAGGCTATCGATCTTGAGGTCATTGCACAGGTTGCTGCCCTGTCAGACCCGAGCATAGGCTCGACCCTGACCAACTTCTAGCACGAGGTTCCCGACTTGGCCACGGAAGGGATCGACCCGATCACCAAATCCGTTGCCCAGATACGATTTCTGCAACCCTATCAGGCCACCAAGTGGTATCTGTGTCCAGGCTGCAACAGCGAGATCACTCCAGGAACCGGGCACTTTGTGGTGGTACCAGTCGATAACGTCGAACTCCGGCGGCATTGGCATCGCCGATGCCTGGAGTGGGAAAACCGACACCGGTCCAGATAACTTTGCCACACTCCTCGAAAGGTTGAAGAATAGAGGTTAAAGCCGAAACGTTTGCAACGGAGAGGTTCACCCCCAGTGCCAAGCTATCCCAGCGCCGATCTGTGTGTTCGCGTCCTAACACATGCAAGAGCATCGCTATCCGACTACGGCCTCAGGAGCCCAACAGGATTAGCTTCGTATAAGTGCTGGCACTGAGTGGAATGGATGTATCTAATGAGTGTGCGGAACGGGCGTGACTTCGCGACGCCCAACCAGCAAGGTCAAGCTCGCTGATCAGCACAAGCCACACCGAGCCATGAGTCGTTGCTCAGAGCTGGGTACGCCGTGAGGCCGCCAGACCATACCCGCATCGTAGAAGTCCCTGGTTGCTAAACCGGGACTTCGGAATTTAGTGCATTACCGTTCAGTTAAGGATTCCTCTGTGGTAATGTGTATCTATGCCACGTTCTGGTTGGGTAAAGCCCGCAACTGATCGTCGATTGTCCGATCTTGTCTCGATTGGTCTGCTTACGAGGGTGTTCCCTCCAGATGTTATCGATGCGGCGATCGATGATGTTGGACGTAGAGAGATCCGCAACCGGGTTCTTCCTGCCCGAGTGATGGTCTACTTTGCCATCGGCATGGCGATGTATTCAGAGGGCTCCTATGAGGATGTCTTCTCCCAGCTCTCCGATGGCCTGTCATGGTCCAAGGGTTGGACTGAGTCGTTAAAGCCCCCGTCAAAGTCTGCACTCTTTCAAGCTCGACTCCGGTTGGGTGCAGAACCAGTGCGTAATCTCTTCACCAAGGTTGTACGCCCTTTAGCTACCCCAGATACTCCCGGATCCTGGTTCGCGACAAGGCGCGTGATGGCGATCGATGGCACGTGTTTAGATATTGCCGATACCGAGGCCAATGAGGCTCACTTTGGTCGCCCTCCCTCGAGTCGAGGAGATCGCTCTGCCTTCCCTCAGGCTCGCATGGTGGCTCTGGCTGAGTGTGGAACCCATGCGATCGTCGATGCCGTCATCGGCCCCTGTACCAGCTCTGAGGTTGAATTCGCGCGAGAACTCATCAGCCGTCTTTCCCCGGGGATGTTAGTGTTAGCTGATCGGGGCCTCTATGGATTCAACCTGTGGGAGCAAGCTACCAGTACCGGTGCTGATCTGCTCTTTCGGGTGAAGTCCACCCTCTCTCCCCGCCATGAGCAGACGCTGGCCGATGGCTCTTGGATCGCCTCCATTCGGCCTACCTCTGGGACGGGTCGTGGCGGGAGAGATCCCCATAGAGTACGTGTTATTGACTACACCATCGATGGGGACGGTCAATACCGACTAATTACCACCTTGTTGGATCCCGTCATCGCACCCGCCAAAGAGTTGGCCCAGCTCTATTCCGAACGCTGGGAGATAGAGACCACCTTTGACGAATTAAAGACCCACCAGCGAGGAGCGAGAGAGGTCTTGCGTTCTAAGTCTCCAGAACTCATCTACCAAGAGATCTGGGGGCACCTCTGCTGTCACTACGCCATCAGAGTTCTCATGGCTGATACAGCAGCGCATTGGGGACATGACCCAGATCGAATCTCCTTTGTCGCTGCACTACGTATCGCCCGGCACTCTGTCGCAAGGGGCGATTTTCCCCCCAGTAGGAACAGCTGAAGCCGAACTTATCTGGGTCTTTGCCATGAACGCGCTCGCAAGGCGTCTCAACCCGCCGCGTCGATTGCGTTCCAACCCTCGGGTGGTCAAACGTAAGGTCCTCAAGTGGGCGGCCAAACGCCTTCATCACCACCATTGGCCTCAACCTGAGCATCCGCCGCAGATCAGTGTGCTGGTGCTTACCTGAACGATATGTTAGTGGTGTTCAACTAGCCAGCCCAACTCGCGGATATTCTTTCTCTAGGCTGGGCGGTCCCGGTCCTCGATTGCCACTGCATTCTGAAGACTCGGTAAAGTTCAATACACTCAGATGCCTTGGCGACAACCAAACCAGTGGGTCAGACAAGAACTGTTGGGTCTCGCGCCGAAATACTTGATTAAATTGAGTCAGGTTACCGACGTTGAATTACGAATGATCAAGATGGATGAGATTTTGGAATACTCCAGCGAGGATGCCGCTCATCTCACCAGAGTTTTGGATGATCAAGATGATTGACACATGACGGCCTCTTTCCGCCATAGATACGTGAGCGTTAGTGAATCAGCTCGGTCTCGTTGGGAAGCACTTCAGCGAGAGCCTTATCGAACGTTGCGAGCAGACCACCCCGACTAGCTGCGAGTGCCGCGAGGTAGGCATCGGTGACCTGCCGATGGCCAACGACATGTCGGAGGTCCGCTGCTGTGTACGAGATTGAATCCGGCCAAAAAGCGCATCGCGGTGAACCGTAGAGGACTGATAAGACTCCCACCGCGATGGTGTAACTCTCGCCCACCCGCACAAGGAATCGGACAAAGGCTCCCTCCACGATCGGGCAAAGCGCAATCTCATCGACTTCCGCCGCCCAGCGCACTGCTATGTCGTGGTGCTCGTGCTCGGAGATCACGAGAGCGATCAGCGCGTTGGCATCCAGTAGATAGGTGACGCTCATTCGTCGTCCAGCGCGTTAGCCACCTCCGCAGCAGTGATTTGCCGACCAAGCGTGATCACCGGAAAGCCGCTCGTCGGATCGGTGGTTATCTCCAGAGACTCACCGAGCGCCGCAAGACCGCGCACCGTCAGGTCCGCCACCACGGTCGAAAGGGATTGATGGCGCTCCAGGGCGAGCTCTCGAGCGCGCCGATGCACGGCAGGTGGCAAATCAACCGTAGTTCTCATGACTACATCATAACAGCATCACGCGTGATGCTGACCGCAATTGTTCCACGGAGTGCTCGACCCGCTGAGTGAAAGTGACATCCTCGCCGCCTTCACAGACGGGGCTTCCCAAGCTGCTCACGCAGCTTCGGCTGGTTGACGCTTCACTGGGTCGCTGTGTTTAACCTGATTAGGCGCAGCGTGCGATGTCCCTCCACGTCCTGTGACCGCAAGTCCTGCGGCAATTATGTTCTTGGCTGCATTTACATCTGCGTTATCTGTGTAGCCACAAGATAGACAACAGAAGTGAAACTACTCCCAGAACCGGCACACTACTCCTCAAAGCCAAGGAGACCGTTAAATATGGGAGAAGACGAGGCGAAAGAAACAAAGTTTGAGCGCGAATTTGAACAATGGCGCGGTCAAACTTGCCCAACTGTCGAATCGATCCGTCAAACAGGTAGCCAAGCGGTTGGACATCCTTGTAAGCTACCCAGTCCCGCTGGGTGTATGAGTCCCGCAAGGTGGGATTAGTAGCAATTGGCGATGGTCCTGGCATGCCTGAGGAGAATCGCCGGCTCCCCAAGGCAAACGAGCTGTTCGCAATGGCGTAAGGAGATCCTACGAACCGCCTCGGGATCCGAGAGAGTCATTCACGCCCTCACACATCCAATGATAAACCGCACTCTGAGGCCCAGTTCAAGACCCAGAAGTACCGGTGCGCTATGCCACCATCAAAGAGGCGAAGACCTTCCTCGCGAAGTTCTTCGCTTGATATCGGTGCGAACATTACCATTCAGGCATTACCCTCATGACCCAGCCGACGTTCATGAGGGCTCTGCATAGGTGATCACCTAGCGACAAGCCCGAATCCTGCGCAACGCCTACGCTCAACACCCCGAGCGCTTCGTAAGACAAGGCCGTACCACACCCGCTATCGAAACCGATGCCCGGATCAACAGTCCAGCTGAGAAGATAACAGCGAGCCCTTGGGCCATCAGGCGTTAGCGTTTTCAATGCCGCAGCAAAGGATACCTCCTGCACTGTCTCCGCTTTGGACCAAGCACTCATCAGGCATGCCAGCCTCGGAGCCACCGCGAACGATGGCGAGCTGCTCGAGCACACAGAAATAGCGACAGGACAGAGCCGAATACTTTGAGAGAATAGTGCATAAGCGAGTGCGCTTGCCATGCACGCCCAACCCGCTCTCGCGGGCGCGAGAATCGCTCTTTGGTCATGCTGTTGACCCAGTAAGCGCTGGCCGTCCCAATACCTCCCGATGAGAAATTCAAGAAAATCTGCAGAACATACCGATAACCCCGTACCATGGGTGTACAATAGACGCGGAGGTGCGAGTTGGGAACTACTAGCGGTGCTGGCCTGGGGGAAGTCCTAAGCACTAGGCGCATTGCCCAAGCTTTCCTTGGATTACTGGTTCTCGCGACAATTTGGTCTCTTTCTACGGGTGTCAGGTCTAGTATCTTCGCTACCATTCCCACCGCGTTCGGATACACCCCGATCACGCTCCCAACACCGCCTACAACGATAACAAAGACTGTCACCGTCACGCCGGTTTCCAAGTCTGCAACCGTTCCAAGTAAGTCTGTAACTAAAACCTCCTCGAAATCAGTGACTCCCGTCGTAACACCGACAAGTTCGCCGAGTTCGGTGGTTCCGCCCAAAATCATTAATACTGGAGAGCACTTCCTTTCCTCCGAAGGATTCATGTGGATTTTGTTCGGGGGTACGTTGGTAGCCCTAATCGGGATTGTCACCTCTAGAAGCGCTGATCACGGAGAGTCACAGTAGGCGGAACCTCTGGGTTAGCCACCGCTTGGAAGTCGTTGTACAGGACTGAAAGGCCGAGGCATAACCGCGCTCGCTCCTTCCCGATCGCCACGCTCATACCATTGGGAGCAGCTGCAGCGCTATGGCTACTCGTAAGTGTCCCCTGGCTCCGCAGCGGCTGGCTTGAATTTCTCGACCTTCCCGACGGCCCACGTTTGAGTGCCTTTCTACAAGGCTCACCCTTTCAATCCACAACAGTATCATCAATCGCGTCCACACCTCTGACGGACATGATTCACATTTTTGATGCGGTATCAGCTACCCACGGAGCCGTCATCGCACTGCTAGCGTTCTTCCTCTTGGCTGGCGTGGCGTCGGCTAGCCTCATAGAAGGGACTCTGCTCGCCAAGCTCTCTGGTGAGGCGCTGTTTCTGCTGAACCCATGGGTAATGAATCGCATCTATGTGGGACAGTTGGGGATACTTTTCGCCTACGCCGTGCTCCCACTGCTTCTCAGGCAAGCTTTGCGAGCCCAACAGCTCTCAGACGCTGATGACGCCAGATCTTATACCGCGTGGGTCATTGCTGGGATCGTCCTCGGAATCGCTGCAGTTTTCTCTGCGCCTTTCCTCTGGCTCGGAGCAGCCATTCTTGCGAGTGTCGCGATATTCCGAACGAGGAACCTCCTCGGAGTCTTCGGGATTGGGATCGCTTTCGTTACCTCGATCGTGGTGCTCTCCTACATTCCCCTCACCTCCACAGCGAACCACATCAGCGGCGGTGTCGTCGGATTACATGATCTGCCATCGTTTGCGACCCGAAGTGGAGGCTACGGCCTCTATTTAAATATCGCTGGCCTCAACGGATTCTGGAGGACCGGGTCTGTTCTCAACACGACGATATTCCATGGCTGGCCGTTGCTGGTTCTTGCCATGCTCCTTGTGTGTGCTGCTGGCCTCGTGGGCATGAGACGAAAGACCGCCCAATCGACACACCCTGGAAGAAACATGGAGTGGATAACAAGTCTACTCGCACTATTGGGCTTCCTGCTGGCGCTCGGATCGCAGGGTCCGGTCGGGTCAGCATTCACCTGGATGTATCAACATGTTCCCTATTTTGATGCGCTTAGGGAACCGGACGTGGCTGCCGCCCTCCTCGCCTTAGCATATAGTCTCGCCTTTGGGTGGGGGATCGGGGTAATTAATACCAATTTCTCTGATAGAAGATCGCTAGTACTCTTCTCACTGGGAGTGGCGGCATTTCTCCTAGCATTTGAACCGGTAGAACTTTTTGGACTTGGCTTTCAGGTATCCACGAGTACATTTCCGACACAGTGGGCACACATTCGACAACGAATTGCGGCTAAACCCGGCATAGCGGTGGTTCTTCCCTGGCACGCATATACGTACTACTCCTTTACGCATCACGAGATAGCGAATCTCGCTGGGCTCTATTTCGGAGACAACGTCATTACCAAAGTGTCCTCGCAATCATATCCGGTCGCAGCTCCCTACGCTGCCTTCGACGCCAACATCAGCGCCTGGATCAGCGCGGGGGCTAGGAACAAATTCCCCATATCCGGTGTCGAATATCTCCTTTGGACCTCCTCACCAAAAGGGAGCCTATTCAATGCGATCAGAGACAATCCAAATCTACGGTTAGTTGAGAGAACACCATCGATATCTCTTTTCACCATCACGGGTGGCCATAAGCTCGAGGTTGCCTCGTCGATTCAATGCATCACCGACTGTCATAACTCCGCCCAGTCAGACAGGTTGCTTTCTGCCCAAGACATCAAGACTGTAGAGTTTCGCACCTGCGGTCCTGGATGTGTACATCTCGCCAGTGCACCGCACGGCTACGCTATCCTACCATTCCCCTTCCAGGCAGGAGAGCGCGTCACCGGCGCCGTACTGGCTGGACATCTAAAAAATGGCGCACTGGTAGTCCATGTCAATGGACGTGGAACTATCAAAACCTCCGAGTCTCCGGATACCAACACCGCAATCGGCTTGTCGTTGCTCGGAGTGTCACTTTTCGCTCTGCTGATACGTTTCGGGGTCCAGAAACGCAGAACCACACTATGACCCCAACTACACAGAAATGACTTCGCCCAGTAGACTCTCGCGTGCTAAACCTGGCATGCATGACTGCCAGTGTTAGCCTTGGACTCGTCGTTCAACGGCTAAGAACTCTCAGTGTACAGTGGCTAGCCGGCAATTCGACTAATAGGCATAAACGTGGCGACTACATCTGAATTCCAGTTGTGCTGGTTGGGCTCAAATACTCCACCACACGTTACCATGACTAATCGATTCGAATCCCCCGAAGTTATCAATTGACTCACCTTGGATGGAAATGCCGTCTTCACGATCGTCCTCAAGGCAACAGCAATGTAGGAAAGGTGCTGACCAGATGCTCCATAGAGGGTCGCTGTAGTGCCGGGCTTGAGGTACCAAATACGTTGCATTGGGCCATTCCCGAAACCGACCCAGTCATCATGGCCAGCTAATAGAGTAGTCCCAGTCGACGCACCAGCCTTCGCACCGCCTTCCCACCAAGCCACTCCAAGTTGAATTGGCGGTATCACAAGACTGCCGTGTGGATCCTGCTCTGGGTAAATTCTGATGTGGTGGAGGCCCAATGCCGGAATTGAATAATATAACGGAACGAACGGCACCCCAAGGTACTGATCAGATGCAGGACTTCCATTGACTTGACCGCCGAGTTTCCGCTTAGGAGGTACCTTCACTTGGAACGACTTAACATCAGGACTCTTGGGATCGAATATCCCCGATATCCCCACCGTTCCCACCGCCACCGCACCGAGACCGACCACCAAGAACGCGACGCCAACTACTCGCCTATACCACATTACTCGTCCCCAAACACATGGCAAGATCACTTCCTAGAGACAATCTACCACACCATCACCGCTGCCTATCCTCACAGAAGAGGACTGTTTTCCCTGATGCCAACACTCAGTGAACCGACCACCCTGAGGCTTCTCGGCCGCCGTCGTGCTTCCCGAGCCACCAGGGCAAGAAGTCTTTGGAGTGTCCGCAACGACCGTTGACCGTATCATCAAATAACTCTTTATCCAGACTGGACTCTAGCACAGATGGCAGAACTAACCCTCAAAGCCCTAAACGACCTCGCTGCACGAATGCAAACCACCACGAGTTGGTTAGCGGAAATCCCAGACACTCGCTGTCCAACAGCGTATCCCGCTATGGCTTCAACGAAACAAAAAGGGAAATGCGAACAGCCAGGGAAGGGACCATCCATGGAATCACTACTATTTGGCGCGGAGCACCGACTGAGCAACCAGCTTCCAAGGCAAAACGCCGCCCGTTACTGGCCTCGGCAACTCCTGCTGACGTAGCAACCCCAGAATAGCGTTTGCAAGCTCCGAAGGCTCCGCCTTGCATAAGACGCCGTTGCTCGCTGGGATGGAGTCGCGCAAACCAGGTACGTCGTACCCAACAGCGAGCGTTCCGAGACTTGCCGCTTCGGTGACGACTAGGCCCCAGCCTTCGGATACGCTTGTCACCAGCAAGAGATGCGACGAACTGATAAGACGATCCTTCTCTGGTGCAGGCAAGAATCCCGTCAATACAACTCCATCTATCTTGAGACTGCGAATCGCAGTCTCAAGAGGTCCCCTGCCGACTATCCACAGCCGAGCTTCGGGGTACACCTGTTTGACCAAGCAGAACGCTGCTACTGCATCCAAGGGCCGCTTGTTCTTGACCAAGCGGCCCACAAACACAAGGCTAGGAGAAGGAGACTTGGGCACAACGGTTCGACTCTCGAATATTTGCGAATCAATACCCTCTGGAACGGTCGTAACCCGACTCACCCCAAGCCCAACCAACTCGCGCTGGGTGGATTGAGAAACCGCAACTACAGTAACATTCCTGTAGGCACTGAAGAGGCGTTTCTCAAGCCAGGGCCCGAGCGTTCCTGCCAGACGCCCATACTCAAACTCCCAGATCCGGCCAGCAAGCTGATGTACAATCGAGATACAACGCTGCTCTGGTTTAACCAACTGAGCCAACCCGTAGGGAATTGTATTAACGCTTTCGATAACGACATCTGCTTCGGCAAGAACCTCCATGCCCTGGATAAACCAACGTCTAACAGCTATACGATGGTTCCAATCCCTACCAACTCTGACTACTCGAAGACCGGATCCTCTGGTAGAACTCGATTGAAGCATGCCAAGACGACTAGCAAGAAGTGTCACATCATGACCAAGGTCAATAAGGGCCCCACCGAGAGACTCAACATATCGCTCTGCACCCCCAGCCCGAGGATGATCAAGATCTCGCCAATTCACAATGCAAATTTTCAAACGACTCCCTTATTTTCCAATCGATGCTACCTATATGCGAGGTATACACAAATGTGGCGTGCGAACCACTTCAAAACAGTGACCGGAACCAGTGTGTGTGCGGATGATAGCCGGATAGATTAAGCGGGTGTGATTCCTTCATCGATTTCCACAACAAAGCTAGCAGGGAGTACCAAGATGCGGTGCGATCAGACGACGGGTTGAGGGTATAACACCCGTGGTTTGGGCGTTGAGCCCAATTGATGAACCTTGTAGCCTTGATGAGCCCTTAGGAGCCACGGGCTCTTTGGCGTACTCCGTCAACGAAGACAACACCAGAGATGACTTCAGCGATACGTTCGTAGCCGGTGATGCAACGCCAAGACTTGGCATCTCGATACCCAGCTAGCGCCGTGCGCCTCTGAGCTCAATGGCTTGCCAGCGGCGCAATGCCCATTATACTAGGGCAGCATGTGGATCTCGTTCCCGATACGACATATCACGATAGGTTGCAGCAAAGCCTCTCCCGTTGGTGCACACCGAAAGTTATGTTCCAACCTTGTTGAAAGCCTACTGTCGCTATGAACAGACCAGCACATGCCATCGACTCCGCGCGGCGTTGCCTTGCCTCGATCGAGGCTGACATAGCCGTCGCAATCCCATCCTGTGGAGAAGGTATTGGAATCTTGCCATTGCTGGAATCCCTGTGGGATGGGATGAATGTCCTTGGCCTAGAGAAAGCACCCATCTTCCTCAGCGACAGCTCGGACGATCTCACAACAGTGCAGGCAGCCCGTAGCTGGAGTAAGACAAGCGGCGCAAAACTCGTGATCGACCATAGCGACGTACGCCGCTCCCTCAAAGCAGCTCTGAATGTAGCCATCAGGTGGGCAACGACATCCGTGATAGTTTTTGTAAACGCCGACGTCGTAATCCCAGAGTTCAGCCTCGCAGCCCTCTTGGTGGCCCTGCTCGAGACTCCAGATACCGAAGTCGCGGTAGGTGTAGCGTTACCAGACCCTCGGTCCCGTTCCTTCCGTCGTCACGCTGCATCGTTTCAGCTACGGGCAGCAGCACGTGTCATGGACCTAAGTCCACCAGGAATTCGTTCGGAAGGTGCATTCTGGGGTGCTCGACGCTCTTTCTACAAGAATTACCTCTTCCCCGAAGGCAGCGGAAGTGTCGCTGACGATGTAGAGTTGGTCAAGGCCGTGACTGCGGGAAACCACCGAGGCACTACAGCACCACGAGCCATTGTCTACAAGATTCCATCTGGCACCGTAGGAGACTTCTGTTTGCAAACCCGTAGATCGCTCGCCTCAGGGAAAGACATCCGCAAGACGGGCGACTCGAGGCGGCGGTTGACTGCATTTCTGCAAGAAAGCATACATGACCCCGTCGGAGCAACGCTTTACTCTTTGTATCGTGTCTACTGTAGAATTTTCGCGCGACGTTTTGATAAGGTATCAAACTCGGAGACTTGGGAAATATCAGAGAGTACCAGACGACAAGCCCGTGGCTGACAATACGCAGGCCGTTACTCACTGATTAGCAGCTGTTCAGGTCCTCGCCACCGAGAGTCAGCCGGGTGAACCCGCCAGGAAGGGGCTCCTCGGTTGCTAGGCCGAAAATGCTCACGGGTCGAGCATTCGTAGTGCATCTCGGGCAACGGCCTCCCTGTGTTCTGACGATGGCTAGGGGAGGCGATCCCCACCGAGCAACGGCAAGGTCGACGGCGTTCGAGTTACATTCCGCTCCATCACTGTGTAACTGGATTGGCCGGTTAACCCTGGCAGAACGGGAAGTGTGAGTCGTTCAACTCGAAACTGTGAGACGAGCTCTTGAACGGTGAACTCTTCACCTCAGTCATCGAGGCGCAATTGCTGACCAATAAATATCGCCATGACTACAACCGGACCTTAAGCGCATAGCCCCCTTGGTTACTTGAGCCCCTATGAGTTCTTGGCTCTCGACGTGACTACCCAGACAATGGTTCTCACTTAAGTCAAGCAAACACCGAGGACACAACGTGCGATAACTACTTCCGGTCCGAAGCAGCATAGGGCCGAGACAAGTAGAATGAACGTAGTCCTCTCACAAACGAAGTGGACCTGGCTCAAGGGGGGCCGTCCACCCTAAGCCCTAAGGCTATAATCACGCTAATGTCGCCCACAAATAAAACGACGCACCTGGCACAGCCCAACCCGCCAGCAGGGTTGCGTGCGGTCGCTGAAATCCAACAAAAGCTATTGCAGGGATCCAGGGAGCTAAGAGGGCTAACCGAAATCGGTATCTACTGGTTCTATGCAACACCGAATCTTCAAGACATACTAACCCCTCCCTGGCGATCGCTATCGAAACTTATCGCCTGCGGTGCGCATCAGCGACTCGCTCCCAGCTTCGCACAATCCCCAAGCACCCAAGTTGGGGACGCCAACCCAACATGGTTCCACGACTACTTCGCCAGCACAACTGAAGGGCCGGGTGTGTGAAAATGGGAGCACTACTACCCTGCGTACGAGCAATACATGAGCAAGTTCCGCAGTCAGAATCCAACGATCACCGAGGTAACAATCTGCAACGGCGGGAGCCTCCCAATGAGGCATAAATATTTTGGTCAAGGCACTCGAGTCGTTGGAATCGACCTTGAACCAGCCTGCAAGAAATATCAAACCGACGCAACATGGATCTTTATTGGCGATCAGGGCGACCGCGAGTTCTGGAGGACCCTCCTTGATGAAGTAGGCCAAGTGGCCATCATCGTTGACGATGGCGGCCACCACTCTGGCCAGCACATTATCACCCTTGAGGCATGCCTAACCAACCTTCGCCCTGGTGGCATCTTACTCATCGAGAACGTTCAAGGTGGCGACAATCGATTCCTTGCCTACCTCAATCAACTTGCCAAAGACTTCCTAGCCTTGACGGAGGTTACGACCCTCCGCTACCCGAGTAAAACAGTAGAGGACTATAAAGTGCAACCGTTACTACTCCAACAATACGTCAAATCGATCGCGCTATTCCCCTATTGCGTAATTCGTGAACGAAATGATTACGTCCATACAAATCTCACAACCATTCGGGCTGGATCTCAATGGGAACTGTTCTCTCATGCCAGCAAAGGTAAATGAAAAGCAACACAACAGTCAAATTACACATTACCTCTACGTCATGATCACTATCTATCGCTAGCACCATTGACTTGTCACCATTGTTCATTGTATGCTCATGATTAACCAACTTCGGTTGCGCTATTTGTAAAGGAAATACAAACCTAGAGGAGTAACCTTGAGGCGAAACATACTTCAATTATTCAATTCAGCGAAAGAACTTAACAACTGGCGCAAGCTCTGCTCCAATTGGTTCGAAGTGATGGGCATATACATTCTCTCAGAATGGATTAAGCCGATCAGGAATCAAACGATCCATATCTACCTCGACAATGGTGTGTCGCTTGATACCAAAGGCAGTCGACAGGCTATAAATCCAGTCATCGAGATCTTTCGTGACATCTATCATCTAACCTCGTGCCCGATTTGGAGACTCTATGAAATCCATACGGTTATCGATCTCGGGGCCCACGTAGGGTCCTTCTCTGTGCGCATGGCCCTGGAAAAGCAACCATGGACCATGATTGCACTCGAACCCGATCCCGCCGCTTATGATCTTCTACAACGCAACCTTTCGAGCGTCGCCACGAGTTCCACAACCATCAGATGTGTCCGTGCGGCCATTGGGCCAATGACAACACTTGGATGGTATTCGAGTTCAGGCAATGCTGATTGGGGGGGACACATCGTTAATGAACCTGAGGTTCTGTCAGCTAAAAACCAAATGGTACAAATTCTCTCCTTAGCCGACGTCCTCGGGAGTTGTGAAGACACCGCCGGCGTCTTACTGAAAATGGATGTCGAAGGCTCGGAATATGAAACCTTGTATCAGTCGCCTATCTCAGACCTTCATAAAGTGGCAGTTCTCGTGTTAGAGTATCACCCGAGCGAAATCGCACGACATAACTTTGAAGCCCTCAATGATTTTCTCCATAACGCAGGATTCGCACTGGTCTGGCGCGACAACGGCACCACCCAGGGCAACGCTTGCTACGCGAGACCCCTTGCCCAACTCATGACTGTAAATAGAACTAAAGCACACGAACCGCAACCAGGTCCTCCTGCACCCAAAAGTTCCGGTGGCTCAAAGCAGTGCGTAGACACCCCTCAGCAGGCTGAGTAAGGCCATTGCCAAGCGCCAACCACCGTCACGGGGTAGCAATTCTGGGAGGAGCTGGCTACATCGGGACCCACATCGCACATCATTTGCATCAACTCGGTGTAGATATTCAAATCTATGACGACCTCTCAACAGGGCATTACTCGATGATTTCTTCTCTTCCTTTCGTGGAGGGGAGTATCACGGATCATGGGCAACTCAAAGATTTCCTCGAAGCCGGACGATTTGACACCGTCATCCATCTCGCTGCGAAGAGTATTGTCAGTGAATCAGCGCACGACTCAGCACTATATCGGACTGTCAATGTGACAGGCACAGAGAATATCGTCGATGCCATGATTGCAACCGGAGTAACCAAGCTTATCTTTTCTTCATCCGCTGCTGTCTATGGGATACCCGAAAGACTGCCGATTGACGAGACTCACATACTAAATCCGATCAACGTCTATGGCGAGACCAAACTCCACGCAGAACGCGCAATCGCATCCGCGGCGGAACGCGGCCTCATCGATGCAATCATCTTTCGTTATTTCAACGCCGCAGGTGCAGAACCTAGCTTTCGGACACCTGAGCGTCACAACCCTGAGACCCATCTAATTCCAAATCTTCTCAACAATATCAGGCTGGGACATAACTCAGCCACCATTTATGGCTCCAACTACTCAACCCCGGATGGGACGGCAATCCGCGACTACGTTCATGTGATGGACATCGCTGACGCACATGCGAGAGCGCTCGACTTCCTCTCACGTAACACTGGCCTACACACCTTGAATCTCGGAACCACAACAGGTTTTAGCGTCCTAGAGGTAGTCTCAGCAGCCGAAGATACACTCGGCACCACGCTCACTCGACGATACGAAGATCCCAGGCTTGGAGATCCCCCATATCTTGTGGCCACCTCACGTTCCGCAGCGGAGACCATCAACTGGTTACCCCGACGCTCCTCGCTCCGCCAAATCATTCTCGACGCCTGGCAAGCTACATGGCATTGATGCAGAGACCGACATCACAATTTTGGCCTCGATCGGTCTCACGATCAATCCAAAGCGAAACGAAATCCTTCAACGGCCCCTCGAAGCGAGGCACGCACCATAGCGCCTATCGGGGACTTCGGATTTAAGTGCAATACCGTTAACTTAGTACCATTCCAGTGCTATACTGGGTCTCGGGAGGTGCCGATGCCAAGACCCGGGTGGAAACGACAACCAGAGGGCTCACGGTTGACCGATCATCTCTCCATAGGGGTTCT
>JAKAQR010000016.1 GCA_021819725.1 Actinomycetes bacterium
CCTTGCGGATGGATTTGAGTGCATCAGTGGTGCCAACTGGATGGGCAACAATGGAGATCGACTTTCGAACCCCTGGAGAGAAGACCAACGCATGGAGGAATGATGGAGGTACATCGATTCGTGGCCAATCGCTGATCCAGAGGACCGTTGAGAAGCCTGAATCAGAACGGAAATGATCCCAGTGCTCGGAGATCGCAACCGGTCCGGCGGTGGCAAGCTTTGAGCCGGGTTGGCCTGGGACGATACTCTCCATAGGGTCATAGGCAGAGCGGACAATAGTTGCTAGTTCGGCGGCCGCCAACCAATGCTGGACTCTCAGTCCCGATGTTCGTAGGCTGTGTTCAATCGCGGCCATGTCCGCTGATAGCACTGCTGCTGCGCCGCGCATCCCTCGACCAGCCGAGACGATGGCCTTGGACGCTGCCTTCATGTCAAGAGCAATGGTGATGGTGGATCGATGCGTTGAAGAACCTACTGAGGTCTGATCGAGCAATGACTGATAAGCCTCATCGGTCCAACTACCGTCATGGAGCCCCTGATGTTCATACCAACCCGCGACGCCAACGCCTGGGTCAGGTACCGTCGACTCCAATACTTGCAGAGCGGCGCAGGTACCGGACTGGGCCAGCGAGGCGAGTGTCCGGCCCCAAGCCGACACCCGTTGAGCCTGCTCATCAGGAGAGAGCAAGACGTAGGCAGGATGTTCAACCAGAAGCGTTGCCGAGAGGGTCTGTCGATGAGGATCATGGACCATGACACAACCAGTGACAGGGTCATCGTAGAAGCGAAGGGCCCCCGCATCGCCGGGTAGGGCAAGGGTACCTGCTGGTCGGGGCTTCGATGGTTTGGAGCGAAACTCAGTCTGCCCTGCGTGTTTGCGAGCCCAGTAGTGACCCGCCACCGGTACCCATTCGATGGCAGGTCTACCCTGAACACTTACCATTGCCGATGCCAAGAGGGGCACCCACAACAAGCCCGACAAGACAAACCCGGTCTCGCCTGCAATGGCAAGAACGGCGACTACGACGATGACAACCAAGCCGAGAGCGACGACCCGGGGCAATGAGAACCCGAGCATGACACCACGCGTCGATTGACGTCCGAACCTGACAGTGGCTGGCCCGACTGGTGAGGAGGAAGCGGTCATGGCGATACCTTTCTGTTAACTACCTCGATGAACTACTCGCAGCGGACGGGGCACGAGGATTTGGCGACGATGATGGTGAAGCCTGCGTTGGACCATGGGAAGCGAGGTCAAAGAGATCGTTCGTGCTCGGCTTTGTGGAGCCTGGAGCACCGGTGCCGCTCGGACCAGTTGGGCCAGTCTGGCCTGGTTGCCCGGAAGTGGAGGCCGGCCTGGGGGAACTCCCAGTGACGCCAAATTGGCCTCCGATTGATGAGACCTTCTGTGGAGCGGCAACGGCCGTTTGTGTCACCGACTTCACACTGCTCGCATGGCCGTGTAATTGCGACATGTGATCAGAGGTGAAATGAACCGTCTTTAAGGCAATCCAGGGGGCGAGTCCGCCCATTAGGAGGAGAAGACCTCCCGAGGCGATCTGGGTGATCGCTTGAGTACCAGAAGGGGCTCCAGCCGTTGTACCAACCCCAACAGCGCCAATGCCACGAAACAATGTGTAGAAGCCTGTGATCAGAATCGTTACGAGAATCAGCTTCGAGGCGATCAGTGCAATCATCCCCTCGATCCACTTCTTCACCCAACCAGTTGAGATGTCGGCCAATGAGCCAGCAAAAGCTAATGGACCAAAGACGGCCGCGAGGATTATCAAGAGTTTTCGCACCGTGAGTGCCGCCCAGATGACAACGGCAGCCACGATAATGATCAACGAAAGAATCAGCAAAGCAGCGGGGTTCTGAATGGAAGCTAACACAGCACTACCCATGATGCCTTGACCAAGGGTCGTCATGGTCCCCCCGGTGGCCGCCTGAACCATGCCATTGGAGAGGCTGTCAGTAGCTGCGAGTAGAAGGTTCGTGACAGCGATCGCCGCAGCTCCACCGATGAAGGCAATGAGTAGCCCCTTGCCTGCGCGGCCAAGACCAGCGATGTCGCGGCGCAGAATTGACTGGATGATCTGGATCAGAAACAACCCCATACCCACCACGACCGCGATGGCCATCAGCATCGCCAAGAGACGATCAAAACCCGTTCCACCAAGACGGATCGCCGTCGCGCTCCCGATTTCTTCCCAAAGCCAGGTGCATACCTTGGTCGCCGCCTCAGAGAAGTATTTCGCGATCGCCGAAAATGCTGAACCAGCCAACGATTTCGCACCGGAGCTGAGCAAACTTCCAAGTGCCGTAAACGGATTAGGTATCGATGGCACCAGAGCTAGCCCTCGGTCCAGTTGTCAACCGACATGGCACCATACCCGTGGTGATATTCGGCACTTGCGAGGCCGAGTTCAAGCGAGAATGGTTTGCTGACCGCCTGATGGCTAGCTTGGCTGATGGTGAGAGTGCCTGTCACGTCCAGGGCCACCATGAGTGGGTCTGAGGGTTGCCAACCCGTTGCAAGAGCTGACGACCACTCCGGGTTGACCGACTCGCTCACATCTGAGACACTCCACACGACTCGATGTTTGGCATTCATCGACCATGTCGAGGCTGTAGGGATGGGTGACGGCTCACCAACAAGGTCGCCATAAAGCACCCGGGTCGAAGCAAGCGAAGGAGTCCCAGGCATGGAGTCTGGTGCAAGTTCCGATTGCGCCCACGAGAGCAGTGCAGAGCGAGTGTCTTTGGCAAAGTTGATATCGAGTAGCTCGTTAACAAAAGCCGTCGCATACGTGTCTGACCCCTGTCGAAGGGTATTCAAGATCGCGGGGAAGTTAGCGGAGACTGTCGGGGGAGGAAGTTTCAGCGCTTCCACTTGGATCCATTCAGCACCGTTGGCCTGATTCGCCTCAGCGATCTTGGCATTATCGGCCAGTTGTTGGGCTGATGTGTGCCCTTCCCCAGGTGGAGCGCTATAGCGCGGCGTCAACGTATGACTCGTTCCCCCGTTGTTTGCGATGGCACGGGTTCCCTTCTCGTTTCCGCCACGAGCCCCCAAAACGAAGATGATCGCTAGTACTGCGACGATGACTAGTCCACCGCCACCGATGAGCCATCCTCGAGTCGAGCGCGATCTCATTACAGCGCGTGCCCAGCACCGACGAAGAAGTTAACGAGAACATCAGCTCCTCCGACTAACAATGCGGCGATCAAGCTCGCGAGAACGCCTGTCTTGCCCCTCGAGGTATGGTTTGGATTACTGGAGTGGTGACCGAGTGCCCACACGATGGCGGAGACAATAACGCCAGCAACAGCGGCGACGAGGCCAACCGTCAATAGCGCACCGACGATGTTTTCCAACTCGGTGATGCCCGGAAGGCCCGACGTATTAGGGCTGATGTTGACCGCGAGGAGGTTAAGCATTGTTGTTCCCTTTCTGTCGAGGGTCCCACACTTCGGTCCCCACTACCCAAGAACCTGCCCGGCGGAAAACCGTCACAAATTAGGTTGTGGGATTCACAATGGCATCAAGACCCCCGGCAGTGAAGGCGGTCCAGGACTGAACCACAACCCCCATCTGCGGATCTACTGCCGACTCAACCAATCCATCACCGAGATAGATCCCGACATGACCAGGCAACCCTGGACCAGGGGCATCCGTACCAGGGACGAAGACAAGATCACCAGGTGCCATGGCACCAACAGCAACCATCTGGCCCTCGTTCATCTGATCAACCGTGTAGTGGTCGAGTGTCTCACCCGCCTGGGCCCACGCCATCATGGTGAGCCCTGAGCAGTCAAACGCATTCGGCCCCGCTGCTCCCCAAACGTAGCGATCTCCAAGTTTCGAAAGCGCATAGGTGATTGCAAGGCTCGCCTGAGGAGTGGTCCCAAGCGGGATCGCATAACCAGCGGGTAGTCCATCCGAGCTCGCCGCCCCCGTAACCCCTCCCGTGGGACCCGCACCACAACCAGCGACGGTGAAAGACCCGGTGACCTCCGCCAACACGACACCAGCTTCGAGCCAGTGAGTTTTGTAATTCGAGCCACGAACGAAGCGAGACCCTTGGACCTCCTCCGCGACACGCCATGGCTTCTTGGTCTGCCAATCTGAGACTGAAAGCAGACGCTGTACAAACATGCCAGTGGCATCGGCGGGGTTGGACTCTTCGGATACAGTGCCCCATCCATCCTGAGTTTGCTGCTGGAAGAGACCCACGGACGTACCATCTTGGCCCATTCCCTCCCCTGTGTTGGAACCTGGAACCCTCGTGTTTCCAAGGTCGCGTAAACCGCTCTCAGTAATCGCCACCATGAGCGCGATCTGCTCTGCCTGCGCAGACTCACCAGAGGCAGCTGCGGTGACCGACACAATTGTTTCAGCATTCACTGATTGTTCGGGATCCAGGGTAACAATCGTACCCGTCGACTGACAGCTGGCCATATTGACCAAGGTGCTGAGCGTTGCTTGCTCGGCAACGGGGCCTGTTGCTCCTCCTGTCAACACGACAAGGCCCATCAGGACAGCGAGGGCGGCTAAGCAAAGAGCAAGTACGACCTTGTAGTTCACAACCTTGCAATGACCAGCAGGAAAAACGTCACCAATCCTGAAATCACCCAGACAAAGTCAGACAAGCGCCGAGCATCGAGTGCGCAAGTGAGCGTAACGCTGACCACGTCCAGCTCGATGTCCGTGGCCTCTATCAGGGAACTTGCGCAAACTGATGCGTAAGTGTGCATTCGCCCCTTTTTTGCCCTCTCTTACTTTTTTCCCTGTTCTTAGCATGGAAGAGGAGAGTTCCGCTATTTCCCCAGCTCAGTTGATATGTGTTGCTGCGTAAGTAGCGCAAGTTATCGATACTGGGATTCCAGGGCCAGTAAGAGTCCCTGCTCATAGGGTTGCATGGGAGCGAAACTCGTCAGGCCAGATTCGCCTCCCTGTCAGTTTGCGCACCTGTGAGTGCCAGAGCGAGCTCCAATTCAATGAGACCGCCTTGGAGTATTCGAAACAATGCCTTGGCTCCAAGTGCAAGCTTCAGACCGATGTACAATCAACGCTTGATCAAAAGTCCTGGAAAGCCCAGAATCCAAGGGTCCACCGGTCCTCATCAGCGCCGCAGATCCAAGGAGGCTACAAGAGTGGCATCCAACTTCCTTCTATACCAACCAGCCGTACTGGAAGGCTACGCGGCTCGGTTATGAATAAGTGCAAGTCAGGAATTTGAGGACGAGTGACACAGCCGAAGGTTTCACGGAGGAGGAGCCATGGGGACTATCGCTTCAGCATTAGGAATCGCCCGATCCTACGGAACATCATACCTTTCCCTTAATCAATTGCGCCAGGTCTATTGATCCCTCATCAACCAGACCATCTCACCTCGATTGCCAACCTCATTCCAGATACAGAGCCATATTGTGATCAGAACAGCCTCGAACGAAAACACGACCATCAATTGGGCGGGATAACGGAAGATGCATTTACCTAAGGACCTCAATCTCTCGGAGTGACCTAGAACACGTTTATCTTCCCACTAAGTCATCAAACCTGCGAACCGCATTCCTCAGTTCCTCGAGCTTCAGGCCAAATGCACTTCTTTGAGTTGCTCTAAGAAGGGGGAGCACTTTCTTGGCCGAACCTGCACACTCCAACAAAGATAAAGCACAATCAACGACATTCTGACAAGCAACATTCACATCTCCCGGACCGAGAGCCTTTACCTTGAGGGCTCGTTGCTGAAGATCTTCTACCGCCGCAACGATAGCGCTGTAGGGAAGTGCCCGTTCTAGAGGACTCTGAACCGAGAGCACTTCTTGTACACCATGCTCCATTAGAGTGGCTAAGTCCGACACGAGCACTTCACGTTCGAATTTCCATCGAACAAACATGTTTGTAACGACCGGTCCCATAGCCAAAAATACGGCATATAAGGTCTCACGTGGAGCATTGATCTCTGACAAGATGACTGCCCTGGTAATAACTGTACCTACTGATGTAATGAAGGCCTGATGGGCTTCGCGTCGTTGTTCGGACTTTGTAAACCTTTGTTGTAGGTATGCCGCCAGTACTACGGCGGTCAGAGATGCTACTACTGAGCCGAGGATAGTAACGACCGTAGCAATCATTTATCTCTCTCCTAACACCTTCGCCATATCCAGTAACTAACATACACTACGACGGATACATTTACTACAACTATCACCAACTTCACCCGATCATTCGAATATTACCTTGATTGACGGATACCATTTCTGTCGATTCATACGTCAATATAACAGTAGTATTGGTACTGCATGTCACTCCCTCAGGATCTTCTATGTAGTAATTCGACTTAGGCAGAATACTTCGACGCGTTGAGCGTTCGTTAACACGGAACAAGGATGATCGAGTGTTAAAAGACTTCCGAAAACTACGAAGCCGGTACCAAAATGTGACGATACGGAAGAGCTTTCGCCGAGTCGATCACCCATCTCCTCGCCTTCATGCGGTGCACTAGTAGATGTTTGATTAGTCTGCTGGCCACTCCGATTTTGGTCGCTCCGCTCAGAAGGGGCCAATGCTCGTTCGTGAAGTGCGCAAAGGAAGGCGATCTCATCCACAGTGGTCAACGATCAAGGCTCTAGAACGGCTCCTCGTCCTGAAGTGAGGAGGTGTCGGGAGGTGATAGCCTCCTTACCAGCTCATCGACTAGCTCAGGTACCGGTTGGAACTCCGGCCCGGCCACCGCATTGTAAACCTGACTGTTCGTCTTCACCGCATACTCAAGCCTCCGCAGCTGTCTATCGTCCCACGAAGACTGAGATTCGATGAGCTCCCATAGTCGTCGAGTTGTGTCATACGAACTCGAGTGCACGAAGGCCTCTGCAAGTGCTCCGACACTTACAGCTTTAGTGCTGGGATGTGCCATGAGTCCAAGAAAGATGCGGTATGCAACCCAACGAGCCGGAACGGAGCCACGAGCATCTTCGAGGCATATATCTTGGTGCTCCTCAAGAAAGCCATCACGCGCCTCCAACCGATCAAATCCCTCTGGTCGTACAGGCAGAATCGGAATGCCGCGGGCGAGACACCAGCCCACCTCCTGGTCGCACCACTGGCTTTCGTGGAACCCTTCGAACACAAACGCAACTAGAAGGTGGCAGGAACCTAACGCGCGTTTAATAGTGTTCCGCCACTGATGGCTAGTGTCCCTCCTCAGAAGTTTGCGGAGAAACAATAGGCTCCAAGTATTTCTGCATAGAAGCGAAGATCTCGTCGGCGCTCTTGGTCCAGATGAAGGGCTTGGGGTTCTCGTTCCAGGCCTTGGCCCACTTGGTAATCCCTCTGTTGAGTTCGGTCACGGTGTGGTGAACGCTTCGCTGCAGGTACTTGGTGGTTAACGCTGAGAACCATCTCTCTACCTGATTCATCCAAGAAGAATAGGTCGGCGTGAAGTGGAACTCAAACCTCGGGTGGGCAAGGAGCCAGGTTCTCACCGACTCGGTCTTGTGGGCTGCGTAGTTGTCGAGAACAACGTGAACTCCCAGCTCTTTGGGTACTTGTCGGTCGATGAGTTCGAGGAATTCGATGAATTCAACTGCCCTATGAGCAACCGTCATCTTGGTGATAACCTTGCCGGAAGCGACGTCAAGGGCGCACATTGTGATTGGAGATACCATTTCGCTTGTACTCGGTCGTACGACGCAGAGGAACCCCTGGCACCATTGGGAGCAAGGGCCCGAGTACGGTTCAGTGCCTGGATCTGTGTCTTCTCGTCAACACAAAGGACAATCGCCGCCTCTGGTGGGTTGAGGTAGATACCGGCAACGTCTCTGACCTTCTCAGTGAACTCTGGATCGTTTGACACAGTGAAGGTCTCGACCATGTGAGGTTTCAGGCCGAAAGTACGCCAGATCCTCCCCACTGTAGAGGGGGATACACCAGCTAGGGCTGCCATGGTGTTGGTCGACCAATGGGTTGATGAATCGGGTGGAGTGGTCGTGGTGGTGAGCTTGATGATCTCAGCGATCTTGTCATCCCCATGGGTTCTTGGAACTCCAGGTCTTGGTGCATCACCGAGCGACTTCACGCCATAGAGGGCGAATCTCCTTACCCACTTTGAGACCGTGAAGTTAGAAATATCCAGCTCATCAGCGATATCTCTTAGCCTGACGTGTTCATTGGCCAACAGGGCTATCTTTGCTCTGGTGACTTGAACAGCCGGAGCGCTACGTTTGGCGATGACCGAAGTGAGGAACTCTTTATCCTCATCGCTCAACGTGACGACGTAGGTGGGTTTACGGCCGGTGCGCTTCTTGGCCCCTTGTGAATCTTTTGCCACTTGGGTTGCTTTGGATATCTGCTTAGCCATTGTCATTGCCTTTTCCTCCAAAAGAGTAGGTGGACAATGGGTTCAACAGGGGCCGAAACTTGAAAATTCCTGTTTCACAGCGAAACTTTGACTACGGACACTAGGACTGATATCGTTGTGGGCTACGAAAGCCTCGATTCCATAAGTCACTTCCAGCTGCGTCTTAACATCACCAGCGAATGTTCGGTGGTCGTGGGTGTGTGAGAGAAATACCCTTGCCGCACGACTTGAACTCCACACGGATTCAGACTCGCCGACACTTGGCCCGAGGGACGTGGCCTCGTCCAAGAGAAATCCGTAGAGATCTTGTAGAATCTCGTCGGAAGCCGGCTCAATTTGCTCGCTGCAATATACGTCCTGTGCTGGACCGTTGAAATCGTCGGGCTCGTAAGTACCAAGACCGAATTGACGGAGCGTGAGCTGGATGACGGACCAAGGTCGCTCCGCGAGCATATCCGCAGTATCTCTGATCATCCTGATTCGCTCACCGGGTTGCACGATCTTGATTATAACACTGGGGCAGATCTATGAGTGGTGCTGTCACTGAGGGGGAGTTTCCTCGAACCCGTAGCGGAGGAACCGATCGAAGCCATTTTCACAGCATTATGCCAACTTGGTTTCGGTTGTTATCCGAAGCCAACGACGCAAACCCTGCTACAGGTCAAACTCACAACGTGCATCATGTGACCCTAGACCTTGTCAAGCACGCACCTGATGGCATGCTCAGACGACAAGGGAGTTTGAGCCCCATCAGTGTCTGGCAATTGCCTGACCCTAAGAGAACGGGTGCACCGCTGCCGACTACTGTAAGACTAGGACGTTCTGACATGAACATACTGCTCGGGTCACTGCCGTTGCATGAAGCTTGGTTGTCCGGTTGAGTCAAACTCTGCCTTCTCAGCACATACAGATCGACGATCGACATCTACTCTCGGTTACGGTCCTGCAAACCTTCGGAATGATGCCCACCCAGACCCACTCCAATGCGGAACCTAGTTGCCTTAACACGATCCGTCTAGGACCATGTCAAAACGGATTCCTGTTGCCTAAAATGACTCGGTAGTAGCTGATACTCATGAATGAAGAGGCTTCTCCTACTACTCTTCCGGGACCTCCTGACGCGGGAGAACAATCGACTCCAAGCAAGTGGTTGCGCGAGCTACAACGATGGCGGAACCAGTGTCCAGCGCTGGCCACGGTTGTTAGGGAGGTGATCGACCGAAAGCCTCCATCCCGCTCCCTCCAGGGCCCGCCACGACCGCTTTAAGCGTGCAGAGACTCCCTTGGCGGTAGGCCAAGCGCGTCCATAACGACGAGCCAGTTCATCATCTGGATCAAGCGTTGCCAATAGGTTCGCAGCCGTGCCACACCACTGAACACGTATCGAAGCTGTCAAAGCGTCGAAAAAGGGATCGTCGCTCACCGTATCGCCGAGGAGTGCTGAAGTCGCTACGGCAAGACGGGACAGGGTATCGGTCCCCCGTCGTTGATCTGCAATAAGAGCGATACGACCGAGGGCGGCAAGCCTGGGCATCGAATGAGAGGAGGTGGGGGTTGGGGTACCCATGACCTCGACCAGTAGGTCGAGTAGCGCACCAAAGATTAACGGTTGCGCGATGTGCCAGGCCTTCGCGAGTTCATCCTCAGGCTTCACAATATCCAATCCCCCCAAGGTGACCGGAACCATTCGTGAAATGAGATCTGGACGGAGCACGGGAACTTCAATCGAGGTCATAGTGATCGGGCGTCGAACAGAAAGGGTCACGGTGTCGGTGGTGGTGTGGAGGACCCGGTACGTCTCTTCGTGGCCGGTGGCAAGCGTGCAGAGCAGATCCTGCTGCTCGGCAGTAAGGGTTGAAAGATTGTCCAGACCGAGCACCCAACCTGCGGAGGCACCCACGATAAGATCACGGTCATCGCCCCGGCGCATGTCGAGTTTCTTGCGAGCGACTGGCGATCCAATCGCCTCAGTGATTTTGTCAGCAGCCGTCGATTTTCCAGATCCCTCTGGGCCACTCAAGTAGAGAATGCCGGCGGCGGTCTCGCGATCGGGATGCATGGCGGTCAGCATCCACGCGACAACCAGAGGGCGATCAGCGGGCCTAACCGGAACGAACTCCCAAAGATCATCCAGGCTGCCTCCGCGTGTAGGAACAGCCATAGCACGCGCTGGTCCGCTTCGAAAGAAGCACTCGGGTTGGGCGTGTACCGACCAGCCATCTCTGTCGACACGAACAAACTCATGGCCACCCCCGCTATCCCACCACAGTGCCCCGTCAGAAGAGCGACCCCATCTCACCCAGAGTTCACCAACCGGGTGAGCCTCCCCGCCCAACGCTCGAAGCGCGGTGATCACCGCATCCTTGCCGGGAAGGTTGGCATGCGGGAAGAACTCTGCGAAGCGTGCGATAGCTCGGTTGATCGTCCAATCATCCATGAGGGGGGCACATACTCCACCCAAAGGGTGCCTGGACTCGCGGCGTGGAACAAGCCATACTTGGCCGGCCCCATCCCGGACTGGCCAAAAATAGGCAGAGAGAATCGCGTAGAGCCTCTTTGGCGCATTCGTTATAGTATGAGTTCCCTTCCCATCGAAGTACGTCAGCGCACCGATATTACGGCTTGCTTGATCCTTGGGACGATAGGCGCGCGGGAACGGAACATCGTTACCAGCAACCACTCGGAAAGGAGTATCGAGGGCTGGCCCGGATGCGCAAGGTTCCTCCCCTCCGTAATCGTCCCACACCGTATCGCTTGGTGCATCACTGGTCTCTGACGCTAGGAAATCAGACTTATCGTGCAAGATGCTGCTCACCGAAGAACTCTTCCTTTCTGGTCGCACTAGCACAGCTACGAAACTTGGCTGTAGAGGCCTCGTCGCAGCTAGATCGGCTAGAGCGCAATCCGGTCAATAGAGATGGTCGGTTCGCACTCGGCGACATCCGAGTCAGCAAATGCGAGAACATTCAACGCACGAATAAAGGGACGAACGGCAACATCACGAGCAACCGGTGATAGCACGCCGACCGCAGGATCTGCTCTCACCAAATCCGCAACGTGAGCGCGAACAAGTGTCCAGTCTGAGTTCCACAACCCTTGGGAATGTGCGGCTAGGAGAGATGGACGAAGACGCGACCGATGATCCGGACGGGTTCCAGCAAAGAGGCGCCGAATCGCGGTAAACGATACCTCTGGGAACGACTGGGGACAAAGCTGATCCATTGCCGCAAAGGCGGATGAGGGCAAACGGGGATAAGGATATTCCAGCAAAACCGACTTGAGCGGTGGCCACAACGTCTGCAACCAACAGATCGCAGCCTCGGTTGGACTGAAACCAGTCAAATGATGCAGGGCTTCCAAAGAAGCTGGCAAGAGAGCATCCAGCTCCACATCTTCGCTCAAGTAGTCAGAGAATCGGGCATTGGGCTTCTCGATGGACAAACGCTCAGCTAGTCGATAGAAGTCCACCCGCCGTCGCCTGGCAGTTACACGTAAAGCTTGAGTCGCTCCCTCCTGCAGGCTCAGCTTTCCAGCCTGCACCTGAGCGGTGGCCGCACAGATGCGCCGTACAGCCCGATCGGCATCGTCGCCGGTAAAATGCCGAGTAGCGTAGCTCTGAATCTCTGCCGACCAGATGAGATCAAGTTGGAGCACGACTGCTAGGAGTTTGTAGTCTCGGTTGAGCAAACCGCTCCCCATGGAGACACTCGGTGCCGCGCGCAACGCTAACGGCAATTCCGGGGCACCCTGAACAAGTTGTACAAGGGTCGCCATGTCGCACCTATCTCCTCGTTCCCGAGACGCTTCCTCGGGAACGGTTGGCGATAGGAGTCGTCGCAAGGCCGGAAGCAAAGGCTTCCAAGTCGCTTCGTCGAAACAATCGTCTCCGGCCTAACTTCACCGATTGAAGCTCACCAGAGCCAACGAGCTGAAACAGACGAGAGCGGCTGATCCGCAATGCGGTTGCTGCCTCATCGATGTCAAGCAAGATGCCAACAGGTGATTGGGAACGAGGTTCGGATAGGGTCTGATCAATACTGGGTGTGGTGTGTGTCATACCATCCAGTAAAGCGTGGACAAATTATTCGATTACCGGGCAATAATATGTGAAAAACATCACAAATATGTGAAATTGTGCTTATTCAGCCACCCCACTCGCGTTGATTATGCTACAGTTGGTGCCATGGCAGGTACTCTTCGCGAGGCCAGAACTGCTGCTGGTCTCACTCAGATGCAATTAGCTGAGCTGCTACTCCAGGCCATCAGGGCCGCTGGAGAGGACTGGGGACCAACGCGAGCAGAAAATCTGCAAGGTCAAATAGCGCGCTGGGAACGTGGCACATCGTCGCCAAGTGCCCACTGGTGGCCTTACCTGCGCAGTGTCTTACCTGATTCGGCGCCACCCGATGACGGAGACGTACATCCCCCTATGACGCGACGTACCTTCTTGATGGGTACGGTTGGAATCACCGCTTTGTCAGCATCCGCAGCCTCAGCCCGTTCGCTTGGAACAGTCGCGCGTTTCTCTCTCTCCCCCATCGCTTCATTTGAGGGGACAGACCTCGCTGATTACCAGGAACGGGTGCACCAAACAGCGAAGCGTTATCACAGTGGGCGGCCGCAGTCCGTGGAGACCGAGGCAATCAATCTCTTAGGCGAAGGTCTCTCGTATCTCTCGAGTGCAAGAAGGCAACGTGCTGACATCGCCGTTGCCACAGCTTGGGTCGCACTGCTCGCGGGACGGTTGGCGTTCTTTGATCGTAATGATCCAGAGACCGGCGAGGCGCACTTTGCAACCGCAGCTGCATTAGCACAGACCGCAGGGGACAATCCCTTACTGGCGGCAATCCTGGCCCACCGTGCATTCATTGCAGGTTTTGGAGGTAACCACGCGGGCGCAGCCGGATGGCTTCGACGCGCAGACCTAACCGCGCCGCGGCGCGGCCAGCCCATGTTGAGGTCCTGGCTCCATTGCGTGCGCGCTGAACTCGCAGCGATCGCGGGAGATCCTAGTACAGCGCTCAAACAGATGCGCGCCGCCGATGAGGGACTGAATCACGAAGGGGAGATGCCTCAATGGTTTGACTGGTACGACGAAGCACGAACCGCCTCCTTTGCAGGAACAGTGGAACTCGCAGCAGGCAGGTCAGAACAGGCGGCCCAGCACCTGGCCGACGCACTGGAACAGATCACAGAGATCAAGCAGCGCGCAGTCGTCTGCTTGGACTTAGCCATCGCCTACAGTGCCACGGCACCCGAGCAATCCATGCAATATGCCACCGAAGGACTCACGCTCGCCAGAGAGCGACCCTACCTCATGGCAATCAATCGGCTCCCAACTCTCGAAGCATCCTTGCGAGGGACTCCTTGGGCAAAAGATCTCCACGAGCGCGAGCGGGAACTACTCGGGGTTGGCTAGCAGGGCTGTCAGTTCCGTGAGCGAATTGATCGTGGCAAGACAACGCCTCTCGACCTCTGGATCCTTGATGATGTATCCCCACGGTCCGCGCCGGATGAGCACGGTCGCCATTCCAATCCTTTGCGCCGGCGCGATGTCGTTGTCGAGTCGATCCCCTACGTAAAGAATCTCAGAAGCTGCAACGCCAGCCAAGTCGATGATCGCGCGAAAGAACTCGCTGGACGGTTTCGCCACCCCTAAGCCATCGGAGGTAGCAATCCAGTCAGCAGCGAAGTTGAGCTGACGCAGAATCGCTTCGGAACGAATCGTCTGATTACCCGCGATGCCGATCTTAAAGCCCGCATCTTGCAGTGCCTCGAGGGTAGGTCTCGCGTCAGGATACAGATCCGATTCGTCATAGGTCTCAGGACGCCCCGCCTGCACTCTGGCTACTCGTTCGACAGCGAGATCAAAGCCTGGGCGAAACACTTGAAAGGTATCTCGATAATCGCCACCTCTTGCAAGAATCGCTCCAAAGGTCGCCGAAAAGGTGTGGCGAGGAACACCGAGCCAGTCGGCCCATGACCCATACTCTCGAGACTCATCGACAAGAGTCTCCCCGACATCAAAAACAACAGTTCGAATCTTCGGGTTTGGTAGGTTCTTGAGTCGTGTCACGACTTCAGGTTACCCTCGGTGTGGGAAATGTTCACCGACTCACATGGTGCATTGGGAAGGTGTCAATGTTGGACGGTCGCTACATCCCGCGATGTCAATCAGTGGCCAGCCGGGTCCCCTGATGAAACCGAATGCGCCAGGAAGACAGCGAATCCTTCACCCAAACCGAACTCCGAAGAGACCCTGGTGTCCCGACGATGCGATAAGTCAGTAGCACGACATCCTCCGACAGAGCAACGGGCGAAAACTCCACGGCCTCCCCGGACACTCCCGGGTCGGCCTTGAGAGCAGATGTGATGGCAGCGGAGTCCCAGATGCGACCGGATGCCCCGTACTCAACAAAGTCAGGATGCAGGAGTTCTGCCACAGAGTCGCCCACCGCGCGCACTGATGGGTCGAGCAGTTGCCGTTCACGGCGTACTACTTCAGCTAGATCCTCGGGTGTTACCACTTGCGAAATTCTATTGGCCCCCTGATCAAGGGGTGCGGCTCACGAAGGACTCCCTGCCGGAACCGGAGCCTCGGACAAAGCGGGTCCTGCGCATAGGTCCGCAGCCCCGATCCCACCAAGAGAGTGGGATCGGGGTCGGATACGATCGGCATCACCCTGACAGACATCAGAGATTCGTCGCCAGCTCCTCAATTTCGCGACAACAGCGAAAGTCAGAGGGGATGACAGCGATCCGCTGGTTGTAACAGCGGAGAGCGTGTCATACTTTGCGTCATGGAATCTCGCCAAACCGTGATAATTCATGACAGGCCGCGAGGAACACTCCGTTTCTGAGCTGCACTAATGATAATTGATGACTAACTATGGAGGATTACGATTCGAACTTCTGCATTGGAGTTGGAAGGCCCCTGGTAGTCGTCTAGCTACCTTAAGGAGTTCTTCACCAACGCCGACGTCTGACGAACCTGGCATCACGCCGCTGGCGCTCTACCATACGGCCCTTGCACCGGCTGCCGGGGCGATGGGCGCAGAGAATGATGAGTAGGCGCTGACCCTTCGTTGAGAGGCGACGGTGATCAAGGCAGTCACGACCCGAAAATATCTCCTCAGGCTTGGGGTTCCTTCACCTTCATTTCCCGAAGGAGACTACCGACCTGGACCGAGAACTCAGAGTAGAAGTCACGAGCCGCACGCCGTTGGGCCTCAAGGTGGCGGGGGTTGACTCTCCAAGCTCTTTGGGACTCCTCACTGTCGAACACTACGATTGAGCATCGCTCACCATCTTGGGCTTGGTAGGTCTTAAAGAATCGAAACCCGGGTTGGTTCCGGGCAAGCTGCTCGAGATCGTCAGCGACGAGTTCGTAGTCTTGGTGATCTGGTTTGAGGCGGGAGCGAAAGACCGTCAGAACCGCTTGGGAACCCCGGAGTCCCTCGTGGTCCTCATCCTTGGCAAAGGGATCGTGATCTGGGTCATCATTCCACTCGTATTCAATCGCACTGGCCACCTCTCGCGCTTGGGTCTCACCCAAGAGATGAGCCACCAAGGCGAGCGTCATATCCATGCCGGCAGCCACCCCCGAGGAGGTCCACCGGTCTCGATCATTCACCCACCGGGCCCTTGGTTCAAAGCTGATGTTTGGGGCCACCTCTTGGACCCACTCCATGGCACGCTTGTTGGTGGTTGCACGGTAGCCATCTAAGAGGTGAGCTCTTGCCAGCAGGGCTGCACCGGTACAGATCGAGGCGACGAGTGATGCTTGGCGTCCGTAGGAGCCTAGCCAGTCGATCAATGCCTCGTCGTTGACCAATCTGCGCGTACCCATTCCTCCCGGAACCATCAAGAGATCAACGCTCGGTGCCTCCGACATCGTGGCCGTGGGCATGATGGAGACCCCTTGAACGCTGCTAACGGGTTTGCGTTCTTGGCCAATCAACGTGATCGCGAATGCTTCGGGAAGCTTCCCGAGGATCTCCAGGGGGCCTGTGACATCGAGCAGCTCGAAGTCCTCAAAGAGGACCATCCCCACTTGTAAGGGTTGTTGGTTCAACGGGAATTCCTCCTGACATCATGGTCGCGGAGCACCATATGGTTAGAGACGCCCCACGCCACCAAGTCAGCGTATCGCGACTTTACCACAGACTTGCCCATCGCGCGCACTGATGGGTCAAGTAGTTGTCGCTCACGGCGAACTACTTCGGCGAGATCCACCAGTGTTACCAACTGCGTCATTCTATTGATGGGCTCACCAAGTTGTGAGGCTTATGAGCAGTAGATGCCCGAGAGCGGAGCCTCTGACAACGGGGGTCCTAGAACATCGGCATGCGAGCGCTGGTAATCAAGAACACGCTGAGATGAGAGGCTTCTCATTTGCAGCAATGCCAGCCGACCTCAACGATTTCTTCACCGAATATTCACCCGCTCAAGACCCCGTCCGCGGCTTCTGGTTGATCATCAACTGGCCTCTCAATGCGAATGTTCAGTGGTGCTTCGATGCCAATGCGCACCGAACCACCGTTCACCTCGACGATCGTCAGCACAATATCGCTGTCAATTCGTACTCGCTGACCTTCTTTACGCGTGATAACAAGCATCCATGCCTCCCGCGACCAAACCTAGTCGGACTCAATCCCCTCTGACAGACGCATCGCCCACGATGTTGAAGCTCGAGCGCGACGCTCCGAACCGGAGTGAAACACCCTCGACAGTCTTTTAAGCAGTACTCTCGCAAAGTAAGACATCGCCAGGGTCTCCATCAGGTTTATGACCTCTGTCGTGGAGATCGAACGAGCTCTGTCCCAAGTAGCTCAGCCACAAGCTCTTTACCGACACGAACCGTGAACCCATCGAGGGCGAGCTGATAGGCCGCTTTAGCTTCCCCAACTGCTCGGTCTAGCTTGGCGATAGTCGCCTCGCGAGTCCTCTCGGTCCGGTCGAGACGGTCTCTGGCAATCAACGCCTCCTCCCTCCATTGCGCGGGTATCGGCCTTGGCCTTTTCTCGCATGATGGTACGCTGTACGTCGGTGGGCCGTGTCACCATGATCAGATCTCCTTGGTTCACGCGGAGTCAAGCTGATAGCTCCGCTCACCTGTTGTGCCGATATCGTGGAAAGTCGTCATGACTTCTTAAGTAGTCTCCACTGCGCTCTCCCCCAATGGGGCAAGCATCGCCAGCAGTGAGTGTGCCGTGTCTCCGGACAGTTCCACGACCATTGCGCGCGGCATCACCGAAAACAGTTCTGACGTTGCCTTTACCAAGCGAAAAGTGAACTGCTCGAGGTTCGCGGTCGCGACGCCGAGCCTGGGTTTCCACAGGAGAATCTAGCGAAGAAGGGAGACATCCGACTTCGGGAGGACGGTGGTCAACTTTTGGGACAGCGGGAAGAAGTAGCTGTAGTTGTTGAGAAACAGTGGCTGAAAGTTGTCACACTTCTGGACCGGTCCTGGAACGCTCACGGATCCCGATGGCGTCGGTATCGAGAAGACCTCGACGCAGGAGACCAAGTCAGTCAAACGCGTAGTCGCGGAGTTGACATGCCCAGCTGGGTTCGGTTTCGCACTGTCCGACCCGTACCAGATCTCAGCCTTCGCTGCTGGTGCCAGGGTAAAGACTGGACCCGCTGGAGGCTGACCTTCGACAATGATCGTCACACCATCGGGTAGAGGTGGCGACGTTGCCGAGAGCGCCTCGGGCTGGGAACCAGTGACAACGATGCGTTCCATTCTGGGTATACCACCACCCAATGAACAGCTCGTTCCTGAGGTGTTCTCGATCATCTTGGCATGGAACTCCTGGTTCATGCCGATCGCCTGGATGTAGGCGTTGTAAAGAGCTCTATAGTCGTCACTATCAGTTGGGGTAGTAATCGTCAGTTGAGCCGCTGTGCATGAGGGCGCATTCGTGCTCGCGGTGGGTTGCGTCGAAAACTTCGACTTCGGCGAAATCCTGGCTTTCGCTACCTGAGAGGTTGATGATCGCTTTATGGTCTTTATGCCAGACGAGTGGGTACCAAAATACACCGCTGCACCAATAGGTACAATCACGACGACTGAAGCAAGTTTCCAAATCTTATTAATCAGAATTCCGCTCCCATCTCTGATACTCTAGCCTCTGTTGCCCTTCGCAGGAGAAGTTAATGACTCTTTATTGTGGATATCGCCAGTAACTGGTATCGAAGTTCTCCCCTCTTCTGGCTCCGTCGTCATGAAATAGCATGTCATCGCCGCCACTATGCCCACCAAAGAATTCGCCGCACTTCCCGCTACCACACCAACTGCCCAATGTTTGCGTAGGATTCGTGGCACAATCACTCCCGGATACCACTCGAGGGTTTTGGAACTGACCTATCCGATGCTCCACCTGCCGCGGCGATAGCTGCCTCGCGAGTCCTCTGGCCCCGATTGAGGAGTTCTCTGGCAATCAGCGCCTCCTCCCTCCATTGCGCGGGTATCGGCCTTGGCCCTTTCTCGCATGATGGTACGCTGCGCGTCGGTGGGTGTGCGTCGGTGGGCTCTGTCGCCATGGTCGGTTGTCTTTGGCTCACGGGGAGTCAACCGGATAGCTGCGCTCGCCCGTTGCGCGGATGTTATGGGAAGTAGTCGGTGGTCATGCAACGCCTCTGTAGCTGGCACAAACTGTTTGCTAACAATAGGCCAGACAAGTGAAGAACCCTTGGCCCGGCGGTAGACCAATAAATTTGTTAGCGAGCGTTACAGGCATGGTAGAGAGCAGGCCAGAGGTGTCTATGACCGAGCACCTGATCGCCTTCGGTCTTGGACAGCCCACGGAGTAGCATTGCTAACCGACCATCAGATTCGGATTCGGTAAGACCGGTACATCGAGAATCTCTCGGCCACTTCGGACTCAATCAGCGAGCACCTAGTGTCCCTAGCCGGAAATTCCTTCAATAAGGAATTTTCAACCCTTACGCCTGGTTATCCCAGTTGGTATCTACTCTGGGAGGTAGTCGGTTATGGGAAAGCAGGAAGAGCAATCAATAAATGAGGATCGTGCAAGGAACGTCGGTGGACGTCCCATCCTCTATCACGTGACGCTCTCAAAGGAGGAACGAGAGCACTTAGAGGCCCTTGTTCGTCAAACCACGGCCCCACAGGCTCAGGTGCGTCGAGCCAAGATCGCTTTGTACGCAGCTGAGGGGATGGGTACCACCGAGATTGCCAGAAAACTCTCGCTATCAGCGCAAACAGTAGATAAGTGGAGAAGACGATTCTCATTGTTTGGGGTAAAGACACTCTCGGATGCACCAAGATCTGGGACTCCAAGAACCCATGGGGATGACAAGATCGCCGAGATCATCAAACTCACTACCACGACCACTCCACCCGACTCATCAACCCATTGGTCGACCAACACCATGGCAGCCGCCGCTGGAGTTTCTCCCTCCACGGTTGGCAGGATTTGGCGAACCTTTGGCCTGAAGCCTCATATGGTAGAGACCTTCACTGTATCAAACGATCCAGAGTTCACCGAGAAGGTCAGAGACGTTGCCGGGATCTATCTCAACCCTCCCGAGGCGGCGATTGTCCTTTGTGTTGACGAGAAGACACAGATCCAGGCACTGAACCGCACCCAGCCCATGCTCCCCATGGTGCCAGGGGTGCCTCTGCGTCGAACGACCGAGTACAAGCGCAACGGTATTAGTAATCTCTATGCTGCCCTTGATGTCGCTTCCGGCAAGGTTATCACCAAGATGACGGTAGCCCACAGGGCGATAGAGTTCATTGAGTTCTTGGAACTCATCGACCGACAAGTACCCAAGGAGCTGGGAGTTCACGTCGTTTTAGACAACTACGCAGCCCACAAGACCGAGTCGGTGAGAACCTGGCTCCTTGCCCACCCGAGGTTTGAGTTCCATTTCACACCAACGTATTCTTCTTGGATGAATCAGGTAGAGAGATGGTTCTCAGCGTTAACCACCAAGTACCTGCAGCGAAGCGTTCACCACACCGTGACCGAACTCAACAGAGGGATTACCAAGTGGGCCAAAGCCTGGAACGAGAACCCCAAGCCCTTCATCTGGACCAAGAGCGCCGATGAGATCTTCGCTTCTATGCGCAAATACCTGGAGCCGATAGTTATGAATGGAACTTCCGAGGAGGGACACTAGCAACGACAAATTGCCTGGACATGGGCATCCATACGCACTGATACTGAGACCTAGGGGTTTGGGGAGTGGGTCTGGTCCCAGGAGATGACCCAATGGTCATCGATATCGACTCTGCGATCTGTGAGGTATCCGGGTATCGCAAACAAGAAGTTAGCTATGGGTATACGCAGGAGTTCGGCTCTCGCCCGCATCGCACGCAATGGTGACCCTCCTCGAACGCTCTTACCAATAGAAAGCGTCCAACACCACCAGTACTTCGGAATCACAGAGCGTGAGCGGGCTCTCCGTATGAAGGGACAAAGAACGTGTAGATCGTGCCGTAGTAGAGCTTGCCAGAGGCGTAGTAGCAGCTATCTGGAGTCTGGATGGCGGATCCTTGATTGAATGCCGACGATGCAATCGAATGTGTTCCCAGATTATCGGGCAGCGTGACGCTGAGCGAAGTGAAGTTCTTCTCAACCGTTACTCCTGTATTACCGCCGATGCAGTCTGGCATAAATGTCACTTGGCTGTAAGCAGCTTGCACACCCTTCTTGATAACGATGAGCGATGGATGGTGAAGAATATGTCCACTTGAGCCTATGACACTCTGTCGAACCAAAGGAATAGACTCTCCACTTGCCGTGACCCCATCGATCGTCGGCCACCCGTCTAGGCTGCAGGGACTTGATGAGGTATCCGAAACGGCAAGGTAGGCGTTTACCAGGGATGCCTCATCGCCAACACCGGCAATGCGCACCGATATCTGACTCGGAGTGCAAGTGGGTGCCGTAGCTGGTAGCACGGGTGGCTTGGGTGCAGGCGGAACGTAGGTCGAGAAGATCGAAAAGCTCTTGGCTCCTTGGCGAGTAGTTGATCGTGAGAACGCAATCGTCCATTTGATCTGTGGAGGAAACGAAAAGAGTTGAATTGCCTCATTGGGTGAGACTTGACTTGAGTCAAGGTAGTACGCGAACGTAGAACGTGGCTCATGGCAAAATGCGGCTGTGACGGCCTCGGACTGGTGCGTCAGAGACAGCCGCATCTTTAAGACCGGCAAACCAGGGGTGTGAGCCGTCGTGGTGCAGCTACCTTTGATGATGAGAAAGCGCTCGGTCAGCGATGACTTGGGAATTCGTAGCGTTGAGGTCCCATTGCTGATTACCGAAGACCCTGAGCCCTTTTCTGGTGAGGTGCACGACGCCAGCACCAGTGCCCCGATCAGGACAACAGCTAGGAGTCTCAGTGATCGTCTAACTTTCATTTCCTTCTGACTCTATCACCTCTTAGGAATCCGACATCTGATGCCTTAAATAACCCCCAGGTTTCTTGGAGACTCCCACTCACCGGCAGGACGAAGCTTCATGGCCTACCACAGCTATGAAACATGAGCCAAATCTCCCAATGGGGCAAGCTTTGCCACCAGTGAGCGTGCCGTGTCTCCGGACAGTTCCACGACCATTGCACGCGGCATCACCGAAAGCAGTTCTGACGTTGCCTTTACCAAGCGAAGGGTGGAGCACTTGAGGTCTACGGTCGCGACGCTGAGCTTGGATTCCCACTGCGCGTCAATCAGCGTGATGACACTACGCCATCGGGCGTAGCGTTCGATCGTCCTTGGATCGCGGGGTGATGACGGGTGATCTTGCCAGGATCGGTACCGCGCGAGTTGCGCTTCGGAGATCCCTTGAGATCGGAAGGCGGCTGTCTTGGCGGCAGTGATTCGGCGGTGTTGTTCGGTTGAAGCATTGAGTTGCTCCTTTGCAAGGAGCCAGTCTTGAAAGGCAAGTTCTCGGCGGTGCCAGAGATCAGCTAGCCTTGCGCGTTCATTGTCTCTCATGCCAAAGATCCCCAACAACAGAGAACCTGTCAGCCAGACCAGATCCCTCATGCAGTCACTACTCAACTCGGGGCCGACACCCGGGCCCAACCAGAGCTTCCGGACTCGCACCCCTGAACCCCCGCGAACTACCGCTACTCCCCCACCCATTTTGCAACCACACACCTTGCATCCGGTGAGCGCTTGGCGCTGGGATTCTCTGGGTGGCTGGTGTTGGTGCGACTGATTTCCCTCCTCTCGTGCCCATGAGGTGAGGATTAGTTCGCGTTCTAGCAGAGGGTTGTAGGGATGCTCAGCATCGCAAAGCTCAGCATTGGTCAGGGGTATCGCTACTTGATGGACTCTATTGCTGTTGGGGATGGTGGGTGCGATCCTGGATCAGCGCTCACTCGTTATTACGCAGAATCTGGTACGCCGCCTGGGAGGTGGAAGGGGGCGGGACTCGGGGACTTAGGAGATGGAGTGGGCCTCGAGTTGGGGTCAGAGGTGAGCGAATCCCAACTCTGGAATCTCCTTGGTCTCATCGCTGACCCCATCACGGGTGAAAGTGTTGGCCAGGCGATTCCGCGGCCTAAGTCTGTAGTTGGGGAGGGTGTGAGCTCTGCTGCCTCTGGCGCCAAACCCGTCGCAGGTTTTGATCTCACGTTCTCACCACCAAAGTCGGTCTCAACGCTTTGGGCCTTGGCCGATGAGGCGACCAAAGCCACGATCTATGCGTGTCATGAGCGCGCGATTGATCTGGCCCTTGCCTACGCCGAGGCCCACGTCATTCACTCACGATCTGGCAGGAATGGAGTACTCCAAGAAGACGTTCATGGGGTGTCGGCGGCAAGTTTTACCCACTATGACTCGCGAGCTGGGGATCCCCAGCTTCACGATCACGTCATCGTCTGGAATCGAGTCAAGTCAGTCTCAGATGGGAAGTGGAGAACCATCGATGGGGCGGGGTTGTATGCCTCGGTGGTAGCGCTCGGGGTCTTACATGAGGGGATCTTAGCTGATCTCTTAACCGAGGCACTCGGAGTTGCCTGGGAGGAACGGGCGACTCCTGGTGGCATGAGAAAGTCTGAGATCAAGGGGGTACCGGTTTCTCTGATGGATGCCTTCTCACAACGGGTAGGAGCGATTAGGACCCGTAGAGCAGAGCTCGTCGGAGCGTTTCGGGAGAGCCACGGGCGAGAGGCGACGGGGACCGAGATCCTTCGACTCTCCCAACAGGCCAATCTCGAGACTCGAGAGGAGAAGGTTCACCGCTCCCTTTTGGAGATGAGTGAGCTGTGGTGCGAGCGGGCACAAGAACATCTCGGGTTTGAACCGCATGAGTTGGTTCTCCATGTTTGTGACTCCAATGATCTACCGGTACTTGGTGCCGATGACTTTGGGGATGAGATGTTGGCTGAGAGCGCGGGGGTGATTCTTCACTGTGTTGGGAAGAGTCATGCAACCTTTACGCGTGCCAATGTCCTGGCCGAGGTTCACCGTTTTCTCCAAGGGATGCGCTTTGTGGATCCAACCGAGCGTATTGCGCTCGGGGAGCGGCTTGTTGTGTTGACCCTCGAGCGTGCCGTTGAGCTCTCTCCTCCTGAGCTTCATCACAGCCCAGCGGTACTTCGTCGAGCCGATGGCACGTCGCGTCTTCGAAGCCTCGATCGACGCCGCTATACCACGCAAGAACTCCTTCGCGCAGAGGGTCGGATCTTTGCGGCGGGGGAAGATCGTGGGGGGCCGTCTATTGACCAGGGTGTGATTAAGGAGATAGTGGGGGGCGGTTCTGGAGTGAGTGTTGGAGTCACAGGGGGCCCTCGTTTGAGCTCAGAACAACAACGGGTGATTGAGTTGATCGTCACCTCGGGAAGGAGCGTTGATCTCTTGGTCGGTCCCGCTGGTACTGGTAAGAGTACGACCATGGCAGGCCTTCGTTCCCTCTGGGAACGCGTGTATGGTGCGGGTAGCGTTTTGGGAATCGCACCATCGGCCACGGCTGCTGAGGTACTCGGGGCTGAACTCGCGATTGGTGCTGAGAACACAGCGAAGTGGTTGCATGAATGGAGACAAAGGGAGGCGCGAGAGCAAGAGGTGAAGCGGTTGAGTGCCCTCCTCCCCCACCTGTCGTTGGGGAGTCGAGAACACCGCGAGGTGACAAGGAAGATCGAGGCTCTGGGTTCGGAACTTAATCGCTGGCAGTTTCGCCAAGGGCAGTTGATCATCCTTGATGAGGCCTCATTGGTTGGAACCTTGGAACTCGATGAACTCATCACGATGGCAAAAGGTGCGGGTGCCAAGATCGTGCTCGTTGGGGATCCAGCACAACTTAGCAGTGTTGGAGCCGGGGGCATGTTCGGAGCACTGGTGCGAGAGCGCGAGGATGATGTCCCAAGGTTAGGGGAAGTGCGGCGCTTCTACGAGGAGTGGGAACGAGAGGCCAGCGTTGGGTTGCGGGCTGGGGATGTGAGCGCCATTGAGGTCTATGACAATCATCATCGTGTCATTGGCGGAGATCGTGATGCGATGTTGGATGCATTGTATGCCGGGTGGCGAGGAGATGTGTTAGCCGGCAAGGATTCGCTCATGATTGCACCAGATCATGACAGTGTCAGAGAGCTCAATGTGAGAGCTCGAGAGGAGAGGATCGAACGAGGAGAGGTCACCGAGGCGGGAGTGAAGCTCAGAGATGGCATGACGTGTGGCATTGGGGATGAGATCGTAACGAGGGAGAACAATCGCCTACTCGGCTCCCGAAATGGGTGGGTCAAGAACGGGGATCGCTGGAGGGTAAATGCGATTGACGGGGATGGATCGCTGTGGGTGCGACGCATCGATGGGAAGGGCGAGGTGCGCCTACCAGGTGATTATGTCACGTCATCGGTTGAACTCGGCTATGCCACCACCGTCTATCGGGCCCAGGGGAGAACCGTCACGAGTGCCCATACCTTGGTAGGCGCAGGTACCACTATAGAGGTGCTCTATGTCGGAGTCACGAGAGGTCGAGAGGCCAATCACCTCTATGTCGATACCGGCTTCGGTGAGGAGCAGAGTACCTCCCATGGACCGAGTCGAGAGCGTGGCAGTGCGCGTGAGGTCCTTGTTGGATGTCTCGCAAACTCTGGAGTCGAACTCGGTGCGACCGAGACGATCCGGGTGGAACAAGAGGGCGCCGAGAGCATTGGGTGCCTCTTTGGGGAGTACGAGACGATCGCCCGATTGGCCGAGGAGGCACGGTATCAGAGGCTGTTGGAGGCTCTTGCGATTCCGGGGTTTGAAGAGCTGCGCACGAGCGAGGCCTATGGATCATTGCTCATCGCACTTCGTGGTGCCGAGGCTCGTGGCATCGACCTCGAGCGTGATCTGACTCTCTTGGTTGGTGAGGAGAAGGATCAACTGTCTGGAGTTGAGGACACGGCAACCGTTATGGCGGAACGTGTTCGAAGTTGGACCGAGAAGTATGGGGCCCGCGAATTGGGCAAGGCTGAGTTCATCGTTGGGCTGATGCCAAAGGCCAGAGGGGTTGACGATCAAGACTTTGGACGAGCACTTGAGGAACGCGAATACGCCATCAGACAGCGAGCCTTCGCGCTCGTAGAGCGCGCGCTTCTAAACCGGGAACCGTGGATTCTGGGACTCGGTTCGGTGCCAAGGGACCCGAAGCTTGAGCTCAAGTGGAAGAACTATGCTGCAACGGTCGCCGCCTACCGCGAACTCAGGGGGATCTCGCCATCTGCGGCGTATACCAAGGGATCGATGGCGACCATAGCGCCACAGCAAACTAGCCAGAGGCGACAAGTTCGAACAGCGATTCAACGAGCAAGGCGCATTGCGGAGATAGCGTCTGGTGGTTCAGGTGAGAGTCAAACCTTTGACCCCGATAGGAGCCCGTCAAGTGATTGGGGGGTCGGTTGGCCGCCTATCCCAACGGTGTAAGCGACACATTCGAGATTGTGGGCTCTCGAGACGCATGCGGATGGAGTTGCTATCTTATAGGGCAACTCCGAGTCATTCGGTCCAAACAGCCTGCGTCACTGGCGTAAGGGTAGCTTGGGCGAGGGAGTACCCGGTGAGGGAGTCGTTGAGAGCCAGAATCTGAAGTTGGCGTCTTACAACACCCACGTGACATGGGCCGAGACGGAGATGGGGCGTTAGGCACCATCCCGTGCCAATAAGGTCCCCTAGCGACCGTAGACGCCAACTTAGCCCACAAGATTGGTGAGACGAGTTCTGGAGGTCGACAGGTCCTAATGCGAGCGGTAGGCTCTTGGAGTGCACCTGAGCATTGACAAACCACGCCACACGGCTCGGACTCGACTGCGCGGCATCGGGGACGCAGACCTCGATGACCTCTACGCATATCGATCGCTCCCTGCAGTCTTTCGCTACATCCCTGGTGAGCCAATGACCCGTGAACAGGTCCAAGACGCCATTGCCACACGCTGGGCTCGGCGTTCGATCGATACCGAGGGTGAAGGCGTTCGCATTGGGGTCGAACTTGTAAGCTCTGGACACCTCATTGGGGATGTGAGCCTGTGGGTTGCGAGCCTTCATGACTCCTGTGGGGAGATCGGGTGGATTCTCAATCCCACCTTCACTGGCCAGGGTTTTGCAACCGAAGCCGCCCACGGAGTGCTCCATCTCGCATTCTCTGAGCTTGGGCTGCGTCGGGTGATCGCAAGAGTCGATGCGCGCAACACTGCATCGCTCCGGCTTGCGACAAGACTCGGCATGCGCCAAGAGGCCCACTTGGTAGAGAACGAACTCTTCAAAGGTGAGCTCACCGACGAGATAGATTTCGCACTGCTGTCGCGAGAATTCGAGGCACTCCCCCACATCGCCGGGTGCCTCATCTAAAACATCACTGGAAGCTCAGAATAGGCTCCTCAACGCGAGTTCACAGAGCTTGAGTGGACGGCTAGGGCCACTCACCTTTGCTGGTGGCCTTGGACATCGTTCTTCTCACTCCGCGCGTATCCGAGAAGGTGCGGCAGCGAGCTCCCCGTCGTCGCCTGTCCATCTCAGCGAGCGCACCGGCTATCTCCCGTGGCACCGCTTGTCGCCTTCGTCACCACTTCGGATCTCCAGGTCGGTCGCACGAGCATCAACGCATAGGTTTAGAATCGGAAGTTGCAGTAGAGATCTGGCCTTGATCTCGATCTCCACAACGACTCAATAACCCCCGGTTTCTTGGAGACTCCTACTCTCCGGCACGATGGAGTTCCCATGGCAGGAGTTCAAGCGTTACTCACCTCCAGGTAAGGGATAGGGCTATTCGCAAGGTTGTGGACCACCCTTTTTGAGTGGGCCGCGAATACCTCTGTTGCAAGCAAGCTCGCCTATGCCCCCGACGGACCCTGCGCCACTGGGTGCGCCAAACCGAGATCGACACCATGAGCCGCGAGAAGCCAAGCGGTCCTGGCCAATCAGGAGCCAACTTGCTCCACGATCATTCGGTTCCGGCTTGCTCCACTACGAGGATACGAGCAATGCCAACCGGGTGAGCAACGTGTTCATCACCAGACTCGACGAGACAGATCATTCCAGGACTGAGCCGGCGTTGTTGTTCGACTCCAGACTCGCGATAGTGCATGTCGATCTGACCATCGAGTACCACAAAGGCCTCGGGTCCATCATTGACATGCCAGTGATAGGGTTGGTCCGTCCAGTGAAGGCGAACGGTTGCCGTATCGAGATTGAGTAAGTCAAGCGCATCCCAGGGGCTTGATCCTTCGAACTGAGTGCTATCCACAAAGCGCATGTAGACCGAGGCTACTATCGCCTCGTCACGGTAACGGTCATATCCGTGTTGGGGAAGAAAGATCCCACAATAGGGATCATGCCGATCAGCCCTCGATCGAATTATGAGCAGTTGGCTCCATTAGTTCGATCCGATTGCCAAAAGGATCTTCGGTGTACGCTCTTACATACCCCTCAAGGGGTTCGTCGGTAACCACTGGGGAGCCCGCTGCCTCGAGTATTGCACACAAATCTTCTAGGTTGCTAACGAGAAGTCCTGGGTGTGCCTTGCGTTGAGGCCGGAAATCAGCCTCCACTCCCAAGTGGATCGTCACCGACTCACCCTGAAACCAACAGCCACCACGTTTTGCAAGGTTGGCAGGCTTGGGTATCTCGGTAAGGCCCAACACCGCTCCATAAAACTGGCGCGCAATCAACTCGCCCCCAACGGGGATTGCCAGCTGGATATGATCGATTCCGGTTACTCCCATGCGCAGAGCGTAGTAGCACGAACCAATCAGGCTGACACGAAGAAGGTGACCATGCCTTCAACCCCAGCCCGCGACAGATCCCATCCTCCTCAAGATCCTAACGGCCAATCAATACACGAATAGCTAGTGCGGGTATCCTGTCGCCCGCCCGCAGAGAGCACCTCGCCGCCGCTAAGGACTTTGCAGGACTACACTTGCCTATTTACCCAACTCCAAAGCCGGAGCTGATACAATGGAAGCCGTGTTACGAAGAGCTCAGAACGTCAGCCTCGACTACCAACCGGGCTTCTTTCGCGCCAATGGCTGGTTGAGCTTGAACATCGGAAGCACATCTCGTCGCCTCTACAAGCTCGGTCGTGACGACTACGTCGCGCTTGTAGACCGCGCCAACAACGAGCCAATCTTGCTACTCGAACTCGGAGAACGTCACTACTGGTGGTTTCAAAGTCGCTTCTACATCGACATCGACGGCCTCAGCGAAGACGAAGTCAATGCACTGCTGGTTACTCGACTCCAAAGAGAACGTCAACACATTGCAAACGCACAGGCCACTATTGCGAGCGGCACACAGCCGCAACCTTCAGGTCGGAAAAAAATACCAGAGGACGTGAAACAACTAGTTATGGTCCGCGATGGCGCTAAGTGTGCCTACTGTGGATCAACGGTAGATATCCAATTTGATCACATTATCCCCATATCGCTCGGTGGCTCGTCCAATCCCGAGAATCTGCAGATACTCTGTGGGCCATGCAACCGACGTAAGGGAGCTGGCGTAGCCATCGATCCACGATACATAAATCCACAAACCACAAGCTCAGCCACTACAACACCAACCCTGCCGCACGACCAAAGCGTTCCCTGGTGGCAACAACCTGGCATGCAAAGCTAGCCTTCTAACCCTACATCCACTCCGACATCAGCCCCGAAAGGCACACACAAGATAGCGCATGAAAGTAACCTCACGAAACCTTCGATAATCTAGTTCAGCTTTTGCTTGACTCCAGACAGCAGCACTTACTTCTCTGCGAATCGCTTTCGCTCGAATATCAAAATCAATTCGCTCAGCCGAACAACGTTTCCGAAGATCGGCAAGCTCACCATTCAAAGATTTGATTCGTAATGCAGACTGATCATGAAATTGCTGACGCTGAGCAACGATTAGCGACCGAAGTGCTGACTCCTGCGAATTTAAGGATTGCCGTTGATGCAGATATTTCGCCTGAACCATCTGGAGCTCGGCCGTGGGTAAGGACATCGGTTGCCTCTGCCGAAAGTACTTTTCCGTCGCTTGACGCCAATTCTCTAGCGACCGTGCCTTTGTCTCACCAATGCCCTTTGGATGTATATGAGCCCCATTTCGCATGATAATATAGACCTGCGAATTACTACCACGGAATATACCGGTGAAATCAGCAGCAGTCCTTATCCCGCATCTTACGAGCTCCATTTTCAGACTATCGCCAATACCTTGTATCGTGGTCGATTGAATTGTCGATGCCCTCAATTGATCGGCGATATAACTGTTTTGTAAGATCTGAAGACGACTGCTAATATCAAGAGACTCTGTAACCATGAGTGAGTTCAGTTTAGCTTCTACCTTTGCAATCTCCCTAGCGCTCCGCGCCTCGGCCTCCTGTAACAACTTGCTTTCGGAATCACGAGTCTCCTTGACTCTTTTTTCAAATCCTGCAACAGCCCGTCTTTCCCGAACATCCACTAATTGACGCTCCTTCTCGACAGTAGCTGCAAGATATTCAGATCTTTTCACCAAACCCGCTTGCTGATTTAAATGATGGAGACACTGTCGTTTTTTCCGTACCACGTCTAAACGATTATACCACCACTGGCTTAAACCAAGAACGACAATAATCAGCGCCACTCCACCAATGCCGGCATCAGCGACGCGGATGGCTGACAAATCCACAAGCACGATCAGTACAATAATCAATATGAGACCACTAGCATACATGAGTCTAGGTCCACCACATTGTGGTTTAAATGCAACTCGTGGGACTGGAGGTAAGTTAGCAAGAATCCAAGTGGGATCAATTGCTGTGTCGAGCGTCCCTGGCGCAGCCGACTCGATCGACTTCAACCAATCATCGATCAATACTGATAAATCCTTATCACCATCTTCCGACAGAGTTGTAGATTGCGTAGTAACAGCAAACTGACGGCCAACATTACGTTTCGGCAATACCGTACTATCGAGTATCGGAATTGCATCGAGATTACTGGCCAACGACTGCGTCCAGATTTGGCTAAGTGTCCACAATCGGCTATCGCTGTTCTGAGCTAATGCTGCCAAGGCAAGTGAGCCTTCGGGCGCGAGGTAGTCCCCCTTGCCCAAAATAAGAGCTTCAACGCCATCATGATGGAAGCGCGTCCACAAACTCGGATCTACCGCAAGCGCGATGAGGGAGCCATAAATTATCCAAGCCGAGAAACGATCTAAATACGACCCCCAATGCTTCATCGAACGAATCGGTGACTGATAGTTTGCGTGACCTATTTCACTTGCTCCAAGGTTAACCAAGCCAGGGACATACATACCGTCATAATCAATCAACTTTAGTTCACCAGCCGATGTCACAAGTAGGTTCCCATGCTGTAAGTCACCATGTGCGATCCCAGCGGAGGCCATGTCATGGTTCATTTGAAGGAACTTGCTGGCCAGATCCGATAGCACTTTTGGCTCTGACAAATGTGCCTCAATAAAGTTAATAAGCCCCGTTGCTTCGACCCATTCCATCCTGAGAACTGGATACCACACCCCCAAGCAGAGGATACCTTCTGGTACGTAATCAAAGGGTACTAACCAAGGTTGATACAGCTTCGATAATGTTTCACTAATATATTGATAGCGCATCTGCTGATTTGCCGCATAACGAGTAAAACATTTCACGGCCCATGTTTTGCCGTCGACGCCCTCGACTGTAAAAACACTTGCATAGTTACCACTAATTGGCTTAGGTAGGCCGAAATGGTCTGTCTTCATCTTCCCACCAGCCAGAATTGGATCCTTGAAACAGGCGTTAGGGTGCTGCAGTGTTTCCCGATATTGGGCACCGGTTGGATAGCTGGACCCCTCTGACATCGACTTAATAGAGGTCAATCCGGACAAGTGTGGTGTCATCATCGCGCAAGGTGCCTTCATCCCGACGAGCATTCACCCAAGTTTGAAAATCTACTACGAAGTCGATGGTGTCCAGATCTCGCAGAGGTGACCAGGGCATTTCACCAGCGTGAGCGCTCCGGAGAAACCACGCAGCGAGGGCATCTGTAACGACATAGAAACTGTCGTCCTGTTGCCATGTGCCCGAGATCTTTACCAAACACTTGGCAACCACTGAGCTGTCAGCACCACGGCTCGACAAAAGCGGGGGCTGATAGGAAAACGAACTCTCATCTTGGATCGGGAAACATGCAAGCAGCCTTTCATCCCGTACCTGGAAGAGACAGGAATCGCCAATGGCTACAGCTCTCCACTTCGGCAAGGAATTGGCACTACCCTCAACAAAGTCAACAGCAATGATTGTAGAATAGGCTCCCCTTGCAAGTCCAGGCTCTTCGAACCACTGTATGGGCGCATCACGTGCCTCACGATCAGAACGGTACTTAGCTAACTCTTCACCCCAGTCAGTCACTGCAGTTTGATACGCGCTAACAAACCCGGCCTTACTCTTCGTTGGGCTCACCGCGATACCAAATGATGTAGCAAGTTTGGCGGCCCATCGGCCTGCTAGCAATGACTCAGTAGCTCCATCAGTCACCACGACACGGAGCGACTTCTTGGTGACCTCACCAGATGCAGTAGGACTCACCCAGAACGAATCCTCACACTCATCCATCGAGCAATCTCGCTTCGCAACTGCAAACGTCGCGACATTTGCTAGCATCTCACCACCTTAACGCAGGTCAGAGGCCCTAGTACCAATATCCAAGAACTGTACGATTGAGGTAACATCAGCATTGAATACGAAACCACGAGTTCCATCGGACACCGGTATGCCTTGTTGCTGGGTGTAACTACGCATGCCACTCGGCAAAGTACTCGACAAGTTGAACAAAGTTCTAGCGTACTGGTTCTCAAGGGCAGCTTCACTGTCTGGAAAACTAATCGCATTGCTTGAATCCGAAGAAACATGCAGGTTAAACAGCAGAGTAGGACCGTCTACACTCTCGAGCTGACGTATGCCATCGGCGGCAGCACCAGGATCTCCATCAGTCGATTCGCCATCAGTGAGGTTCAACACGACTGGCGGAAAACACCCCGGATGGTCAACCAACCATGCTGCCACTATCGATCGCGCCCGAGTCAGGGCCGCCGACATGGGTGTTCCACCGTTGGCGACAGGATCGACCCAAACTGGAAACCGCACGTCCTGCTCCACTAGCCCGCCAGCACCATCCGGGACTTTCTTCGATCGCGACTCCAACCGAGCCGGTGATGAAGCAATCTCACTTAGTGGAACAAGATCGCGGTTTGCAAGCGGACCGGACAAAACAGGACCAACCGTGGTCCCGTAGCCTATGACGCCTACGTAGAAATAGTCGCGAACACCCTCTTCTTTGGCGCACTTGATGCAAAGTTCCGACAACAGCCGATTTAGTGCATCTGCCACAACATCGCACTTCCGCTGGCCCTCCCCACTCCCAATTAAATCCTGCATGGAGCCTGATTGGTCAACCAGGAAAACAAAACACGTTGGATTGGCACGACTGATCTCTACTGCGTACATACTGCCCCTTCCTCTGGAACTCCAAAGCCGGGAGGCTAGGCGGCCAGATTCATTCCGACAGCCTAGTATGCCCTCGCTTGATTGGATTCGAAATTTGTTGCTACTGATAGGACATTGATTGTCTTTTTTGCTTAGAAACTTCCTGAGGGCTTTGCGCATGGCCCAAAGAGGAAGTACCAGGTGCAAGGCACCCTTCACCGGCTGGGCGGTTCTGATCTATCACAATCACCGCGGCAAGACCGCATGTGGTGTCCCGGTCGTCGTCCCAACCTACCCTAGTAATGCCCGACTCGAAGCCCAATACCCTCAGTCATGAGTGCCTTGTCAATGGGATCGTGCGCGCTTTGAACTTCTTGGGCGACCCAGTTGTCTCGGTATTGCTTGCCTTAGAGGATACCGGCATCCCCCGTACCGGAGGGAAGATGTGCCACCTCTGTTCGACAATCTGTAGTGCGCGACTCATTGGCATCCCCCTGATCCCCGAGACTTGGTGTTCAGTGATGAGCACTGGCTGCTTGACTCCCTCTCGGTCTGTGTCGCTAGTTGGTTCAATTAACGCATTGTGTGTAGAACTTGGGCTAGTTAGAATTGGCTGTACACGACCAAAAGGGGTCAGACCACGATGAGCGAGTTGGCAATCGACACTTCATTTGACTTTCGCTCTGACGCTAGAGGGAAGGATCCCGATAGTCATAGTCCAACCCTTCGCCGCTATCACCGGCTGCTCTGGAGCAAGGCACTCCCAGATGGAAGGTCTTTTGAGCTCAATGCTACGACTCCCGGGGTTTATTTGCACCATCGGTCCGATCTTGGTGAGTTTTTCTTGTCCAGTGACTCGATTATTCCAACCTTCACCCGTTGGAAGCGGATGGCCGATATTGTCGGGCACTACTCGGAGGCCGAAAATGATGCCTTTCGAGGTCTGAGCTACACCATTGGCGGGATGATGATCTTCCCCAGCAACCAGGTGAATAAGTTGCCCACCTTGAATGGGGCTCGAGGGTTGACCCGGTCCATCGCTGACAGGATGGATCTCACCCTTGAGTGTATTCGCCTGTTTTACCTGGGAAAGGAGAGTCCGCTAGGGGCAACGCTGGAGCGCTATCGGGAGTTCTTCGAAATCTTTGGTGACTTCTCCGGGTATGTCGGGTTCTTTCTCCTCCAAGACCTGGTGGAGCCAGACCTCTCACGAGTGAAGTTCTTACATCCCTTCGCCGACTTCAATGGGAACGCAGTACCCAGTGATCTCGAGAGTTATCGGGCATATCGAGCCCAAACGATTGCATTCATCCACGCGCGCAATCGGCGAATCGAGGAATGGGTCACTGGAGGGTTGGCGTAGTCTCGCTGTTGGTCGGCTCCAACACACCCGCCAGCCGGTCCACGGCTCCACGAAGGGCCTCATGGCCAAGGTGGGCATAGACCTCATCGGTGACGCGGGTGGAGCTGTGGCCAAGGACTCGAGAGACTTCCGGGAGTGGGGTTCCAGCGGCGAGCATGAGCGAAGCTGCGGCGTGGCGGAGTTCGTGGACGTGACGGCGACCAAGGCCCGCTCTCATGGCAAAGGCCTGGAAGGCCTTTGAGGTGTTATCAGGATCGAGGGGAGTTCCAGTCACTGAGGTAAAGAGATAGTCCTTGGCGGGGGTAAAGCCGAGTTCGCTGAGATAGTCGTATTCTCGTTGTTGGGACTCTTGGTGGTGCTCGAGGGCCTCGAGGAGGAAAGCAGGGAGCGGTATGGTGCGGGTTGATCGTGCGGTCTTGGTGGGGCCCTCGATCACCTTGGAGCCAGATTTGACGCGAGCTCGTGAGATGGTGAGGGTTTTGGCAATGAGATCCACATCACTCCAGCGGAGTGCAAGTGCCTCTCCACGTCTCAGTCCAAGGGCAAGAAGGAGTAACCACAGGACCCCGAGGCGATCGTCCTTGGCGGCACTGAGGAGTTGTCGGGCTTCTTCGACGCTTAGGGCTTTTGGTTCTTTGCGTTCGAGTTTGATCGGTCGTGCATGATCACAGGGATTGGAGGCGATCAGGCGCCAGCCAACGGCAGCCTTACAGGCTTGGGAGAGTACCACACGGATGAGTCGACGAGACCGGGGCGAGAGACCTGCTTGGCTCAGTTGATCAACGAAGGTATCAACTTGGGTTGGGGTGAGACGTTCGATGCGGACATGACCAAGACGGGTTTTGATATGGGTAGTTGCCCACTCGTATTGGGTGAGTGTCGATCCTGCGATATCGGTCTCATGGATTGCGAGCCAACGGTCCAGGAGTTGTGAGACGGTGGTTGAGGCGTTCTCTGTTACTCCAGCATCACGAACACCACGGAACTGGGCCAGGACTGATTCAGCCTCTGCTTTGGTGCGACAGCGCTTTGATCGGGTGATGACACGACCATCAGGACCAGTCCATTTGAGGAGGGCACGCCACTGACTACCGGCGCGATAGATGCTTCCTTGACCGCGGGTTCGGCGGGTGGTCATGGGTTGACTTTAGTGGTTATCGATAATGCGGGCAGAAATTGGAACTTTCTCACGTTACTACTCCTCCCTATCATCATTCCAGCAGGTCTCCTTGAGTCTGCTAAACACCAGAAGGTTAGCGGAACCGCAGTGCTGCACGACCACGGACAAATAATTGCACCGTGGCTGACAACAAATCGCACGGAACCGGTGGTGGTGTCTGGACATTTTATGTGGCTCGTCTCACAAACGAAGTGGACCGGGCGCGAGGGGCCTTCCATCCTCTATCCCACCGCTAACACCGTCATATTTGAACCTAGCGATATTGCTGGGAATCCACGACGGGCCGTTTGGGATGGGAAAACCAGCAGCCGGGAATTACCTACAACACGTACTAAAACACTGTTCGTCGTGGGTATGCCTCTTGATTCCACTAATGTCAGTATGCAACAATTCTGCGAACATTTCCGACATGCGTAGTGGCTGTGACCGGCAGTGCCAAAGAAACCTTTAGAAACCGGGAGTACGTCAGTTCGTCGCTTCTCTGCTGGAGTTTGTGCTATCGGATCGTAGAAGCATCATCATCCACGTGAGGATCTCGAAGAGACGTTCTCGTGCCTGGTCGGTGAGGAAGGCCGTAAGAGCCATGTTCGGGCGCGTACTGTGCTTGCGCTCGTCTGCATTAGCGGTGGGGATTTGGTTGAACTTACGAATGACCTCCTCGCGAAGCGCTACGTCCTCAAAGGCGGTTGAAGTCTTGAGATATTGAAGTTCGATCTCCAAATAGACGTTAGTACCGCTCGTCCATACCGAAGCGAAAGGGTAAGAGTGTCCTTCCACGTCGATACCCAACATGACCGAGCCATACCGTTTTCCTCTGCCCCAATCGATTCGGAGGTCGTTACGTCGTGCCCATTCAAGGATTTCTCGAGCGAGCTGTGTCACATCCTCTCCTCCGGTGTCTAGAAACGCATCCATAATGCTCTCTTCATCCCACGTTCGCGTTGCTACGCTCGTCCGATCGCGGTTGCTGACTTGAGCGCGGACGGTGTTACCGATGAGCTTTGGAACAATCACCCGTACTCCAGGGAGACTCGTCGCGCTCAAGTACTGAGGAAGCTCTACTGCATACACCTCCGTCGATCGAAGATGCTCGTTTAGAAACTCCACGAGTACTCGGAGCGAATCCGGAATGGCATCAGCAACAAAGATACACCTGACACGGCCAGCTACGAGGTTTTCGTCCGCCCGAATCCAGAACTCATCGGGGTCGAGTTCTTCTCCCAGTAAGAACTCGAAGAGATCTCCCCTACTCTCCTCGCCTCCAGATTCAAACCATGCCTTGAGCGTCCCGGACCCAAGATACAGAGTGGCATTGGCGACGTAATCCAGCATCTGGGCGACTACCTCTCGACGTGCACGAGTATCGGAAGAGCGTTTCACTTCAACAAAGGTTGGGATCGCAAATTGGTCGATCAAAATATGATCGACCGACCACCAATCACTGCCTCCAGCTTCCTTTGGGATCCCACCTTCCTGTTTGACAAGAAGCCATCGGACCGGCTGATCTTGGCTCATCCCGGGGATCATTTCAGGGTGGTCAGTGATAAGTTGCTGGAGATCGACCTCGCGTTCATAAGAAGTGCGCTCGACGGTTGTCAGCTTGCCATCCGTCCCGATCATGAAGATGGGTTCAACCACGCTTCCTCCTCTTATAGTTTTCCACTGGTCACCGCTTCATTGACCGAGTGCTTGTTGGCGGGTAGGACCAGGTTATCCCATCTTTTGAGTTCCTGCTAGCAGACGACGTAGTGAGGACCCTTTGTGAGGGGTGGATGCCACTCGAAATGCTCATGACGTAGGGGGTGATTGCCACTGGGAACCCACTCCCCCACAGGCCCACCATGTTGACCCGTGTCCTCAGTGCTACCCAAGCGCTACCAAATTATAGAGCGTCAGATGGAAGCAGACATGGTTTTTCCGAAGGGTTGGCGCTATCGCGCCTGCTCAAATCCCAATTTGTCGACAATGACAGCTGAGGAGCCATTAACCAACCGGAATTGCGCCTCGAGGCGGTCTATCTCAAGCTCCTGCCGGCACAGCTCGATTGCTGCATCAGGGCCCTGGGTAATGAGACCATGACCGCCCCGTGGAACGAACACACCATAGCGGAACATCTCGACACACTTGCCGTGGAAGTACCAAGAGGTTATTTCGACACCATCTCGTCCCATTGGAGACTCATCGCGGTAATAGTGAGGTCCACATCAGGGATTGAGAGGGAGGTGTAGAGACACCTGTTTGGTTGCCTATGCGGTTGCCTATGGAGTCTGCGAGCTGACCTGCAGACACTCGTTGGTAAATGCATTTCCCCTGTTCAGATGGGCTTAGTAGGACTCTCTGGAACCCCAATAACGGTAGCGTAAGCAACTGGCAGCAAAGACTGGGGTGCGCTACACGAGCGCGTGGTATGTGCTTCGCCGGCTCCGCATCGCTATGAGCCAGCGCGAAGAGCAGTACCTGCTCAACGGCGAGGTCGATGTAGATCACATTTTCGTGGGCGGGGTGCTTCCTCAGGCGACCGGGGCGCTCAACCCATAAGGTGCCCTGCCTCATTACGGTGAGTCTCGATGAGCACTCGTATCCAAAGTACATGCGGGCCACGCCAGTAGACGCATGGGATCAGCTCGAAGTAACTAAACGGGTGCTCGACATGGTCGACGTGAACGCAACAGTTAAGACGGACGGCATGGGTGGCTTCGACGACCTTTCCGACATGGGCTACACCCATATTCAGACCATTTCGGCGCGCCTGGGCGAGGACGAGCACTTCTCCCCGGTTCTCCAACACCCAGATCGCGAACCTGAAGGCCCAGATGCAGGGGACATACCATCGTCGGCCATCGAAGCGCCATATCGCGTCATATCTCGATGAACACTGCTTTCTATTCAACCGACGACACATCCAAGTCGGAATTATGGACAGACTGCTCAACGCCTGCGCGCTCAGCGTACCGATCCGAGTCGCAGGGCACGCCTGAGCAATACCGCTCGTACAGAAAGCCTGGTGAGCGCGCGTCTCTGACGACGAATTCCATAGGCATGACCAGTTTTGGGAATCCGTGCTTGCCTGGTACCGCAGCGAACGCTCACAATGACGACTCAAACAATAGATACGCGCCTAAGGAACTTACCCCTGTCGTCATACGGTGGATATGCAGATAGGAAGACTTCCTCATTGGCACCTGTGTAACGCGCCAAGACATCGGTCTCAGTTCTCAATGTATTTTCGGGCCCAGTTTGTCTAGCTCGTGCAAATGTAACTGGTTCTATTGACATCGTCTAGACCGAACAGGATCTGGAGCAATTCTGGTAGCATTTTCTTCCCTCGCGGGCTCTCCAGGTTGGCTTGTTTGATTAATCCATTCTGGCAGAGACCCTGGGACCCCCCCAAACTCACCCTGGGACTTGCCTATAACTGACTAAATTTTCCAATCAAATCTGAAGAGCTACTTAACTCGAGAGGCTTCGAGGCTAGGAAGTGGACGTGGCGGCCGAGCTGACCAATGAACAGGGGCTGGTCCTGCAGCTCGTACACGAGAAGTACCATGTGCAGGCGGCCTGGCCCACATTTGGCACGTTGGATCGTCGCGTAGCCCGAGCCAAGCGGTTCTCGTCGACACCTCCGGCATTTCCGGCGTTCTTATCGGGGTCGGGGCGCTCGGTGGCACCCGCTGGCCAGCGATTGCCATGTGCTTCGGGCGTATGGCGACGGATTGCACCGACGAGCCTCGTCCGGTCCCGTGCACACCGCCGCCGCACTATCCTGCGCGAGGTGTGGCCGGAGGTGGTCGACCACCTCTCCTCCGGCGTTCCCGCCGGATTCGCTCTCCCTGAAGCGGGCGTACAGCTCGCCGACTGAGGACCTCTCGCACTTCGAGATCCGTTTCGTGCGTTTGCCGAAGACTATCGCGCAACAGGGCGATTCGGAGAATGCCTCGACGACCTCAAGATCCGTCTCGCCGATCCCGTGGTCGACCGCCTCATCGAGGCGCTCCGGATCATGCGGGACGTCAGCGGTACAGCAGATCTCGGACGCCTACTGCGGACGCTCGCGCTCTTCCTGCGTAAGGACGTTGACAACGCATAGGGAGAGGCCAATGCGCAGGTCGAAGTGGAAGATGTGTAGCAGGGCCTACCGCGTCGAGCGCCACGCAATATGCGGGTGACCTCGTTCATCGTCGGTGACGGTGCTCGGCATGTCATCCTGCGGTAGTGCCTCGAAGAACGCGATGTGCTGCGTCCAGCAGTCTCGGTAGAAGTTCTGGAACACGAACCGCACGAACGCTGCAGGCGCCATCGGTGACTCGCATGCGATACGGCAGCTCGCTACATTCAGCGTCAGGTGTGTGGATGGGTGCCCTTCGGCAGCGGCGCCAGGGTCGAAGTCGAACCGGATCGCAGTCTGCATGGTGATGTCGTCATGCGGGTTGTTGGCATAGCAGTCAAGCACTTCAGACATCGGCACATTTTTCTCGAGATCGTCCTGATCCTTCTGATCGATCCTGTACGGGCATGGCACATACGCGAGCCGATGGGCGCTGATCTGACCCTTGGCGACTCGGTAGCGGATCTGCAGCAACGCGCCATCGGAAAACCTCGCGGAGTACTCGCCGGCTTCAGCCCAACGCCTATACGTCCTTATGGTCGGGTAATCAGCGAAATCGACGAAACGTTCTAGCGGCGTCGGCGACCGCCAAGTAATCGTATCGCCCAATACGATGATCGGGTTAACGAAATTAACCAATTCCCGCTCCCACAGGTCTTGGAGAAGCTGATGGACAGCCATCCTCAACGCGTTAGCCGTTGTCATCGGGCAGATGCAACTGATTGAGGTACTTCGACAATTGCTGCACGAGTTTTGCGGGCAACTGATCCGGTGAGATTTCTTTGCGTTCGAATGCCGCCGCGAGTTCCTCCAGTGTCATCAGCCCGCGTGCCGATGCCCGGTCCGATTTGAGGTCCGCGTTGATTCGACGCATCTCCGCCAGCTGATCAGCCGCAGGGATGGCGAACTTCAGTTTGAAGCTGGCTTTTTGCACCTGCTCGGCTTCGGCAGCAATAACCGCCATCATCGCCCCGTAGCCGCAAACCCGTACCCATGCCTTGCTGCGGGTGATCGCAGTAAAGATGGTGTTCCGCCTGCTGACTTCGTTTAATGCAGTCCCGGCATACTGCGCGTCGACGACGTAGACCATCGGCGCTTCGTTGCCCTTAGCGCGGAAGATATGAGCCACCGCGATGGAACCGCGGATGAAGACTTCGTCACGACTGCTGTTGACGCCTGCGAGGTGACTGAGGATGCCGCGCTCGCTCAATACGCGGGCCAGGCGGGCATACCGCCTCTTGGATGTGTATGCGCTGGGCAGCACGATCAGGATGTCGTCGTGTTCGAGCTCGCCAGGTCCGATGTCTTGCAGGATCTGTTCGGCGACCCAGACATCCTGAGCAGTTTCATCCACGAAGTCGCTCCGGAAGATGACGGCGTCGTCCGGGTTGAGCCGGTCGACGAAGTACGCCGGTGAACTTGCCACGGAGCGCTCAAGTTCGACCCACGCACCAAGCTCGAGCGTTCCTGCGTCACGCTGATAGCCGATGTCCTCCCACAGATGGGGATCCTCGAAGTGCTGGACCAGACCGCTAGATCGGTAGATCCCGAACCCGATGGCGTGTGCTGTGGCGAGCGCCCACGGTGTATTGCGATAGCAGATGGGCAGCACGATGTCCCGTCGCGGTTCGCCGTCGCGGTTCGTGATGTTTATGACCGGGTCGCCCGTGGAGGTCGTCCCGAACAGATCCGAGACGCTTGCCATTGCCGACTCGTCGAGCTTCTGCAGCTCGTCGTACGCCCAAATGATTCGCTTGGGGTCCTTAGTAAACAGGTAGATCAACTGGAAGAACGACGCGGGTAGGTCCTGGGCCTCGTCGATGAGGACCGCATCGAAGATTGGTTCGACACCGCGTTCGCGGGCGACGGTGAGGAGTTCGGAGCAGGCTCCCTCGAAAGCGCCGTCGTATCCGAAATGACCCGCTGCAACGCTGAAGTTCACCGGCTGCACACCGAGCGCGTCAGCGAATCGGGTGTAGAGCCCCGGTCGCGAACGGGAGCCCCAAGCGTGCTGGACTTGCAGGTGGGTCGGGTCGGGAAGGTCATCGGTGTGTGCGAAGACGAACCGTTTGGTGAGGTCTTCGAGCTGCTGGTACAGCGCTTGCGAGCTGAACGTGAGCGCGATCTTCCAAGACTCGTTCTGGGCGTGGAGTAGCGCCGCCTTCAACGTCAAGACGATGGTCTTGCCGGAACCGGCCAGGCCGCGAATGCGCTGTGGTCCGGCTGGTGTCTCGATCGCGGCCTTCTTCTGCCAGAAGTCAAGATTTGCAATGCCGCGTTCGATGACCTTCATTGCCGCTCCACGGCTGTCCGGGCACTGCACGTCTACCCGACGTTTTGCCGGCCGGATTGTCGTTACGCGCTGGAGCGCGGCTTCGAGATTGCGATAGAGCTCGGCCGTCAACCCTGGTTGGCCGCTGATGAAGTCCGCGAGGTCTTCGAACGTGGAGAAGTTCGCCTCGAACTCGTCTGGTGACTCTCCAGCACTGGCAGCAAAGAGCGTAACAGTGCCGACCGCGACGGCAAACTGCCGACCGCGACGGAGAGTCTCATGCCGGGACAGGTGGCTCTCGAGGGCGTTGTAGATCCGGTCCTGTTCGTCGGCCAGGCGCTTCCAGTCATCCCCGGAGTGCGGCAGCGCATCTGCGAAGCGGAACGCGATCAGCCCGTGAGCTTGGCACACCAGGAGAGCGTCGACCTCAACTCGGTCGTCTGCGGTCGTTAGGACGGGGTAACCCAGGTAGAGCGTGCCTTCGGCGAGCAGTTCCTGTGCGAGCCCGGCGAGCTGTATGGCCGCGGGCGGATTCTCCTGCTGCCCGTAGACCACTTCCAATTCCACGACTCCTCCTCAACTCGACCTTGTAAAGGACAACCTAGCGTTTTAGACCCCACGCTCGGGCGGTGCATTGTCGGTCATGTGTGAGTGCGGATCACGACGGAACTGGTCCAGGAGCGCTCTGCATGGGAACGTCGGCGCGCTGCTGTGCATCAGGCCACAGTGCCGGTCGCGTGCGTCGACCGGGTGGGCACTGAACAGGCCAATGAGGCGCCCGACGGGAGAGCCGCCGCTACGCCTTTCCTGCTCCGCCCGCCGGTCTGCCGCCCAGGCGGTAGAGGGGCGGGAGAAAGTAGCTGGCCGTGAACGTCAGCAAGTTCGCCAGGTCGTGCTGGCGCTCCACCCTCAACACGGTTCGGCCCGAAGTCACGTTTCAGGTGAGCGTCACCTTCGAGAACTCCACCAACGAATTGCACAGGGCGCAGTCTCCCTCAGCGTCACACCGCCAGAAGGTCGTCAAGCGCTGATCTGGTCAGCAAATCGGATTGGCACGGTGCGCTGTCAGACCATGCAGACGGGTGCTCGCTCGCTCGCGAGCGAGCGTCAGGTTGCTCGCGAACACCTGGCCGGGAAGCCTGTATGACGTTTACCGATTACTCCGTCCCGACGCACACAGCGCATAGGGGGGGAGAAGTGGGGGCCGCGCCCCTATTGGGTCGTGAGCATAGTCCCGCCGTTGGCGGCCGGGCAGTGCAAGCATCCAGAGATGCCGATGACCGGATGAGCGGCCAGGTAGGACTCGTTATCTAATGCAATTGCCGGTCGCTCGCAACGGCGCTGGGGGAAGTGCAGGAGGCTGGCGTCGAGCACGAGCTGCGGTATGTCGCGGCCTCCGATGGTCAGGAGCGCCAGCGGCGCCAGCGCGCCGCCCGAGGCGATCATTACCGGGATCAGCAGGGGATGGTGTGCTGGCCGAACGTGGGCGGCAGGTACTGCGACGGGCGGCCCCAGACTCCCGTGTCGGCGGCGACCAGGCCGGCGATGGTCAGGAGCGGGGAGACGTTGATCAGCACATCGCCGAGATCCAAGTTGCTCGGCCAGATCCCCGGTCGGCAATTGGCTACTTACGGAGACCCGAGCTTTGGATAATGACCCAAACTGCAGGGACAGGGGAGCTGTTGAAGTGTGTAATTGCGGTTGTGGTGGTGTCCAATGGGAGTGCCTAAAAAGGGGGCAGCAATGAAAACGTCTCTATGGTCGCTTGGTGCAATCTTGGCGCTCGGCCTTCTTTTAGGAGCCTGCGGTAGCACTTCGCGTGTTAGTAGTGGTACCCCGCAGCCAAAGCAAACGAATAGCAAAAAGACTTCAAGCTCAAGTTCGCAATCGAATTCCAGCAGCAAAAGTACCCCAGCGAAGTCCAACGCACCCTATGCCTTGGGCACCACAGTAAAAGTACCTGAAACTGTTTTCGGGATTTCTAGTGTGCAAGTTTCGGCTTGGTACCCAGGTGTAACTGACACGAGTAGCTTCGCTTCCACTCCTAGTTCTGGACACGTTTGGGATGCAATAGTTGCAACTGAGTGTGCTGGCACAGGAGGATCTTCCAACGGCCCGAACCCTACTGACTTTTCAGTCATTCTGTCCAACGACTCAACAGCGTCAGTGAGTTTTTCAGCAAGCGTGGCCCAGTTTGGTGGTCCATTAGCTCCCCTATCTCAGCTCGGCGGGAGCTCGGCTGCGCTAGCGGCTGGCCAATGCACTAAGGGCTGGGTTGTATTCTCGGTTCCCAACGGGACAACCCCACTCAAAGTTGAATTTAGCGGTACAAGTCCCAGCTTCAGTGCCTCCAATAGTGACGTCCAATGGGCAGTCCCACAGGGTTGAAATCACCCCTCTAATATTATGTCCTCTAATTGTTTCACCACAAACTCCTGTGAATAGCACTGGTCAAGAGGTATGCAAAAACGTTGTGTACGCACCGACTTCGGAACCAGTTTAGGTGGCGGTTGATAACCGGTTAACCAATCGGGTGTGATGCATACCTAGATGCCAGCAATCAAGTTAGCAGGAGTTCTGCTAGAGTCGTTGGGGAATGACGGATTGGTACGGTACGGGTCGAGCGAGCGGTCTTGGTCGGCCCCTCGATCACCTTGGCGCCAGACTTTACTCTCGCACGAGAGATGGTGAGTGTCTTTGCCGTCAAGTCGAGATCGCTCCATCGAAGAGCCAGTGCCTCTCCACGTCTGAGACCCAAGGCGAGAAGTAGGAGCCAGAGGACGCCAAGTCGATCGTCCTTGGCGGCACTCAGGAGTCGTCTCGCCTCCTCAACACTGAGAGCCTCTGGCTCTCGTCGCTGTAACTTGATAGGTCTCGCATGATCACAGGGGTTTGCCGGGATTAATCGCCAGCCAACGGCCGCCTTGCACGCTTGGGAGAGTACGACTCGGATAAGGCGACGTGAAAGAGGCGAAAGACCCGACTCTGCGAGTTGATCCACGAAGCGATCGACCATCACCGGGGTGAGCCGTTCAACCCGGAGAGGGCCCAACCTCTTGGTGATATGCCTTGTGGCCCACTCGTACTGTACCAACGTGGAGCCAGCGATATCGCCTTCATGGGTTGCGAGCCATCGGGTGAGCAACATGTCAATAGTCGTTGCTGCATTCTCAGTGACACCGGCATCTCGGATCCCACGAAACCTCGCCAGTGCGGCTTCTGCCTCTGCCTTGGTGCGACATCGTTTGGATCGGGTGATGACTTTACCGTCGGGTCCCCTCCACTTCAAAAGGGCACGCCACTGGTCGCTATAGCGATAGATGCTGCCTTGACCAAGCGTCCGTCGACCTCGCATTCTTTCACCCTAGCCGGTTGCCTATCCGGTTGCCTATGGGGTCATGGACGTGGCCTGGGGTGACTTACCCCAAAATGCAAACTCCCAGTTCAGATGTACTTTGTTAGACTCAATGAGACCCTATAAACCCTACTTTGCGGAACTTGCAGTCAAGAGGTTCGTGGGTTCGAGTCCCATCACCTCCACCAAGGAATACCGGCTCAGTAGCTACTTCTCTCCTCAGCGTCCTCACTGACTTGACCACACGACTGTCTCTCATCTCAGTGCTCACTCGGTAAGACGGTGCTAACCCGATTTTTAGCCGGACACTATCCAAGCACGCTTAAGAACGCCAAAGTCACGAAGCGATGCTGAACTCAACACGAGAAACGACGAACCCGCTCTTTGAACGCTCACTGGTTGCGCTCCAATCGGACCAACTCCCCCGTGTTTCGGCAAAATACTACCCAAGTTCGCGGTCTTGTATGGCCTGCTTTGACCCGGGGTAAACAGTGCCAGCTTCGCGTCACCTTGCTCGGTGACCCACCCCACAAGTAGGGAGCCGTGAGGGCCAAAGGCTGCGGAAGGCACGTCACGACTATCCGAGAGCCTTATCTTTGTCCTCACGGTGTGGTCTGTCTCCACCACGACGTTGTTGATACCTCTGTGTGGGAGTGTGACAACCCCCGCAACCTCAGGTTGCCCCTGAAGGTCGCCGACAGCCAGCGCATAGCGCAAAGGGGTTGCAGGAGTCCATGTCGCGCTCTTGGTGCCGGAGAAGGTGAAGAATGCGACAGGAGCAGCTGTGGGCGGTAGGTAGTCCAAGGTCTCCACGGCACCAACCGCACTGTTGTGACCGAGCACCCCGACTAAGGTCGGCCCACAGTCACAGAGACAGACCGGTTGGACTTGCTGACCTGCTCCGGTGACGTGATAGAAGTAATCGCTTTCGTTTCCTCCTGCTGGCGTGACCTCCAACCAAGCGGCTGCTGTGCTCGCCGCGCTGACAATCAGACTCGAACCATTCCCTGCGCTGTAGGAGCCTTGAATCTTGGCCCAAGAGCGCCCTCCGTTGGTCGTTCTGGCAACCGCTCCTAGCGCTGACGCTCCGCTCCAAAGCGCAGCCCAGCCGTCCTCGGCGTTGATGAATGATGCTGACGTGACAAAAATCCCTCCCGAGTGCTTGTAGGGGGACATGAGCGTACGTCCTTGCGCAACGGTCAACAGTGGTCTGAGTTGGCCGCTGCTCGATACGCCGGCCAACAAAGCAGAGTCCGGTGGGAAGAAATGCCTTAGAGTATTGGAAAACGGAACCTGAGGATTAAAGGTCAGCAAGCCATTACCATTCCCAAAAGGAGCACCGCCAAGGAAAACCGGAGAACCAACTGGGATCGCAATCTGAACAACATGGATCCCCGAGACGGTCTGGCGCGAACTGGAGGAAGCCGTGGCAGAGCAAGCAGAGACAAGCAACGCTAATGCCACCGGCAAAGCAACAATAGCTTTGGCTCGTCTGGGTGAGTGTGGCCGCATGGGCATGGAGTCTATCTTGCCACCACCAAAATAGCTAGGCTGAGGGAATAGCTCGTTGTCGCGGTAAGGATCGTTCTCACTTCCCTCCGTATCGATTTGCGCGTGGGAGTTCCTCTGGAAGCTCCTTCTCCCATAGGTGCCAATGTCACCTGAACCATGGATTTTCAGTTCGATACAAGCGCAGATAGGAAGGTCTTGAAGTCGTGAAACATCGCCGACAAGCAGGCAAGGGAGTACGCAGCAACCCTCGTTGATCATTCCAGCGATACAGAAGGGGTCATTGCAGCCCTCCATCAGATTATGGCCAAGTGTGCCATACTCTTTCCTGCATCAGAATAGACAATGGACAAACAATTGGATGATTTCATGCTACTTAAGCAGGGGAACTGGAGCCATCCCATACCCGTTGGCTGGAAAGATGCGGGCAGAACGGAAAGTCCAAGACGTTCAACTCGAGACTACGAGATGAGCTCTTGAACGGTAAACTCTTGAGGTCGATTACTCCGAAACGGATTGGTCGGGCCAAGACTTACCCGGACCCTCAACGTTCTAGCGTTGCGCCGTCGCGGCATGGCGAACCAACCAGCAAGGAGAAAACTATGTCATCAACCCAGCACCCGATTGGGGCTCCCTCGTCGCCTCGGAGGCGATCTTGCCTACAACAATGATGGTAACGCATGACCCTGCCTGCAATGCCAACTCGCTGCGCAACAGAGGCAAGTCAACGCTACAGGAAGGACTTCGGTGGCCCAACAGAAGCAAGGTTGGGGTGGTCGCGCGCTTCAGGAAACGTGTTGTATAAGAAATTACGAAGTAACAGAATCTTGACATTTATTGTGCAGTATCCGAGTCAGAGCTGTGCTACTGTATCGACTAAACAGCTCGAGAGAAGTCGTTAACGAGGGGGGATCATGAAACGAACAGGTACGAGAACAACTGTGATCTTGGGCGCCGCTTTGGCTGGATCGATGCTCCTGGCAGCCTGCGGATCAACGTCATCGGCTACGCCACAGTCGAGCACGACCAAGAAAGGCGGTACTGCCTACTACGCAGAGGCCGCCGGAGCCAACCCGAACTACATTCTCCCACTCACATCAGGTGCGGAATTTTCGATCGCCAACCTCGCGCAGTTTCAGATTCTTATGTACCGGCCGCTGTACTTCTTTGGGCAAGGGGACAAGGCCGAGATCAACTACAACCTTTCGATTGGGAACGCACCGGTCTACTCCAACAACGACAAAACGGTCACGATTACCTTGAAGAAGTACCAATGGTCCGATGGTCAACCTGTAACCTCAAGCGATGTCATCTTTTGGATGAACCTCCTCAAGGCCAATAAGGTCGATTGGGGGGCCTACGTCCCTGGGGACTTTCCTGACAACGTCGTCTCCTACTCTGCGCCAAACGCATCAACGGTGGTCTTTCACTTGAACCAGTCCTACAGCCCGACCTGGTTTACCTATAATGAGCTAAGCCAGATCACCCCCCTTCCACTTGCTTGGGACACCACATCGCTCAGCACTCCATTGCCGAACCCATCTGCCAAGAGCATTGCGGATATGACGACCGCTAGAGCCCAGGCGGTCTACAAGTTCCTCAACGCACAGGCCCAGGATCTCTCCACCTACGCATCAAGTCCGATCTGGTCTGTGGTGGATGGCCCATGGAAGCTCGCAAGTTTCTCCTCTGCAGGGCATGCGGTCTTTGTCCCCAATACCAAGTACTCCGGGCCGGTCAAGCCGAGCCTGTCCCAGTTTGTGGAGTTGCCCTTTACCTCGGACTCGGCTGAGTTCAACGTGTTGCGCGCGGGCAATAATGCTGTTACCTATGGATACCTACCAAACTCCGATGCCAGTCAGAAGTCCTACGTGGAGTCGATCGGCTACAAAGTTGAACCGTGGACCGAGTTTGGCTTCTCCTATTGGAATATGAACTTTAATAACCCCACCTACGGAGCAGTATTCAAACAACTCTACATCCGCCAGGCGCTGCAACACCTTGTCGACCAACCTGCTTGGATCACAAGCTTTCTGCATGGCGACGCAGTCCCGAATTATTCGCCAGTCCCTGTCACGCCGTCAAACCCCTTTGCTGATGCCGCATCGAGGACAGACCACTATCCCTACTCGACATCAGCGGCTAAGAACCTGCTGACCTCGCATGGCTGGAAGATGGTTAATGGAGTGATGACCTGCGAGAGCCCCGGGAGCTCAGCGACTGAGTGCGGTGCTGGGATCTCCAAGGGCCTCGCGCTCAACCTCAACCTCGAGTACTACTCTGGGAGCAACTCCCTGACGGAAGAGATGACCGCCTATGCTTCAGCGGCGAAGCAGGCAGGCATCAACGTTATCCTGTCTTCTGCAAACGGGAACACCGTTTTTGCTGACGAGGCTCCTTGCACTCCTTCGCAACCATCGTGTAAATGGGAGATGATTTTGGCGGGAACCTGGGAGTACAGCCCTGACAACTACCCGACGGGCGGTGAATTGTTTGCGAGTGGTGCTGGCTCCAACTACGGGAACTACCAGAGTTCCGAGGCGAACGCGTTGATCGCAGCAACGCACACCTCCTCTGATCCGCAAGCCGCGCTCGATGCGTACCAGAACTTTATGGCAAAGGAACTTCCAGACATCTATCGACCCTTACCTGACGCCGCTATCTCGCTCATTTCAAACAAGCTTGGTGGAGTCACTCAGAACCCCTATCTAGATATCACTCCCGAGGACTGGTACTTCAAGGGGTAAGTCACATGAAAGGTACGAGCCCTGCCAAGACACCTCCGCACGGTTTGCTGAAATGGCATCAACGACTTTGGCGCTGAGGGTTTGCGTCGTCTACCACGTTGGCCTGCGCCAACTGGCCCCACGGGGAATCTGGCGTCACCACTAGCCTTGCCAGAGTCGTGTGCCACAGGCTCATGGGGTTGCTTGAGTTGCCTCATGTCGGACTCGTGTAACCGCAAAGCACGCCGCGTTTGATGCCTCGACACCGGAGATAATTGGATTGCAAAGGGATCGGCCTTCCAATGCGAAGAGCTTTGTGTCAGCTATCGTCATGCCCCATTGACCGAAAGTTTTGATGCCAACCCAAGGCCTCTAAGGGGCGAGCAGGAATCGGTATCGTCGGGGCACGAGGAGCCTTGCAAGGCTACGCGTTAGGATGTGGCGCAGAGTTTCACCCACAGCAACATCAACAACGCGATCAGCGTGTCCATTCACATGCTGAACATTTCGAATCCTTCGGTGAGGTGTCAAGAGTCTACCCCGGATCTAGTCTCGTATTTGAATTACCTAAACCGTCGCAGGCGTACAACTTGCCCGCCAAGTCTCCCCGTTGATAGCGAAGATCCCTGAAACCCTGACCAAGGTCAACGAGTTCCATCTTCTGCTCGCGAACGAAGGACTCTTCACTCTCAATACACTCTGGCATCCTCTACTCATCTAGCAAATAGACTCAGCATATCGATGCTAATCTCGAAAGCAATGGTGAACCTTTCGGAGAGAGCAACAAGATCGATGCGTACCCTTTATGCTAGAGTCCACGCAGTTCTACAAGAGGAGAGAATGCACATTGATGGACGACTCAACAAGTCAATGGAAGAAATTAGCGGCAGAACTGGACGAGCACCGTAACTTCTGGCTCGCCACGGTGAACTTAGACAATACGCCCCACGTTGCACCTATCTGGGGTGTAGTGCTAGAAGATCGGTTCCTATTCTACACGTCCCGAGTATCGCGAAAAGCACGGAACATCATCCGTCAACCCCATGTCGGTCTCCATCTTGAGAGTGCCGAGAACGTTCTCATCGTCTACGGAAATGCCGCTGATGACGGTTTACCACAGAATCATCCCGCCGTGCTGACTGCCCTTGAGCAAAAGTATGATCAGCCAGGCGATCACGACTACCTGCCCTCCTCGGATACCTCCTATGACGTGCTCTTCTCACTCAATCCCACCTCTGCACTAGGCTGGCGGTTGGATGACTTCGAGGGATCACAGATCCGTTGGGCGCAAAAAGGCAACCGCTAAGTTGACGCCTACCAAGGATGATCGCCATGCGCTCCCAAGAAGGGAAGGGTGAAGAGCAGTTTTGTGGCCGATGGCAAAACAATGTCTATCGCCGAACATGGCCGGTCTGTGATCGTGCAATACGAGTACACTCAAGTGGCGGTTGGTTCTCTGCTCGAAGAATGAAGTCCACACTGTCCTAATGAGCTATTGTGCAAGAACATACAACGCGAATTCGCCCCTCGTCGCGCACCCTCACAACTGTCCCTGGCGGCGGTCGTGGTCTGTTGCAAGAGGAGGAAAGACTCCATGAAAGACGTCGTACCTGACCACAAAACATTCAACCTCCATACACGAAGAGTCATGACAGCAAGGAGGTAGTCTGGCTGGAATAGTCAGCATCGACATGAGCCCCTTGTCCAACATCAGAGTTCCAAAGGAGTAACAAGCGTGGATATCAGTTCCGAAATTGCAGCCTCAGCAGATCACGTGATCGAGGCATTCAGTCGGTTTGACCGAAGAGCCTATTTCGATAGCTTTGACCCAGAAGCGACCGTTGCCTTTTACTACAGCCCAAACGTGATGGGGATCGAGGAGTATCAGCGGCTTTGGGATGACTGGGTCAACGAAGGGTTTGAGGTCTTGAGTTGTGAATCGTCAAACCGCATAATTCAGGTGATCAGCAACGACATCGGGCTCTTCGTACACGATGTGCACACGGAAGTTACCCAGGCCGGCGGACACAAAGTGCTCACGGAACGAGAAACCATTGTCCTTCGCAAGAACCAGAGTGGCGCCTGGCTTGTCATTCATGAACACCTGTCACATCCCGAGCTTTGAACGTACTGCCTAATAATTCTCACAACTGATCAACTAGCACCGACCATCGCCGCAACGTGTCTGGGCGCTTCAATCCCCACCACTTACTAGAAGCAGTTCGCATAGCGCTCGACTATTTGCAAGGTCCTCTAGCCCAACTTCAGCGTCCACAAGCGCCTCACGACGTGATCAGTGCTCCAACTTCGATGGGACCATTTTGTACTAGTGAGATGATGCGTAGAATGTCGGTTTCTGAAGTCAAACGACCAAAAGTTTGACTCCAGAATTCGTTGATTACTCATCGCAAGATAGTGCGCAAGGATCGACAAAACGGAGCTTGATGAACTCAGCCTCACGACAAGTTGGGGACCTATCAATCCAAGGAGGTCAATGTCCAAAGATATCGTGTCGATGGCGCCGATGGCATCAAAGACTGCATCAAAACCACCAGGGTAATGCTAACGCAGTGTTGTCCGAACTTCGTCAGAGGTGATCGTTATCGTTTCAGCCGCGCCCTTGTCTAATGCAAGTTCGAGTCGGGACGAATCGAGGCCGATTGCCACCATCGTGACCGCATGTCCAAGACATGCTCCCTGCTAACAGGAGAGGTCGACTCCCCCACAGCCAACAACCGATACGTGTGCTCCGCTCTTAGGGTTCGCCGGCTTGAGAACCGCTCCTATGCCGGTGCACAGTGCGCATCCCGCGAGAGCCACGCTGTGGAGCGCTACGGTCGAGGGAATGCGCATCACACCTGCACTCGGTACAACGACCGCTTCCGCACACGATCAGACTCCAAGGTAGAGGAAGGCGCCGTTCCCAGATTCATGGAAACGAGTGGTTCCCTCAACCAGACGCTGCACGGTCGAGGAGTTCTGAAGCGCGCTAACGGGAGCAGGGATGTCCCATACGTCAGCTTCGACAGCTCCTACAGGGAGGGTTCGAGCTCAATACCACATGGTCGCCAACATTGAGTTGGGGGCCCTCCCCTGCACGTGAGACGTACTCTGAGCCCTCATGTCCCAGTACCGCTAGGAAGTGAGGGTCCCTTTCGCCAGGCTAGGCATGGAGATCAGAGCGACAAACACCAGCCGCAGCTCCTTTTACCTCTACTTCCTTGAGACCTGGATCATCGAGCTGGATCTGTGTATCGCACAAGCTGGTGGGCTCGTAAATCATTGCTGTATGAATGGAGCGCGAGGACATGGACTGGCGCCTCCCCTCCCGCCCAATGGGCTTAGGTCACTGGTCTCTGGGTACGGCAATTGCCCCTGTGATCCATGGGTTCGGTAATGCAGGAGCGAGGATCCAGAGAAGTCGAACATCTTCGGTCTCAGAGACGTTGCGCCATGTGTGCGGTGTTGTTCCATTGAAGGTAAGCGCGTCCCCAGAACCGAGTGAAAGCACTTCGCCGTCGAGAAGGAACTCTATGCTCCCCGAAGCGATGTAGCAGACTTCGCACTCGGTCGGCATCGAATAGAGTGCGTCGCCCCCGTTCCCCCTTGGTCCCGCGACCGTCTCAATCACCGTCACATGTTTCTCAGTTGAGGAGGTGAGAAGCGTGTCAAAGATCAATTCTCCCGGCAGAACAGCGCGTTGACGCTCAGATGCGCGGGTTATTTGGTACACAGGTGGAGCAAAAAGGTCTTCCATAGAGAGACCGACAACTTCACAGATCGTAATCAATGAGTCCACCGAAGGGCTTACGATCCCGCGCTCTACGCGAGAGAGGAAGCCCTTTGATAGATCTGTTTTTCCTGCAACATCAGAGAGGGAGAGACCAGAAGCTTCACGAGCCTTCAAGAGCCGTGGGCCTAGCGGGTACTTTTTTGACATTGCGATTCCCTGTTGGCTTAGCCGAAGTCAGCTTTAAGGGTCGCCTCACTCTTTGCAATAGCTTGCTCCTCGCTCTTGGGATCAAAGCCCCGAGTAATAAGGAGATAGGCGATGGATGTGACGACGAGACCCACCAGCCATGAGATGTCAGTATCGTGAAGTAGCTTCGCTACCGGTCCGATGTAACTCAGAGAGCCGAGCTGCGGCAACACCATGAACGGAATCTCGGCGGCAAAACCGATCGCATAGGCGGTAATGCCCCGCCAGTTCCAGCGATGATAGATGCCATCAAGTGAGAACAGATCGGTGATTGCATAGTGTCCACGACGTACGTAGAAGAAGTCAATCAAGTTTGTCGCGGTCCAAGGCACCAACAAATACAACATGAGCGTCAGTGCTGTGAAGACGGTATTCACAGCGCTCGTGGTGATCACATCACCGATCAGGTACCAGACAATAGCAAGGCCAATGATGGAGATCACTCGGGCGGCGCGGGTTGGGTTCACTTTCTTAAAACAGTCGATTCCGGTCAACAGCGTCAGTGAGGCTCCATAGGCATTCATTCCCATGGTTGCGAGCAGTGCGAGTGCCGAAGCAAGCGCTGCCACGGAGCCGAGACCTCCAACGACGTTGTTACCTGCCGTCTTGAGACCCAAGAGACCGTCACTTGCATTGAGATGAATGGCAAGCCATGCGCCAAGAGCGATTAGCCATACAGCCGATGATGACGCTCCAAAGAACACCGAGAAGATGACGGAACGACTCTTGGTCCTGCTGGGCAGGTAGCGGGAGTAATCAGAGACGTAGGGTGCGTAGGTGATGTTGTAGGCAGCGGCCGCAGAGAACTCTGCCATGAAAGCGGTAAAGGTGAAACCATAGTGAGCCTTGGGTACAAAGCCACCAGCATGGCCGGTGATAATCGCAATGGTGATAATGGTTATCAAGGGGAAGGAGATGACGAGCAGGATTCGAAAGACCCGGTGAACCCAATCATGACCAAAGATTGCGAGCAGTGCAGCGGCAATCACCGTCACCAGTGCGATAGCAGTCGGATTCCAGCCATACGCACCAGAGATCCCTTGCGCAAGAAGGACCTGATCGGTGACGTTAAAGGCCATGTAGGTAAAGAGCGCGACGAACAAGACGATCACAACACCGCGGTAGCCAAATTGCGCTCGCGACTGGATCATCTGTGGTAAGCCGAGCTTTGGACCTTGGGATCCATGGAATGCCATGAAGAATGTACCGACGACGATGCCGAGAAGACCAGCGAGTGCAGTCCACCACAGCGAGAGGCCCATTGCGGGGCCAATAAATCCGATGGGAATTGTGAAGTACTGGAAGTTACCGAGAAACCATAAGGGCGCCTGGTGCCACAGCTTGCCATGCCGCTCTCGTTCTGGAATCCAGTCAATCGAGTGCACCTCAATACCTCGAACCGGCTGCACCAGCTCCTGCTGCTGACGTGGTTCTGTGTCCACTGCTGCCCCCCTCCTGCTAGTCGTTGCCCAATAGTATACGAACGTTTTTGCTACTTGATACGACAAATGGAAAATTTGCTGAAGGATTTTAATCAATTGTGCTCCGGTCACTTCCGCCGAGGTAGTCAACGCGCTCGTAACGGCAAGAGTTGGGCAGCTGGCAGAGCGTATAATCTCGACGAAATCACTCGTCCCAGTTTCTTCGATTGTTCGCCGAAGGCAGGTCCACGTTGCTAGTCCAGTCGATCAGGCGTCTTTCGCCTGAACATCAAAACACCTCTCGTGCGAGTGGCAATGCTGCAATGACAAAGCCCTGCGTCTGGCGACCATAGAGGATCCGAGTCTCACACGCTGACTGTGCGGCAGCCAGCTCAATCTGGGATACGGCTGCTGATAACGCCTCTTCCGTGGGTGCTGAGATTGCGATGAAGCCAGAGAACTGCACATCTGCGT
>JAKAQR010000053.1 GCA_021819725.1 Actinomycetes bacterium
GATGAGGGGGAGTCATGCCAGTTCGTGAGGCTCAGACCGTTTGGAACGGAACGTTAGAGGCAGGTGCGGGGACCGTCGCGCTGCAGAGCTCGAGAATCGCTACCTACACAGTGTCGTTTCCGACACGCGCTGCTGAATCAGCGGACGGTGTTACGAGCCCTGAGGAGTTGATTGCAGCGGCACACAGTTCGTGCTTCGCGATGCAGTTCTCCGCCCTGTTGGGCGAGGCAGGCGGGACCGACATCCACCTCGAGGTAGGTGCGAAGGTGCATCTCGGTCCTGATCCAGGCGGTGGATTTCGTATTCCCCGGATTGAACTCACGGTGGGAGGATCAGCAGCTGGAATCGTTCAGGACCAGTTCCGCAGCCTTGCCGAAGATGCCAAGCAGTCGTGCCCGGTGAGCAAAGCGCTCGCTGGTGCGGATATTGACTTAACGGTCGTCTAGGCAAAGCGCGCCGAGAAGTTTGCGTCACCAGCGTAGAGCTGCTGCGTCTAAGAATAGGTTTGAGTCCTTCTGCCTGCCTGTCGCCAGCAAGCGGCTAGCGATTGCCTGGTGCTGTGGGTTCGCTAGCGACACCGAGAAACTGGAGTTTGTGTGGAACTCCTGGTCCAAGCATCGCGTGCATGGTGAGTGCCCCGCGTGCACAATGCATCGTCCAAAAGCCTCGCAACGATCCCTGCGCTGATATCGGATCCGTTGAGATGAGCCGTCCGTGCGTGCTCCGCAGGGTGCCGAAGTCCGGCGGCCTGCGATCGTCGTCGCAGTCCAGGAAGTAGCTTGGTAATGCCACCTCCCTCAGGGCGGCTTGGTTTTGAGGGTTCTGGTAGGTCGCGATAATTGCCTCATAGACGCGACGTAGCTCTTCGGAGACTGGGAGTGGTGTCACACCAACGAGCCCTGTCTCGACAAGGTGCGTTAGGCCCTGACGGACTACATCGCTCAGCGCCGTGTAGGTACGATTGGCCAACGTAACCAACCCAATGTCATAATCGGTAAGCCACTCCATTCGAGACCCGTAGCCGGGGAGGCCACCGCTATGACCGACGATTCGTCCAAGCAGACGGTGATGGGCGATCGTCAGCCCATATCCATATCCCTGCGCTGTGAGATCGGGGTGCGTGGTGTTGGGTCGGGATATGGCGGTGTGGATCTGTGCCATCTCCCGTAGGGAGGATCGCTTAATCCATGGAACGGAGAGACGAGGCTCCTGATGCCATGCGCCGAGGTGGAGGGCCACCCATTGCGCAAGATCCTTAATGCTCGATGCGAGCCCACCCATGGCGCCGAAGGCGCCATGGTCAAGTAGCGCCTCAATCTCCCAGTTTCCTTGGTTGAGGCGGTACCCGGTAGCGAGCAATGTCGCATCCACGTCTTGAAGGTTCCAAGTGGAAGCGTGCATTTGGAGTGGCTGCAATATCTGCTCGATCGCGAGTACGTTGAGGTCATGACCTGCCGCTCTCTTGGCAATCAGCCCGAGCATGGCATAGCCGAGATTCGAATATTCAAATCCTGATCCTGGGGGTAGATCGAGTCCTATGCCGGTCGCAAGCAGAGCGGTGAAGTCAGATTCGGGCATCGCTAGTTGGCGATCGGCCCATGGGTCGTCCTCGACGAGGCCGGACGACATCGAAAGTAGCTGGGCGATGGTGAGTGTCGAAGGTTCGATGTGAGGACGATATCGGACCTTGAGTTCGGGTAGCCACTGCTGCACAGGGTCGTCGAGGCTGAGCTTGGCGCGGTCACGTAAGAGCAGGATGCACATTGCGGTAAAACTCTTGGTCATGGACGCGATCCGAAAGACGTGGTGTTCAGTCAAGCGGTCGGGGCGTGAGGGGTCTGGAACGCCGCGGGAACCAACGTGGAGGAGTCCGCTTTGATCGACCACACCCCAGACAAGTCCCGGTACACGATGGACCTCGAAGAAGGACGAAAACAGCTCGTCGATCGGGTCAAAGCATTGGCTCAGTCGTAGGCCAGTCGACGAGACGGCTTGGCCTTTGCTTGTACCTATCGGATTCGGATGGTGAAGTTCAGACACGCTAGCACGTTATCAGATCAGAGGTATCACCGGGTCTTGCCGAGGACTCAAGGCCGAGACAGATCTACGGTCCCTGGAGCGAATTGTGCTGGTGTCGTGCATTCGTGTGTACCGATACGCCAAATGGCGGTGGGGAGGGTAGCTGGACGGACGAGGCATTAGAACAGTGAGTTCTGCGTTGGTGACGGTTCCAGATGGTCGATAACGATCCTGAGAATCGCATCACCATAGCGCTGAACCCGGGTCGCCCCCATGCCTTTGATGCGACGCAGCTCAAAGGTATTTCGGGGTGACCGCATCGCGATTTCGGCCAACATGATGTCGTGAGCGATGACGTAGGCAGGCACCCCCTCGGATCGTGCTTGGTCGCGGCGCCATGCCTTGAGTTTGTCCAGGAGTTTCGGGTCTAGATCGGTCTCGTCAGGTCCGGATGGCGGCGACGCGTTTCCCACCTGTGAGTCCTGCGTGAGTCGCGCCAGCTGTTCTGATCGTTGGCGAATTGAGACATCGAAGTCGAAGATCGCTGGGTGGAGCTGCAAGGCCATGGCATTCAAGCCTTTGAGGTAGAGACCGTTGAGGCTCCGAAGGCGTGAGAGTGCGACGTAGCCCATGCCCGGTGTAAACGAGCGGGAGAGGTCGATCTCTGCAGCATCGAGGCTCATTCCTTGGCTTTTGTGTACTGTGATTGCCCAAGCCAAGCGGAGCGGCACCTGACGAATTTCCGCTTTGTTAACCCCGTCCTCCTCGACTACCCAGGAGTGAGGCTCTACGGGAATCTTCCGCTGGGATGAAGTCAATTGTACGACTGGCCACGCACCAGATAGATCAACGACGCGCCCGAGCGTGCCGTTGGCGTAGCGTTGATTCTGATCGTTGGCGACAAACATCACCTCGGCACCTACCTTCAGGATCAGCTCTTGGGGTGCGAGGACCCCGCGCTGCAGAGGTTCCACCAGCGCCCTTGGTCCGCGAAGCTCCATCGCATAAGTGTGGGGCGCCGAGGCGATATCAGCAAGTCGACGAGCGTTCATGGCATCGACATCGACGTTATGCGAGTACAGACGGGTGGGCTCGAAGCCGCTAAGCGGTTCGACGCCGATACGTCCACTGAGAATCGCTTCATGGGTAACCCCGAATGATCCGTCTCTCATGGCAGTCAATACCTCTGCAAGTTTGTCGTCAGACTGACGGTATTGCTCGGTGAGGTAACACGGTAGTGGGTCGAGGTCATGCCAGGCAGCCGAGTGGAAGGCAAAGTCGCTCTCGGTCGAGTCTCTATTGATAGGGGGCAGTTGAAACATATCCCCCGCGAGGATCATCTGGAGACCCCCGAAGGGTGCGTCCACGTCGCGTATAGTTCGAGCAAGGCGGTCTAGCATCGAAAGAAAGTTGCCTGATAGCATCGAGACCTCATCGATGATCAAGACGTCAGTGGTTAGATAGCGGTGTACGAGACGGTCCTTGGATGTCAACAACTCAAGGTCATGTTGGCGCAGCAGGTCACGGATACCGATGCCAGACCATGAATGAATCGTCAGTCCGCCGATTTGAGTAGCGGCAATGCCGGTAGAGGCTGTCACGGCGACCGTCTTGCCGGAACGGGTAGCGACGCGAATAAACTGACGCAGAACGTAGGACTTTCCTGACCCCGGTGCACCCGTCAAGAAGACGGAGTCGCCAGCTAATAGCCTCGTCATCGCCTGGGCCTGTCGCATGCTGAGACTCTACCAGGCGCCGTGGGATGTCTCTTCGATGTTGGCCATCGGGTCGGTGAGCGCTGCTGGCCGACCGGCTGGTGCAGTCCGGCTCGGGGTCTTGAGCTCATGCTCTCGGAGTGTGGGGGTTCCCATGGGCAGATAGCGTTGGCACAGAAAGTTCTTGGACCCGCAAGAAAATGGCTGCACTTACTCAATCTCAACGCGAAGTTGGTCTAGCCTTGCTTGGGAGGGGGTGACCGTGTTGTCACAATGTCGCGTGGATCTCGGAGATCGAGCACGGGCGCTTGCACAGCACTCTCCTTTATCTACACAGAGGGGCGCTTTGTCATCTGTTACACCGACAGTATCTGCTGGTGGAGTTTCGTTGCGTGCGCTCCGGCGAACACTTCTCAAAGTTTGGCACCATGCGAGTGGTGCAAAGTTGGGGATGTTAGTTGGCGCCGCTGGGTGGGCTCGCGCCCGGAGTGGCGATCCTCATGTGTTGGGCGCCCTTTTCGAGGTGCCAGGCTGATGCCGTCGAGATGAGGACTCTTCGACGGTGTGAACGAAAACGGTCTCGTCAAAAGGCTGCCGGTCGACTGGTCGGTAGAGGTCAAGATGAGAAAGAGGGAGAATGAAATGTCCACAGAGAAGCATCAGGACCAGGCGACTTGTCCGGTACTCCATAGTCCCGCTGCACTCGGGAGCAGATCGGTCCGGGATTGGTGGCCCGAACAGCTCAATCTTGGAGTGCTGGCCCAACATGCATCGCGGAAGAACCCGTTCGATGATGGGTTTCGGTATGCCGACGCACTGCGACACCTCGATGTTGAGGCGTTGCGAAGGGATATCGATGCCGTGATGCGCGATTCGAAGGAATGGTGGCCGGCCGACTACGGACACTACGGCCCCCTCTTCATTCGCATGGCTTGGCATGATGCTGGCACCTATCGCATCGCTGATGGTCGAGGAGGAGCAGGGAATGGTAACCAACGCTTCGCTCCGATCAACAGCTGGCCAGACAACGTGAGTCTCGATAAGGCTCGTAGGCTCCTGTGGCCGGTGAAGCAGAAATACGGTCGCAGCCTATCATGGGCGGACCTCATCGTTTTTGCAGGCAACTGTGCCTTGGAGTCGATGGGCTTTGTCACGTTCGGATTTGGGTTTGGCCGAGAAGATATTTGGGGCCCAGAGGAGGATGCATATTGGGGTCCTGAAGCTACGTGGTTGGGAGATGAGCGCTACAGTGGCGATCGAGATCTTGCCGATCCGCTGGGAGCCGTCCAGATGGGTCTCATTTACGTGAACCCCGAGGGGCCGAACGGTAACCCGGATCCCCTGGCGGCTGCTCGGGATATCAGAGAAACCTTTGCCCGTATGGCAATGAACGATATTGAAACAGTTGCTTTGGTGGCAGGGGGCCATACCTTCGGCAAGACCCATGGTGCAGTTCCGGATCCAGAGCACTACATAGGACCCGAACCTGAGGGAGCGCCACTCGAGCAACAGGGCCTGGGTTGGCGAAACTTTTACGGAAGTGGAAAGGGTGCAGATACATGGACCAGCGGTCTCGAAGGAGCCTGGACCAATGATCCAATTCGGTGGGACAACGGATTCTTCGAGAACCTGTTCAGTTTCGACTGGGAGTTGACCACCAGTCCCTCGGGGGCCAAGCAGTGGATTCCCAAGGGTGGCGACGCTCGCGACGCCGTCCCTGACGCCCATGACTCCTCAAAGCGTCATGCTCCCGTGATGCTGACGACGGATATCGCCCTGAGGGAGGATCCGATCTATGCTCCGATCGCGCGGCGGTTCTACCAGCATCCCGAGGAGTTTGCCGAGACCTTCGCAAAGGCCTGGTTCAAGCTGATCCATCGAGACATGGGGCCCATCGCGCGCTACTTGGGTCCGCTCGTGCCATCTGAGCCACAGATTTGGCAGGATCCGGTGCCAGCAGTCGATCACCCTTTGGTCGGTGAGGTTGAAGTTGCCACCCTCTGGCGCATGGTTCTTGAGTCCGAACTCTCGACTGCTCAACTGGTGCGAACGGCGTGGGCATCGGCCGTAACCTTCCGCGGTACAGACATGCGAGGCGGTGCCAACGGCGCGCGAATCAGACTGGAGCCCCAGCGGAGCTGGGAGGTCAACGATCCGGCTGAGTTGACACACGTGCTCTCGGTTCTCGAGAGGATACGGCGCGACTTCAACGACTCCGTTGGCGGGGGCATACGGATTTCACTCGCAGATCTCATTGTTCTTGGAGGGTGCGCTGCGGTCGAAGAGGCAGCTAAGAATGCAGGCCATCAGGTAAGGGTTCCGTTCCATCCAGGACGGACTGATGCCCTGATTGAGCAGACCGACGCTGAGTCATTCGCTGTCTTGGAGCCAACGGCAGATGGATTCCGTAACTACGTTCGTGTAGATCATAAACTTCCGGCGGAGCATTTGTTAGTAGAGCGCGCGAATCTGTTGACACTCACGGCACCACAGATGACCGTGTTGCTCGGCGGTTTGCGCGTGCTGAATGCCAACTACCAGGGGTCACCGCATGGGGTATTGACGGATAGGCCAGGAAGACTGACTAACGACTTCTTCGTCAACCTTCTCGATATGGACACTGAGTGGAGACTTTCGACCTCGGGTGATCAGATGTACGAGGGTTATGATCGTAGGTCGGGTCAACGTCGTTGGACCGCGACACCGGTTGACCTCGTGTTTGGTGCCAACTCTGAACTCCGAGCGATCGCCGAGGTGTATGCGACCGATGATGCAGCGGACCACTTCGTCCACGACTTTGTTGACGCTTGGGACAAGGTGATGAACCTCGATCGGTTCGAGCTAGCATTGGGTGATTCATAGATTGCTTTCGAAGGATCATGCTGTCCGTATATTGCATAATCCGCATGGTTACAGCCGTTTCTGTGGTTGCATCGTTGTCGGCTGGCCGCTGTTGAGATTGCGATCGGTAGTACCGATCGCGTGGTAAACGGCCAGGCTGCGAGACCCGAAAATGGAGGGTGGCTGATCATGACGGCCAACGGTAGAGGTGCTCTGGGCGGCTGGTTCCAAAGCGCAGCTCTCAGTGAATGTGGCCGATACAGGTAGCGGCGAGCGGTTGGCTGCTGGAGCCGCTCGGGCGATCTCTTTGGCGAGGAGTGTGTCAACAATCAGACCGAATATCTGGGTGAATGTCCCTTCGGTCAGGGGGCCGGTACGCCACAGGCAATGGTCTACGAGGTTCGTGATATCCTCTCTTGTGGGCCTGTCGGCGCTCCTGGTCAAACGACATGAGGACCGCCGTGGCGATGGAAAGTGAGGATGCGTTATTCGCATGCTGAGCGGCGGCCGTTGAGGTGGTGCCGACCCCGACCCCGCGGGAGGCTGACATGGATCGCTGGATCCGCTCAATGGTCAAGATCGGCTTTTGGAAAGTCGCTGGGTTAGCGATCTAGGCTGCGACGCAGGGTTGACGAGTGAGGGAGCAGATGTCCGAGACGTTGATATCACAGTGGTATGAACGGTATCGGGATTCGCCGCATCAGGTGGTGATCCGCGAGCCACACCGGTCACGTGAACTGACTGCAGATGAACTCTTTGAACGATCGGAGTTGTTTGCACGACACTTGGCGGCGCGTGGGTGTACTCGAGAATCTCGAGTCGCTATCGAGGTAGCTGATCCGATGGATTTCCTCGTTGCCCACCTAGCAGCTCTGCGCCTTGGCGCGATAAGCGTGCCAATTCCAGCGGGTTCTACCGTCGGCGAGCTTATAGATCTGGTGGCTGATTGCACTCCTGCAGTCGCAGTTACCGATCGAGTTGACGTTGGTCCGTGGCACGATGCAAAGGTTCCGGTTACGGCGGTGGAGGCCAGTCGACTTCGCGATGATAGCGTATGTCTGGACGGCGCGAAGCCTGATGATATCGCGCTCATGCTCTACACCTCAGGTACGACCGGTAAGCCCAAAGGGGTTCCGCTCTCGCACCGCAACCTTCTTGCTACGGCGCTAGCAGTGGTTTCGGCATGGGAGTGGACCAAGGAGGATTCCCTCCTTCTTACGCTCCCCCTTTACCATATGCACGGGCTTGGCGTCGGGATTCACGGAACCCTCTGCGCTGGGGCGAGCGTTGTAGCCCATCCAAAGTTCAATGCGAGGGCCACGATCGACCAGATCAGCACCGGCGATGTCACGATGTTCTTTGGGGTTCCCACGATGTACGCCAAGCTGCTTGCGTCCGAAGGTTTCGAGAAGTTCGGTGGCTTGCGGTTGATGGTATCAGGGTCAGCGCCGTTGTCGGAGGAGGCATTTCGGCGCATCAGCCAAGCCACTGGATGCGAGCCATTGGAGCGCTATGGCATGAGTGAGACAGGAATGATTGCATCAAATCCGTTGCGGGGCCGACGATTGGCGGGGAGCGTGGGTACGGCGTTGCCAGGGGTAGAACTACGCCTATCAAAAGGAGATAGAGGAGAGATACTGGTTCGCGGGGACGCCGTCTTTGGGGGCTATTGGCAACGAGACGAGGCGACGCTCGAAGCCTTTGACGGGGATGGTTGGTTCCATTCCGGTGATCTGGGTAGCCTGACTCCCGAAGGATATCTGGTGATCAACGGACGAGCTAAGGAGCTGATCATCAAGGGAGGACAGAATATCTTCCCTAGAGAGCTGGAGGCTTGTCTCGAAGAGATCCAGGGAGTCGTGGAAGCTGCAGTGATTGGCGAGCCGGATGAGTACTGGGGCGAGAAAATTGTGGCTTTTCTGGTCTCTGATGCTGGTGAGCTGGATGGAGATGTTGTGCGACAGTTCATTGCCGGGCGACTCAATCGTACAAAGGTCCCGGACGAGGTGAGATACGTAGATGCCTTGCCCAGAAACCGAATGGGGAAGATCCAGCGGGAGCTCCTGAAGGGGATAGATCGTACCACGTCGTGACCGTCGCTTTGGGCGATGGCAAAACAAGGTGGAGATGGCCGCCGACGGCCAAAGGGAGGGGATGGGGGTGCGCGTGCCGTGCTTTGGTTCAGTTTCTCCGAGTATCGGCCAACGATGCAAACATAAGCATCCGCAATCGCGCACACCTACGAGAAGTAACGGCCGTCTGCCCTTGTGAGTCACCGCGTTCTGTTTTGGATAAGGCGTTCGAATAACTGACCTCAGGGTTCTGCGGTACTCGCACCAGGTTGTCGGCAGCAACGACGACGAGACTCAGTAGTTAGGAGTTTGATGAAGACTTCTAACTGCGAGTGGATGAGACGACAGGAAATGCCTTTCGAGGTTGGGAAGCGCCTATTGTCGACGTTGTTGTCGATTGCTGGGTGGGACTGTCCATCGTCATGGAACAATGTGGTCGGCAATGTCAAAGCTTGACATGGCGTGAGAGGCACGTTGCACTGAGGGCCCCAGAGCCGAGGCCGGTACGAGGTCTCCGACTGGGGTTGAAAGCAGGACACCATGGCATGAATGCATGGGAGCGAGGAGCTCTAGATGAGTCAATGTAAGTTCGGAGGCTGCTTTGATCCACGGCGCCCGTGAGTTGTACGGTGACAGGAGGACACGTTGAGTCGCCCATCTCCATGGCAATGGTGGCAGGCGGTCGGGGTTGCAACGCGGTGGAGGAGTCTCATTCCCTCTTCACGGGGGATTTGGCTCCAGCTCGTGTCGCGCTGGATGCTTGTCGGATAGTACCGCTCATCGAGCGAGTTGTGCCAGCAGCCAGATAGGAGGTAACGACAGATTTGTCGTTATCACAATTCCCGTGAGGACGAAGAGGAATCCCGCCAGGGCGACAGCAGTTGGGAGCGAAGCTCCGAGGCCAAGACATAGTGCTGCGATCCCGAAGGTAACCGTTAGGTAAGTGACCTCCGCCCATCGACGGTGGTAGAGGTCAGCGAACATGAGCGGCTTCCCGCCAGGGCCCGTCGCTACCCCTCGCGCTCTCAGGACCGACCACAGGATGAATGGGAGTACCTTATGGGCGTGCGCTACCAGGGCTTCAAGCAGCCAACCTCCGAACGCGGCCGTGGCAGCAGCCGCCAGTGCCTCCCCACGATGGGTATCGTCTGGGAGTGTTAGCACAGCGCTGATCGCCAGGCCAGCCCCGACGATGAGCCATGCTGCGGACGTTACGACGAAGATCAGGTGTAGATCGACCTTTCGACGGCGTTGGCGCATATGGTCGTATAAGGAGACCAGGTGACTCGCAAGACCGATAGCGAGTACGAATGCACCAATGTAAGCTAAGCTTGAGATGCTCCATGCGAGTCCCGTAGCTAGGAGTGCAGCTCCAGGAGGTGTCGCCCAGACCGCCAACTGGCCGGCCCTGTGGGCTCCCGAGATGTGCGCCAGCATGAACATCGACCACAACTTTTCGGCGACCCCGATGTAGGTAATACCAAGCCAACTGAAGAGTCCGATGATCGCCATCGCAAGGTCGATATGACCAGCAAGGTGAAACCAGTGTCCTTGACGATCGCCAACGAATGTGATACCCAGGCAGGTAGTGAGTACGGCGCCCACGAGGGCGAATCGCAGTGCAACCACCGCGATGCCTTTCCCTTTGACCAGAAGTGGTATTCCGAGGTTTATCACCAAGAGGACGATTCCGACCCCTGCAAAGACACCACTTATTGCGGTGATGGCAAGCTGCTCGGTGGCGATCCCGATCGGTAGTAACCATGACGCTGCCAACCAGGTCACGAAGGTGAGGCGAGCGAGTCGAATCGAATACAGTGGCCTGCCGGTAATTACCGGAGTGAACTGGTGCATTGCTCCGATGATCCCCATTGCGAGAGTCGCAAGGACTGCCAGGTGTACAGCTGCAACCACAGGATCTGCGGTAGGATCCCCGACCGCAGTGCTGCGTACCCAAATCCATGCGACGCCACAGGCGACCAACCCTGCCGATGCTGCAGCGAAAAACGATAATGGAACAGATGGCGGCGGTACCGCACCCGGGAGCCCTGGCGGTCGACCTTGCCATGAGTTCACGCGTCCGGCGCGGGTTGCGCTCACAGTGTCGTTCCTGCGGAGCGCCCGATCCTTACACGCCATACCCGCGGTCCGGCCTCGAGATAGTCCCACGTGAATGTTCCATGATATTCCGCTTCGAACTGGTATCGCAGTGGCTTCGGGTCATGATCGTTGACGAGTACGAAGCTGCTCGAAGGGGGTAGACCTTCAAAGGTCGAGAAGATCGACTCGTGACGTCGGGCCGGGGCAAGGGGACGTACGTCGAGGATATCGTGGTCATCAGTGTTGCTCGAAGGGCTGCGGGGAGCGAGTTTGATTGGCACGCTCTCCACCGAGCGAATTAATCGATGCAACTGTGCGGTCACCTTCGAGGCAAGCTCGGGTCTCGATCTCCGTAGTGTGACCCATGCGCGGGTAACAAGACGACACGCGTCCTCACCACGATTATCCTTTGCCAACAGATCTGCACTTTCTAACAAGAGCGCTAGCAGGTCAGCCTCGGTGTCTGTATGCGGGTTGTCAGCGGTACTTGTTGTGGTGGGCCTCGCTACATCGCTGAGGCGGTGCATCTCGGCTAACAGCTGCGTAAGACTGACGGTAGCATCCGCCTGCAGCGCGGGCAAAAGAAGTTCATTCTCCTTGCCCACGTGCCTTGCGAACAGGGTTCGAATCGACTCAGCTAGTAGGAACGCATGCTCCGAGTCTGAAGACCTTCCTAGTGCCTCGACTTCAGCAGTCAGTTTTTGGTGCTCAGCGGTCATCTCTGCCACGATTTCCCCCAGGTTCGGCAGTGCACCAGCCGCTTCGTAGATCGAGTGTTCCTCGGCCATTGCATGTGGGAGCACCTCTTCAGCGAGGTAAGTGAGCAATTGCGCAGTCGCCAACTCGTAACGACCACTAGTCGTTACTGCGACGTGTAGGGCATCAACCCGACTCGTCACCTGATCTTGCAGTTCTTGGTGGTGGAGCAGCATTGCTTCGAAAGCCTCAAGCTCGGTATCCGTCATTATCCGCCCTTCAACGCGTCTCGGTTCTGGAGGGAGCTACGTTCCCTAGCTCCTCTCCCAAGTATATCTAGTATTGACTAGAAATAAAAGCTATGTGCTGGAGTGCGGTCAATCCCCGGCGGGGGGTCTGTTGTCAAGACCTTAGAAACACAGCCTGGCCCAGGTGGAGATGAGCGATGTGCACAACGAGGGGTTGATCGCGGTAATTGGCACGGCGCACTCGCATGTCGGTCCTGGGAAACTTTGAACTGCAGCTAGTGATTGGGCCATTTGCGACGATGATAGAGAGTTCACTCGGTTGCGGCCCGGATTTTGCGTGACTAATGGTTGTACCAGCACTTCGGGCTGGCACCGGTCCGGCTCAGTTGTTTGAGGGAGCAGCCATGGCCCCTTGCTGGCTATATGATCGGAAGGCCCAGACTGGTGAACCTTCACCAGGGCTAGATCGAGCGTACGGCGATAATCGGTGTGTTGTCTGTCCTCGCCCTTGAGACACATCGTTAGTGTGTTGCAGATTGTCGATCGTTAACGTTCCCGCGCCAGCTCGTAGAAGTATGGTTTTGGGAGATGCCCATTGGGTAGACGCAACCACACGACAATGAGTTTGTCGCTGCTCAACAACTTGAGTTTCCACGTGGGCTGACTCAGGTTGTCGATCGTCGCCAAAGGGTCGTGGCCGTTGTTTACCTGCGATTATGAAGTCATACTTTCGGTGAAAACTTCTACGGACGTCTGGTCTTGCAGGAAATTTGTACGAGTGGCGCGGACCCAGCCCCTATGATAAATTCTAGTATACAATAGAAATATACGGTAGATCTAGGCGTTTGGACGTCTCGGGAGGGAGTTTGTATGGCTGTGGTTGATGCGCGCCCGATCATTGCATCGGGAGCAGAGCCGTTTGAGATCATCATGACAGCGGTTGGTAACCTTGCCGATGGCGAACAACTCGAGGTACTTGCACCATTTGAGCCGGTACCCCTCGAGGGGGTCCTTTCATCTCAGGGCTTCTCTTACGTCGCCGAAGATGTCGGTGGAGGTGACTGGCGGGTCGTCTTTCAAAGGATCCCGTCTTGACGAGCCGCATTCCAGATGGCAATGGTCGAGTACTTGAACCACAATCGGGGATCTTGTCGGCGACTTGGCGTGCTTTGGGTGGGGTCTACGATCCGGAACTGTGCATCGACGTGGTCGCGCTCGGTCTGGTCTACGACGTGCGCTGTGTGAATAGCGAGGTGATCGTGGAGATGACCATGACGACACCGGGTTGTCCAGCATCGGAAAGCCTTCCCGAGATGGCCAAACTCGCCATCAGCGAAGCGGTGGGTGAAGAGGTGGTAGTGGATGTACGCGTGGTATGGGAGCCGCCATGGAACCCAACCATGATGGACGATGCGACTGCCCGGTCACTCGGACTCCGAGTTCGTTGACGGGGCGGCGATCGCCATGTTGATGCAGCGGAGAATGACCCACCAACTACTCTGGGCGAAGAATAGAGGCTACCACCTCATGCCGAGTTCGAGCCTTTACGTACCCCGGTGAACTCACGAGCCGGCCGCCGGTAGGTAGTGCTGGGGGCGTCGCGAATAGCTTGATGGATTCGAAAGAAAAGAATGCAACACTCCAAGCGCGAAGCCAACCTCCGGCTAGCGGACATCAGGTGATTGGGTTCGGGACGCCGTGAGCTCAGAAGATGCCCGTGTTGAGTCGGATAAACATCAGGTATTCTCGTGAACGGAGATTTGCTATGGTCGTTGGTACTCTTTGTTCACATCCTTGCAGCGACCTTCTGGGTTGGTGGTCAGTTGATGTTGGCAACCGTTGTCGTCCCATTGGTGCGCAAGTCACGACCTGAGTTGTTGAGGGAGATCGCTGGACTTGCGGGGCGAAGATTTGCGGTTCTGACCAACTTCGGTCTGCTGCCGACGCTCGTCGTCACCGGAGTGCTCCTTGCATGGCATGACGGGGTTCGCCTCGACAACCTTAGTACCACCGCGTTCGGACGGGTTCTTGAGATCAAGGTGGTATTGGTGGTAGCTGTCTTTATCCTCGCGAGCATGCACGGAGCTATTGCCCGTCGTCTCTCGCGAAAATGGGTGAGGGGTCTAGCGATTGCGACGATAATCCTGTCGGTTGCGGTCGTCGCATTGGCAGCGATGCTTGCGACTCTTCCGGGACCGTGACATCCAAGTTGCGCGCTCTTACACAACTGCTCGAAGCCATCGATAGCTTGCAGACGGTTTAAATAGGAACGCTGCGATCTGGTTTGGCTCTCTTGCGTGAGAGGTCCCTTGAACCCACCGCGCTTGAAGTTGATCTGGCAGGCACGCCGGTCGATTATCGACGATTGGTTGCAGGTTCGGGCGGATTCGGTTCTCGGGGATCAAGGCGGGAAGGAAGATCGGAAGCCCTGTCACTGTATCACCTCCATTATCTGCGAGAACTGGCTGCCAAGGGCTACACGATAACTCGCAAATGAGCGGACACGGCGTCGTCTTTTCACTGTGCCAATCTCTTTTGGGCTGCGATTATCACGGTGGTGTCGATCACGGGCTGTCATGGATCTAGTGTCACGGATCGACGATTACCAGATTAGCCGGTTTACTCCTTATGGGGAGGTGAAGAGGATCCTTGATGCAAGATTCTGTCACCGAATGGAAAGTAGATATGCCACCGCTCACGACCCGGACGCAAACAAGCCACGACATCGCAAGTTGGACGTGGGAGGTGGGCAAGCATCTACTCGTCTTGGTGTCGTTTTTACGGATAGGACGGAAGGCATTGAGGTGGCTGGAGAGCGAAGAGAAAGGCAACACCGCTCAATGCGCAGGTATTCTGAGGCAGTTTCCGATAACGGG
>JAKAQR010000054.1 GCA_021819725.1 Actinomycetes bacterium
CAGCGAACGACGAGGTCGTCGCCTTCGACTGGAACGTCACCGGGGTTACAGGAGTGGCTTATGCCAGTTACGGCTGGGTACTTCTGTCTAAGACCACGACCACCAAAGCCCGAGAAGAGCTCCGCCCGATGACGAGCAGAGCCCAACGAGAGCGCGCGACAAGGTCACCAGAGTTCCTCTGCACGATGGCGCTCCATCGTCACCGAAGACCCGATCCCCACAGGATCGCTCCCAACGGCCAGAACGCATCTCTCCAGCTGCCTACGTTAGCGAGTTCTGTGGTGCAAACGAGCTACGCGGCCTATCTGAGCCATCTGTGCCTTGGTCTAGCGCGTGGGCATCGCTGTCGAGACAACCACCACTCGTTCTACGGTGTCGATCCCGATTGGGATATGACCATCAAGGCGAGGTCGATTACCTGGCCGCCATGGAGCCCCGATGCGAAGAGGAAAGAGGCAATGCCACCGCCCGACTCCAAGCAAGCTACGTGGGTGTGTTTCGGACATGGGAGGCAGACATAGCGGTGCTGATTCGTAGAGTTCCGGCTTCATTGGAGCCTGGCTGGCGAACGTAAAGAAAGGGAGTAATGAACAATGCCTAGGGATTCGGGGGCGGATCGTGTGCGTCTCGCCAGGATTGGGCTTGGCCTGTCTCAACAGGAGCTGGCCATGCGACTTGGTGTTTCGCGACAGGCAATAGCGGCCATAGAGGCGGGATCATCCGACCCCTCGCTGAAGGTCGCGATTGCGCTCGCTCGGGAACTCGGGGCAGGAGTAGAGGAGCTGTTCTCGCCGACGATAGAGTATCCGCAGGTTCAGGCTACCTCCGTGGCACCTGAACTGGCAGCTACCCGTGCGAAGTTCTCCGACGTGGCGGGTCGTCCGGTCGCGTTACCCCTTGCGGGCGACTATAGCCTCAATGTGGGTTTTAGCGCGGCGGACGCCGTGATCAGCGGTACTGATGGTAATACGTTGACCCTTGTGCCGAGCCGTGAGATGCCTACTGCGCTGATCGTCGCTGGCTGTGACCCAGCTCTCGCGCTGCTACCTGGGGTTATAACATATCTCGAACCTCGCGTGGAATGCTTGTGGTGGCCGGCTTCGAATGCGGAGGCATTGGCACTGTTGCGCGAGGGTTTGGTTCATGTCGCAGGTTTTCACCTAGCCGTTGGTGAGCCGCTGCCGGCGGTAGATGCAGCGTTATTCCGTTTTGCGCGATGGCGTGAAGGACTTGCCTTTCGATCGATGCCACCGACGGCCATGCAGGTGCGCCAGGGTTTACGGCTTGCCAACAGGCAATCGGGGTCGGAGGCTCGACGTATGGTTGATCAGTACTTGAGGGAGAACGAACTCTTGCTCGAGGAGGTGCCAGGCTACGAATCGTCGATCACGGCGCATGCCTTGGTCGGCAGCGCGCTTGCCGCTGGCGTTGCAGACTATGGAGTGACAACAGAGCCGGTAGCCCTCGCCTTTGGCCTTGGTTTCACGGAGCTCGCGATAGAAGACTTCATTCTTGCCATTCCATCTGACTTCGTGCCAACGCGCCAGATCAGGCTGTTGTTTCAAGCGTTGACAAGCCAGCAGTTTCGGTCGCAGCTCGCGGCTATCCGGGGGTACCTCGAGGTTGAGCGCAGCGGGGAACCCGTGGAGTGAACTGCGTCTTCACCTCTGATTAACGGACTCCTGTGAACAACACCGCCCTTTAGGTTTTGCCTGGCGTATGGAGGTCGATATGATGGAGGGATGGATGAGGCCCTCGCACCACAGCAGCAGTGCGTAATTAAGCAACCCGTTTCAACATCGCGTTACGACGCACTCGCTCGTAAGATCCTTCGAGTACCGCAGGTGCAGCCAACCGCGCGTAGAGAGGAGGCTGCAGAGCGTCTTTTTAGCCTTGCGATGGTGATTTCAGGTCTCCGGTGCACCTTGAGCTATGTCATCGTGCCTTTCATCCTGCCAGCTCTCGGTATTGGAGCGCTAGCAGGCCTTAGCCCAGAGGTTGGTATCCCAATCGGAGTAGCAGCTCTGTTCTTCGACGTCAAGGGGATTCGTCGCTTTTGGTTGGCGAATCACAAGTGGCGGTGGCAGATGAGCTTCATTTACCTGGCGGTCATTGGACTCGTGCTCTATCTTGTGATTGCAGATATTATCCAACTGCTCTGAGGGCAGCTAGCCACGTGTGCTCGCAGCTGTGACGTGTTTTGCCCCCTTGCTTGATCGACTTCAGGTGACGCATTCGCTCTCGCAGTCGACGGTGCAGATTGGATGGGTGGCGTCGCTGGACCAACCAGAGTAAGACGCTGGGTAGAGGCTTACCTCCGTGCCAATAGCACGAAATGCGAGTACGAGAGCGCATGCGGTGACGCCCGAACCACAATAGGCGACGAGTTGACGGTCGTCATTGAGAATCGCTTGGATCCTCGAGTCAGATCGCCAGCCTTCGGTCTCGAGAAGGTCAAGCATGGTCGGCCAGGGGAGCGATCTTGCACCAGGAATGTGACCACCGATGCGATCGATAGGCTCCTCGATCCCGAGATAGCGCGTTGTCGCGCGTGCATCGAGCAGCAGATACCGCGACGGATCAGATTCGATGGCATCGGTCGTGACGATCCGACTGCGTGGCCATGTGTCTATCGGCGGTCGCCATGGCGCTACCGGCATTGGCGGACAAGGTGATGTGCAAAGTTTGGTCGATTCGAGGCTCGCAACCCCTCCTTGCAGCACGTAGGCTTCGATACCGAGTGCATCGAGCATCCACCAGAGGCGCGCCGCAATCGAACCTCGCGCGTCATCCATCAGGATGACTTGCCTCCCAGGCTCTATGCCAAGCATCGCAATTGCCTGGACGAAGACCTCAGGGCTTGGCAACGGGTGTCGACCAGCCGTAGGTTGGGCAACGGAGGTCGCGGTCGCATCGAGGTCGATGAAGGAGGCGCCTGGGAGGTGTCCTGCGAGGTAGCTCTGGTAACCATCACGCCCGTCGAGATACCAGCGAATGTCGAACATTCGCGAGCCTGAGAACTCCGCGAGATCCCTTGAGGCAAGAAGTGGTCTGCGATCCATAGCGGTCAGCCTAGATCATTCGTTCAGGGTTGGGTTTGCGCTGACGCGGCAATCACGAAGTATCAGTTCCCAGTACTGAGTTGGGGCGCGTGTGCAACTGGCTCAAGAGAGGACGAGAATTGCGACGCCGACACAGACCACGGTAGCAGCGACGAGTCTGCGCCTGCCAAGCCCCTCCTTAAGAAGGCATCCACCAATGATCGCGGCGAAAATCACACTGGTTTCGCGCAGGGCGGACACGACGCCAAGCGGCGCTCGCTGTTGAGCCCATAGTACCGCTGCATATGCGAGGTAGGAGAGCGCGCCCCCAGTGAGCGCTAGTGGAAGTTTGCGCGTCAGGACTGGGCGCCGCTGGCGAAGCCGGATCCAAGCGATCCCAAGTCCTAGGGCACCGCCTTCAAGAGCGAAGAGGAGCCCTGCGTAAGCGGATGAGGAGTGTGAAAGTCGCACCCCAACACCGTCGACGAGGCTATAGGCACTGATAGCAACGCCGGTTGCCAGAGAGAGCCAGAGTGCTTTGGTGGCACGTAGTTCGGCGATCGAGGCGAGGGCTCCCGCGATGATGACAATGCCGATGACTTCACCGATATGGAGTTGCTCGCCCGCGACGAGGAAGGCCCCAATAGTTACAAGGACGGGCGCCAATCCTCGCGCGAGTGGGTAGACCTGTGAGAGGTCGCCAAAACGGTATGAGTTGAGAAGGAAGATGTTGTAAGAGACATGGATGACGGAGGATGCCAAAATGAAAGGGATCGCGGCCTTGTTTGGCAGACCTGTCGTGACGACGAAAGCGATCCCGACCACTGCAACGGTGATGTTGATCCACATAAAAGCAAAGCTCGCGTCATCGATGAACTTTGCCAGCGCATTCCACGTGGCGTGCGTAACCGATGCCATGATCACGACGGCGAGCACCGGAATTGTAATCGTTGTCGGTCTCCTTTGTCGGCCATAGGCTCGGTAGCGATCTCTGGCATAAGGCTACACTCGGTGAACATTAGGCGAACGTCAGCTTAGGATTCCGTCATAGACAAGCCCGGCAGTGGCAGCGTTGGGCGCTGTGTCTTCAGTTGCGTGCATATGCAACTAGACTGGCTCTATGTCTGCAATGCCCGTCCTGTACCTCAGTCATGGCGCTCCGCCACTGCTCGATGATCGCCTCTGGATTGAGGAGCTCAAGGCGTGGCGCAGCCGGTTGCCCGTACCCGAGGCGATTCTGACCATCTCGGCGCACTGGGAGTCGAACCCGATCAGTTTGAGCAGCTCGGGTAAGGTTCCGCTCGTGTACGACTTCTGGGGTTTTGATGACAAGTACTACCAACTAGAGTATGCTGCGCCGGGTTCGGCCAAGCTTGCAGGCGATGTCGACCAACTGCTGCAAGGGGCGGGTCTTTCGGTCTATCACGATGAGGGGCGAGGGCTAGACCATGGAGCATGGGTTCCACTGATGGTGATGTTCCCGGAAGCGACGATTCCCGTCATGCAGCTGTCACTACCAACGCTCAACCCAACCGAACTCTTTGACCTTGGCATGGCACTGGCTCCCCTCCGTGACGAGGGTGTGATGATCATCGGGAGCGGATTTTTTACCCATAACCTCCGAGCACTGCGATGGGATCTGGGGTCCAATGCAGCGCCACCATCGTGGTCACTTGAGTTCGATGACTGGGGAGCTAGGGCGCTCGCGGATGGTGACGTGGATCAACTGCTCAACTTTGCACATGTCGCGCCGGCTGCAAACCTTGCTCATCCTCGGACGGAGCATTTCGCTCCGCTGTTCGTCACACTGGGCGCAGGCGGAGATGGTCAGATTGTGAACGAAATCGAGGGCTTCTGGTTCGGCCTGGCCAAGCGATCGTTATCAGTTGGTTCTTGATCGTTTCCGCTGGCAACTGGGAATAATGTCCACTAATAACTAGTTGCAGGATGCAAACAACTATCGGCTAGGCTGTGGTAGCAAAGGGGTGCGCCATGGGACGCGTGGGTCCAGGCGCTCGTTGAAGCAGTTCTGGTTGTAGATGGTTTTCATCGACTGGTCACGTGGATGTTGGGCTTGTTGGGTCACCATCCTCGCCCGATCGGTTGTCGCAAGGCAGACATGATATGTACGGCGGTGAACGTCACGATGGCGACAAAGGAGTATCCATGACGACAGCACAAACGGGGAGACCCTCGTTCAGACAGCGGAGTGCGGCGATGAGAGATCACCCTCGCTACAAGTGGTTGGTTCTTTCGAATACGACCCTCGGTGTGTTGATGGTGATGATCGACTCGTCCATCGCGCTCATCTCACTGCCGGAGATTTTTAATGGGATCCATCTCAACCCTCTGGCACCGGGAAATACCTCGTACTTTCTGTGGGTACTGATGGGCTACCTCGTCGTGACCGCGGTTATGGTGGTGAACTTTGGTCGCCTTGGTGATATGTTTGGTCGTTCGCGAATGTACAACATGGGGTTCGCGATTTTCACCTTCTTCTCAATCATGCTTTCCATAACGTGGCTGCACGGAAGCGCCGGAGCACTTTGGCTGATTGCGATGCGCATCTTCCAGGGACTTGGCGGTGCGCTCCTCTTTGCGAACTCAGCGGCTCTCTTGACCGATGTCTTTCCATCGAACCAGCGTGGCCTTGCACTTGGTATCAACAATGTGACTGCTATCGCCGGATCGTTCATCGGTTTGATACTCGGTGGTGTCCTGGCGCCGATCTCGTGGAGACTGATCTTTCTGGTTTCAGTGCCGGTTGGTATCGCGGGTACGATTTGGGCTTACATGGTACTGCATGATACCGGTATCAGGATCAAGGCCAAAATCGACTGGTTTGGGAATTTTCTCTTTGCAGCGGGACTCATCTCCGTGTTGGTGGGCATCACCTACGGTATCCAGCCCTATGGTACGCACACCATGGGTTGGACGAACCCGGGGGTGATTGCCGCAATCGGTGGCGGTCTGGCGACTTTGGGTGTCTTTGTCTGGCTCGAGCTGCGGCTAGACGAGCCGATGATCAACGTCAGGCTGTTCAAAATACGTGCTTTTACCGCCGGTAACCTAGCAAGCTTGCTCGCCTCCCTTGGCCGAGGTGGCATGATGTTCATACTGATCATTTGGCTACAGGGTATTTGGCTTCCACGCCACGGTTTTAGTTATGCGCAAACCCCACTGTGGGCGGGCATCTACCTGGTGCCATTGACCATCGGATTCCTGGTGGCGGGTCCTGTTTCTGGGTTCCTGTCGGATCGGTTTGGTGCTCGTCCGTTTGCAACCGGCGGCATGATCATAGCAGCCGGATCGTTCATCGGACTCATCTTTTTGCCGGTGAACTTCTCGTATGTGGATTTCGCGGCGCTGTTGGGGATCAACGGACTGGCGATGGGGTTGTTCGCCTCGCCGAACCGCGCCGGAATCATGAACAGTCTGCCAGCAAACCAGCGTGGTGTCGGCTCGGGCATGAGTGCTACCTTTATGAACTCAGCAATGGTGCTTTCGATCGGCGTGTTCTTCAGCCTTATGATTTTTGGACTGCGCGCGCACCTGTCACGCGCCCTGCTGTCCGGTTTGACCCAGCAACATGTGCCGGTGGCTCTGGCAAAGCAGGTTGCGGCATTGCCTCCTGTAAGCACATTGTTCGCCGCATTTCTCGGATACAACCCGATGTCCAAGCTTCTCGGACCAAGGGTGCTCAGTACGTTACCGGTAGCGAATGCCCGTTATCTCGTTGGCCGGTCGTTCTTCCCGAGTCTGATCTCGCCTGCATTTGGTCACGGCCTTTCTGAGGCCTTCACCTTTGCCGCGATTGCCTGCCTGATCGCTGCGGGTGCATCTTGGCTTCGTGGTGGCAAGTACAACGCCGCCGACGCTGAAGCGGCAATGGATCTCCTGCATGCAGAGCACGCCGCTGCAGTAGCACATGCGGCTCAGTCTGGAGATCGGCTCGCGGAACCAGTCGCTGGTGCTGATGATTCGGTCGCGCCGGAAGAGTTCGATGCGACGACGTTAGCTGACTGAAGTATTGATTGATGACCAGAGAGGGTCCTCTGGTAGTTTTGGCGGCGGGTGGATGTGGGTCTGATTGGCCGTTCCGCGCAAGCGCTTGTCTCGACCCCGGCTTGACAGGAGGACTATATGTCGACTACGCTGTGACCCGTGACCGATACCGAAGTTGCGCCATCGATTTCGCTGGCTCGCGTTGCGAAGAGCTACGGGGCGGTGCGCGCCGTGAGAGGAGTCGATCTGCTCGTCGAAGCCGGGGAGACCGTCGCCTTGCTGGGTCCCAACGGAGCTGGCAAGACGACCACCCTTGACATGGCACTCGGCCTAGTTCGGCCGGATTCGGGGCAGGTGACGCTCTTTGGACTGCCTCCTTCGCGAGCGATAGCGAGAGGGCTCGTTGGTGGGATGCTGCAGACAGGTGTACCCCTCGACTACCTGCGGGTTCGCGAATTGATCGAGGTCATGGCGTCGTTTTATCCGACGCCACGTCCGACTAACGAGATCTTAGAGCTGACCGGTTGTGCGACATTCCAAGGGCAGATGACGACGGGGCTGTCGGGGGGTCAGGCTCAGAGGGTTCGGTTCGCGGCGGCACTGGTTGGCGATCCTGAGCTCCTGGTATTGGACGAGCCAACTGCTGCTCTTGACGTCGATGGTCGGCGTGAATTCTGGCGGGCGATGCGAGATGTCGTCGCAGAGCAAAAGACGGTGGTATTTGCTACGCACAATCTCGAGGAGGCGGATAGCCATGCCGACCGAGTGGTGGTCATCAACGGTGGGTCCATTATCGCTGACGGAACTCCGAGCCAGATCAAGGCGACAGTCGGGACGAAAACGATTCGGATGGCGCTGCCAGACATTGATCTGAGCGAACTGGTGACGGTGGCCGGTGTCGTGAATGCACAGCGACATGGTTTGACGGTCGTCCTCACCTGTAGCGACTCAGATCGGGCGCTGTATGAGCTGCTCGATCGGTATAGGTCAGCCAGGGATATTGAGGTTATTGGAGGAACGTTGGAGGAGGCCTTTGTAGCGCTGACGAGCGAGGAGCACGGCTGATGGGAGGGCTCTATCTCCGGGCGGAGCTGCAACGTACGCTGCGCAATCGTCGCTTTGTGATCTTTTCGTTCATCTTCCCGCTGACTCTGTACATCGCCTTCACTTCTGCCGATCGCCACTACAGGGTGGGCGGAGTGCCATTCCCTTTGTACTACATGATCGCGATGGCCAGTTTTGGTGCACTGATCGCCGCCATCTCCATTGGGCCACGAATTTCCGCCGAGCGCCAGATGGGTTGGACTCGCCAGATGCGGATCACACCGCTCCCGGTCTGGTACTATTTCGCCGCCAAGATCATTACCGGCTACGTGGTGGCCTGCACCACGTTGGTCGTTCTCTATCTTGCTGGTCTGACCTATGGCGTTCGACTCTCCGCCGTTGACTGGCTTACGATGACCGGGTTATTTCTGGTTGGATTATTTCCGTTCGCGATCATCGGGGTGATGCTTGGCCATCTGTTGAAACCCGATTCGATGGGCCCGGTCACCGGTGGTGTCGCGACCCTCTTTCTGTTGGTCGGTGGCGGCTTTGGCAACATTGGTGGCACTGGAATCGTCCACAGACTTTTCGAGCTCATCCCCTCGTATTGGCTGATCCGAGCTGGTGCGGTTACCCTTGGGGGCTCACCCTGGACACTCGAGGGGTGGGCTGTTGTGCTCATTTGGTCGGCAGCTTTCGCTATCCTGGCTCGGATCGTCTACCTTCGTGACACCGCTCGCGCATGAGGCCCTCGGGTTGCCTCCTGTCCGCACCCTTGCGTGCGAATGTCCTCTCAACCGGCCACGGGCATGCTGATTTGGCGAGTCGGCTCAGTGCGTCGATGAAGGTGACGCACCCTTGCAGGCACCGATGCGAAACTCGACGCGGGATGCGCACCCTGGGCCGATCACAAAGGCATAGGGATCGAATTGTCTGCCTCTGTTTTTCGACCCAGTCGGCACCGTCGCCCAGGCGATGGAGGTGTTTGCGTGAGCTGACGAGAGGGATGGCTCCTAACTGAGCCGACTGAGCGAACCGCTGGGGTCGAGGCCACATCCGCAATGGTGAAACGGGAGTCTCTCGGTAGCCACATGGTAGCCACATGGTGTCTCGCTGTCTTGGGTGACCATGACATGGGTGCGAGTGTCGACCGATGGGCACGTGGTTGATCTGGTCTCGCTGTGGAGCTGATGTACGGTGCATGAGTAGGCTGGTGGCATCATCGCTAACTTGGGTTTGGGCCCCAATCTTATTGGTCCGTTCGTATGAAGTTGATTGACGCGCATTTGGTCATCATGATCGACCACTGCGTTGACGATCGGCGTTCGTCTGCCTTCGCGCTGAGGAGTGTTGAGCCCACGCGGTGGTCGTCAACGCAGTGAGAACTCCGCCTTCGAGGAGGACCTGGCAACCGAGGTCATCGACATCAGGGTTCACAATACGACTCCAACCACTCCTTGTGATTTTCCACAGGAGTGAGAGTCCACTCGGGAGCCGGTATCACCAGCGCTGACGTTGCGGACATGCTGGTGGAGTCATGTCGTCGTGACCGCGGGTTTCGTTGCGCGAATGATGGCGGATACCGCATGGCTATGGACGCGGTGGGTTGGTGCGATATCGATGTCGACGAAGCCAATGTCGGTCAGCATGCTTTGATACTGTGCCAGAGTCAGGGCACCAGCGATGCATCCAGTCCACTGTGCCATGTCCGAGCGGGTCTCATCGTCCATATCTGGGTCAGCAATTACATCAGATATCGCGAGCCGCCCGCCTCCGCGCAGTACTCGAGCAGCTTCACCAAGCACGAGCTGCTTGTCGGCCGCGAGGTTGATCACACAGTTGGAGATAATGACATCGACGCACTCATCGGGTAAGGGAATCTCTTCCAGGTAACCCAGGAGAAACTCGACATTCTCAATGCCTGCCTTTTCGGCGTTCTGTCGTGCGAGGTGGAGCATCTCGTCGGTCATGTCGAGTCCGATTGCCCGGCCACCAGGCGACACCCGTTGTGCCGAAATGAGCACATCGGCTCCTCCTCCCGAGCCGAGATCGAGAACAGTTTCGCCCGGTCGTAGGTCTGCAACCGCAGTAGGTACACCACATCCCAACGAGGCTGAGATAGCGGCATCGCCCACCCTCGAAGCCATCTCGGCATTGTAGAGCGCACCACCGAAGACTTCTTCGGGCGCGGGCGATCGCTCGCTGGGGCAGCAACCTTGTCCTGGTTCTTTGTTACCCTCTGTCAGCCTGGTTGCGGCCTCAGCGTACTTGCGCCTTACGAGCTCGCGAATACTCTCGGATTCACTGGTCATCCTTGTCCCCTTTATAGTTAGACATATAACTAATGACTATGGTACCGTACGATTAGACATACGTCAAGTAATGTGTCATACTTTATTGAGTGCCTAAATCTCTTCCCATGATTGACCTCACGGCGACCCTGTGTTGTGCGCCGGTCGCTTCAGGCGTGATCAGTGACGATGATGCATTGGCGGTTGCACTTCGGCTGAAGGCGCTCGCAGACCCGGTGCGAGTGAAGCTCCTCTCGCTCTTGTTGGCTAGTGATATCGATGGTGTGCGCAACAGCGACCTCGCGCGCCACCTGGAACTGTCGGATGCCACGATCAGCCATCATCTCGGCCAACTACATCGAGCCGGACTCCTGACGAGGAGTCGGCGGGGAACGAGCATCTACTATCGGGTAGATCGCAACTCACTTGCCGCGCTGGTCCGAGTCATCGACCCCGACTGTTGTTTGTGATCAAGCGCACAACAGTCCCTCGTCCTTCAGGGTGGGGACGACGTCATCGAGCTCTCGCTGGTTGAGGTGACGGCGGATCGGCCAGCCTGCCGTCTGACTGACTGTCAGCTGGTCGAACACAGTTCAAAGGTAAGGGCGATCGACAACCATGCGAATGGCTCTCTCCCTTACCTGCGGCGAGTATCTCTTTACTGTTCCCATAGCTCCATCCTCTCAAGGTTAGGAGTCTCCATAAAAACCGGGGCGGTTCGCTGGCACGGTTCTGATGTTGCTTGAAGGCGAGCAAGTCGCGGTGGTGGACCCGGGCACGGTGGCATCACGGGACATGATTCTTGCCCCAATGACCAGCATCGGCGTTGGGCCAGAAAGGGTGACCAATGTTGTCGTGAGCCATCACCACCTCGACCACACGTTGCATGGTGCCCTGTTCGAGCATGCATGACTATCATGCCATCTACCGAGGCGACAAATGGATGGAGCGCCCAACGGATCAGTACCAGCTCACCCCTCAGGTACTCCTTCTCGAGACACCTGGCCATACTCAAGAAGATATCAGTGTGGCGATCAGGACGAGCGGCTGTCAATGGCCTTTGCGTGTATGCCACCTTGGGTGGAACGAAGATGGTCCTCTCGAAGACCCATATGCGTCGAGTGTCGCGCAGCTCGCCGACTCACGTCAGCGCATAGTTGGTCTGCGTCCCAAGTGGATTATCCCGGGCCATGGACGGCCATTCCGATCGGTGGCCAAGATGCCCGTTGTCTAGGCCGCGATCGAGAGTGTTGGCCAGGGACCGGTGCTGAGGTGTTGGTGCAATCGGCGCGGCGCTCAAGCAGCTAGGGTCGACAGGCATGAGTACCCTGCGTAATAGTCTTGAGTCTGTAGTCCGAGCGGACCTTGTCCCCCTGTTGGTAGATTACGGGGCGATACCTTGTCTGTCGCCCGCATTTGACCACAGTTGGAGCGAGAGTGGACATATCGAGCGCGCCTTGGCGCTCTACCAGGATTGGATTGCCACACGTTCGGTTCCCGGTATGACGAGCCATATTCAGCGGATTGATGGCCGTACACCCCTGTTGGTTGTCGAGGTGCCTGGTACCCCAGGGCGTGGCGATGGCTCCGTGCTGCTCTACGGCCATCTTGACAAGCAGCCGGCGAACGACCCGTGGTCGAGCGGACTCGATCCGTTCCAAAGCCAATTGGTCGGAGAAAATCTTTTCGGCCGTGGCATGGTCGATGACGGTTATGCTGCTCCGCTGGTCATTAGCGTGCTCGAGGAGCTGTCACAGCAACACATGGATTACCCCCGTTGTGTTCTCGTAGTTGAGGCGAGTGAGGAGAGTGGGAGCCCTGATCTCGATGCCCATCTGGAGCAGTTGCTTCCAACCATCGGCGAGGTTGACATGGTGGTTTGTCTCGATTCGGGAGGACTCGACTTTCAGCGCCTGTGGGTAACATCGTCACTTCGAGGCAACCTCGTCATGGCCATTACGGTCAGAGTGCTCGAGCACGGCGTGCATTCTGGGGAGGCTGGTGGTGTTGTCCCTTCGTCGTTTCGGATTCTGCGCGAGCTGCTCTCGCGTGTTGAAGATCCGCGCACAGGAGAGGTGCTACCCGAGTTCCTTCAGGCTGAGATTCCAGCCTTTCATCGGGACCAAGCAGCCAGGCTGTCACAAGAACTTGGGGATCCGCTCCTTGCGCTTTTTCCACTTGCTGGCTCGACGCGGCTGATGGGGATCGAGGGTGCTGATCGAATCCTCAATCAGACATGGCGTCCATCCCTTGCATTCATCGGCATCGATGGTGTCCCACCGGTAGCCGACGGTGGCAATGTGTTACGCCCATTTACTACCGGTAAGATTTCGTTACGCTTGCCGCCAACGGTCGATGCTGCGCTGGCGCAGCATCGACTCGTCGAACTCCTCACGACCGATGTGCCCTACGGCGCAGACGTTGAGGTAGAGGCGGAGTCGCCGGCACAGGGTTGGGTGTCAAAGGAGCCGAGTCCCTGGCTTGCCAAGGCTCTCCATGAAGGTTCAATGATGGGCTTTGGTGCACCGGCAGCGTTCTGTGGGGAGGGTGGTTCGATTCCCTTCATGGCGACCTTGGGCAAGTGCTTTCCAACCGCCGACTTTGTTGCAACCGGGGCACTCGGTCCAGGGAGCAACGCCCATGGACCGGACGAGTCGCTGTATCTGCCTGCCGCCATTGGGGTTGCGACGAGCCTCGCTCATCTGTTGACCTCGATGCCGAGCTAGGTGACGGCGCGGTGTGATTCAGGGTATCGGGTGAGGGCTTGCCCTCGATTTAAAAAGATCTCGTGGGCTTATTTGTAGTGGAACTCAACGAGTCTTGGATGCTGGAGTTACTGCAGGACATCATGGGTTCGGAAGCCGTCAGGGCACCTCCTGGAGAAGACTGTCTCAGATCCCAGTAGCTATCCATTCGTTCGGGGTAGCAAGAGATTCAAGCAATCCCGGATCTCTTTCTCGCGTGTGCGAGCTCCCCTCCAAGTAGATCGATGATGGCGATTGGTTCCTCACACGAGGGGCAATGCCCACCGATCCCGACTCGTCACATGAAGGTGTGACACTGCGGGCAGCGTTGTTCTCCAAGAGAGCGCTCACCACAGGTATCGCACTCATAGACGGTGATCTCCCGACGTGGCTGGGATCTTGGGACCCTGAGCGTCGGGAGAGTACCCGAACTACGACGTCGTCGATAGGCACTGGCCCGACAGGCATCTGAGCAGTAGGTTCTCCTCCCCGAGGGGCCAAAACTACTCCCACAGACTGGGCACGCTATCGTGGGGCAACGGGGATTTGACTCCACGCTCGGGTGAACTTTGTTATTCGCATCGACACTGGACATGGTGATACTCCAATTCTTAGGGTTGTGCATTGCTTAACATGATGGGTGCTTGGGCGCGCTCCCGGAATACCATTGGCAAACCCGATGCTCTCGCTGTTGCGCCTCAACGATGTACGCGTAGTCCACCTTGAACCAGGGCCCAGATGTGCGTGCAGTTTTGGTGTCCGTCACCGTGCAATTATTTGGCCGCATCTCTGCATTATTGCATGGCCGTTCACATCGCTCCGTCCTTAGGACATCCGGCCCAACCGCAACTACACCGTTCGCCCCAGGTGACCGGATTCCCAGGACGAAAAGTTGTTTTCGCGTCGGCCCTAAGGAACTAGCATTACCTTCTGGAGGTGACCAATGAGCAAGAATGCACATCGGTTGGGCTCGCGAGTCGTTATCCTAGCTATAGGCACCTGCGTAAGCGTGGGGATGCTGGCAGCTTACGTCGGATTTCCCAATGACGTGGTTCGACCACAAGTAGTTACTCACACCCACCGTGTATCGAGCGATATCGCGCCAACGCGGCCAGTCTCGTCGGTTCCGATTGGTGAGGCCGGAGCTGTAGTCCGTGAGGCCGAGACGAAGTTGCCATCACAATCAGCCGATGTCGCCCTTATAACTGCCCGAGGCATCACCGTCAGCGACGGGAAATATGCGGAATCTGCATTAGGTGTCGGTCAAATGATGCATAGCTTCGAAGTGAACGAACTGGTTGGTCGTTTTGGTCAAGAGCTAAGGACATCGCCGTCGATGAGCGTGTCGACGATTGAGACGACTGTCGTCAAGTCAATCGAACAGTCTTCAAGGTCCTATTTATTACAGGCCGTTGCCAGTGCAACGCT